>JAXMNQ010000035.1:0-67132 GCA_034670345.1 Paracoccaceae bacterium | reverse complement strand
GCTCATCCGGGACTCCCCAGTGAGCTCATACTGAGCCCGTTCAGCCTCGAAGCCGTCGCCCAAATATACACTCCACCCCGACCGCAAGCGAAATCTCAATGGGGCGGGAACGGCGCATACGATGATCTGGGAGGCCACGCCGACAGGCAAGCGTGGTCGCCAGCAGACTTACAGCAACTCTGCCATTCAGACTTGCCTGACAATGAAGGTGTTGTTCGGCATGGCGCTGCGGCAGACGACCGGGTTCGTCGAAAGCTTGTTGCGCCTGGTCGGCCTTGACTGGTCGGTGCCCGACTTCAGCACGCTGAGCCGCCGCCAGAAGACCCTCGCCGTCAACATCCCTTATCGTGGCTCCAAAGGGCCGTTGCACCTGCTGATCGACAGCACTGGCATCAAGGTTGAGGGCGAAGGCGAGTGGCACGCGCGCAAGCACGGCGGCCCCAAACGGCGCGTTTGGCGCAAGATCCATCTCGGGATAGACGAGCAAACGTTGGAAGTGCGAGCCGTAGAAATCACCGGAAACCATATCGGTGACGCACCCGACCTACCCGATCTGCTCAGCCAGATCCCGGCGGATGAGCAGATTGGTAGCGTCACCGCTGACGGCGCCTACGATACGCGCAAATGCCACGACACCATCGCCGACCGAGGTGCGAATGCCGTCATCCCGCCGCGCAAGAACGCCAAGCCCTGGCATCATCGACGGCGGGTGCAATTGCGCGCAACGAGGCGCTCCGCGCGTCGAGATACCTCGGTCGCGCCATCTGGCGAAACTGGAGCGGATACCACCGCCGAAGCCGCGTCGAGACAAAGATGCACTGCGTGAAACTGCTGGGGCAGCGCCTCATGGCGCGGGACTTCGACCGTCAAGTTGCGGAGGTCCAGATCCGAATCGCCATCATGAACGGCTACACCGCGCTTGGCATACCTGTCACAGAAACCGTGGGATGAATCCGTCCGGGGAAAGGGGAATCTCGAACATCAGAGGCTTTGTGCAACAGAGTCCATCCGAGGTGTAGATCGTCCGTCTCGCGCACGCCATTTGGGGGCGGGATGAGCATTCATGAGTGTATAATCATCAATATTTTGAGAGCGGAAATCATCAGGCTCGAGACCATACATCTCCCTGTCGGCAAGTCTATTAAGCACTACCAACAGACTACGGAGATTGGCACCAGATTCCCTGCGAACGGACGCTGTGGCCTGGCAGTCCATTCCTCCTGTCCAGGGCAGGCTCCCAGGAGAACCGACTGTGGACTTGCGTCCCCACGGCGAAAATCTACAGAGTTTTGACACATTGTAAAAATCCTTCGGCCCCATAATTTCGGATCCTGTATCGTTTGCCGAGCAATCTTATCGCGTCAAGTTTAGCCCCCCTCCAGACAATCGCACAAAAAAGTTTTCACCTCGCAGAATTAGTGCATCCGGTTTTCATCGGATTGCACGACTGGAGACCAACAGGGGCGTGCCTACGTGGCCGACTGGTGCCTCAATTCGTGATCCATGATCCGCAATCGAATAGCACGCCCCGAGTGCCGCACTGACACTAAATCTTTCTCAGCTTTTGGGTGGTCGCCAGATGCCTTGCCGTCAGCTTCGGTCAAACAAGTCATCAATTCCATCTCGTGGAGATGGAAGCGCTTCCGCTTTCAAATCGGGCATTGGCCGCTCTGCTCCTTAATAACCTTCATATGCCGCCTTTTGATTGTCATACTGCACCTGACTAAAGTCGATACCATCCATGATCTTGTCCACCTCATCATCAGATAAGGACAAATGGCCACAACTCCGATCGATATATTCGCGCGCCCAATTTTGAGCGTCACTGTATTGTTCATCGCTCAGGAAGTCGATCAAGACACTGTCCTCATCAATCAGATGTCCTATATTTCCCATCCAATATGCCAAGGCAGCATCTTTATGTAAATCTTTCATTTCCTTAACGTCTTCGAATCCAGAACTTTCGAAGCTTTCAATCAGAACGCCTGTTTTCTCAAATTCTTCAGGAGATTCAGACTCGCTGATCGCCCAAATTAGAAATTCCAGACTACCTTTAGGTATTTTGTCTCTCCCGGCCTGCATCAGGCTGGCGATGACCTCGCAAGCCATCACAATGCTGCTTCCCGAGCAGAAGTTCGGCACCAACATGCGGTTTAGCTCAGAAACATATTCTTCCGCCGGTATCACTCCGCGATTTGCAGCATCTGCAAATGCCAAGTGAGCGAGGCGCCAAAAGTAGTTCGGCTTCTGAGATCCGACTTCGAAGTTCAAGTTTTTAGCGCACAATTCAAGAACTGCAATCGTATAGATATCTTTTGATATCTTGTCGCTGGCAAGTAGGCTGGAGATATTATCAATGGATCTCGTGGTTTTCAAAGTTTGTAGAAACGCGGAGAGTGCATGATGATTTTCTACAAGCTTTGGCAAAACAAAGTCTGAAATAGACGGATTAAATGGCTCTATAGCAACCGTGCCAAAGCTTGATTTTATTTTTCGCGTTAGAGTAGACCCCACTGCGCTCCTCAAAGTACGCCCCAAGTGATCTGAAACATTGCTTGGTGTGGAAATTCCATCCCGCAGTACGCAGTCTCTAAAAGCGCTGGCCAAATAAACTTCTGAAATGCTCCCTCCGTTCAAGACGGTTAGATTTATTAAAATTCGTGTAAAATCATCAACCTGGCGATCGTACACGTCTGACCAGATGTCCCGCGGATTCTCCAGTTTTGACTTAATGTAAGCCCAGTACTTGCCTGGTTTTATTTCGGAAATTCGATCCGGATCGGTGATAAAGGATATAAGGCGCGGATTAAAGTTTTTATGATCAGCGATATCCTGATACCTGCTTTCCTCATAAATCTGATCAATGAACTCCTCACCCATATTCCCGAACCAGATATGATTGTACAGTATTTTCGCCTTATCCAGCAGGCTGAGGGACCGAATTGCAACCTCAAACTCTCTTCGATCCAGTTTGCGATTCTCAAACAGATCGCTCCACATTTTGCCTTGATTTAAGACTGTAGAGCGCGATGTGAGAATAAAACGTTTACTTTTGTCCCTCTCAATCCGATCCATTAGGTCAAGAATTCGACTGTCTTTACGACCCTCAATCGCTAATAGATAGTTTCTTCCGAGAAAGTCGTCGTAATACAGAACTTGGTTCTTAGCACTCTTGTATACAGCCTCAACCTCAGAAAGGTCGTCTTCTATCACGCACAACTCGAAGCCCAGTCCTACATAATGATGCGCTAACTGATCTGCCAATGTCGTTTTTCCCACCCCAGCTTCACCGGTGATTACGACGGAATGAATTTCGTTTAGTTTCTGGATCGCTAAATCATGAGCCTCAGTGACAACATATGTTTTAGCCGCTTCAATTATCGCATCCCTCTTAGCCTCACTCCGTCCAGTCAATGCGGAGTTAAGCATGCACTCCAGCACATTTGAACTTGACAGCCAAAGTTTGTAGTGACGCCGCTCAACTTCTGGAAACTCATCCAAAAGATCATTGACGTTTTCTTGTCCAATTACATCTTCGTCCGTCTTGATGTAAGGGTGGAATATATCCTTTATTTCACTCTTGTTAGCTTTTGAGAGTGGTTGTGATGTAGCGAAGATATACCTGTCTGGGTTTAGGAGGGCGACTTTTTTTGCTTCATCCTTTTTCATTGCTCGCGCTAATGTAGCGAAGGAGCTTCTTGCCCAATGCTTACTTTGAATAATAACAACGCCAGTTGAGAAGGTGAAAAATCTGCCATCAACTCCTTTATCTTTTCCGGGTTTGAAGCGATCAACGCGCACGCCTTCTCGCTTTGCTATGAGGTCGTTGATTAGACCTTCAAATTCCTTGTCGTTCAAGTTATCGAAGTTGTAGTTTTGCACTTTGCACCGTCTGAACAGCTGTCATCTTCAGCGTGTAGTAAACTTCAAACATGCGCAAACAGCTTTTCGCTTATATATCGTCAGCTCTGGCGCCGAACTGAAGGGCTTTGTGCAATGTGCGGTTCCAAGAGCGTCACAATACCGCTTAGCCACTGCGGCGAATTCACACTTACCGCCCTTCATGCTCGCAATTAGCGTCGACGCCGAGGTTAATTTGACTGGCAGGAATATACCTTCTATTGCCGCACATACGTTACATAAAATCCCTTCGTCATGCGATGCTCCTGCAATCTGTCACCAAGGCTGAAGCCCTCCCGGCGCAATGGCGGCTGGAAGATGTCCAGGCCACGATCCAATACGATTTTCCAGCCGGTGTCAGTGACGATATCTCTCGCATGCGCGGTGCCCGAGGAGTCGAAGGCCCATGTAAAATCGACACCTGAATCGGTGCAAGCTTCGGTGATGCTGTCGAGCAACTCCCGTTGCTTTTGGATGTCGCCATCATGTGGGCCGGTGACGAGATGTACTGAAACTTGATCTTCGGGTGCTTTGCGCTGAATGATCATTTCCACGAACTCCATCATTGTTCTGATCTGGTAGGGCTTGCGTACGTATGGATCTGTTACAATGATCCGTCTGGCACCGTCGGTATATGGGCCGAAGAGCTTTTCGAAGCTGACGCCTTTTCGGTTCTCAGCGAATGTGACATGCCCCTCCTGCGGCGCTAACTTGGTAGGCTCCCTTGCAGTTGAGGGCGCTTGCAAGTCCGCGTCTGCGTTTGCCTCAATCACATACCCGTCGGCTCCTTCGACATTGTCGGACCGCTGTTTCGGATCTTGAGCAGGTCTCCGATGATAGAACTGCGGGAATTCCTGTTCTTCCACGGTCTGAACGCGGCGCTTTTCTCCGTCGGATCCGGTATAGAAGAAGTCTACTTCCGGGTAGGTCGCGTCAATCCTGAAGAGCTGATCCTTGACGCGTTTGCGGCTCTCGATCGCGAGTTGCAGCAGTTCCTCGACATCTTCAGCGCTCTCGCCGCCCGCCGGGAAGATCACCTTCAACAGACCGGACATGGTCTTGTAGATGGCATCGCGGTCACGGGTCGAGATCTTTTCGCTGATTTGAAAATGCTGATCCGGCCGGTTCGAATAGTCCTCCTGTCGAAGATGGCGGAGGATCTCGGCCAGGTAGTCGACGATGAAGCCGTAGCCTTTGGTGAACATCTCACCCCGGATGACGTCCACCTCCCAGCCCGGCAGGTAGGCATGCAGGCGGTCGATGAATGCGGAGTCGTGGAACTGCGGGGGAAGGGCTTCGAACAGGTCGCTGTTTTTCAGCATGAAGGGGATGTTGTGGTCGGTGTTGCCAACGAAGGCAAAGCTGGCTTCGGCCCCCATAGGGTTCACTCCGCGCGAGAATGTCTTGTTGGCCATGTAGTTTTTCATGATGTCGACGAGCGCCTTGTTGGCGGTTTTTTCGCGCCCGGCGAATTCGTCGAAAGCGACCACATCCCAATACCCCACCAACCCGATGCGGCCGTTCGAGTTGTTCACGAAGAGCTTCGGGATTGAGACCTCACCCCCGGAAATCAACTGACCGTGCGGTGAAAATTCCGAATAGATGTGGGACTTGCCCGTGCCCTTCGGGCCCAGCTCGATGATGTTGTAGTTGCGCTCAACGAAGGGGATCAGACGCATCAGTTGCAGCAGCTTGCTGCGCCGCCCGAAAGCCTCCGGATTGAATCCGATGGACTGCATGAGCAGGTCGATCCATTCGTCCTTGGTGAACTGCGCACGGGCGGTCTTGTACCCTTCGTAGTCAACCTTGGCGATCTGGATCGGCTTGATGGTTTCCAGCATCCAGGGGGATGTGCGGGAATCCTCAGCGAATTCGTATTGGACGTCGGCAATGGACCAGACACCGGTGACCAGAAGCTTTGGGTGAGCCTTCACCGTGCCACTGTCGACAGCCACCTTCTTGATGCCCAGGTTGTCGAAGGTTGCTTCGTAGCTGTCGGTCTTTTCGTTGAGGGAGACGCTGATCTGGTCGATGACCTTGTAGCGGCCCTTTTCCTTGATAGTCGACTGGATTAGTCCGGCCTCGTTGCGATGGACGTAGTGCTTGCGAAGGATCTCCTTCACGGTCTCGATCCCGCTCTGGATCGAGGCTTCGTCGTCAGTCGCGCAGTATTGGCCCAGCAGGTATTCCAGGACATAGGTCGGGACGATCGCGTTGCCTTTGACCGCCTTCACCAAATCCTTGCGAACGACGTAGCCGGCAAAGTGTTCGTTGGTCTTGTCGTCGAGAGAACTCATGTCCGGTCCTTAAAAGTCGAAATCTGTCGAGATGCCACGGCGCAGCTGAAAACGCTGGCTCGTGTAATCCTCAAAGTGGCTGGTCTTGCCGACACGCTCCCGCAGTTTCAGGAAGACATCCTGATTGTTGAAGCGATCGGCTCCGCGCGAGAGCAGGAAGGTGATGGGGAATTCCCGTTCGCGAGGGTTTTGTGAGGTGAAATCAAAGGTCAGCTGGTGTTCATCGGAAATCAGAGTGCCGTCTTGAGCGTAGATCCCGGCCAGCAGATCGCGCTGTTGTTGCTTTTCCGAGACCGGTTGCGCCTGATACAGCGCAACGGCCGTCTGTCCCGAAGAGATCAGGTTTCGGCTCGGGGCGATGATCTGAATTTCGACCCTGCCGACGTCCGTCTCGCGCCGTTTGCCGACGCGCAGCACAGGAATGACGACTTCCTGAAGTGTGGCGCCGCCGTGCACAAACCGGCTTCCCGCGCCCTTGACCCGCATGCGGTTGATGGAGTTCGGGATCAATATATCCAGATCACCTGCCAGGCCGAGCGGCTCCGATGTGAATTTCTTCATTCCGGCTGTTTCGTTCAAATCCCGACCGATGACGAAGCGGCGGTTCTTGAACAGGACCTCGGATCCAGTCGGATCGGCGACAGAGAATTCAGACTCGTCGAGCGGGCGGTGCTGGTAGAGAAATCCATGGTCTGCCGTGATCAGGATGTTCGAGAAATTCGCCGTGGTGAGTTTGCGGACGAGCTTGGTCAGGTCCTCGATTGCGTCTTCGGCGGCTTCGGTCACGCGGTCTTCTGTGGCCAGCTTGTCGCCGACGATGTCGATCCGGTTGTGGTACAGGTAAAGAATATCATGGTCGCGGAAGAGGGCCTTGCCGTCATCTGCCTTCATACTCATGAATTCATCGGCCTTCATGGCCTTTGCACGATCGCCGTCGCGTCCTTTGCCGAGGATCTTTTCCCGGTTCTTGGTACCCTGAGTCGGATCTCCGTATGAGGAGACAGCCGCATCACCGGACAGCGTCATGTCCTTGTTCGGAAGTAGTGCTGCCATTCCGAGTTGAGTATAGCTCGGCAGGGAGCTGATCATGGGCTTCAGATCTGCGTCGAAGCGGTTCAGCTTGCGGATTTCCCGCAGGCATTCCTCCGCCACTTCAAAGCGCAAGGCATCGGAAATGATGACGACGACCTTCTGATCCCGACGGCGGAACTCCGCGGCCTGATCAATGTAGAAGTCTGATTGCTTCGGATAGCCTGGTACTGCCCAGTCCGTCATCTTGGCAATCTGATCCTGCCAGGCGTCGTTCACCGTCAGAAGGAAGTTTGTGGTGTAGCGGTTCTCCACACTCTCGAAGAGCGTGCCCAGAAGGGAAGCCTGACCGCTTTTCTGCATGTGGTAAATGAATTTGCGATAGAGCTGGTCGATTTTGAACCAGGTCGTGACATAGCGCTTCACGCCTTCGGCCGGCGACGTCATACCCAGTGTCGCCTCGGAGAGCGCCTGCTGAAACTCGGTCGCGTAGCCGATGGCCTCATAGACGTCCCGGTAGATTGCATACCAATGGCTCTGCCGTCGTTCACGCACGGTTTTCAGCACTTCGGCAGAGGTCACCGTCTGGCCGGACATCGCGGCCACAAGCAGCCGGATGATTTGGCGGTCGATCTCTTCGAAGTGGTCGATGGTACGCAGGGCCTTGATGTCGCGCTCGCGCAGATCCTCGGGGATGCGCAGGATGTCCTGATATTTCTTGCTGAGGATCTCAAAAGCCTCCGCCCCCAGACGGTTGTTTTTCCACCGCCGGAAAACCAGCAACGCCTCGCTGTTCAGCTTGCCGTCTTCCCCAAGGGCCCGGCAGTAGCAGGACTGAAAGAGAGAGATGGCGAAGTCCTCGAAGTCCGGCTCCTCCGAGACATAGCCGTAGGCAGATCCGACCTGCTTCCAGAAGAATCCGGTCAGGCCTGCGCGGTCCATCAGGCGCAGCGTATCGTCTCGGCCCTCGGCCAGCGCGCCCAGCAGCGCCTCGATCACCGTGTCCAGGGCGCCATCCGCATCGGCGCAGACAGCCAGCATCTTGCGCTGGACGGCCGATACGGAATCTGAGGGTCGCTCCGCCTCAAGCTCCTTCAGACGCTCCACCCTCTTGCCGGAGCGATAGAATTCGAGGTGGTCACGCACGGCGGCTTCATACCTGCCGGGCAGGCCCAGCTCAGCCAGCCAGATCGCCGCCTGATCGGCCTTGAAGACCGCCGTGGCCAGCTGCACATCCAGCAGCCAGTTGTCGGTCATCTCCGGCTCGGGTCCGTCCTTGAACAGCAGGAACTTCTGCTTCGGCTCCTGCCGCAGCAGCCGGTATTTCAACCCGAACTCGTTGTTGGCGATCTCGACCTTTTCGACATCCGGCAGATCCACGGCCTCATATTCACCGCGCATGTCCCGGTCGGTGTCATACCAGAATACGATCCGGTGCTCATCGAACAGACGGCGCAGGCTGGTACTTATTCTATGGGCCATCGGGATGTCCCGTTCTGCCGACTTGCGGGAGGCGGTTACTGCTCGACCTGCATCCTGGCATTTTGCTCAATCCATTTTGAACCATGCGTGTTCCCCCCGCTATGTGAGCGCGCGAGCCTGGGCCACGATGGCCATGGCTCGGTCGATCTGGGTCAGGTTTCGAAGGTTAATAAGTACGCCGCCTCTGTGGCTCGCATACATGACAAAGGTCCAATCAGATGCGTCCTCGGCCAGTCCGTCCTCGGTCTCCACCTCGTTAAAATCGAGGTCAACGACCAGAACAAGGCCGCGCTTGCGCGGTATCACTTCCAGGAAGAACTCCGGATCATGATAACTGACCGACTTGTGCTCAGCAGCCTCAATCATGTCAGGGAAGGCAGCCTGCAACTGGGCGCGTAGCGCTTCGAAAAGCGCAGCTGCATCTGGGCTCATCGCCACTTGGGAAATGCTGCGACGCTGCGCCTTGGCCCGCGGCTGCAGTTCGGGCGGTTCATGGCGGACCATACTGCGCGCGAGGTGGCGATGGAGGCGTGTCCGAGTGCCCATCATTGGGCGCGGGAACTGACCGTCCATGGGCACCGGGTCCGGCTGATCGCGCCGCATTATGTCAAGCCGTTCCTGAAGCGGCAAAAGAACGACGCGGCCGATGCGGAGGCGATTGCCGAAGCTGCGATGCGGCCGACCATGCGGTTCGTGGAGCCCAAGACCGCAGAACAGCAGGCTCGGGCGGTGGTGTTTCGTGCGCGTGAGCAGTTGTTGAAGCAGCGGACCGAGGCGATCAACGCGCTGCGCGGCCATCTCTACGAGTTTGGCCATATCGCCCCGGAAGGGATCGGATATGTGCCGCGGCTGGCGCAGGTCGTCGGGGATCCGGACTCGGGCCTGCCTGACCTGGCGCGCGACATCTGCCGCATGGTTCTGGAACAGGTCGAGTTGCTGACCGCCCGCCTTACCGCCCTGACGGCGAAGATCGCGGCCCTGTCCAGGCAGGCGGCCATGCCGCGCCAGTTGCAGACGATGCCCGGCGCAGGCCCGATCGGCGCGCTTGCCATCGAAACCTTCGCGCCGCCGATGAACCAGTTTCGGCGCGGCCGCGATTTGTTCGCGGGGAAAACCGTCCCCCGGACGGTTTCCTTATCCTGCTTACCCTGGCTGGGGCTGGTACCAAGGCAGCATTCCTCGGGTGGCAAGCAGCGGCTGGGGAAGACATCGAAGATGGGGCAGCGGGACATCCGGCGACTGCTTGTCACCGGCGCCATGTCGGTGATCCGCTGGGCTTTGCGCAAAGGCGCACCACGCAATCCGTGGCTTGAGCGCCTGCTGGAACGCAAGCCGCCGATGGTCGCGGCCTTCGCACTGGCCAACAAGATGGCGCGTGGCATCTGGGCGATGCTGACGCGCGGTGAAGACTATCGCGATCCGATGCCGGTCGGCGCCTGACGGGCACCATCGGCCGGACCGCAGAGTTGTGAGGAAGACATGATCCGAATGGGCACATGATCGACATGATCCGGGTTGGGAAAACCAGAAACCCTCTCCGAGCTTCGAGCTCGCTGTTGGAGATTTGGACCCGGTCCGCGCATCACCATCCCGGCCAGCGGCGCCATGTCAGCCGCACGAGCAGGCCTGAAAAAACTACGCACTCGATCACAGGTCCGGACGATCAGAAACTCCTTGCAAACCGAGCGGCATCCACAAAAGAAGGTTCGACGTCAGGCCCGTCCCCTCCGCCACTTGCCCTTGCGAAAGCGTTCTCCCGATCGGGCTGCGGTCGGATTTTTCCCTGTCTTCCGAGGGTTGTTCGGGGCGGGCTGTTCACCTTCCGGCCGCGAATGAGTGCAGAAAGCGTTCTCTTCTGCCGATATTTTCTGGACCTGATGATTGCGCGAATTTGGTGAATAGCCTGTAATGCCTCGTAAACGCTATACTTTCTCGCTTACTCACCTAAACATTTCGACACGGGTCGCGCTCGGTGAGATGGAACTGACATCCAACGTTCGCTGCCTTGTGAAATTGGCGCCATCGCACCATTTCAGCGATGCAGCATGCGGTGGTGCCATGCAGGAAGGGCGGGAAGTGTGAATTCGCTGCAAGAGCAAGCCAGCGATGCCGCGGAGTTGAAAGCCGGCATCCAGATGCCCTCGAAGCTGGATCTCGTTCTGCGCTGCCGCAGGGCTGGACTGACGCCGAACTGTTGTTGACCCCACATGATTTGTCAAAGACATGTTGGTATGGCCGCTACCAAGGTTGTTGTTTGGCCGACAGGAAGGCAAATGATCACTCTTCCCTTCGTCTGGCTCGTAAGTGTTCTTTCGACAATCGCAGCTTTCGCATTGGCGCAAGATACCCGCACGCCCTTTGCAGCGCGCCTTTTCCTGTGCGGTTTTCTTTTGACCTTGGCGACCATCGGCTTGCTTCTCGGGTTCCGACTTTCATTCCAGGCTCCCTGGGCCGCCTGGGTTCAGCCGTTGGTCGCCGTGACGGTTGCACCATCGGCCTATCTCGGCTTCTCGGCTCTCACCCAGGACCTGGGGTCGAACTGGCGCAAGAGGCTCCTTTTGAGCGGGGCGCCGGTCGCCTTCGCGCAATTGGCGATACTGGCAAACCTCCCGATCTCGGCAGACATGTTTGTCCTTGGGATCAACAGCATCTACCTGGTTTTGATTGCCCGCCTTCTACGCCGCCAAGCAGATGATTTCGTCCATGTCGCGCCGCACGCATTAATAATCGTGCGCTCCGCGATCAAGGCGGCCATTGTCCTGCTTGGCATGATGGTGGCGACGGATCTTTCGATTGTCGCCGCCGGCCTGTTCGCGGGCGATGCCTATATCCTGACATTTCTGACCGGGGTGTCAGGTGTGTTCACGGCATTTGTCTTTGTCGTCGCTCTCATCGGTGCACCGATGTTGCTTCAGGCCACAAAGAGCGACGCAACCAAAGTCGAGGGACCGACCGACAACGATCGCGCGATGCGCGCCGTGCTTGATGCGCTGATGAACGACACGCTCCTCTACACGGACAGCAACCTGACGCTTGCGCGGGTCGCACGGCGGTTGTCGGTACCTGTGCGGGATGTCTCCAACGCCATAAACAGAACGACGAGCGAGAATTTCTCTCGCTATATCAACGGCTTTCGCATACGCCACGCCCAAGAGGCCCTGCGCAAGACCGAGTTGCCCATCACCGAGGTGATGTTTGAAGCGGGCTTTGTCAGCAAATCGAGCTTCAACACGGAATTTCGCCGGGTGACCGGGCAAACTCCGTCACAATTTCGCGCCGAAAATGCCGCCACCTGACGGACGCAGGTAATGAGCCATGATGGCCCGGAGCGCGGTAAGCCTGAAGCGTGACGGCAACAGACCAAACAGCAATGTGCGTCGCGTCGATGTCCTGACCGAGTGAAAGCGCAACCAACCCGAGACTTCCAAGAAACAACCAGGCGAAGAATGGGACAAAGAAGCGGGCAGATTGAACGCGCATAGCGGGTCCTTTTCACCTTCTTGATCTATCACCCCGTCCCCGCCCAAGGGCGGTTCAGCGGCGAAGGCGGAAAGCAGCATGTCGATGATCGCGGACCGCATTTGCGCTCGCCACGCATTCCGCGAGGTCCGGACCGGTCTGGCATCAAGGCCTCCGTTCCCGGGCGCAAAAACCGCAACATACCAGTCGAGGACGGCAGCCGCGCAACCAGATCGACCGAATGTTCGACCGCCTCAAGGACTGGCGATGCATCGCCATCAGCTACGACAGATGCACACACACTCATGAGCGCATGTGCATCGCCGGGACCATCATCTTCTGTTCATGACCCCTGAGCCTGAATCTCAGAACAGGCGATCCGGCTTGTCGCGGCACCAAAGATGTCGGCCACGATGGAGCTTCCCGGATTGAGAACGAAACCGTGACCTTCACTCAATCCTGTCTGAATGATGATGTCCGCCTCAGGATCATCCAGTTTGGCGCTGATGCGATACATATCGCTGACCACGTCATCGCCAGCCGCAAGCGCTCCGGCGACCCGCGCAGATCGCAGGATCAGACGAATTGGATCGGTTTCGTTGGTAGAGATGCCTTCGCCCCCGAAGTCGCCCGCAACAAAACGGATGGGGACAGTCAGGCAATCGTGGCTGTCATCGCTCTTCAGGATCACGGTGCCGCTTCCCTTGATCCCCCTCAGCTGTAGCAGCGTCGCCACACGCGGGGCATCAATGTAGGCAACCCCGTAGGCCCCGGCAGGTATGTGTTGCCCTGCCTCCGTCTGAACGGCGGCGCTCATGGGCCAGTTGGTTTCCTGATATGCCTCCTGGGCGCTTGCTCCGAGCGACGTGAGAAGTAGAGCGACCGGGGCGGTCAGAAGAAGAGTGAAAGTTTGGCGGGTCGACATTTCTGGTGTTCCTTGGTGCATGGCTGGTTGAGTTGTGCACGTGGCAGCAACGCCTTGCATATGAGGGATGGCGCCGGGCAAAGAGCCCGAATACGCGTTCCAGAACGTCCGGAATCGCAATTTCGAACCTCCGTTTGCGATACCCAATTTCCGCACCGCCAGCGTTGCGGATAACTCAGACAACGCATCCGCAGCGAACCGTCGGTGCGGTAAAGCGGCACTGCGGCGTCGATGCTCCGATCGGATGCTGGTTCTGGGCCGGAATTGCGCAGGCAAAGGCCCATCGGATCGACTTTTTCACTCAACGCTTCCGGGCCCATGAAACCGACCGATCTCCTGAACTTCATCGTGAGATACCAATGCCAAGCACCCTCGACGGCTTAATCGACACTGTCCTTACCGACCCCCTCCGGAACACACCGCCATTGAGGTTCTTAAGATCGCATGGAACACCCGCAACAGCAGCAGCAGTCCCCCGACTGGCTAAACCGCGGCCCTGCCCGCGAGTGCTTCCGGAATGCGTGGGGGTGCCGCTCCGCGCTACGATTTGCAATACTGGGAAGGCGTCGTCGGGGTCATGGACCACGGCAACTCCCTTTCTATCACACCTTGTGTCTTGATGAAGAATGCGGAACGGTAGTCGACCCGACATGGCCGATTGATGTGCGTGCCGCATATCTCGGCGTTTACGTCCCAACAGAAATGCATCTACGCATCCTGACCGAAACCGGAACATTTGACGTCTTGGGTAAAGGTGCCGGGCTTGAACATGATTTGGTCGCAGAACACTGGCAGTAGCGCGATAGCCTTTCTTTCAAGCAGGCAACACGGCCTCAGGGTTTCCTAATGTGATTTTGCAGCGGCTGAACTGCCTCAAAACTCTATCCCAAGTGCCCGCAGTGATGCGGCATCCGGCGCGCCGGTGACCTGAAATCCATTCGACTCCTGAAAATCACGCATGGCGCGCTTGTTGCCATTGCCCAAGGCGCCTTTTATCTTGGAACGCCTCGGGATGGTGGTCGGAGAAATTGATGGCCAAGACCTTAGGTGAGTCGTCGATTTCGACTCGCGTTTCGTGAATTCCGTACCACCCCGCCATCACGCCCCCCCTTTGCGACACCACTGGACAGTCCGGTGGGATAATCGATACCGGGGTAGTCGGGATCGGCGCAGGCAGGGGCATCCAGTTCGGATGGCGGAGCGCCCGTCGCTTCCCCTTCTGACACTGGTGGCGGCGCTGCCACGGCCAACTGGGGCGTGGGGATGCCGTATTGCGCTTGATACCAAGCCAGTTTGAGCTGTGCGAGCGTCAGCTTTTCGATTTCGACCCGGGTCAGCGCCATGGCCGGAACGAGACCGCCGCTGTTCATGGCTTCTGCTGCCGCCGCCACCACAACTTCAGTCTGGGTCTGTATGTCTGTCAGGATCTGTGCAGCCCGGTCGGGATCTGGGGCAACCGTTGGAACGACCATTTCCGGGATGGTCCCTGCCTCGTCACTCAGCTGCCGCTTTTGCTCCGGCCCCGAGTCGTCATCTGCGTGACCAGCTTCGCCCTGTTCCAACGGCTCAGCCAGTATTGCGATATCGGCGCGGAAAGACTTTGTGACCCGCGCATACTCTAAGCCCGGCGGCCCCCGTTCAATGTTCGAGATGCCGGACCGCCAATAGGACTTGGCGGCCCGGCCTGGTTTTCCGGAGTGTGCTCAGAGATCGCCCGCCGGGGTTGCCATGATCACCGGCCACTTGGCGTAGGCACCGGAGATGATCGTGGCACGGTCTTCGAGATACTTCTCAAAGATCGACTGGTTCACGAAGAGGTAGAGCTTGCCGTCGACGATGTCCGCATAGCGCACGTCGCCATCCAGCTTCTTGCCCGCGTAGACGCCGAAGGCGCAAAAGCCGCCGAACTGGGGCAGCATGGCTGCCGGGTCCGCGTCGAAGGCGGCCTTGGTCTCGGCGGTGGCGAAGTAGTAATCCACCCCGTCGTGTTCAGAGGTGAATTTCGCATCGCCGATCTCGGGCGCATCGGCTTCGAACATCGAAACCGGGTCGAAGCCGTGCATGCCCAGCGGGTGGCCGGTCAGGGTCAATCCGTTATTCACGTTGTATTCGTCAGCGGCAAAGGCAGCCGGGGCGAGAGCAATCAGGGTTGCGGAGATCACGGCGGTAAGCGTCAGTTTTGTCATGGATTTGGTCCTTTGTTTTAGAGTTGGAGTCGGGGCTAGGGAGTGCTGCGCCGCTTACGCGCCGCGAGCGATGCGGGTCACAGCGTCGTCTGTCCACCAGACGCCGTTGGCAACCATTCGGAAATTGATGAGGGCGGCGAGGTATCCATCGCCTTCGGGCACCTTGGCCCCGGCGGTGGCGTCGCGCACCACGGCGACCTCAAAGCCCAGTTCCAGCAATTCATACAGATGCGCCTGGGTGCAGAGGTTCGCGGACATGCCCGCAAGGATCACCTTGTCGACGCCGCGTTTGCGCAGTTGCAGGTTCAGGTCATTCTGCGCCGGGCTGTAGACCTTGTGCGGCGAACAGATGACGGTTTCGCCGTCCTCGATGTATTTCTTGTACTGCGGCATCCAGTCGGCACCCGACCCGTCGAACCCGTCCAGGTTCAGCGGCCCGGGGCGGTCGAACATGCCGATGGAATGCATGGTCTTTTCCAGCGTGCCTTCAAAGTGCCACTTGTGGTCGTGCGGATAGTAGTAGTGCGGCGAGATGAAGACCGGCATGCCAGCGGATTTGGCGGCGGCGAAGAGGCGCTCGATATTGTCAACGGTGCCTTGTTCGGTCACGCTTTCGCCGACCACGCCCCAGGTCACGCCGTCCTCGGACAGGAAGTCGATCTGCGGGTCGGTCACGACCAGGGCGGTGCGGCCCGGGACGATCTCCATGTCGATCTGCGGCAGGCCGGGGTCGGCAGGATCGGCATAAAGCGCGCGAGCCTCTGGCGTGGCGGCCTGCGCCGTCGGGCCGGCCACGGCGGCAACGCCCGTGGCGGCGGCACCGGCCAGCAGGCGGCGGCGGGCCATGTCAACCTGCTGTTGCGTGACGGTGCACCCGCAGTGTTCATGGTCGTCGTGTTTCATTATCTCTCTCCTTGACGAGGGTTGGGTGGCGGTGGTGCGAGGGGACAGCGCCGGGGCGCTGCCAGGTCTGCGTGCTCTCCGCCTGCCGCATGGCGAATCCGGTCGCGGACGCTGAGGCGCCGCGGCAACGGGGAAACTCGCTTTCCTGAGGGGCCCGGGCCGCGATCAGGCGACACGGGGATGGGGTCAGTTCGGCATGGCCTGGGGCAAAACACAGGTGCAGACCGGCGGCAGTTCGAGGCCGCGCGGACTGCTGAACGGAACAGGCGCTGGATCATCGCCAGGTACGGCGCGCGCCGGATAAAGCCGTTGGGAAGTGTCGCGCATGTGTGCCGCGCTTTCGGCGTCATCGGTGCCCGCCGTTCCGGCATAGGCGGGGGGCGACATCATGATCAGCGTGGCGAGCGCACCTGTGGTCAACGCGCCCGCAACGGCCGAGACCAGCAGGGACACCATGTCCCGCGCGTCGCGGCTGTAGAGCATGGGCAGGAGCGTCGGGCGACGACGGCGGGTTTCAGGTTTGTCGTGGTGCGGGCGGCAGGGCGAGCAGGGAAGTACCATGTTCTGTTCCTTTCGGTTTCGAGGCGCGGCGGGGGTGCACCGCAGGGCTGCCCGAGGGCGTGTCTCGTTCTGATAACAGCAGGTTAGACTGAGACCCCCCGGACCGTATCGGCCCCGCCTGCCACCTTTTGTGCCGCACCCGCCATGATCGCCCCGCGGGGCATGACCGGGCCGTCAAGGACGCGGTTGCGATACTGCGATGGGGCCTGTCCGACCCAGCGTTTGAAGGCGCGGCCAAAGGTGCTCTGCTCGGCAAAGCCGGTCAGAAAGGCAACCTCGGCGATGCTGCACTCGCCACGCTGCAACAGATCGCGCGCCAGGCGCATCTGCACGTCGCGCACCACGTCGCGATAGGTCGTGCCCTCGTCGGCGAGGCGGCGAAAGAAGGTCCGCTCGCTCATGCCCATTTCGCGGGCGAGGGTCGCGGCCTGGGGCACACCGGTGCTGAGCGCGCTGGACAGGCGATGGAACAGATCGCTCCGCAATGGCGGTTCTCCGGGTGCCGCGTCCAGTTCGCGATCCAGATGGCAGATCAGAAACTCCGAGATCGCCGCGTCGCCGATGCGGTTTGGCAGGTCGAGCATGGGTGCGGGCATCGCGACGGCGTCGCGGGCGGCCTCGAAGATCACCGGGCAGCCGAAATGGTCCGCGTAGCGTTCGGGATCGTCCGGACAGGCATGGCGGAAGGTCACGTATTCCAGCGCCAGCCCGCCGCGCACAAAGGCCCGCATATTGCGGACGATGGCGGCCAGCGCGCATTCGTTGCGCAGGGTCAGGGCGGCGTGATCGGGGGTGCAGCTCTCGAAGACCAGCGACGCCAGGTCGCCGTCCCTGTCCAGACAATAGACCGCCGTATCGCTCAACAGGCGGAAATATCTCTCCAGCCGAACTATTGAAGCGCCGAGCGTCGGCGCGCTTTTCAGCGCAAGCCCCAGCACCCCGAGGTCGTCCGGGCCGAGCGTATCGGCATAGGCGGCGATCAGCGCCACGCGGTCGGGATGCCGCGTCGCGATCAGGTCGATCAGGCCGAAATGGCTTTGGTCGTCGACATGGGTTCCGGTCAGCGGCGGCAGTTGGTGGATGACCTTACTGCCCGAGAGGACTTGCCCCTCGGGCGTCAGGGTCAATCCGGCGGCAGAGGCGATGGCGTGGACAAAGGCAAAAGTGACTTTGGGCATGGCAGGCTCCAAAACGATGCGGCGGAATGAAAAACGCCGCCCGCGGACAATCCGGGGCGGCGCGTGGGAGGTTCAGGCCGAGGCAAAGCGCATTTGTTCCAGCTCGGCGATGCGTGCGCGCAGGCGGTCGACCTCGCCCCCATGTTCGGCATCCGTGCGGCGCACCGGAATATGCTGCGGGCAATTCCAGTCAAAGGCAGCGACCCGGATGATGATCGCGCGCTCGGCTTGCGGCCCATCGGTCGGGTTCAGGTAGTCGACCACCGTGGGATCCTCGGTGATCCGCGCATGCCCCAGCAGCTTGAGCCGGCGGCGCTGCTCGAAATCGATGGCGAGGATCGAGACCCGGTCATTGCCGCGCAGGTTGCCGACGCTGATGTACTGCTTGTTGCCGCGATAGTCGGCATAGGCGACGGTTTGCGGGTCGATCACCTTCAGGAACCCCGGCACCCCGCCGCGAAACTGGACATAGGGCCAGCCGCTCTCGCTGACCGTGGCCTGGACGATGCCATCACGGGCCTGCAGGAAGGCGGCCTCGCGTTCGGTCAGGTGGACGCCGTCCTGCCGCGCGTCCGAGAGTGTACGCGCGTAGATTTCGGCCGATCCGTGGCGCGCCTGTTCGGCGCGAACGGTGGGGGTGAAGGCGATATCTGCGTAGGAATTTGCCATGGTCGTCTCTCCCTAAAGGCCCAGGTCGGTCAGACCGGGGTGATCGTCGGGCCGGCGGCCCTGCGGCCAGCGCAAAAGGCGTTCGCTCTCGGTGATCGGCAGGTCGTTGATCGAGGCGATGCGCCGTTGCATCCGCCCGTCCGGCGCGAATTCCCAGTTCTCGTTGCCATAGGCGCGGAACCACGACCCGCTGTCGTCGCGGTATTCATAGGCAAAGCGCACGGCGATGCGGTTGCCGTCATGTGTCCAGAGTTCCTTGACCAGCCGGTAATCGTGTTCGCGCGCCCATTTGCGGGTCAGGAAATCGACAATGGCCTCGCGTCCGGAAAAGCGCTCGGCGCGGTTGCGCCACTGGCTTTCGGGTGTGTAGGCCTGTGCGACCTGGTCCGGCTGGCGGAGGTTCCAGGCGTCTTCAGCCAGGCGGACCTTCTGCGCCGCGGTCTTGGCGGTAAATGGGGGAATCGGCGGGCGGCTCATCAGAGGCTCCTTGGGAATTGGTGGGCGCCCCGGCTGGGAGTGTTGACGGGGAGAAAGCCGGGGCGCCCTGGGGGACCTTGTGGACTGGGGGGATCAGGCGGCGTCGGCGGTCACGACCGGGAAGTCGATCGGGGTGCCAAGCGCCTCGTTGAGGTAGTTGGTCAGCGTGTTGAGCGCGACATGGGCCACGATCTCGACAATCTGGGCATCGCTGTAGCCCGCGAATTTCACGGCAGCGATTTCCGTTTCGGGAACGGATCCGCGCGCCTCGACCAGGGCTGTGGCAAAGCGGACGGCGGCGTCGGCCTTGGGATCGGTCGATCTGCCGCGCCGGTTGGCGGCAATCTCGGCATCGTCAAGCTTGGCCATGTTCTTGCCGATGTAGCTGTGCGCCGACAGGCAGTAGTCGCAACCATTTTTCTGGGCAACAGCCAATGCGATGCGCTCTCGCGTGCTGGCGGGAAGCTCACCCTTTGCAAGGGCGCCGTTCAGTTCCAGGTAGCCGCCGAGGGCAGCGGGGCTGTTGGCGGTGATGCGGAACAGATTTGGCACCGAACCAAGCTGTGCCTTGACGGCTTCAAGCAGCGGGCGGGCCGCGGCCGGAGCGTCTTCGATGGAAGCGGGAAGCGGGATACGTGTCATGGTTTCTCTCATGTCTGTTTGTGACGGGACGCTGTGTTGCGTCCTCTATAAAACAGACAGGTCTGTATATTTGTCAAACCCCCTCACCTAAGCGTGATTCAAACATTTGGCTGTTTAACCATTGAGAAAAGTGTTGGAAGGAGCAATAAGTAGACAGAACTGTCTGATAACCGGAGGAAACTCTTGAACAAGCGCCGCGACGATCTTGTCGAAACCGCCCTGAAACTTTTTTACCTCCACGGCTTCCATGCCACCGGGATCGACAAGATCCTGGCCGAATCGGGGGTGGCGAAGATGACCCTCTACAAGCATTTCCGGTCCAAGGACGAATTGATCCTTGCGGCGCTGCAATTGCGCGACGAACGGTTTCGCAACTGGCTGATGTCCGAGATGGAGAAGGCCTCGGCCAACCCAGAAGAACGGCTTCTGGCGATGTTCGACGCGCTGGAAACGTGGTTTCAGGGCAAGGCGTTCAAGGATCTGGGGTTCTCAGGCTGCGCCTTCATCAATGCCGCAAGCGAGTTTGCGGCCCACGATCACCCCGCGCACCGCGTGGCGTCCGAGCACAAGCGGCGGATCGTCGAATACCTGGAAAAGACATGCCGCGACGCCCAGTTGTCCGAGCCAGAACAGCTGGCGGAACGCCTCGCCCTTTTGAAGGAAGGCGCGATTGCCACGGCGCATGTCCGGAACATGCCCGAGGCCGCAATGCTGGCACGGGACATCGCCCGGACCATGATAGATGCTGCGCGGAGAAGAGCCGTCGAAGGCACATAATCCGCGCCAAAGAGGCCTTTTCCTTCAGTTGTCACACGTAAATCGGGTAGATCCAGACACAAGAATGCATTCGCCTGCCGTGTCGCCGATTTCGGCATACAGAAGGTACGTTGGGTCCATGTCCTCGCACTACACAATGGTCACCTCGATTTTTGACCTTTTCTGGCCGCATTGAGCAGGTTCGGCAGTTTGAGACGGGCATGATGCCGCCAGTCGGTGTCCTTGCGCTCTATGGGGTCTTGGGTGCTCCGCCTGTCGCGCGCGGTGTTTCGTGCCCCGCGGCCTGATCGCTTGGCCTTTGGGTCGGGCCGGGCACGGGTTCAGGCGGCGCAATTGGCAGAGGCGGCGCATGTTGTAGGCGAGGTTTTTTATCCCGATTTTGGCTTTGGCCCGCGCCAAGCCAATTGTGTGCACCAGCGTTCCGCCCATGTCGTTGGCCTGTGCGCCAAACACGTGCTCGACCCGCACAGGCACCGTGGATTTCGTTCGATTGCTGCCTTTGGCTGTGAACAGGCATGCAAAATTGACCCCGTAGCGGGGTGATCGGCGTCCAAAAATGACCCCCTTACACTGATGTGGATGATGCCCCCGAGGTCAGGCTCAAGGACTGGAGGCGCGTAGCGACACGCTATGACCGCTGCCCCAAGGTATTCCTCTCTGCCATCGCCCTTGCAGCTATCGTCATCTATTGGCTATGAATCCTGACCCTAACTCCTTTTGGCTTGGAGGGAAGGCCGGACCGGGCCGCGTCAGCGACCCGTGAAAACGTCAGTTGGAGGCCGCATGCCGGGCGGCCTCGCGTCCCGCGATACGACCAAAGACGGCGCCGGCCATGAGGCCCGTGCTGCCCGGGTAGTTGAAGTAGAAGAGCCCGCCAATCAACTCGCCCGCCGCGAACAAGCCTCCGATGGGCCGGTCTTCGATGTCGAGCACGTTGGTATCGGTGTCGATCTTGAGGCCACCGAACGTGAAGGTGATGCCGCAGCCGACCGAATAGGCCTCGAAGGGGGGCTCAGAGATTGTGTTGGCCCAGTTTGTCTTGTCGATCGCAAGGCCTTCGGTGCGTCGACCGTCCTTGATATTCGGATCGAACGGCACATCCCTGGTGATCGAGGCATTGTACGCCTCTACCGTTTTGAGGAACTTCGCGCCGTTCACGTCACCCAGCTTGCCTGCAAGTTCTTCGAGCGTGTCGGCTTTCACCTTGGTCGCACCTCGAAGCTTGTATTCGTCGCGCAGAAGGTGGCTGACCTGGCTGTCGAAGACCTGCCACGCATAGCTGCCCGGCTGCTCCAGCACCACACGGCCGTACTTGGCGTAGGTGTAGTTGCGGAAGTCCGCGCCTTCATCAAGGAAACGCTCACCGTTTGCGTTGATCATGATGCTGAACGGGTAGGAGTGGCGATAGCCTGCGTGCGGCTCGTTGAGGTCGCCGAAGTCGGAGGCGTACCGTTCCCAGGAAACCGAATGGCAGCCTGACCACTGGCCGTAGGATTGGGCGCCGATGTCGAGGGCCATGGTGATCCCGTCGCCCGTGTTGTAGCGCGTGCCCCGGACTTTCGCCAGTTCCCAGCCTGGCCCGAGATAGCGGGTGCGCATCTCGCGGTTCGCCTCGAACCCGCCCGACGCGAGCACAACGGACTTGCCCCGGAAGTCTACCGTTTCCTTGCCGACCTTGGCCCGGACTCCTTCGACGCCAGAGGGACCCTCGATCAGTTCCATCGCGCGGGTCTGGTAGCGGATCTCGACGCCAAGCTTTTCGCAACTCGCGTACTCCGCCTGCACGAGACCGACACCGCCGCCGTTCGCGTAGATCACGACTCCGCCGAAAAACTTGAACTTGCCTTTGACGTTGTAGGCCTGCCGACCGTAATTCGCGAGGAACCGCACGCCGCGTTCCTTCAGCCAGTGCACCGTGTCGGTGCTGCTGTTGACGATGGTCTCGGCCAGATCGGCGTCGATGTAGTACTGGGTGACGTTGAAGAGATCGTCGAGATACTGCTCGCGCGAGTATTCCCCGAAATCCGTCTTTTCGATTTCCGCGTCCGTAAGATCGGGAACGATGCGGCGGATGTCATCCGCGCCGTGATGAACCATCCGGAAGCCGCCGCCGGTATAGGCCGAATTGCCGCCGCGGGTTTCCTCGGGCGCCCTTTCGAGAACGAGAACCGAAGCCCCGCCTTCGCGTGCCGAGAGGGCTGCCGAGAGGGCTGCGTTCCCGCCGCCAACCACGATGACATCATAGATTTTCCCGCTCATGTTCCCTCCGGATCGTGTATTCCATATGGTGGAATAATGTTCCATAATTATCTAACAGCCACCTCTCCGGGTGTCAATTCCCGAACGTCGGCAAGCATGATCGGTGGACAGGCAGGGGCATCGCATCTAGTCTTTGGAACGATGTTTCATGATGATGGGCCGCGCGGACATGGCTGACGACGCTACTCCCCGAACGCCGGACGGTATCGGTGAAAAAGTGGGAAAATCCTACGCGATCACGGCACTTAGCCGGGCGATTGCCGTCCTGAACGTTTTCACGACAAAGCGCCCGCACCTGTCTCTGAACGAGGTCGTCGAGGCGACCGGTCTGCCCAAGACGACGACCTTCAGACTTCTCTCGGCACTGATCGAGCACGATTTCATCACACTCGATCCGGTCAGCGGAAAATATTCGCTGGGGTTTGCGCTATTGCGTCTGGGCGAGGTCCGGCGCGGCCAGACAAATGCGCATGGCACCGTCGCCCCGGTCATGCAGGAAATCCGCGAGACTCTGAACGAGACGGTCGTCTTCTCGGTCCGCGTCGGAGACGAACGGGTGCATGTCGATGCGCTGGAGTCAAAGGAACTCGTGCGCCGCACGGCGGAAATCGGGGGCAGGGCACCGCTTCATGCCGGGGCGTCGAGCAAGGTCCTGATGGCCGGCATGAAGGATGAGGAGATCGACGGCTACATTGCACGCCAAGCGCCGTTGACCGGACCGGACGGTACTCAGGTCGATATCGACACCCTGCGTGAGGAGCTTGCGCAGATCCGGAGCAGCGGTTGGGCGGAGAGCCGCGGGGAAGTGCGTCCCGGCGGCGGTGCATTGGCGGCCCCGGTTCGAGACTTCAGTGGAAACTGGGTCGCCTCGATCGACATCCTGACGCCGAACGACCGATACACCCCAGAGCACCGCGAGCAGATCATAGAAGTGCTGCTTGATGGCGTGAAACGGGCATCCGAGCGATTGGGTTATCGCGGCTGACCTCCGGCCAGGAGCGGCGCGCAGAGCGTTTCCGATGCGTCGGGCGCGCCCTCGATCGCCATGATCGCGCGGTGCAATTCGGCGCTGTCGACGAAATCCGCGGCGGCGGAAACCGCGAGGAACTTCTCGACGACTTCGGTTTCGGTGAGGGGGCGTTCCGCGCTGCCCTTTCGCTGCTCGATCCGGCTGTCAAACACCGTTCCGTCCTTGAGCGTGGCGCGGGCCATGACGGTGTGCCGCCTTGCCGCGCCAAGCGCGTCGATGTCCGGATCGTGGCGCGGAAAGATCCGCGCCACCAGATCCAGAACGCGGGGATCTGCAAGCAAGTCTTCGCGAAACTGCTGCACGAAGACCGCACCCTCCAGCAGCTTGACCGCGGCCACATATTGAGCGTTCATCTGTGCGGTGACCACGGATCCGGGCAAGTAGTCCCAGCCGACGTTGATCGCGCCCTTGCGGCTGAAGCATAGGTCGAGCCGGTCGAGGTTCCCGGCGGTCAGACCCTGTGCCATCAGCTCGTCCAGCGCATCGACCGTGGTGTGGGAACTCGCGCAGGATGCGTAGGCCTTGAACCCGACACGCGCGGTTTCCCACCGAACGCCCAGATCCTCCAGGACGGTTTCGGGCGGGTGTTCCCCGTTGAGCGTCGAGAAGAACCCACCGAACTCCGCCTCCAGCACCTCTGCGGCGCCCGTGAGGCCGTTTCGAGCAAGCAAGGCACCGGTCACGCCTGCCCGGGCGGCAAGCCCTGCGTGCACTCTCTTGGTCATGGCGGTCTTGCGTGCGGAATAGAGACCGGATGCCTGTGTCGCCGCAATGCCAAGTGCGTTCAGCGTTGCGTCCGGGTCCAGCCCCAAGAGGCGCGCCGCCGCCATGCCGGCCGCGACGGTGCCGACGGAGGCCGTAACATGGTAGCCGCTGGTCGAATGCTTTACGCCCGCAGCGACTCCGACCCGGAGACCTGCTTCGTATCCAGCGGCGACAGCCGTCAGCAGCGCGCTGCCAGACACGGGTTTGACGGCCAATGCGGCAAGGACGGCCGGGATCACCACCGCACCCGGATGCAAGGACGAGGCGACATGGACATCGTCGATCTCGAAGCCGTGGCAGGCCGTGCCATTGGCGAGAGCGGCCTCTGCGGGGCTTGCGCAGCCGCCGCCGGCGAAAAGGGCAGCTGCGCCGGCGCCGTTGACCTCGACTGCCGTGCTTGCCGTGATCCGGCCCCAGGGCTGCGTCGCGCCGAACAAACCGCATCCGACCGTGTCGAGCAGGCACAGTTTCACATGCTCACGCACCTCCACGGGAATCGCGTCGTGCTCCAATCCCGCAACCCAGGCGGCAAGATCTCTTGAAACCGGGCGTTTCAAGACACGCTGTCCGAGGCCAGGGCAAGTTTCGCCACGGCGTCCTCGTCCACCGTAATGCCCAGCCCCGGCCCGGTGGGGGGGCGGACATGGCCATCCTCGATCACGAAACCGGTTTCGGGCACGAGCGGGTCGGGACCTGCGACCCCCAATCCGAAGATGAACTCCGCGCCGGGCATGACCTGCGCTGCCGGACGCGAGGCGCAGAAATGCGCCCCCGCCGCGGCCTCGAGCTGGGAAAACACGGCAAGTCCGCCGATGTTGATCCGCAGGTTGGCGGCTTCGGCGACAGCGGCGATCTTTCGTGCCTGCGTGATGCCGCCATGCTTGTAGAGCTTCAGGCACAGGACATCCGCGGCGCCCGAGCGGGCGATGTTCCAGGCGTCCTGCAAGGAAGCAAGGGACTCGTCGGCCATTACCACGACACCGTTCGCGTTCGCCCGGATGGCGGCCATCCCCGCCAGGTCGTCACGGGGCAGGGGCTGTTCGATGTAATCCACCCGGTCGTCGCGCAGTGCGTCGAGGATGCGCAGGGTGGAGGCAACGGTCCAGCCGGTATTTGGGTCCATGCCCAGCGATACATCCTCGCCGACGAGGTTGCGGATCATTCTGAAGTTTTTCACGTCCTCGGCCCAGCCATCCGGATGACCTGCCTTGAGGCACAAGACGCGGATGCCGAATTCCTGCACGGCGCGCAGGGCGTCGTCCTTGACCTTGCCGGGATCCCTGGCCATGCTCACCGACCATTCGAGCGGGATGCGCTTCTGCGAGAGGCCGCCGATCAGATCGTGTGCCGGGCACCCAAGGAGTTTGCCGGTCAGGTCGTACAGCGCGTGGTCCAGGGCCGCGCGGGCGTTCCAGTTGGCCGGCCCGAGCTGGCTCATGAGAGCCTGGTTGCCTTCGAAATCCATGACGCGACGGCCGATCAGCCGCGGTCCGTAAACCTCGCAGATCGCTGTCTTCATGCTGGCATAGGTTTCGCTCATCGCGTGGTGCGGCGCGAGCGGCCGGATCTGTCCGTAGCCCGTCACACCGTCCGCGTGAACGCGCACCAGGACCGGTTTGCCCAGCAGGCTTCCGCCTTCGCCCGTGTCGTAACTGCCCTTGGAGCGCATCCGTGTCACGCGTCCGGTGAAGTCGGTGACCACGACATCAATGCGGTCGATCGCCGGCAGGTCTGGGGTTCTGGATGTCTCGGTCATCGGGGCCCGGTTCCTTCCGTGTCGGACGTGTCGTCGTACTTTCCGGACGTTGTGCCGAAGTATCGCTCTTCGAGGGCGCGCTGTTTTTCCAGCCCCTCGCCATCCGGGCCGACACTCGGGATCGGATAGGGACGGCCTTCGCGGGCGGCCTGGAAATCGGTCCAGGCGGAGACATCCCTTTCGTTGAAGGCTTCCATGAAATCGTAAAGCGCGGCCCAGGTGACATGATGGGTGAAGCCGGGCAGCCAGGCGAGGTTCACGCCCATCTCGAGATGCTCCTTGAAGCTGAGGAAATCCGGCAGACGCCCTTTCATGAAGGAAAACGGGCCGGACAGAGCCGCGCGGCACTGGCGGATCTCGTCGGTGCTGTGCGGCGAGGCCAGCTGCACCCAATCGGCACGGCCATCGGTTTCGTAGGCCTTCATCCTGACGATGGCATCTTCAAGCCCGCCACCGGACGCATCACGGGCATAGCATTGCGCCAGGATGACGAAATCCGGGTCGATTTCGTCGCGCATGTCCGCAGCGGCGCGGTATCTGGCGACAGCCTGCTCCAACGGCACCACTTCGATCCCCGCGCTTCCCGTTCGGCGCTTGCCCTCCAACGGCTGATCGTCAATCCGCAAGCCGGCGAGACCGGCATGGATGCACTCGCGCACAAGCCGGCGGATCGCCATCACACCCCCATGGCCGGTATCGCCATCGAGGATGACGGGAAAATTCACCGATCTTGCGATCCAGCCGCCAATCTGAACGCATTCCACCATGTTCAGCGTTCCGACGTCGTCCATGCCGGTATACGCCCCGACAACGCTTCCCGTGCCCACGAAACCGGCTTCGCACCCCGCAGCCTCCATGACGCGCGCATGTGCCGCCGAAGGCGGATGAAGCACGGCCAGGACCTTGTCCTTTCGCGCCATCAGATCCCGCAATCGCCGACCTGGCAACGTCCCGTTGGTTTTCATCTCCAAATCCTTTCGTGCGTATCGCCCGGCCGGTGGGGCCGCGTGCTGCCGATGGTAATTGACTTCTAATGCACCCAATGCCTATGATCAAGTAATATGGAATGATATTCCATTGTATGGAATTTGGTTGGTGAGAGCCGCGCCGACCTGCGTTACAGCGTAAGAGTGGAGTCCCAATCATGCACGCACTCGCCAAAATCGTAGCCCGCAAGGCAGGGCGGGATGAGGTCAAACCCGGAGAGATCGTCAACGTCGTGCCGGACTATGTCATGTTGACCGACCGTGGGTCTGCCCGTGCCGCCGCCAAGCTGAAGGAATTCGGTGGAACCAAGGTCAGAACGCCGGACAAGATCGTCGTTGTCTTCGATCACCATTTCCCCGCAATCCGAGAGCGCGATGCCGTCGCCCAACGTTTCGTGCGCGAGTGGATCAAGGAGCAGGGCATCCCGAATTTCTATCCCGGTCAGGGCATTTGCCACCTCGTGCTGCCGGAGAAGGGATTTGCCCCTCCCGGAGCGATGATCTTCGGGACGGACAGCCACACAACGACAACCAGCGCCACGGGCGGCTTTTCCTCGGGCATGGGGCATTCCGACGTGGGATCGTTCCTTGCCACGGGGCATTTCTGGCTGAGGACGCCCGAAGTGCTGCGCTTCGTGCTCACGGGCGCGCTGCAACCCGGGGTCTCGGCCAAGGACATCGTCCTGCATATTCTCGGCAAATACGGCGAGGATGCAGCCACTTACATTGGGGTCGAGTTCGCGGGACCGGCGGTCGACACCATGTCGATGGATGAGCGCTTTGTCCTTTGCAACATGGTCATCGATTTCGGCGGCAAGACCGGCTACATCCAACCCGACGACATCACCTTCAATTTCCTGAACGGACGTTGCGAGAAGGATCGATGGGACATCCAGACAACGGATTCCGACAACGACTGCGCCGACATCGTCGAAGTCGACGTCTCGAAGATCGAACCGCTTGTCGCCATTCCGCACAATCTGACCAACGTGAAGCCCGCGGAGGAGTTGGGCGGCATACGAATCGACGAGGCGGTGCTGGGCACTTGCACAGGGGGCCGAATTACCGACTTCCGGATCGTCGCGGAGATCCTGCGGGGGCGGCGCATATCGCCCGACGTCCGCTTCATGGTCAATCCCGGGTCGGCCGATGTCTACAAGCAAGCCATGCGCGAGGGTTTGATCGAAGTCCTGGTGGACGCCGGCGCCAGCATTGGCGTCCCGGGCTGCGGCCCCTGCTCGGGCTGCCATCAGGGCATGATGGCGCCCGCAGAAAACACGATCACGACAAGCAGCCGCAACTTCAAGGGCCGCATGGGAAGCCCCGAAGCCGGGATCTATGTGGCGTCGCCCGCGACGGTCGCGGCCGCCGCGCTCACGGGGCAGATCGTCAACCCCAACAGCGTCATGGGCAAGGAGGAGTTGGCCAGTGCAGATTGAAGGCATCGCATGGACGTTGGGAGAGAACATCAACACCGATCTCATTTATCCCAAGACGCATTTCCGTGCTGAATACGCGCCGGGCGAGATGGCAAGCCACTTGATGTCCGGTATCGACGAGAGCTTTGCCGCCAAGGTCAACCCGGGCGACGTGATCGTTGGCGGCAAGAACTTCGGCTGCGGATCGAGCCGCGAAGAGGCCGCCGCAGCGATGCGCGAAGCCGGAATAGGCGCGGTCGTGGCCCCCAGTTTCGGCAGGCTGTTCACGCGCAACTGCATCAATCACGGGTTGCCGGTGATCGCGATCCCGGGGATCGACAGGCAGATCTCCGAAGGGGACCGCGTCGCAGTGAATCTCGAGGAGGGGAAACTGCGCAACCTGACCACGGGACTGGTAGTCGACATCCCGCCGATGGCGCCCGAGATTCTGCGGCTCCTCGAAGACGGAGGCATCGCGAATTACACGCGGCGCATTCTCGAGGCGCGCCGGGCCGAAGACGTCTGACAAGAATTCAGGATCCGGCGGCATGACCCGTCCGGCAGGGAGGATACATGCAGCCAGTCATTGAAGCGGCCCAGACCGTGCTGAGTTTCAGTCACTTCGCATTTCTCATGGTTGGGGTCGTGGTCGGGTTGATCGTCGCCGTTCTGCCGGGGCTCGGCGGGACCGCCGGGCTTGCGCTGGTCCTGCCGTTCGTTTTCGGCATGGACCAGTCGGCGGCCCTGGCGGTCATGGTGGGTTTGCTCGCCATCACCGCGACCGGCGACACGTTTCCCTCCGTGTTGATGGGTATTCCGGGATCCAGCGCATCACAGGCCACCGTCCTGGACGGCTTTCCGATGGCGAAACAGGGCAAGGCGGCAATGGCGCTGAGCGCCGCTTTTGGCGCCTCGATGATAGGCGGTGTCTTCGGGGCGCTCGTCCTTACGGTCGCGATGTTCGCCGCGCAGCCGCTGATACGCATGATCGGCTTTGGCGAGCAGCTTCTGCTCGTGGTCCTGGCGCTGACGATGGTGTCGATGTTGTCGGGAAGAAGCGTTCTGAAGGGGCTTTCCGCGGCAGGGCTCGGCCTGTTGATCGGCAGCATCGGGTCGGCACCCGGCACGGGCGAACTGCGGTTCACGTTTTCCACCAACTACCTGCTCGACGGCGTGCCGCTGGTCGTCTTCTCGCTCGGCATCTTCGCCATCCCGGAAATCGTGGACTTGCTGCGGTCGCGCAGTTCGATTTCCGCCACCGCCCTCGGTGAAGGCTGGCGCGACGGCATCGTCGCGGTTCGCCGCAACATGGGGCTGGTTCTGCGCTGTTCGGGACTTGGCTGCGTGATCGGCGCCTTGCCGGGACTCGGCGGCTCGGTGGTCGACTGGCTGGCTTATGGGCACGCCGTACAGACCGTGAAGGACGAGCCGCGTTTCGGCGAAGGCGACGTGCGCGGCGTGATCGCACCGGAATCGGCCAACAATGCGGTCCGCGGGGGCGAGCTGATCCCGACGCTGTTCTTCGGCATTCCCGGGTCCGGTTCGATGGCTCTCCTGCTTGGCGGTTTCGTCCTTATCGGCCTTCAGCCCGGTCTGCCGATGATCACCCGCGATCTGGACGTCACCTATACGATCATCTGGTCTCTGGCCGTCGCCAACGTTGCCGGCGCTTTCCTGTGCATCGGTCTTGCGCCGCAGATTTCCAAGCTGACGCGGGTGCCATACAGCAATATCGGGCCGGTGATCCTCGCCATCATTGTCTTCACGGCCTACCAGGCAACGGAAAGCTGGGGGGATGTGATCGGCGTTCTCCTGCTGGGATGCTTTGGCATCCTGATGAAAAGATTCGAGTGGCCGCGCCCCGCGCTGGTGATCGGGTTCGTCCTGTCACACGGGCTGGAAGGCAACTTCTACCGTACCGCACAGGTCTACGGGCTGGACTTTCTGACCCGCACTCAGTCGCTCGTGATCGTTGCAGCGATCCTTGCATCGCTGGTTCTCGGACTCAAAGCCGTCCAGGTCGGTCGGCGAGCAAAGGCGAACGGCGATTTCGCGCCGCCGCGGAGGCTGCCGCAGATCGCCTTCACGGCCGGCCTGCTTGTCCTGGTCGGCTACGTCCTGTTCGAGATGCAGGGCGCAAAGTACCTGACCTACCTCTTCCCCGTATCAGTCGCCGCCATAACCGGACTCCTTTTGATCGTCTCGTTGGCCCGGCAGATCGTGCTGGATACTTCGGACCCGATCCTGTCGGACATCGAACAGGAATCCGACGCGGCCAGCTCCGACCGTCCGGGGATCCTGCGCTATCTGGGCTGGTTCCTTTTCCTGATGGCGACGGTCCTGATGCTTGGCTACACGATCGGCGCCGCCCTTTTCCTCGTCGTGTTCATTTCCGCGGAGGTGGGTTGGCGGCCCGGTCGGGCCCTGACTCTGGCAGGCGGGACGGTCCTTGCACTCACGGGGCTCGCCTACGCGTTCGCGCTGAGCTATCCCGAAGGCTGGCTGCCGAGGATGATCGACGCGCCCTGGTGGCTGCAGTGAGAGCGACGCGCCCGTGACCCGCGAGCAAGTGATCGTATTTGCTCGGGGTGTATCCATCGGTCTGTTTGGCGGCGCGCTGTTCTATGCGATGTCTCTGCCGCTGCCGTGGGTCATGGGTGCGATGCTGGCGACGATTCTGGCGGGCGCCGTCGGCAAGCCGAGCTACATGCCCCGGTCGGTCCGCAACGCCGTAATTCCGGCCTTGGGCGTCATGTTCGGATCGGCCATCGATCGCCAGGCCATGGCCCATGTCCCCGAGCTCTGGCTGCTCTTGCCCATGACGCTGGCCTACCTCGCGATAATCGTCGGCGCCGGCACGGCGTTCTTCATGCGCATTGGCGGTCTCGACCTTCCGACGGCCTATTTCGCGTCTGTGCCGGGATCGTTTTCCGAAATGATATACGTCGCCGAAGACCGCGGCGCCGATTTGGGTGCAGTGGCGATCGTCCATGCGATCCGTCTGGTCGTGTCGTTGACCCTGATCACGATCGGCTTCCGGACAATCCTGGACATAGACACGACAAACCTGCCGTCCAGCGGCGCCGCGCCGCCGGGTCTTGTCGACGTTGTCCTGCTCTGTCTGTGCGCGGTGGTCGGCTTTCTGGGCGGACGGGCCGTGCGCCTGCCGTCGGCCCATCTGTTTGGTCCGCTCATCCTCAGCGCGGCGGCGCATCTCACCGGTCTGGTCGAGGGAGCGCCGCCGGGATGGACGGTCTCTGTTGCGCAGGTGTTCATCGGCATCTTCATCGGCCTGCGCTTTGCCGGGATGCGTTTGGACAAGATCCGGCGGCTGATGACATTTGCGGTCGGCTGGACGCTGTTCCTTCTGATCGCGGCGCTCCTGGTTTCCGAGGTCTCGGTGCTGATTCTGGGTTTGCCCTTCGAGGCCGCGTTCCTGTCCTTCGCTCCGGGCGGCGCGGTGGAGATCTCGGTCGTCGCGCTTGCCGCCGGTGTAAGCCTGAGCCTCGTTACGATTACCCAGTTCATCCGCATTTCGATGACGGTCCTGCTCGCACCCTTGATCTTCCGGTTGCTGGCCCGCTTTGCGCAACAGGATTGACAGGTTACACGAACTCGGTCATTTTATTTTTGGAAAGCCATTCCATCTAGTGGAATAAGGTCGGAAGGCGAGAGCTGGATGACATCACGTCGAAAGGGAGGATCCATAATCACCATGTCTGCAAGAAAACTCATCGGCGCCGTCGGCCTTGCCGTCGCATGCGCGTTCGCCGCCCCGGCTTCCGCCGAGGTCGATTTTTCCGGGAAGCGAATTGAGTTGCTCGTGCCTTACCGCGCGGGCGGCGGAACCGACATCTACTCCCGGTTCATCGCACCTCTTCTCTCGGAAAAACTGCCAGGCCAGCCGACAATCGTCATTAAGAACGTACCCGGCGCCGGTGCGCTGGCCGGCTCCAACCAGTTCCAGGAACGGGCCGAACCCGACGGGACCGACATCTTCGCCGCGAGCGCCTCCGTCACTCTGAACTTCGCCTTCCGCAATCCCGGCGGCAACTACGAGCTAAACAAGTGGAACGCCTTCCTCAGCACGGCGGTCGGCACCATTGTCTATGCAAGAGCCGATCTCGGGATCGAAGGCCCCGAGGACATCGCAAAACTGCGCGACGCGGACCTGATCATGGGTGGCAACAATCCGACTGGTGGTGATCTGCGAACGCTTCTTTCGCTCGACCTGCTCGGGATCGACGTGAAGCCGGTCTTCGGGATGAATCGCGGGGATGTCTATGCCGCATTCGATCGCGGCGAGTTCAACATCAATTTCGACACAATCACGGCCTACGAAGCACAAGTCATGCCCATGGTTGATGCCGGAACGGCCGTGCCGCTTTTCTCCCTGGGCTTCATCGACGAGAACGGCGATTACGGTCGCGACCCGACGCATCCCGAAATCCCGTCCTTCCTGGAAGTCTACGAAGAGCTGAACGGCGAACCGCTGTCGGGCCCGCCCTATGATGCGTGGATGTCTATTTTCGGTCTGAACGTGATGGCTTCGCGGGCGATACTCCTGCCCGAGGGCGTCTCGGATGAGATCTTTGACACGTACACCCAGGCGATGAAGGACGTCATGGCCGCGATCGAGGAGGACCCGGAAGTCAAGGCCAAGGCATACGAAGTGATGGGCCCGGGACCACATGCGGTCGGCAAAGCCGCAGGTCGCAATCTGCGCAACGCGGTCACCTTCGACGACGCGGCTTTCAAGTGGCTGCAGGACTGGGCGCGTGAGACGCTCAACGCCGATATCTGACATATCGCCTGAAAGAAACGGTGGGGCCGTCGGCTGACGCCGGCGGCCTTTCTTGCACTGACCGCATGGAGTTTTCGGGACAGAGAGCGTTCGACGTCAGGCCCATCCGCTCCGCCACTTGCCCTCGCGAAAGCGTTCTCCCGATCCGGCGGCGGCCGGATTTTTCCCTGTCTTCCGAGGGTCATACGGGGCGGGCATTTCACCTTCCGGCCGCGAATGAGTGCAGAAAGCGTTTTCTCCTGCCGATATTCTCTGGAACTGATGACTGCGCAGATTTGGTGAATGGTCTGTAATACCTTGTAAATGATATACTTTCTCGATATCTCACCTAAACACTTCGACGCTGGTCGCGTTCGCCGAGATGGAACAGAAATCGAACGTTCGCAGTTTTTCGCCACGGGCCGTGAAAGCCTCGCCTTACTGCAGTATACGCGGTCTCCTTGGCAAAGGGATCAGCATCCCGAGCTTTGATTTCTACAGGGATGCTAAATTTGGCGATCTCGCGCAACCTCGGACCTACGTTCGAGTAGGGCATGGCGGAGTTCATGATGATACGTTGGCCCGCAGGAACCATTCGACCAGGGCAAGACCCTGATCTCCATGACCTCTTCTCTTGCAGTCATTTGTTCCGCCGTTTCTTGGGGGAAGAGTAACAGTGGGTCGCTTTCTTACCGACGACCCGGGTCACTCTTGTATCCGCGCTAACAGCCAGACCAGGCCATTGGCGGAGCCATCGCTCAATTCCGGCTCGGCGGACCGGCCTTTTGCGGACCACGATTGCCCGAAATCGTGCTAGAGTGGGTTTGCCGGTCACCGGTCGCGCGCGAGTTTTGGGAGGACCTCATGCACATGATATCATACCTCAAGGGCAACAGATCTCGCCGCGCGGCCATTGTATTTTCAGTTGCAGGTCTTTTGATCCCCGAAGCCGCGCCTGCGCAGGATGTGGAAGCCGGGCTCGAACTAGCGGAGAAATGGTGCAATTCTTGCCATTCGATCGGAACTGACGCCCCCCGGCAGGAAGACGCAGGACCAATCTGGGTAGAGATCGCAACGAAGCCCCCCGACGAATTGCGCGCCGCGCTGGACACCCCGCACGATTTCATGCCTGATTTTCCTGGCTTGGACGATGCAGACAAAGACAATCTCGTGTCCTATATCCGCTCGCTCGAATAGCGGTCAACGCGGTGGAAGCAGGGCCTGGTCCGCAAAGAACAGATCCGTCAGCAAGGCACGAAGTGCAATCAGGCTGTTCGTATTGTCGATCATGTCAGAGGTGATCGACTGCCGCGACATAAGCAGCGCCAGAACCGACCGGACGACAGAGATATCATCCCGAAACCGGTCGGCGAACGCGCTGCCTTCCTCGGGACCGAATCCATCGGCCAAGGCTACATCCAGATCCGTCAGCGCCGCGTGGAAGCGTTTCACGTATTGGCGGATCTGGCTTTCTCCGCCGCCCTCTTCGACCTCGCGTTTGCGGCCCTGTGCGGCATAGGCGAGCATGAATTCATAGGCTTCCTCGATCTGGTCGAAGGAGGTCCGCATGTCGGCAGCCTGAGCTATGTTGGCGGTCATGAGTGATCTCCACGCGCGTTGCCCGGTCCGCGCCCGCCAACCATCGAGACGAGAAAGGCGCGGTGTTCGGGCAATAGCGAGAAATAGAGGTGCAGGATGAACAGGAACAGCAGCACCATCGCCGCCGCCCCGTGGGTGACATAGACTACGCCCCAGGCCGGATCGCTGAGAAGCGACGGATTCCGGTTCCAGAACGTGGTGTCGATCTTGGCGAGCATCATCAGACCGGAGGCGACCAACGCCAGAACGGTCAGGGCCGTCGCCGTATGATAGCCCTTTTGCAGGGCATCGTATTTCGCCGGCGACAAGCCATCGAGGTTGCGTCCGCGGGCGGTGCGGGCGACCTCGCGCAGATCGTCCGGGCCCGGCAACATTTCGGCGAACCCGTGAACAATTGTCACACGGAACAGGTGAAAGACAACCGCCAGTGTCAGGACGACGCCCGCGATCCAATGGATCGGAACCCATTCGAACCGGATCCCGAGCATCGGCAAGAATGCCGTCGCGCCCAGAACGATCACCGATGCGGCCATCCCCCAATGAAACAGCCGGTCGGGTCCGCGGTGGCGGACGTCCGGCGGATCTGCATGCTTGGCCATACCCCCTCCATCCCTCGTCTTTTCAGCACCTTAGGTCGGCAGGGACGGCGCGTCCAGACTGTGTTGCGAACCAAAACGTCCAAGCTGTCGCCTTGCGGGTCGACAGACATTCAGACATCTGAACGGCACCGGTTCACACTGCGCATTCGATGCGCCGCCCCACGCGTCAGCCTGCCTTTCGCACCAGTTTAAGCACAAGGTGCAGCGTGATCACGGCTGCGGCTGCCGCGATCGGCAGCCACAGCAGATCCCAGTTGAGGCCTACGAGCATACGCTGTCCGAAGACGTCCTGCTGATATTCCAGAAGCTGCATTGCGTCAGGCGAGCGAGCGAACCGCGCGGGCAGCGAGGTTTTCCATCAGAGGGATCTTGAAATGGTTGTAGTTGAGCGGCTTTGCCCCACTTGACGCCACCCGCTTCACAAGCGTTTCAAGCTCTTCCCCCGGTGCCTCGCCCACGATCAGGCTTTCGACATCGGTCAGCCGCCGCGGCGTGCATTGCACGGCGCCGCAGACAATTGACACCTCCGAAATCGTGCCGCCCTCCAGCCGGGCGGCCATGGCGATGTTCACCAAGGCGAAGTCCCAGACGTTGCGGTCGGCCACCTTCTCGAAAAACTGGTTCGATCCGGCCCATTTGCCTGGAATACGGATGCCCAGCAGGATATCTTCGGGATCCAGCGAGGTCATCCGCTCGATGTCGATGTCCGGCCCGATGAAGAAGTCGTCCGCCGCCACCTCTCGGTCGCTCCGCCGTCCCTGGACATGGAACGTCGCCTCCAGTGCCGTCAGCGCCGGTGCGGTGTCAGACGGCGTAACCGCCACACAACGGCTGGCCTCGAACAACGTATGCTCGCGGTTCATCGCAGTGGGCGTGTTGGCATAGCAGGTGTTGCCGCCCGCCCGATAGCAAGGAAAGCCGTCGCGATAGTAGACACAGCGAGTATCCTGGGCGACGTTGCCGCCGATCGTGCCCGCGTTTCGGATCTGCGGGCTGGCGACGCGGCCAGCGGCCTCCGCCAGCAGCGGGAAGCGGTCCCTCACCAGCGGCGACTCGGCGACCTCGGTCAGGGTGGTCATTGCCCCGATGTAGAGCCCGCCGCCATCCTCCTCGCGGATTCCATGCAGTTCCGGGATCTCTGCGATGTCCACCAACACTGAGGGCTGCTTCACCCTGTGCTTGAACCAGTCGAGCGAATCCTTGCCGCCCGCGATGATCCAGGCGTCGTCATGATTGCCCAGAAGCTCTTGCGCATCCGCCAGCGTCGCCGGCTGGAAGAGCTCGAAGTTGTGCATAACATCCGTCATGTCAGATCCTCCCCGTCAAACGGTATTGGTGGCGAGCGGCTTGTGCGACTGCTCTCGACCGTTGGCCACGTTGACGATCATGTCGGTGACAACCGGCGTCCGGTTGAACAGGTGCCCGCCAAGCGCGTCCGAGATCGCATTTATGAGTGCCGCCGAGGCACAGCCTTCCAGCGGTTCGCCGATCCCTTTCATGCCCATCGGGTTCTGCCCGTCTGGCTGATCCACTGCGTCCCAGCCCATACTGACCGGCACATCGAGATAACTGTGCGGCTTGGCCAGATACAGCGCCCGGGCATTCGGGCGACCGTATTGCGGGTCATAGACATGACGTTCGGTCGTTGCCAACCCAAAGCCCATGATCGCCCCGCCCCGAATCTGCGCGGCAAGCCCCTGCGGATGGATGACCGTCCCGCAATCGGCGACCCCTAGGTAATCGAGGATCTCGACCTTGCCTGTCTCTGTGTCCACGTCGACCTCGATGAAACCCGCGGCAAGCGCGGGCACGGTACCTTCTTTCGGCAGGTTGTCCTTGGCGACACCGACAAGCCCGGTTCCGACAATGCCGGCGACTGCGCCCTTCGTCATCGGGTTGATCTCTTCGGGCGCCTCGTGGCCGTCATAGCGGCCGCCCATCTCGATCGCCTTCTGGGCCGCCTCGGCAAAGGTCATCGTGGCTTTGCCGTTGGTGACGGTCTCGTCCTTCAACTCATAGTCGTCAGGCGATCCTCCGTGCACCGAGGCCGCGATTTCCTTAAGCTTGGCGACCGCATCCATTGCGGCGACATAGTTGGTTCGGGTCATGGTGAAGTTGGTATTCGATCCGAACTGGCCAAGGTTCCAGGGGATATGTTTCAGCGTGCCGCCGCGTTCGATCACCACGCGGTCCCAGTCGTATCCAAGCACCTCCGCCGCGACCCGGCTGGTCGAGGCGTAGGAAAAGGTGCCAAGGTTCCCGACACCGGTATGCACGTGCAGGATACCGTCCGGTGTGATCCGGAGCAGCCCGTCGAAGCCGTTCGACCCGGCGGTGTGATAGGCGCTGGCGACGCCGTAACCGCGGACCTTGGAGCCGTTGCGCGACCCCGAGGCCTGCGCCCGCTCGGCCCACCTGAACTTTTCAGAGCCGCGTTCCAGCGCCTCTTTCAGATAGGCCGATGTGACCGGACCCTGATCCTTGCCGTACTTTGCCTCGGCACCGCCACGGCCGGGCGCGTTGATCACCCGGATCGCCACGCGGTCCAGCCCCAGTTCCCGCGCGGCCTTGTCGATCAGCGGCTCGAACATGTTCGCGGTCTGGTTTTCGCCAGGCCCCCGCTGGGCACCCTTTGGCACGGTATTGGTCAGCACCGGAGTAGCGCGGAACCGCATGTTTGCCGGCTGGAAGACAATGGAGGTCGCGCTGCCGACGTTGTTGAAATCCGGAAAGCCGGTGGTCGGCCCCAGATCCTGAACGACGAACACATCCGCCGCCAACAGGCGACCATCTTCGCCGAAGCCCAGCTTGGCGTAGGCCTGGAACCCGGCGCGCGCCATGCCGTTGTCGTATTCCTCGTTCCGTGTCACGCGCAGCAGGCAGGGCCGGCCGCCCATTTTCTTGGAGATCAGCGCCGGTAGCGCCATCAGCGGATAGCTCGACGCCTTGCCGCCGAAACCGCCGCCGCAGAATTCCGCCACGAAGACAAGCTCTGACGGCTCGATGCCGATCATCCGGGCAAGCCCCGGCTGGGCGAACGCCGTCGACTGGGTCGATCCCCAGACATGGCACTTGCCGTTTTCCCAATAGGCGGCGGCGGAACGCGGCTCCATCGCGTGGTGCGAATTGGTCGCGTGCACCATGCTTTCCTCAACGATCACCTTGGACGCGGCAAAGCCGGCCTCGATGTCGCCAAAAGCCCATTCGGTGGCCGCCTTGCCCAGCGGCATCGAATTCTCGCCCGCCAGCGCGAAATCCTTGCCGGACCATTTCATTTCCTGAAGATCGATGCCCCGGCCCGCGACGTTTCCGCCGCTGAGCGCGTTCGGACCGTCGGGCTTCAGGCTTTCCAGCGGATCGACGACGAACGGCAGAAGCTCCATGTCCACCCGGACCTTCGCGACTGCGTCGGCCGCCGCCTGTTCGGACTCGGCGGCGATGGCGACGACAGGCGCACCATACCAGGACGGCTCGTTGGACAGGATCGGGAACCCGCCCGGTTCCGGCTGTTTCAGCTCATCCGGAACCAGCGCCGCAAGGAAGCCGGGCACCTTTTCCGCTTCGCTCAGGTCAATGGAGCGCACGCGACCGTGCGGCATCTTCGACGACCAGATCTTGATGTGGGCCATGCCGTCGGCGCGAAAGTCCTCGGCATATTTCGCCGACCCGGTCACCTTGGCTTCCAGATCCGGCGGGGTGAAGTTCTTTCCGATAAGTTTGTATGCCATGGCTCAGACCCTCTCTGCGGCTTTCATCACGCCGCGCAGATAGTGATCGTAGGCGCCGCAGCGGCACAGGTTGCCCGACATTGCCTGCCGGGCCTCCTCGACCGTGGGCTTGGGGTTCTTTTCGAGAAGCGCGACCGCGGCAACAACCTGGCCGGGCGTGCAGAAACCGCATTGCGGTCCGATTTCCTCTATGAAGGCTTGCTGCACCGCGTGCAGCGTCCCGTCGGACGCGGCGATTCCCTCGACCGTCACGATCTTCCGGTCGCGCACCCGGTGTGTCAGGGTCGAGCAGGAATAGATCGTGGTTCCACCCGCCATGACGGTGCAGGCACCGCATTCCGCCTGATTGCAGCCGATCTTGGTTCCTGTAAGCCCCAGCCTATAGCGGATCGTGGTGGCAAGGGTCTCGTTCGGCGGCACATCCAACCGGTGAGTCTTGCCGTTCACGGTCAGCGAAACCATTCGTTCGACCGCTCGCGTGTCGGCTCGCGCCGCGGACGTGGTCGAAAACAGATAGCCCGCGCTGGCGATCACCGTGCCCGAACAGACCACTCCGCGCAGAAAATTCCGGCGCGACATGTGGAGTGGTTTCCAAGGTTTAATGCTGTCGCCTGCTGGTCCGATCTCCTTGATGGCTGGTTCGAAACCGTATTCGAGCGACGGATCATATGGCCCATGGGTGTCCATAGTCTTTCCTCCCTACACTTCGGGCAACGGAAGACCGGCTAATAAATATTTTTTTGGGGGCGCGGTCTTCCGTCCGCGATGGACCGATCCTACGACCAATGTGATTTTCAATCAACGTCCACGTGTGTCATTCTGTTGACACGAGCACTCACAGACCGGACAGGAGGTCGGCTGTGCTATTGCCAGTCCCGTTCCGAACCGCCTCTGATGGACGCCGCGCGCGCAGCCTGCCGACCGTAGTTGCGGCTTGCCTGATATTCGCGTCTCCGGTCGCGGCCGACCGGCACTGCTATCCGTCGCAGGACAGTTACTACGATGCGCGACAGATCCTGATGGACGCCAGGACGGACTGCCCGACCCGGCTGGCGGAGGCCGTAGGCGCGCTACGGGTTGCAGAAGGAAACGCCGAAATCTGCGGCTGCACCGCGTTGGTGGCGCAGTTGACAGACCTGCGCGATCAAAGCGAAACCGCGCCCGACTGCGCCGCGGCAGAGGCTGCGATTCTGGCGGCAGACACCCAAATCAAGGCCATCGTGTCCGCGTGCCATTGAGCGGTCCTTCGCTGTCGCACGCAAGCGCTGAGTCCTGATCTGGCACATCTTCACAAAAGAGTGACGTCCCGCTTGCGGGCGACAGGGGCTCCAAGCGAAGAATTCTCGAACTCGCGGCCAGCCACATTGAAACCCTGGGAAACGGGCGGTGCTCATCACCAGGGAATCCCAGAACGCCGTCGGCGGATAATGCTCATGCCGAACGCAGCGGCTGGCTTATCTCGGTCTTGAAGTCACGGCCGTGATTTTCCATCAGAGGGGCAGAATCAAAGGAACTTGGCTTGAGGCGGAGCAGGGGGCTGGGTAGTTTCGCGTCTTGACCCACCGCTCACCCTTCAAGGGCAGTGTCAAGTTGAGCTGTTTGATCAGGGCAGAGCGTCTACTGATGACCAACCCCAACCTGTTTCGCGGCTTCCGAACGAGCCCGGAGATCATCCGCTTGGCGGTGATGATGTGTTTCCGGCTCCCGCTATCGCTTTGGACTGTCGAAGACTTGCTGCACGGGCGAGGGATCGATGTCAGCTACGAGACGATCCGGTTCTGGTGGCGACGAGTTCGAATTGGCCTGACCCCACACTCAGGTTTGTTTGACTAAGCGGGCTAACTCCGACACGGTTTCTCATGGCGCAGGGGGATCAAATTCATGAGCATGAATGACAAGATAACGATTGGCATCGAGGAAGAGTATCTGTTGATCGATGAGGAGACCCGCGCCCTGGCCGCCCGACCTCCGAAAGAGTTCATGGCAAAGTGCAAGACGCTTGTTGGCGAGCGTGCCATGCACGAATTCCTACAGTGCCAGGTCGAGATCGGCACCGACATCTGCACAAACATCGGCGAGGCGCGCGAGGAACTGACACACTTGCGCAGCAGCATCGGCGAGACGGCGAAAGAATTCGGCATGCGCATGGTCGCCGCGTCGACGCACCCATGGGCGCATTGGGCAACACAAGAGCCCGTTGATATGGACCGCTACCGGATCCTTGGCGCGGAACACCAGACGCTGGCGCGCCGCATGGCGATTTGCGGCATGCATGTGCACGCCGGTATCGAAGACAACAACTTGCGCGTCGAATTGATGAACCAAGTCAGCTATTTCATGCCGCACCTCCTGGCGATGACCTGTTCCTCTCCGTTCTGGGAGGGGATCGATACAGGGCTGAAGGCATTCCGCCCGATCATCATTGGTGACCTGCCGCGTTCCGGCTTTCCGGAAGTGTTCGAAAACTGGAATGACTGGCAGGATTTGCTTGACGATCTCGAGACCTGCGGCATGGTCAATGACCCCTCCAAGATCTGGTGGGACATCAGGCCGTCGGGCAAGCACCCGACGCTTGAGATCCGGGTTTGCGATGTCTGCACCTGGGTCGAGGACAGCTTGACCATTGCGGCGCTCTATCAATCGATCCTTGCCTATCTGGTTAGCCTGCGGTCCCGCAACGAGCAAAGGCGGTTCTACCGTCGGATTCTAATGGCGGAAAACAAATGGCGAGCTATGCGCTACGGGATCGAGGCAAATTTGGGAGATTTCGGGAAACGCAAGATGGTGCCGCTGGTCGACCTGATCGACGAATTGGTCGAGATGGTTTCGCCTTTTGCCGATGAACTCGGTTGTCTGGACGAAGTCGTAAACGCGCGCCAGATCGTGCGACGCGGAACCAGCGCGGACTTCCAACTGAAGGTCTTCAAGGATGCATTGGCGGCTGGCAAGTCCGAACACGAGGCTCAGGTTGCCGTGGTGGATTGGGTCGTCGAGCAGACCGCTGACCTGACGGGAGGCAGGCTTGCAAATTGTCACACGGCGAACTAGGTCTCTGAGGGGCTCGGCAAGCGGGGTTCCTCTTGCCAGAGAAAGCCGGTCGGTCCTCCCCTATGAACCAGATGCCAGTTCCGTCTCCTGAGGGCGTGCCGAATGTGCTTTTGCCTTTGTTTCGCAGAGGCATGCCAGACAGCGCTGCCATTGATCGCTTCATTGCCGAGAACGATTTCCCGTTGGTCGAGTCCGGGCGTGTAACTTTCCTGTGGCGCGGCCATGCGAGCCGGGTTGAACTGGCGCGCTGGATTTATGCGGGCGGCAGCCGCGATCCGTTTCATCAGCTTTCCGGCACCGATCTTTGGGTCATAACACTGCCGGTCGAAGATGGCGGGCGTTTCGAGTACAAACTGGCCATCGGCCACGACACGCATGAAGACCTTGTCGTTGATCCGCTGAACCGTCTTCGCGCCAGCGATCCGTTCGGAGAGAATTCGGTGTGCCGGACTTTCGGCTATGAACGCCCCGACTGGACACGCCCGCAGGGCGCGCCGGTTGGACGGATCGAAACCCTGCACGTTCAGACCGAGGTCTTTGACCAAGCGCGGCACGAGCAGATCTATCTGCCCCACGGCTACACGCCCGAGCACAAGTACCCGCTGGTCGTGATCCATGACGGCAAGGAATTCGACAGTTTTGCCAACCTTTCAATTTCGCTCGACAATCTCATTCACGCCGGGGATGTGCCGCCGCTTGTCGCCGTGCTGATCCAGGCCCATGACCGCATGAGTGAATATCCACGCGGGCGTCGGCATGCACGCTATGTCGTTGGTGACCTGCTGCCTGCGGTCGAGCAGGCTTACTCAATCAGCGACGATCCCTCCCAGCGGGTCCTGATGGGGGCGAGCCTTGGGGCGGTGGCCTCAATCGCGACAGCGTTTCGCTATCCGGGTGTATTCGGCGGGCTGATTCTGAATTCCGGTACTTTTATACTCGACCAAAGCAAACTCGAGTCGCGCTCGCATCCGGTCTTTCAACGCGCGGCGCGTTTGGTTGATGCTGTGCGGCGGGCGCCGAAACTGCCCAAGACCCGCGCGTTCGTGTCCACCGGAGAACTCGAAGGGCTGGCCGACGAAAATCGTGCGCTCGCAAATTTCTTGCGCGAACAGGGCGTTGATGTTCTGTTCAATTCCGAGTGGGACGGCCATCACTGGCACAACTGGCGCGATCAGTTGCGCGAAGGGCTTATCTGGGCCCTGGGGCGTGACATCGACAGCTAGGAACGGTTGGCGTGTCGGCCTGCTCCAAGAAATTGGGGAGAGAGACATGGCCAAACGCACGGCACAAATCGGATTGTCCCTGGGGGCCGATATCTGTTGGCCAATCTGTTACGAAGGGCTTCTTGAACAACTTGACCTGCACATCGGGCAAGGGGAAGATCAGGTCAGCGTCAATTGCGAGCGTGTCACCATCGAGCCGTTCAACCTTGAACAGTCGGTGAAATACGATGTGGTCATCGACCGGCTGACACATTGGTATTCGGTCAGCCGGGAATGGATCAAGAAGGCGGTCGTGCTCAATGATCTCTACGTTTACAACAACCCCTGGTCGCTTCAGTCGAACGAAAAGCACACCTCTTATGCGGCGATGCTGCGCCTCGGACTTGCTGTGCCGGAAACCTGGATGCTGCCGCCCAAGGCCTATGAAAATCAGGACGATCTGGAAGTCACGCTGCAGAAATACGCAAAGATGTTCTCGCTTGACGAAATCGGGGACAAGATCGGCTATCCCCTTTTCATGAAGCCCTATCACGGCGGAGGCTGGAAGGGGGTGACCAAGATCGACAATGCGGACGACATGCACCGGGCCTATGACGCCAGCGGCACCGAGATCATGAACCTGCAAAAGGCCGTCCTGCCGCACGAACGTTTCGTGCGATGCGTCGGTCTTGGCCCACAGTTCCGGGTTGTCAACTACGATCCCGGCGCGCCGTTGCATGACCGCTACCGGATGGAGCAAGGCTTTCTCTCGGCAGAACACGAGGAAGAGTTGGTCGACATTGGCCTGACCATCAACAGTTTCTTCGGCTGGGATTTCAATTCAGCCGAGTCGCTTTTGCAGAACGGCATCTGGCATCCCATCGATTTCGCCAATGCCTGTCCCGATAGTCAGGTCACGTCGCTTCATTACCATTTTCCTTGGCTGATCAAGGCCAATCTGCGCTGGTCGATCTATTGCGCAGTGACGGACCGCAAGATGCACAAGAACATGGAATGGGAGCCGTTCATCGAGATCGCGGACAGCAACCGGTCAAAGGCCGAAAAGCTAAAGGCCTATGCCGCCATTGCCAATGACCGGTTCGAGACCGAACGATTCCGGACCTTCTGCCGCAAGAACTTGTCGCACCTTGATGAACTGGCCTACGACTTTTTCGGATCTGGCGTGATGCGCGATGCGATCCACCAGAAAGTGGTGTCGCTCTTTCCCAAGCACGAGCAAGAGGAATTCACCGAACTTTTCTGGAACCGCATTCAGGACTGGCGCGCCAAGGAGGGGATCCATGGCGATAAAGACTTCCAGTAGGTGGCATTCGGACCGGGTGGGCCAAGAAATCTCGCTGGTCCGCTGGGGTCATTTCGGACATCCCGTGCTGCTCTTTCCCACCGCCGGCGGAGACGCGGAAGAGGTCGAGCGGATGGGTGTGATCGAGGCCATCTGGCCGCTGCTGGAGGCCGGACGGATAAAGGTCTATTCCTGCGATAGCGTCGCGGGCCGAGCCCTGGCCAACAAGGAAGGATCGGCCGCACACCGGTGCTGGGTCCTCAACGGGTTCGAGTCCTATGTCGCCGAAGAACTTGTGCCTGCTATCCGCGCGGATTGCGGGGGCGCACCACTCGAGATCATTTCGGCCGGTGCTTCTATTGGCGCGTTCAATGCGGTCGCGGTGGCCTGTCGGTTCCCGCACCTCTTCAAGGCGGCCCTGGGGATGAGTGGCACCTATGATCTGGAACGTCTGCTGGGATTTGAGGGGAACATGGATTTCTACTTCTCCTCGCCCTTGCGCTTTCTGCCGGACCTGGAAGGCCAGCAGCTCGACCTCCTGCGCGCGCGTTTTATCCTGATGGCGTACGGCGAAGGCCGCTGGGAAAACCCCGACGAGGCATGGCGCATGGCCGATATCCTGGGCGCCAAGGGCGTACCCAACCGCGTCGATGTCTGGGGGCAAGAGTGGGACCACGACTGGGTCACATGGCGAGAGATGCTGCCCAAGTATCTCAATGAATTGGTACCAGACGTGGCGGGCGCATGAACATCATATTCATTGAGCCATCCTTTCCCAGCAACCAGCGCGAATTCGTCCGTGCCCTGCACGCCATCGGTGCAAATGTCTATGGGATCGGGGAGCGGCCTTACGATTGGCTGGACCCCGAGACGCGGGGCTGGTTGACACATTATCAACAAGTCAAATCCGTGACCGACGAAGGCGCGCTGGAATGGGCCGTGCGAGACGCCCAATCAAAGGTTTGGATCGACCGGCTGGAATGCACTATCGAGGCCCATCAATTGCCTGCAGCCCATGTGCGCGAGCGCTGCGACATCCCAGGCACGTCATCGCGCACGACCTATCTCTGTCGCGACAAGGTGGCGATGAAGGACGTCCTGCGCAAAGCCGGCATTTCCGTCGCTGTTTCCGATGCGGTCGCAAGCCTTGCCGAAGCCCGTGCATTTGCCGAGGGTGTTGGCTATCCCCTGATTATCAAGCCGCGCGACTCTGCGGGGGCCGCCGGGACTTACCGCGCGAACAATGACGCCGAACTGGAGCAAGTAGCCCATCAAAGCGGAGTGGCCGACGGGGCCTCGGCGGCGATCGAAGAATTCATCGAAGGGCACGAGGGCATCTATGACACGCTAACGGTAGGTGGCGAAGTCAGGCAAGAGTTCATCGGGCATTATTACCCCGGTGTCCTCGAGGCGATGCGCCACCGCTGGATATCCCCTCAGCTGATATCGACCAATCAGGTTGAAAGCGATCGCTATGCAGAGCTGCGCGAGATGGGGCGGCGGGTAAACACCGCGCTTGGGATCGAAACCTCGCCGACACATATGGAATGGTTTTTCGGGCCAAAGGGCCTGAAATTCTCCGAGATCGGCTGTCGTCCGCCAGGTGTCGGGCAATGGGACAGCTATTGCCACGGCAACGAGTTCGATCTTTACCGCGAATGGGCGCTTGCGGTGTGTCACCACACCACCGATGTGAAGCCATCGCGGCGCTTCGCCTGTGGCATAATCGCATTGCGTCCGGATCGGGACGGGAAGATCTCTGGTTACGAGGGAACGGACCGCATATTCGCAAAATACGGCGATCTTGTGGTCGGCGAGTATTTCCCGGAACCCGGCACGCACACACAACAGGTCGAAGCCGGATACATGGCAAACGCATGGATGCGGGTGCGCCACGAAGATTTCGACACCCTAAAAGCAATCCTGAATGAAATCGGGGAGACCATAAAGACCCGCTCAAACTGAAATAGAGGCGCTGTCAGATTAATAGAGCGTGGTAGGAAGGTATACGGGTATTTCTGCGGTATTCTTGTCTCGATGCTTGGTAATAGCCTCCTGAGCATTATATGGTATTCGACATTTTTTTCATTAAAGTGTCTCGTGCGTATCATTCCTGATTGAAAGGGCGGAGAAGGCGTGGACTAAGCCGGGAAAAACCATCTGCGAGGAGTATGGACCTGTCACGATTTGATGCCGCTCCAAGTTCTCAATTAAGCGGCATGAGCTTCGAAAAGCATGGTGAGATTGCGCAGTTGTTCAGAAACCGCCCGATTTGAACCGCCTGCTCGTATGTCCCGTTGATTGTAAGCGCCCGATTTTTACCGCCTGCTTGGAGGCGCCCTGATCACCTAAGCCGACATTCCCCAAGTAGAACGCCTTCTGTTGCATGTTGCAGCCATTTCGCACACCGATCAAGCCTATTGGCCACGCTGTGCTGTTGTTCAGGCATCAAACGCACGAACTGAGTGTGATGTCTGGTCTCAGCGGTGGCGATGGTCCCGATACTGGTTGGATCGACACTTCTCTGGACGGACCTATCAGGCCGCTTTCCTTCAGTGCTTGATGCTGACACCATCATGTTGGAACCGGTGGCGCACGTAACCGGTGGATGGCTTCGAGGATGCGACGGAACAGAGCGCCGCTGACGGCCACCTCGGCAAGCTGGAACGTGATGGCTCGGGCATGGCGGACGACCCGTGCGCCGATTTTGATCAGGCGCGTTTGCAGACTGGTGAGCGACCAATCCGCCATTTCCTCGGGAAGGTCTGCGCCTTGCAGGAAGACGCCGAGATTGTAGGCCAGGGCATGAAGCTGAAGGCGGACCTCGTTCTGCGCCATGCCCGTGCAGGACAGCCGCGTCCAGTTGATCGCCTGCTTGCCTTCCTTGATATGCTGCTCGGCGGTGCCGCGCTGATTGTAGAAATGGATGATCCAGTCGGGGTCCATCGGCAGGTTGGTCACAACGAAGCCGACGCGGGGAAACAGCTCGCCGGGATGCCACTCTACCTTGGCGATGACCCGTCTTGGCTTGTCCCAGGACGCCGCCTGATACTCGAAGTCACCGTATAGGCGTCGAACGTGTTTCGGCGGACGACCGACCGGGCGCTTGAGCAGATGGGCAACCTTGTCCTGTAGAATACGATTGGCACGCAGCCGGATGGTGTAGAAGTACCCTGCCGCTTCCAGCGTTTCATAGAGGTTCGGAATGGCGAACGCGGCATCCCCCCGGAAGAACCGCATCAGGTGACGATCCGCATATCGCGCAATGACCGGCCTCAGAACTTCTTCCCATCCATCGGCGCTGTGAACATTGCCGGGGCGCAATGCGCAGCGTTCGAGGTGGCCGAACTGGTTGAAGACGAACAGCGGGTGATAGCACATGCAGCCGAAATGACCGTTCCAGGCCGTGCCCTCCTGTGCGCCGTGGGTCGGACTGACCGAGCTGTCCATGTCCAGCGTGATCCATTTGGGTGGCGTTGCCTCGTGAACCCGATCGATCCATTGCCCCGACAAATCAGCCAGTGCCGTGCGATTGTCAGTCGCTGCCAACACCTCGGTCTCGAACCGTCCCATCTGGCTCGAGGACGCGGCCTTGGCCTCAACGGCGCGCCCTCCAACGACCTGCCGCATCACCGGATCGAGCGCCAGACGGTCAGCGTCATTCACATCATCATATCCGGCCAGCCGCCCAAAAACAGATTGCCGCAAAAGCGCGACCAGAGAATGCAGGCGGTTGTGACCGGTCCGTGTGTCTCTCAGCAAGCCGCCTGCGACATCGTGCAGACCAAGCACCTCGTCCAATTCCCTGAACAGCAACAGACCACCGTCGGAACTGATCTTCGAGCCATGAAATTCCAACCGCACCCGACGGTCAAAACCAAGCCGAACATTGCCCGTTTCGCCTGCACCCTCAGGGTGATCCATGATCCACCACCTCACGTCTCCATAACATGCTGAAATATAACACGTTACTGGCCGCCGGTGGGATGAAACCGCCCAGTTACTTGGGGAATGCGGGCTAAGGTTTTTTCAAAACGACACTTGGCGCCCTTTTCCTGGCGGGACTGGTGGATGATCAGATGGCAGGTCCGAGCCTTTGTTTGTGGTGGTGTTTGAAATCGGTGGCGCCGTTCTACTCTGCATGGCCATAGGACCGCCCGCTGCTTACTTCACCGGAAGGCTCAAGCCGGGCGAACCTCTTCAGACCGAAGCCATTGGCGTGGTGATTGACACGGCAGGCGTGTCGATCTGGATGGAAGTGTCGTTCCTTGTCGCCGGAATGACCGCTGGAGCCATCATTGCAAATCTGGCTCGGCATCACGAGCGTACGTTCCATGAGATAGAGCATGTCGAATGGCCGTTCATGCGGCTTTTCTTCTTGCTCGCCGGGGTGTCGCTCAAATTGGACGCCCTGTGGTCGCTCGGCTGGCTGACGGCCGCTTTCGTGGCGTTGCACATTGTATCGCGTCTTGTCGCTGGTGAGGTGGGTGCACGCCTGGGGCGTGTGCCGGACATTGAGCGGCACGCCTATGGGTTGGCACTTTTACCGCAAGCCGGTGTCGCGGTGGTATGGCGCTCGTTGCCGCTGAAGCGATACCTGAGGGGGTGCGATGATCATTACGGCGACAATCGCAGCCACGGTGGTCTTTGAAATCGTCGGCCCAGCCTGCACGCTTTTGGCGCTTCGCTACGTCGACGCCAAGGAGACAGCCAAGGTCTGAACGAATGCTCCGGATTGCGGGGAAGGGGGGCGACTTTGTGAGGGCTTTTGGCCTAGCGCAACAAGCCCAGTGCCTCCATGTCCGTGCCCAGCGGACCGCTCAGATCCTCGATGGAATCGTATAGCAGTTCTAGGATATAGGGCGGGTTGTGCGCATAGTTGCCGGGATCTGCGGTGACGAGTTTCCAGTTGTAGGCGGCGCGCAGGCTGCGCGGGGTCCATGCGTCGTAGGCGACAGGTTGTCCGTCGCTCTGATCCAACACGCCATCGCCGTTGGCGTCGGCAAAGAAATAGGGATAGCGGGTGCCGTCATAGACGATCGGCGCGTTCGCCACGTCGGCTGCGTAGCTCTTGATCATGTCCAGCAGCGTCGTGGCATTGACCTGAATGTCGGATTGGATGCCCTTGGACGTATCCCCGCTGCCATCATAGCTTTGCCGGGCGATGCGGATATTCTGGGGCTTATCTGCCTGGTGGCATGTGAGGCACGGCTCGAATGCAACTTCAAGCGTGTGGGGTTCGTGACAGGACACACAACTCGACACCGGACGGGCGTGGAAGAAGCGCCCGGAGTAGTCCTTGTCGTCGTAGTGATAGCCGGACCCGCCATAGCCGCCCAACCAGGTCGCTGCGGCGGTGGCATAATGCGGGTTGATGAAGCGCAGTTCGGGATTGGGCGTGTCGAGATCCAGATCGGCCATCACCTTGGCCACGGTGCTGCCTGCCGTGCGGCCCTGATGACAAGTCATGCAGGAGGCTTCGACTCCCTGAACCGGATGCATGAGGCCGCTAGGAAAGGCCACTTCCTTCACCTCGGACAGTCCGGCATGGTGGCAGGTGCCGCAATCGACCACGCCTCCGGTGTTGATCGGGCCCTCGACACTACCCACCGCGCTGCCATCGAGGCCGTGATAGCTGCGGAACCCCTCACCCGAATGGCAGGTCGCGCAAGAGGCCGAGATCTCCTCTTCTTCGTCCCAGTGGCGGAACGCTTCTGCCGCGGCATCGGCATGTGCCGAACGGAACCAGTCGGAGATGGATTGGTCGTTCTTGATCTCGATATCAGCCGGATTGAACGGGCCGGACTTGGGCAACGCAAAGGGCACGGTGACCTCGCTCGCGTCGGGATCGACCGGTTCGTTCTGACCCAGAACCGCATTGGCCCCGATCAGCAAGACAGCACATGATGTGATGGCGAGAACGGAGAGGGTGGCTTTGGCGTGATCGGGCATCGTGTCTACTCCGGTGTTTATCGCAACGGGGAACTCAGCCATCAGCCTAGCACGCGTTTTCGGCCCGGGAATTGCGGTAGATCAAACGGACCGAAGGGGGCTCGTGATAACAATTCCCCATGCTCCAGCTTGGTTTCCGCTCAGGACTCACAGTGCCGTTCCCGTCGCCGCCACAGAATGGGCGCGACGTGGAGGACGTCATCACGGAAGAAGCCGGTATTCGGCCGCCGCAAGGCGCTTCCCCGCGCGTGTCGATAGAGGTGGAGGAAGGCGCAGTGGTGGCGCAGGGCGCGCCGGTGGCCCGAGGTCGGGATGACCCCGATCTGTGTTTCGTGGCGCCGATGCCCGCCCGTGTGGCGCGAATCGGGCTGTTGCAGGGGCACCGGCTGTCCGAGATCGTGTTTTTTCGGGAACCGGGGGGCGATAGCGTCACTCATGAGATCTCCCGGGCGGGCTCTGAGCAGGGCCTGCGCCGCCTGATGCAGCGCGCCGGCGTCTGGCCCTGGCTGCGGCGTCGACCCTTCGGCGGTATGCCCGACGCGGCCGAACGCCCCGCGGCCATCTTCGTCATGGCCACGGATACGCGCCCCTTCGCCCCCGATCCGCGTCTGGCCCTTGAGGGACGTGAAGAGGCATTCGGTCGAGGCCTGCGCGCCTTGGGTCTGCTGACCGATGGGCCCGTGATCCTCTGTCAACGGCCGGGCACCGCCCTGATCGACGGCGCCGATGCACAGCAAGTTCGCGTGGTCTTTAGCGGACCGCGCCATCCGCAGGGCGCGCCTGGGTTGCGCGTTCACGCGCTTTGCCCCGCCGGGATCGACACACCGGTCTGGGACGTGCACGCCGAGGATGTGGCGGCGCTGGGCGCTTTGCTCGGGTCCGGGCAATTGCCGATGACACGGCTGGTCAGCGTCGGCGGTTCGGCTTTACGTGAAAGCCGAATGGTGCGGACGCAGGCCGGGGCGGATCTGCGCGGTTTGACCTTTCGGCACGTCTTGCCGGGGCCGCACAAGCTCTGGTCCGGATCGCTATTGGACGGACACCCTGCGCAATGGCTGGCCACGCGCCACCGGCAAGTCACGGCTCTTCCCCGAGACACGTCGCGCGCCCGTCCGCATTGGCTTGTCGCGGCGCTCACCCGCTCGGCAAGCCCCAGACCAGTGATCCCGACTGCGGCGCTCGATCAGGCCTTCGGCGGTATGCTCCCAGCCGCCGCTTTCGTGCGTGCGCTGAGTTCGGGCGACGATGAAACCGCGATGAAAATGGGGGTTCTGTCGCTGTTGGAAGAGGATATCGCACTGGCCGACTACGTGCTGGGCGGCGACGCATACTTACCCGCGCTTCTGCGCGGGATGCTGGAACGCATCAGGACGGAATTCGCGGCATGACCAGGGGGCTCTGGACGCGCGAAACGGTGGTGATGCTGCTCTTGGCGGCCTATCTGCCGCTGGCGCTGTTCTGGCTCTGGTTCGGTGGCGTCGAGGAGTTGCAGCGGTTGGCGCTGGCGGCGCTGGTCCTTGCGATCTGGCAGCTTGTCTTCCTGCTGGCTCGGGCGCAGCCTGTCTCTTTGTCGGCGGTGATCACGGCGCTGGCCATCGCAATGCTGGCCCCCGAGGGGCTGGGGGTGTTCCGACTGATCCTCGGCATCAGCTTTGGCGCGGTGATGGGAGAGCTGGTCTTTGGCGGCTGGGGCCGCAATGTGGTGAATCCTGCGACTGTGGCACTGTCCTTTCTGGGGTTCGGCTTTTCCGGGTTTGCCTGGCCCGAAATCCTGTTGCCGGTCGCTTGGGCTGCGATTCCGACGGCGGTGATTGGCGTCATGACGGGGGCGATGCCCGCGGGTGTGATCCTTGGTGCGGTGCTGGGGGCTTCGGGTGCGGTGGCGTTGGGGGTGCTGCCTGCGTCGGTCCTGCCTGCGGCCAGTGTCGTGCTGGTCCTGCTGGTGGCTGATCCGGTGACAAGTGCGACGACGATGCTGGGCCGTTGGCTCAACGGGCTGCTGTATCTCGCGCTGGTGATCCTCTTTGCCAATGGCTGGCACGGGGCGGCGCCGGTACAAATGGCGGTGGCAGCAGCCCTGCTGACCTCGCTGGCCGCCCCGATGCTCGACGAGGGGGCGCTGGCGCTCTGGTATGCCCAACGACGGAGGCGACATGGCCGACACTGACCGCAACCCCTGGCGACGGTTCCTGGCCCTGCCGAACGAAAGCCGGACCAAGACACTGGTGATGGCGTTTCTGGTTTCGGCCATCTGCGCATTGCTGGTCAGCGGGGCCACGGTGATGCTGCGCCCGATCCAGGCCGCCAACCGCGCCGCCGAGGAACAGGCCCGCATCGAGGCGCTGATAAGCGGCATTCCCGGCATGACGGACATTCTGCAGCAATCCGGCGGCACCTTGTCGACGGTGGTGATTGACCTTGAAGACGGGCGCGCAGCGCAGGACGTGACGTCCGAGACGCTGGAGGCCACGTTGGCCGACCCCGCCAACTGGACCGCGCTCGACGCCGGGGCGGACCTCGCCGGTCTGGGTCACAGGCCGAATTATGCGCAGATTTTCCTGCTGCGCCAGGGGGACGAGATTTCGCTCGTGCTTCTGCCGCTCACCGGTCAGGGTTATGGCGGGCGGATCGACGCGATCCTTGCCGTCGAAGGCGATATGAACACAATCGCCGGCATCGCCATCACCAACCATTCCGAAACCCCCGGCCTTGGCGGTCGGATCGAGGATCCGTCGTGGCAGGCCAGTTTCCCGGGGACCGAGCTGCGCGATAACACCGGCGATCTGCGTTTCAGCGTGGCGCGGGGAGAGGCGTCGAGCCCGCATCAGGTCGATGGCATCACCGGCGCCACGCGCACCGGGCGGGGCATTTCCAACATGGTGCGCTTCTGGCTTGGTTCCGACGGCTACGGCCCCCTGCTACACGCGATCGAGCGGGGGGAGTTCTGAGCCATGCCGACGCGTTTCGACATCTGGTCCACGCTGACCGAGCCGTTGATCCGGCAGAATCCAGTGACGTTGCAAATCCTTGGCATCTGTTCGGCGCTGGCGGTGACCACGTCGCTGGCAACGGCGCTGACAATGTCGGTGTCGTTGACCGTGGTGCTGACGCTGTCGGCGGTGATCATCAGCCTGATCCGTCATCACATCCCGGATACGATCCGCTTGATCGTGCAGATCGTCATCGTGGCCTCGCTGGTGATCGTCATCGACCAGGTGCTGCAAGCCTATTTCGCCGAGATCAGCCGCGCGCTGTCGATCTATGTCGGTCTGATTACCACCAACTGCCTCGTGCTGGGCCGGACCGAAGCTTATGCGCGCCACCATGCACCGTTCCCGTCGGCGGTGGACGCGTTTGGCAATGGGTTGGGCTACTCGCTGATCCTGCTCTTCATAGGGGGCGTGCGCGAGCTGTTCGGGCGCGGGCAGCTTTTCGGCTGGCAGGCGCTGCCGCTGGCGGATGCGGGTGGGTGGTTCACACCGCTGAGCCTGATGCTTTTGGCCCCTTCGGCATTCTTTCTGCTGGGTGCCCTGGTCTGGGCGATCCGTTCGCTGCAGCCGCAACAGGTCGAGGCGCCCGAGCATGTGCCGCCCGCAGATGCGAGGCCCGCTGAATGACCGGACTTTGGGCGCTCTTCCTCTCCGCGGCGTTCGTGGACAACATGCCGCTGACGCTGTTCCTGGGGCTGTGCACCTTCCTTGCGCTCTCCAAACGCCCCGAAAGCGCCATCGGCCTCGGCATTGCCATGACCGGGGTTCTGGGAGTGACCGTGCCGCTCAACTGGTTGATCTATAAGGGGTTGCTGGCCCCCGGTGCCTGGGCGTGGGCCGGAATGCCCGAGCTTGACCTGTCCTATCTCGCACTCATCGCCTTCATCGGGGTGATCGCGGCGACAGTGCAATTGCTGGAAATGTTGCTCGACCGGTTCTTTCCGGCGATCCATGCCGCCTTCGGAGTGTTCCTGCCACTTCTGACGGTGCAATGCGCGATCCTCGCAGGCAGCCTTTTCATGGTGGACAGAGCCTATTCGCTGGCGGAATCGGCGGTTTTCGGGCTGGGCAGCGGGCTGGGCTTTGCCGTCGCGGTGGGTATGCTGGGCGCGTTGCGGTCGCGGCTGGCATATGCCGATCTGCCACCGGGGTTGCGCGGGCTGGGCATCGCCTTCGTGCTCACCGGATTGATGTCGCTGGGCTTTGCCTCTTTCGCGCAGATGGCGGTGTCGCAATGACGGAAATCGCGCTGGGCAGTTTCGTGATCGTGGCCCTGATCCTGGGGCTGGCGACCGGTTTGCTGGTCTTGCGGCGACGGCTGATCCCGGCAGAGGTGCTCGATATCGACGTGAACGGCGCGCGGCACATCCTGGCGCAGCGGGGGGACAAGTTGCTCGACGCGCTGCACAACGCCGACATCCCGATCCCGGCGGCCTGCGGCGGCAAGGGCACTTGCGGGCTCTGCCGCGTCGCTGTCACGGGCGACGGGGCGGGTGTCCCGCAGGCGACCGAACGCGGCGTGCTGTCACCGAAAGAAAGGCGCGACCATGTGCGCCTGGCCTGCCAGACCAACCTGCGTGGCGATTGTGCGGTCGAGGTGCCCGAAGGCATCCTGAGCGCGGGCGGCGGCTTTGCCTGTACCGTCGCCTCGACCCGGATGCTGGCACCGCTGATCCGCGAGATCGTGCTCGACCTGCCCATGGATCGGCCGACCGCGTTCCACGCGGGCGATTTCATGCAGATCACCGCGCCGCCTTACAGCCTTGATTTCGCCACGCTGGACCTGCCCGAGGCGTTCCGCGACGCATGGCAGATCGCGGGCTGGCGCGACATGCACGTGGCGTCCGACGCACCGGTGACGCGTGCCTATTCGCTGGCCAGCCGTCCCGAAGATGCCGGCACCGCAGTCTTCAACATCCGACTTGCTGTGCCACCCGCCGGGCGCGAAGGCGACGTGCCGCCGGGGATCGTGTCGTCCTGGCTGTTCACGCTGGAACCCGGCGACACGGTCACAACCTCCGGCCCGTTTGGAGAGTTCCACGTCCAACCCACCGACCGCGAGATGGTCTATGTCGGCGGCGGTGTCGGCATGGCCCCGCTGCGCGCGATGATCCATCAGGAACTGGGGCGTGGCACGCCCCGCCGCATCCGCTATTTCTATGGTGCCCGCACCGCCGCGGACTTGTTCTACAACAAGGAATTCGAGGCCTTGGCCCGAGACCACGCCAATTTCAGCTGGACGCCCGCGCTGTCCGATCCCGCCCCTGGCGACCGCTGGATCGGCGCAGCCGGATTCATTCACGACATCCTGCGCGCCGAAATGGCTGGCCATCCCGTGCCCGAGGACTGCGAATACTACCTTTGCGGACCGCCGGTGATGATCTCGGCGGTGCTGGCAACGCTGGAGCGGTTGGGTGTGGAGCCCGCGTCCATCTTCTACGACGATTTCGGAGCCTGAGATATGCACAGACATCTTCCTTCGCGACGCGCGTTTATGGCCGGTCTGGGCGCGGCCCTGGCGAGCCCGGCGCTTGTCCGCGCGGAGTCATCAGAACACCTGTCGGGCAGGGCGTTCGGCACCCATTGGCAGATCACCGGCCCCGAAGGCGCGGTGCTTGACCAACTGCGCCCGGCACTCGAGGCGCTTTTCGAGGGCATAGAGCGCGAGATGTCGCCCTGGCGCGCCGACAGCATCGTCAGCCGCTTCAACGCCAGTCGATCGGGCACGCCCGCCAGTGCCGAGATGACCCGCGTGGCGCAGGCCGCGCTGGGGTTGGCGCGCGCCAGCGACGGCGCCTTTGATCCGACGGTCGGGCCGCTGGTGGCGCGCTGGGGTTTCGGGCCGATCGAAACCGGGGCTGCCCCGGACTGGCGTGGGCTGACGGTAGAGGCCGGGCGACTGACCAAACGTCAAACCGATCTGACCCTCGATTTCTGCGGCATCGCCAAGGGCCGCGCGCTTGACCGTGCGCTCGACCTGGCGCGGGGTGAGGGCTTCGACAACCTGCTGATTGATCTAGGAGGCGAATTGCGCGCGCTTGGCCGCCATCCTAGGGGGCGCGACTGGGCCGTGGCAGTTGCGCATCCCGTGCCCGGCCAACCCGCGCCCGCAATCGTCCATCTGCCCGAGGGCATGGCTGTCGCGACATCGGGTCTCGGCGCGCAGAGCTATGGGCTGAACGGGCGGCTCTGGGGCCATATCATGGATCCGGCCACTGCGCGTCCGGTTGACGGGCAGTTGCGGTCCGTCACGGTTCTGGCCGCCGACGCGATGACTGCCGATGGCTGGGCCACAGCCCTGTTCGCCGCCGGGGACGATGCCGGACCTGCAGTTGCGCGTGCTCGGGGTATCGCCGCGCTCTTCCTTTTCGAAGCGGGTATGACGCTGCGCAGGGTCGAGACCGGCGACATCGGCGCGGTGCTGACATGAGAAAGGCAGACCCGTGGTCGAAATGATCTTTGCCGTCGCAATCGTGGTACTGGCCGCAGGGGGGCTTGGATTGGGTCTGATCCTCGGACGCGGTCCGGCGCTGACCACCTGCAGCGCGGCGGCGAACCGCCCCGAGGGCCGCTGCGCCGATTGCCCGTTGCGCCGCCGCAACGCTGGCGAGGCGTCACGATGACCCAGAACCGCATTGCATCAGTCATGCGCACGGATTTCCCATTGCTGACCCCGGAGACACCCATCCGGCGCGCCGCCGCGCTCTTGGTCGAGGCGCGCGCGGCGGGAGCGCCGGTCGTGGGCGACGACACTCGTCTCGCCGGGTTCCTCACCCAGAAGGACTGTTTCCGCTCCGCGCTTCACGCGAGCTACTATCGCGAATGGACAGGCACCGTGGCCGACCACATGAGCCGCGAGGTTATCGGCGTGGACCCGGCTGACGACCTGATCAAGGTGGCAGAGATGTTTCTGTCCCATCCCCACCGCGTCTTTCCAGTCTGCGAGGCGGGGCAGGTCGTGGGGCTAGTCCACCGTTCCGACATCCTTGCCGAACTGATCCTTCTGGGGTGAGAGTCACTTTTCCCGCATGGCGCTCATGGGCAGTGTCAAAGGAACTTGGCTTTAGACGGGGCAGGGGGAAGGGTAGCTTCGTGACAAAGACGCGGGACAAAAAGGCCGCTCTGAAATTCCTCAAGAAAGCGATGAGGAAGCACGGTCGGTCAGACGCCCTGGTGGCGGACAAGCTCCGCTCCCATGGCGCCGCCCTGACGGAAATCGGTGCGGCGGATCGACAAGAAACCGGCTGTTGGCTGAAAAATCGCGCGGAGAATTCTCATCTGCCGTTTCGACGACGGGAGCGGGCGATGCTTCGGTTCCGGCGCATGCGAAGTTTGCAGACATTCGCGTCCGTCCACGCCTCCGTCTACAACCATTTCAACCAGGAACGCGGCCTCTCGAGCCGGGACATCTTCAAGGCCAGCCGCGCCGCCGCTCTTGTAGAGTCGCGCGAACTTGACGCGGCATAAGGGGCAGCTTCACTGTCCATTCAGAGACGGGTTCGAATTCGTCTTGCAGTCCCGCCACATGATTTTCACAGCGCGTTGAAAAAAATGTTGAAATCTGCAAAGAAAATTTCGTCATCTCCCCTAAGATCCCCCACTGCAACAGAGACCGCCCCGGAACTTGTCGGAATTTGACGCTCAGCCCTTGCCCATCATCTCGGACAGTTCGCGGGCTCTTGAGTCGTGGCGTTGACCAGTTCGCGGCAAACTTGGCCAAACAGCCCCTCGCAACGCCGCCCGCCTGACAGAGATACTCGACTCCTTGCCCCTGCCGACCCCATGACCCCGCGTTACAGGAGAGGATCGCAGCCCGCGCACAGGAGTAGACAGAGGGGCGGCTGGTGCCGGTTTAGCCGCCGCCCCAGATGCGGGCGCTGTTGTCCCCGGACGCAGTGACAATCCGTAAAGCGTTTGGAGAGAACACCTGATCACCGCATTTTGATGTCCATTCACTGCCGCCCAAAGCTCGCCGCTCTGCACGTACCAAACTCGCTCGGCCATGTGAGAAAAAGGCGGTGACAATCCAAGTCCCGTCTGGGGAGAATGAGGCGCTCGGTACTTAGGTTCCATGATCGGACAACGTGGCATGGAGCCGTCTTGTCGCAACATCGCTAGAACGCTGAGCCTGACCGAAGGACCGCCGCGTCAGTGCGACGCCAGCGCCTCTGTCAGCACCGTCGACACCGGCACCAGCGTGATTGTTCCGCTGCGGTCCTGCAGGCCCCAGAGCACCTGCACCGTGATCGTATCGGCGCCCAGCCGCCCCATCATGACAACGCCGCCCTCTTGCCGGTCGCGAAACGCCGCCTGATCCAGCGTGCGGCGGATCACAGTTGCATCCTGCCCCTCGCCGTCGAAATCGCGAAAGATCGTCACCGCGGGCACGCCGTCTTTCAGGGCCAGTTTCTGCGCCGTGTTCAATCCCTTGGGCTGCATCACCAACCCATGTCCGGACCCCGCGAGATAAGAGGCCTTTGCGATCGACCTGAAACCGGCAGATTGCGCAAACGGGTTGTCTCGGCAGGCGTCGATGATCGCGACAGTCAAACCCACGCCTGCCTGCCTGCCTGGACTGATCCAGCACCCCGTCACGCCCATCCTTCAGTGCAAGTGTGTCGCCCCGCAACTTCCAGTCGCTGCCGTCCAGTGGCGCGTCGGTGGGGATCAGGAAGTTCCCTTGCCCATCAGACCAACCATGCCCCGCGTAGACAAAGATAACCTCGTCATCAGGCCACAAACCCATGACGAAGGCGCCCAGTGCTTCATGCATCCCATCGAGGTCGAAGTCCTTCATCCGGGTCACCTCGTAACCGTACCCAGCGAAGACCTCGGCACAGGCGTCTGCATCGGCATGGGTGTTTTCCAGGTCCGACAGCAGGGCAAAATCGACATTCGACAAGATCAGGGGGTGTTTCGCCGCCCAGGCGGGCGCGGCCAACGCAGCGATCAACGCGAGGGTCGAAACAAGCCTCATGGCATCCTCCAGGCAAGGGATTCCCACAGCAGTCCAGCAAGGATTATCCTTCGGTGACAGCCAAAGTTCCCGACCCGTGGGACCGGCTATGGGCGCGGCGGGATGCTTATCCAACAGATCGCCGATAGTCAGTCTTCGAGAATAGTCTTTGCCAGTTCGCGGGCCCGCCGACCCAATGCGTTGACCAGTTTTCGCACAGCGATGGTATCACGGCTGCGCCCGCCGTGTCTCCAGTTCGGGTTCTCTGACCCAGGTCGAGCGCCGCCGCCCGCGCCGTGCATCCGGCAGACAGTCCAGCCACGAACGGCAGGGGCGCGGCACGCGAGGCCGGATCGCTTGGACGTGGCGCGGCACCGGGAGGCGTCATGCGCCCTTTGCATAGGGTTGCCGTCACCTTTGCCAGCGGCCCATCCCCGGCATTCTTTTTTGTGGATGCGGAAATTTGGCCTCCCCCGCCGGTCCGGGCGGCCATTCGGTCAGACTTTGACCCTACCCCCTCCGCCTGTCTCGACAGCGCCGACAATTGCCTGCCCGCCTTCGTTCACTGTAACGCGTTCCACGCGTCCCCCTGTTGCGCTTTCGCGCGATAGCGTTTGAGCGTTTCCATCTGTGCCGCGTAGGTCCGCGCGGCCTTGTTCAGTGCGCGTTAGGCGGAATCCTGTCGCGGGATGGTTTCAACATGGTTCAACCGCCGCGCTATCATCACCGCCTGATGGGTGACAGCCATCTGCGACAATAGAAGCGCCTCGGCAGCATCCTCGGGCTGCATGGCGTGCACGAAGCCCAGGGCGAAATCGCTCGCCTCGGCGTCCGTCGCCTTGCCGTGCGAGCCGACCGACACGATTTGCGCCACCAGCTCGTGAAAGACCGCCTCATGCGCGGTTGCCCGCAACATTCGCTGCCAGTCGCCGCAGGGTCGAATAGTCCCGCGCGGCAGGGCAGATAGTACCACGGACCGGGCGGCAACAGAATCACGTGGCATATCGGCCAGCGTCGTACACCCGCGCCTGTTCCAACGCGGTTATCCGAAGTTGACCAAGCCACTGTGCTGGCGCTGCAAGCCAAAGTCGGAGAACTGGCGGTCGCCAACGATTTCTTGTCCAGAAAGGTTTTGTTTGAGCAGCCCCACTTGGGAAATGTCGGTTTAGGTGCCGAAGACCGAAACGCTTCCGGACGATCCGGAACCCGGAACTGCGCGAGATCAACGCGGGAAATCGGTGAACGACTACCCTTTGGAACCGGTCAGCGCAGCTGACACGAAGTATGCGCTGGGCCAAGAGAGGGGATCATGGCACGAGTCATCGGAACAGCTGACAACGACCGACTGGAAGGCGGCTTCGTGGCCGGGAGCGATGACGTTCCGGAGGGAGGCACAGGCAATGACAAACTTTCCGGACGAGGCGGCAATGACACGCTGACCGGCGGCGAGGGGGACCATCTCCTGTACGGCGGTCCGGGTGCCGACAGCTTTGTCTTTGACGGCGCCTATGGCCATGACGTGATTTACGGTTTTGACAGCTCAACTGGCGATACGGCACAGATCTCTGGGACCGCGACCGACTTTGCCACCTTCGACATGAACGGCAACGGCCACATCAACTCTGCCTATGCCGCCCTAACAACGCTGGTGACCGTCGCACCGAACGGCGGCCTTTCCCTGAATTTCGACGCCACCGACGCGCTCAGCATCACCTTCGACGATGTCCCCACCCTCGCGGCTGCAGACCTGTTGTTTTTTTGACCCCCCGCTCTTCCGAAAGGACTCCATGTCCGGGGGTACCCCCTAATTGTAACAAGGAGATTTAATGACCCTCGGTCAGCCGCTACCACCCGGTCGGGCCCTGAAAAATAGGGGAAATGCCGGCAAACTTGAAACTTAAGCTAACCGAACTTTGTCGCAGTGCAGCATTGCGAATGCTGCCGTTCGGCCATTTTGCAGCGTATTGAAGGTAGATCTCAAACAGTCGATCCAGCATGCTATAGACTTTGACGTGTCATGGCAGTTTCTGAAAGGGTCCCGATCTATGGATGAAACGAGCAGGCCCAGCGACATTATTTGGCCAAATCAGCAGGACGCAGCATCGTCAAACGAAGGCGCGATTGAGTGGTTCTATGACGTTGCACTTGACCCACTCCGGATGGAAACCCTTATCGACGAGTGGGAACGGTCGATGGCTCAGTTGCGCACCAATGCCGATTTCCTTGCTCCGGATCTGCTGAACGATCGCAAGATCATGGGACATTTCGAGCGTGCAAAATCGATCCTCGCCAAAATTGAATGCGATCGCCCTGTCGATCAGATTGAACGTGCACTATCCCCGTTCAAGTCCGTTTCCGCCCTTGTGGTTGATGTAGATTTGAAAGTCCAGGCGGCCAACGATACGGCTATTGTAAGTTTTAATGCTGGAAATGGAAGTCATATCAGAGACTTGCCTCTTGAGCCGGCGGATATCGAAAATGTGTTGCGCTCAATCCGGCGCTTGTTTGAAAATGGTCGCGAAGATACCGCGATCCTGAGCTGCCGACCAACGCACAGCAACCAGATCACGGTCTTCCGACTTCAGCTGTTCCACACCCTCGACGGACAACCGATGGTTCTTTTGGCCGCGAACGGGATCACATGGCCCAACGGTTTTAACACAACCCTCACTCAGGTTTTCGGCCTGACCCCCGCAGAAACCGACGTCCTCAGAAGTTTGGTCGAATCCGGGTCAATCAACGACGTTGCGATCGCCCGGGGCCGCTCTGTCGATACGATACGGGGTCAGATCAAATCGCTGATGGCAAAGACAGAAACACGCTCTCAGGTCGAACTGGTGAGGCTGACAATGTCGATCATGGGCGTTTCCGGTGTTCCGGCCGAACACGACGAGGCAAGTCAGAACATCCACCGCGGATACGCCACATTGGAGGACCGCGCGTTCCAAACGGTTGTGTTGCCGGATGGGCGCAGGGTTGATTATCTTCTTCTTGGCGATCCGAAAGGGCGACCGATACTTTATCTGTCGGCGGGGCTTGGTCTGATACGATGGCCCGCACAGGCCGAGGCAGAAGCCGCGAGTCGGGGTATGCGGGTCATCGTGCCACTTCGTCCCGGGTATGGCGGCTCGGACCCGGTGGCCGATGATGTCGACTACACAACGGCACTTGTCTCGGATGCCGTCCACATTCTGGATGCTGAGAAAGTCGAGATGTGTCCGATACTCAGCATTGCCGACGATTCCTTTTTTGCCTTCGAGATCGCACGGACTCATCCGAAACGCGTCAGGGCCATGATTGCGACAGCCGGCTCGTTGCCGATGACCAGCACAAGGCAGTTCGAGCGAATGCACAAATGGCATCGGTTCATGTATACCGGGGCGAAATACACGCCCCATCTGTTGCCATTCATGGCGCGGTCCGCCTCGTACATGACTCAAAAAATAGGCAAGCGTCGTCTCCTTCAGTTGGTTTTCGGCCAATGCTCGGGGGATGTGGCCGCCTTCGAAAACGCCGAGGTGTTCGAAGCGCTGTCGTCAGGGTCAGAAGTCATGATGTCTGAAAGCCGCGCGGCCCATACTGCACTTGCCCGCCAGTTTATCAGCCGGAAGAAAGATGACTGGTCAAGTTCCGTCGACGCAGTGCGCGGCAAGCTTCCCGTGATCTTCATGAACGGAACCGAAGATCAGCAGGTGCCCATGGAAACCCTTGCGGAGTTTCAGACAGCCCACCCTTGGATTGATTGGCGCATCTTTGAAGGGTCCGGTAACTTGTTGTTTTTCCAGCGTTGGCGGGATGTCTTGGACGCGATCGAGCCCTATACCGGTAATGATTTTCCCTGACAGGGCACGCGGCTCGTCTTCTGGAAAACAGTGGATGTAGCCCATATGGGGCATGACCGCTGTCCTGCGGATCACCTAAATTCAGACGGTAACAAGGTGGTCGACACAATCTCGTCTCGATGAACGAAGTGTCGCAAAGACCACCAGACCTTCGTTTGGACTAAGGTGGTCAAATTGAATACTTCTCATCTTCCCACTGCACGGTTTTATGTGTTTGTCGATGTTGGCGATTTCAAACACTGCGTACCCAGAAATGGCCACGGTTACGCCGATACATTTGCCGTTGTGACATTCTACACATTTGTCGGCGGCTTGAATGAATTCTTCGTAGCGGGCCTGACCGCCAACGAGCTTCTGTGGGCCCGTTTGGCCGCCATCCCCATTCTGATTGCGACGGGCGCCATCTATGGAGTTTGGCGTGACATCGTCCGGGCCGCGACGCTGTTTGAGTCCAGAAGCCAGGCAGTGAAGACGTTGATTGAAATCGGGCTCTGCCTGGTATTCAGAGTGCCCGTCTATGCGTTGATCCTGAAGTGTGGCGGCGCCGAAGGCGATGTTTTCTGGAGAGGAATGGCAGGAGGTGTTCTTGTTATCCTGTTCAGCGCAAGGCCCTGCGGGATGTGGATCGAGTACGTGAGACGAACAATTTTCCGGCCTCGACACAGGCCCGAAGGCCCCGGTCAAGAGAGTGTCAGATCTTCTGTGTATGACGGATCCGGGCCATGCTTCATCAAAAGGAAGCATGCATGACAAACTCCAAGGAACTGCTGGACGTATTGCTGTAGGCACGTGTGATGGCACCACCGTAGCCGCCATTACGGTCGCGAGCGACAATCTGGATGCCCCGGCGCGCGCGGAGCCACGCTTCGACAGTAGCTGGCTCTACCGCGAGGAAGGGTTGTCGGTAGAACGGCGCCGCGGCCGGAAACGAACGCGCGGCACCAGGACACCGATGCCGGTTGCCGCGTGGCCCAACACGCGCGCCCTCTCGCGGTTTGCACGCAAACCGCTGCCGGTCAGTCGGATCGTTGGACTTCGTATCCGACAGCTTCGGCAAGTCGAGAAAATTCCGGATCCTCGCCGTGATCGACGACTGCACGCGGAAATGCCTGTGCCATGCCGCAGACACCAGCCTTTCCGGCGCAGGTGTCGCCCGGGAGCTTTGCGCCCTGATCCGGGTCCACGGCAAGCCCGGCTGCATTGTCAGTGATAACGGGACCGAGTTCGCCAGTCGGGCCATCCTGAAGTGGGCTGACGGGAACAGGGTGCCCTGGCACTACATCGATCCGGGCAAACCCCCGCAGAACGCCCTCATCGAAAGCTTAAACGGAAGCCTGCGCGACGAGCTTTTGAACGAGGAGATATTCGACCGCCTGGACGATGCACGACGCAAGCTGGACTTGTGGCGCTACGATTACAACATGGTCAGACCGCACTCGTCGCTGGGCAACCAGACACCGCAGCAAGCGCGCCGAGCGCTTGAGCAAATTGAGGGCTCCGCGCCCCGGCGCGCTTGCGACAGACGGGGAACCGGAATACCCAAATCCAACCTGCAGACTCTCGTTATGAATGAGGGACCAGCAGGGGGCAGGTCAGCCATGACGGCGCGGTCGAGGCCGCGCGGCGTGCGCAGATCGAGGTCCTCGACGCAGGCGACTTGGCGCAGGGCGGCAAACTTTTAGCGGGTTGTCAGGAGCTTGGCATCCCGTTCGGCCGCCTCGTGATCGACCAGTAGGCCGAGCCTGTCCTCGAATCCGAGATTGTCGAACGTGTCAGGGGCCTGGCGCTGCGCATCCAGCGCCGTGGCCATGCCGGTGAAGCCGAGCGCGATCAGCCGTTCGGAAGTGGGGTGTGTCACCAAGGGTCTGTCTCCTTTCAATGGCAATAGCCCTGGCGTCGCGCCACAGGCGCGCCGAAACTCCTTGCTGGCGGCGCGCGTCCCGCGCGACGGATGTTCGGGTGCCGAAGCGGAAGCTGCTCCGGCTCTTCTTCGAGGAAGGCCCGGTTGAGGCCGGTCTTCAGGATCAACCGGATCGAGGCGCCTCGCCTTCATAAGAATGAGCGGGCGCGGATCGAGAGCCCACGTCGGCAGGCGGCATCGAGGCGCGTGGGTTCGCAGGTCCTGGCCAGGGCGATAATACCGAGACAGGTTCGGGTATCGACCTCCTGCCGGATCAGCCGGAACGGCACGGAATACCAGGAGCTGTCGACCTCGACATGATAGTCGGGCGCGACGCGGGCGCACTTCCACCGGGCGAACGTGTAGGGCTCCGGTGGCAGCGATTGCAGGTTCGGCCGGTCCAGCGTCGCGAAGAGAACGGCGCGGCTGGCGCCGTAGCCGCGCATCACCCGCATGTTCAACTCGTCCAGCAGGCGCCGGATCGCGGCGTTCAGGTCCGCCAGCGAGAAGAACCGCCGGTTCCGCAGCCGTGCCAGAATTCAGCGCTGCGCGACTCGCACCGCGACCTCGACCTTGGCGTTCGCCATTGGGCTTGACCCAATGGCGCCTTCAATGGCTCACTCGCGGGGCTTGTAGGGCCGTGCCGGCAGGATCGCCGTTCCGTAATGCCCGGCCATCTCGGCATAGCTGCGGTTCAGCCCCGGGTCATGGCGGTCCGCCTTGAACACCGCGGACTTCAGGTTTTGCGGCACCGCCACCTTTGGCACGCCGCCAAGGAATGCGAACATCCGGACATGCGCGGCAATCCAGTCTTCGAGGCCTTCACTGGCAACCGCTTCGGCATAGGTGTAGTTCGACGGCCCCATCGTGCCGGAGGCACGCCTACGGCGTGACGCGGCGACGAACAGCTTCACCGCGCGCACCTCGCCCGTCTTGGCGGCGATCACGTCAATCGTGCCGCCTGCGAAGTCGACGAAGACCTTCTCGCCGCCCACATGCGCTTGCCGCGTTGCGCCAAAGGCGCACCTGTGGTGCGACGTCGGGCGGACGCGCCCCTTCCAGGCCTCGAAATGCGTGCAGAACCAAGTGTAGCCGAAGCCGCCGGGATAGGTCGCCCGATATTCTTCCCAGAGCAGGACGCGCGTCACCCCGGGGCGCCGGAGTTCACGGTCGACCTCCGCCCGGTCGGGCACCGGACGCCCCGGGTCCGGCACCGTCAGCGAGGCAGGAAACAGCAGAAGCTCCAAACCGTCGTCATCCAGATCGTCCGGCAGAGGCCATCCGAACCCGGTCGGCCCGGCGCGTGACAGATAGGCGCCCACCGTTCCCTTAACCAGCCCAAGAGGGGCTGCAATCGCGCGCTCATACCAACGGCCCTAACTTTTGACCGCCTTGGCGTAATCGCGGCTTGTGATGGACCGGACTGTAGCGATGTCGTTGGCGAAGAAGTTCCACGCATCGCAGCACCGCGCGACGATGTCGTCGTAGTTTTCGAAGACGGAGATGGCGAGGCAGTTGGCGCGCAGGTAGG
>JAXMNQ010000034.1:0-67540 GCA_034670345.1 Paracoccaceae bacterium | reverse complement strand
ACGCGACGGCGTGTGACAGGGCACATTGTTTCCACAGCACGGTCAACGCCTCGACGAGGTGGTTGATGTCGGCATCCGTGTGCAGCGGGCCGGGGGTGAAGCGCAGCCGCTCGGTGCCCTTCGGCACGGTCGGGTAGTTGATCGGTTGGACGTAGATGCCCCAGTCGCGCATCAGGATATCCGCCAGCATCCGGCATTTCACCGGGTCCTTGATCATCACCGGGATGATGTGGCTGTCATTGACCAGATGCGGGATGCCGCGCTTGTTCAGTTCGGCCCGCAGGCGGGCGACCTGCCGGCGTTGCTGCTGTCGTTCAAGGTCCGACTGCTTGAGATGCGCAATGGAACATTGGGCCGCTGCGGCCACGGCAGGTGGCAGCGCGGTGGTAAAGATGAAACCGGATGCGAAGGAGCGGATGAAATCGCACAACGCGGTTGACCCGGTGATATAGCCGCCCATGCAGCCATAGGCCTTGCCCAAGGTGCCTTCGATCAGGTCGATCCGCTGTGCCAGACCGCGTTCCTCGGAAATGCCCCCGCCGCGCGGGCCGTAAAGACCGACAGCGTGAACCTCGTCCAGATAGGTCAGAGCGCCGTGTTTCTCGGAGACCTCGATGATCTCCTCCATCGGGCAGATGTCGCCATCCATCGAATAGACCGATTCAAAGGCGACAATCTTCGGCGCGTTTGCGGGCAGGGCCGACAGCTTGCGGTCCAGATCCTCGGGGTCGTTGTGTTTCCAGATCACCTTTTGCGCGCGGGAATGGCGGATGCCTTCGATCATGCTGGCGTGGTTCTGCGCGTCCGACAGGATCACCGCATCCGGCAGCCGCGCGCCCAGTGTGCCCAGCGCCGCCCAGTTCGAGACGTAGCCGGAGGTGAACAGCAGCGCCGCCTCCTTGCCGTGCAGATCGGCCAGTTCCGCCTCGAGCGCCACGTGATGCCGCGCATTGCCGGAGATGTTGCGCGTGCCACCTGCGCCGGTGCCGCAACTGTCCACAACTTCTTTCATCCGGTCGCGGACCAATTCGTTCTGTCCCATGCCAAGGTAGTCGTTGGAACACCAGACGGTCACCTTGTCGGGCGTCTGCGCATCATGGCTGCGGGCGCGGGGAAAGTCGGCGCAGTCGCGCTCCAGTTCGGCGAAAATGCGGTAATTGCCTTCATTCCGGAGCGTATCGAGCTGGGCAGTGAACATGGCATCAAAATCCATGGAGATCCTCCAGGGTCGGGAGCGCCGAAACCAGCCAGCGCAGCGCGTTGATATTGGGCGGTGCCAGCATCAGGTGCTGGCCACCAAGGGCATGATCGGGATGGGACACCAGCAGCACAATCGCCGAAAGCTGCAGGGCAAGACCCATCACCAGATGTTGGGAGCCGGCCCGGCCAAACTTTCCGGTCAGCGGGGCAGGCAACGTGATCCTGTGATTGGCGATCAAAGGCCCGGTATCCTTGTCAATCAATGGGCAGGTGCGCACACCCGTCCCGGTCAAATCCGTTAACTCTCGGCCCTTATCCTACCGATCCGGATCGGGTGGACACAGTCGGGTTTTCCACCGCTGCTCCGGTCCGGGTTGACAATCCCGCTGGCCTTGTCAGCCTTGGGCAACTATGGCCCGTCGCCATACCCGTTTTTCAAGGCCGGACAGACCGATGACAACGATGATCCCCGCCTGGGTGAACGACACCCTGCAACCGGTGGAAAAACTGGACGCGCATCTGCGCGGGCTGCGGCACAAGGCCGTGTCGATCTTTGTCACGCGCGGAGACCAGATCCTGATCCAGCGACGCGCGATGGCCAAATATCACACACCGGGGCTCTGGGCGAACACCTGCTGCACACATCCCGACTGGGATGAACCCGCCGAGGACTGTGCCCTGCGGCGGCTGGAACAGGAACTGGGGATCACCGGCCTTGGCCTGCGCCACATGGGACAGGTCGAATACCGCGCCGATGTGGGCGGCGGCATGATCGAACACGAGGTTGTCGAAATCTTCCGCGCCGAAGCCGGACCAGAGATGCCGCTGGCCCCCAACCCGGAAGAGGTCATGGACACCCGCTGGATCACCCGCGCGGCGCTGGAGGCCGAAGTCCAGAACCAGCCAGAGCGGTTCACACCCTGGCTGCGCATCTACCTGGCAGAGCATGCGGGCCTTGTCTTTGCCGAACGGTCAGAGGGCTGAAGCGCCTCAATTCCCGTTCTGGGAAAAATGCTGGTAATCCTTTGACGACGACCAGTTCCCGCCCCAGCCCCAGCCACGTTTCGTGAAGGCGGTCACAACCGCATCGCCCGGGGTGATGACGCCTTTGACCTGAGGCTGGCGTTCACCCCTTTCATCGAAATCCACGCCCGCGGAAGGGGAAGTGCGCCTGCCCTTCACATAGGGATTCTGCACCGGGTTGATGTCGATGGCGCGGCCCAGCGCGTGCTGCGACAAGCGGTCGGTGCCCCCGACAAGGCGGCAGTTGAAGGCGCTGGTATTGTTGGCCGCCATGGAAAACCCGTCATCGCCCCGGAACTGATGCACCAGCTTCATGCTCTGGATCGGGTAACCGGCGGCGTGGATCTCGGCAAAGATGTTCAGCATGTCCCCGGCCACGTCCGCGGCGACGATCAACTGCCCGGTGCGGGTCCTGCCGTTGAAATCGACGTGCGGCACGCGCAGCAGGCGCAGGTCAGCGCGTTTCGGACAGGGCAGATTGGCGTGCCAACTGACGCCCTGCATCTTGTTCCAGATGCTGTCGGGGATCGGCCCCTCTGTGCCGCGCTTTCCCTGGGCAAACCCTGCGCTGGCCGAAAGGACAACACAGAGGGCGCCCAACAAAGTCCTAGTCCACATGGTCAATCGCTCCGGAACGGGTCAGGTCACGCCAGAAAGCCCCGGCGCGACAGAAACTGCAAGTCAGGCGATCCCGACGTCATTCAAGGAAATGACGGCTGACGTAGCCCGAACTCCCGTCCGGGCCGACCACCTGATACCACAGCATGTTGCCCTCGATGCAGGACTTGGCCGACTGGACGAAATCGGCAACGCCGGGGTTCTGCTCCAGCCCGTTGCACATCCGCTCGCAGAACGCGGCGTCGTTGTTGCCGCGCAGGGGCAGCAGGTTGCCGGGATCAGGCACCTGCACCGTTGCGGCCCGCTGCAACTGGGCAACGACAGGGGCACGCAGGCCGGGGGCGGACCGAAGGTTGACGAAATTTTCGACGTTGATGATCCGGGCCGAGGTCCGGGACAGGCGACAGGAGTTGAAGCCGGTGACCGCGCCGCCGCCCGCCGCCGGGTTCCGAACCGCGCGGAAAAAGGCGTCGGCATGGGCGGTGTCACCCGCGCGCCAGACCGGCAGCGCTTCGATCGGCGTGTCGGAGGGGAAAAGCATAAAGGGGTGGACAGTGGCCGAAATGTCCTGATCGGTGGCGCCGCCGGTGTAGGAGGCCGCGCCGATGTAATTCGTCGGCTCGCCATCCCCGAAACCGGTCTTGCCATAGAGGCGCAGCTCACAGCGGGCAGAACCTTCGTAGCGGAATGTGCGATTGCTGAGCGCATAGAGGGAGTCGGCGGTGATCTCCTCGAATGTGAAATCCAGCGGCTGTGTCCCATATTCCAGCGAGTAGTCCAGCAACCCTGAATCGGCGTGCCAGCAGGCGGCGGTCAGCGCATCGCCGGCACTGCCTGCGGGGAAGGCGACGGGCGCGACGGCGACCTGCCAGCGGGCGGCCTTGGCGACCGTGTCCACGTAGGTCATCTGGAACGGCGGGGTCGCGAGAAGATCAAGGAACAGCGAGTCCGGTATCGAGGTCAGGGCCTCGGCGCGGTGGCGCAGGATTTCGGCCATGCTGTCCAGCGCGATGGCATAGGCCTTGTCGACCTCATCGCGGGTGTAGGCGCGCTCCCCCAGTTGCAGCGAGGGCGCGTGAAAGCCGAGCTTGCCCTGAGGGTGCAGGATGCGGTCAGGCGAAAAGGCTCCGCCGGCCTCTGGATTGCCGTAGCGGCCCGCCATGAACAGAACGGCGCAGGCGCTTTCGCAGGTGGCCCCGGCGGGCACGGCAGTGCCTATGCGCCATTCGGCGATCAGGTTGGCCATGGCGATGCCTTCGCGCAGGAAGCCGCCCGGGGAATTCAGGCAGATGCGACGGCCGACGGGGGTGTATTCATTGGTGTAGCCGATCTCTTCGAGGACAACGCCCAGAGCCTCGGCGTCGCCCTGCCGGATCGGTCCTTCAATGGCGATGCGGCAGCCCATGGTTTCATTCACAGTGCGGGTGATGGTGGCGGCCCCGGCGATCTGGGGGGCATGGAATAGAGCAAGCAAAAGCGCCAAAAAGGCGGTTCGGAAAAAGGGGGTCATCTTAGGTCCAATTCTAAAAAACTGGCGCAAAGCTAACACGGGCATGTCGATCGACAAAGCTGCTTGAACGGGGTTTCCAGGCGCGGACGGCTTGGCGGAAATCAGGATCAATAGGTTACAGGCTTGCCAACCGATGGGCATCTGCACGGGGGGAAGGAGGCCCCGGGTCAGGTCCGGGGCGGGGTCACGGCAAGGGACGGGGGCAGGGTCAGGATCACTCTCCCAGGTACTTGCGGCTGATGAACCCTGCAGTGTTCGAGCCGTCGCGGATTTCATACCAGAAGACGTTGTCCGAGATGCAGCGATCCACCCGCGCGCGCAGGTCCGCATCGGCATTGCCCAGCGCAAGATCGTTGCAGGCGTCCAGGCAGGTCCGCGCGCGCTCTCCGCCTTCGGGCGTGCGCAGGTCCTGCGTGGCGATGATCCGCACCCGTTCGCCCAACGGCACCTCCCGCAGAACTTCGGCCTCGAAGCCGGGGCCCGCGCGCAGGTTGACGTATTCATTGACGTTGACGATGCGCGCCTCGGGGCTGGTCAGCCAGCAGGAGCTGATGGCGACCTCTGACAATTCATTTCGGGCCGCCGCGAGGATGGCCCGGAAAAACGCGTCTTCGCCGGTTTCGGCAGCGGTCGAGGCGACCGGCAGATGGTCGATGGCGAGACGCGGGTCGTGAAACATGTAGGCGTAGACCTCGCGCCCAGATTCCTTGGGACCGGTGCCGCCGGTGATGGTCAGATAGCCGATCCGGTCCAGCGGCTGCCCCCGGGCGTCGAGGTCGATCTCACAGCCTGCGGTGGCGCGGTCGCGGAACCCGTCCCGGGTCGACGCCAGCGCCGCGCTGTCCCCCAGATTGCCGTAATTGAATGGCAGGTTCGCCGACCCGTAAAGATAGCTGTCAGAGGGCAATTCATCCAGCATCCCGCCGTCGGCGTTGAGGCAGGCGAACCGCAGGGATTCCTCGATGTCGGCGGCGGTGAGTGAGACGGGAGCCACCTCGATCTGCCAGCGCGCGGCCTGTTCGACCGTCTCGACATAGGTCATGTCGTTGACCGGGGTGTTGAGAATGGTCAGGAAGAGGGAATCCGGGATACCCGCGCCGTTTTTTGACCGCAGGCGCAGGATTTCACCCATGCTGGACAGCGCCGAGGAATAGGCGCGGTTGACCTCATCCTTCTGATAGCTGCGGTCCTCGACCAGCAGTGGCGGCGCGTGGAAACCAAGTCTGCCGCGCGGATGAAGGATGCGGTCAGGGACAAAGTCCGTTTCGTCCCCCGACGGTGCATACCGACCGGCAAGAAACATCAGGGCGCAGGCGCTTTCGCAGGCGGCATCGCCGGGCACCGCGGTGCCCATGAAACGGGCGGCGATCATGTCGCCCATATGAACCGACTCGGCCAGATCACCCCCGGTGCTGTCGAGACAGACGCGCCGACCGACGCGCGACTCCGTTTCCGGCTCAGTTTCCGGCTCCGGCTCCGGCTCCGCTTCCGAAAGGTCGGCCAGCAGAGCGGCAAGATTGTCCGCGTCCCCGGCGGAAATGGGTCCGTCGATGCGGATCTGGCATCCCATGCCCTGCCCGTCCGAAAGCCCGATGGTCGCGGCCTGCGCCGCCCCGGCGGTTGCTGCCAGAAACGTGGCCAGAGTCAGCCGTTTCAGCACGTTGGCCATGCCTCTCCCCTGTCTGCTCGATCCTCCTGCGAATCGTAGCACGGTAAAAGCCGTTTGTGAGCGGAGATTTGCCGGTGATTCGCAACCGGCAAGGCTTTGCCGAGAGAACCTGCTGTCAGCGCAGTTCGATGGAGACCCGGCCAGAGGCGCCCACCGCATCAATCACCGAAAGGGTGGTAAAGCCCGGACCGCTGAGCGGGGCAAGGAATTCAGGGCGGTGCAACCCGGTGGCGACAACATCGCCATCGGCCAGCAGCGTATAGGGCGGCACACCGCCACGCAGTTTCACCGGAATGCCCGAGGGGGAGATTGCCAGCCGCGCGCCTTCGGGCGGAAAGGTCAGTTGCAGGGCGGGCACCTCTGCGCGCGGGCCAAAGCTCTGCAGGCTCTCGGGCAGTTGCGCGCGGCTGACCAGCAGGGTTTCCGGCGGTGGCGCAGGCAGCGGAACCGGGCGCGCCTCGGCCCGACCAAGTGCTTCGAACAGCAGCGGCGCGGCAAGGTCGCCGCCAAAGGCGCCCGGGACGGGTGTGCCATCGGGCCGCCCGATCCAGACACCGGCCACATGCTGCCCGGTCCAGCCCAGCGCCCAGGCGTCGCGGTGCCCGTAAGAGGTGCCGGTCTTGTAGGCGACGCGGCCCGGCGACCCGGCAGAGGGCGGCGGCGTCAGCCCGGAAAGGACGTTGCCCACCATCCATGCACTGGCGGGGGTGAGGATGCGGCGGGTGTTTGGCGCGTCTTCGTCGTCACGGCCCATGCGCCATTTCAGGGCAATTGGCTCTCCGCCCCGGGCCAATGCGCCGTAGACCTGCACCATCTCCTCGAGCGTCAGGCCGACCCCGCCCAACGCCAGCGCAAGGCCCGGCACACCGCCCTGAATACCAGGTTTGACGCCGGCCGATTGCATGGCCGCCATCAGGTGCGCCGGGCCCAGAGCCTCAGTCAGGCGGATGACCGGGATATTGAGCGAGAGTTGCAGCGCGCGGCGCACTGCGATCTCGCCCCGGTATTGACCGTCAAAGTTCTGCGGCGCGTAGGTGCCGAACTGGATCGGCGTGTCGAGGATCAGGGTTTCGGGATGCGCAAGGCCCCGGTCGAAGGCAAGACCGTAGACGATGGGTTTCAGCGTCGATCCGGGCGAACGCTGTGCGCGGGTCATGTCGACAAAGCCCTGACCGGCGGTGTTGGTGTAATCGGGCGACCCGACAGAGGCGAGGATTTCGCCGGTCTGGTGATCGGCCAGCACCACGGCGACCGAAAGCCGTTTGTCACGCCCGGTCATGTAGCGCGCGGTCAGCCGTTCGAGGCTGAGTTGCAGGGTGCGCTCCAGCGTCAGGTCGTGCCGTCCGGGGCCAAGGACGATGGCGCGGTCGGACATATGCGGCGCGATCTGCGGCATCGGCTGGCGGCCCAGCGGCGCGGGGTCAAGTTGATCGGTCTGGGCGGCCTGCATCGGGATCACCCCGGCCACTGCCATCCGCAGCAACACGCGGTTGCGGGCGATGCGCGCGGCCTCGGGGTAGCGGTCGGGGCGGCGGCTTTCGGGGGCCTGCGGCAGCGAGACCAGCAGCGCGGCCTCTGCCGGGGTCAGGCGCGCGGGTTCCTTGCCCAGCCAGATCAGCGAGGCGGCGCGCAGCCCTTCGACATTGCCGCCATAGGGGGCGAGGCGCAGGTAGAGCGCGAGGATCTGGTCCTTGGTCAGGTGCCGTTCAAGCGCCAGCGCCAGCCGCATCTGCCGCAGCTTGCCGCTCCACTGGCCGGTGGTGCCGTCCTCCAGCAGGCGGGCGACCTGCATGGTCAGGGTCGACGAACCGGACACGATATGCCCATAGCGCACTGCCTGCGCCAATGCGCGCAGGGTGGCGATGACATCGACGCCGGAGTGGCTGTGGAACCGCTTGTCCTCGTAGGCGATCAGCATCTTGAAGAACATCGGATCGACCTGATCCTGCGAAACTTCCATCCGCCAGATGCCGTCCTCGATTGTATAGGCGCGCAGGAGGTGGCCGTTGCGGTCCCGCACCTCGGGCGAGGTGACGTGGACCAGAACGGGAATTTCGGTGGCGTCGATGAAGGCGTCGAATTGGTCGCGTGCAAAGGCGGCGGACCAGAGGACCACCACCAGAAACAGCAGCCGTTTCATGGCACCACGGCCTCCCACAAACCTGGGTAAGTGGTGACAAAGCCCTGGTTATTGACGGCCAGATGCGTTTCGAACCCGGTTTCTTCGGCGGCATAGCGGACCAGCCCGCCACGCTCTCGGGTGTACATCTGCGTCAGGGGCGTGACCTGCGGGCCGGGAAAGCGCAGCCATGCGGCGGTGGTTTCCAGACGCCCGACCTCTGGCACGCGGTTGAGCGGCATGAGATTTGTGGCGGGGGTAAAGCTGAGGTCGATGTCCTCGGCCCCGGCCAGATCGGGGCGGGGTTCACCGTTGACGGTCCAGCCGTCACCGCCACGCGTCAGTTTCATCGCCACTGCGCCACCGCCATGTTCGCCGGTCACGTCCGCAGAGGTGGTGCACCAGTCCTCACCGGTGCGAATCACGTAATCCAGCGCGGCCCAGCCGGTGGCATCGCGGAACCGCGCGTGTCCCACCAGCATCCAGCCTTGATCGAGACGGGCAAGGCGGCACTTGTCCTCACCGTCCCGGTCAAGCGCGCGCCAGTGTATCGTTCCCAGAGTTTCTCCTGTCATGGCAGGATGGTAACATTGCCCGAAGCTGTCGTCGCGCGGTATTCTGCGCGGTACATATCCTCGACCAGAGCGGCGGGGTGGTGGAATGCCCCCGGAGAAACCGCCCGCACGACATAGGCCAGCCGGATCGGCTTTTCATCGCGCTGGTCGACGGCGGCAAGGAAACGGTCCGACCGGAATTCGGTATGTTCCGCATCCGCCGTTTTCAGCCAGTCCATCGCCCGCACATCGCCCGAACGCAGCAGGCTGGGGTTGTCGATCTCGAACCCGGCGGGCAAGGCGTCGTCGATCATCAGTCGCGCGCGGGTCTTTTCGGCGGGCTGGACGGTCAGCACCGTGACCAGACGGTCCCCTGCGCGGATCTCTGTCACCGGCTTACCGTCCAGCGTGTAATAGCTGCGTTCGATGCTGTAGCCGTAGCCGGTTTTCTCGGTCGGGCCGGACGGTTTGCCCAGCGTGGTCAGGGTGACGTCGGTCGGTTGATCCGAGGTGTTGGTCAAGGTCACCGGCTGCAGGCCTTCGGCCTCGATCCGACGGACGAAGGGACCGGCCAGCGGCGCGCCGTTCAGCGCGAGACCGGACACCGTCGGATCCTGGACCATGGCGTGCGCGGCCAGCAGGGCCCAGGCCTGTTCCTGCGTCGACAGGGAACGGTCGACCGCGGAAATGCGTGCGGTCAGCGCGTTGCGGTCCACCCGGTCAGAGCGCGCCTCGACCGCCAGTGACAAAAGGCCTGCCGCATCGCGGAATGAGGTGCCGTAATCGGCGCGGTATTCCTGCGCATCTTTGGCCGGGGCCTTGGCCAGACGATCTGCGGCAAGGCCGAACATGGCATCGGCACGCGGCTGGTCGCCATAGCTGGCCAATGCCGCACCCAGTTGCGCCAACGCCAGCGGGGTGGCAAAAGCCTCTGCCTGTTCATCAGCGTAGTAGCGCAGATCGCCCATCGCGGCCTCACCCTCACGCGCCAGCACCATCAGGGCATAGGCGATGTCTTCGCCCCCCTTGTCGAAGTCCGGCGCATAGGCGATCCGGTTCTTGAGGTTGTCGAGCGCGTTACGCCATGCGATCTCCGGCACCTCATGGCCCGCGGATTTTGCCCGGCTGAGGAAGTCGGTCACATAGGCGTCCAGCCAGAAATCACCCGAATAGGCGCCCCAGAGGCCAAAGGCCCCGTTCGACGCCTGACGGGTCAGGATGCGGGTGATCGACTGGTCGATGCGCAGGGCGATCCGTTCCTTGTTGCCAAGGCCCAGCGGCTCTGCGATCGAGGACATGTAGAGCAGTGGCAGCGCCTTGGATGTCACCTGTTCAGTGCAGCCGTAGGGGTAGCGGTCCAGCGAGGCCAGCAGCCCCGGTGCATCGAAACGCGCCAGCGGACCGGCCGAGATCATGGCCGAGGCACCGGCGGGGCGCAGGTTGGCGAAGACCTCTGAATCCAGCGTAAAGGTCTTGCCCGCAGCCAGCTGAAAGCGGCGTGTCTGGCCGACGTCGGGGTCATTGGCGCGCACGCCAAGGGTCAACTCCTTGGTCAGACGCTGGCCGTCGGGCGTGGTCAGGGCAACCATGATCTTGTGATCACCCACCGCACCGGCGGTCAATGGCAGGGTCAGCGCCTGCTTGCCGTTCTTTTCCAGCGTCAGCGCCTCTGGAAAATCGGCCATGTCCAGCGTCAGGCCCCGCGTCGTGACCTCCAGCGGCATGTCACCGGCGTCACCCTTGGCATGGGTAAATTCCAGCAGCAGGCGGCTTTCATCGCCGGGGGCGAGGAAGCGCGGCAAGGAGGCCGAGATCACCACCGGATCGCGCACCAGAACATCCTGCTCCGCCGAGCCGACGCCCGACGGCGACCATGCCACGGCCATCAGCCGCACGGTGCCGTTGAAATCGGGAATGTCGAATGTGACCTCTGCCGTGCCCTCCGCGCCCACCGGCACAAGGCCCGAGAAGAAGGCAACGGTGGCTTCTGTCGGCGGCGGGCTTTGAGACCGCGCGCCAGCCGCGCCGTCACCACCAGAGCGGATGGTGCCCATCGCGCCATTCATGCCGTCGATCAGGCGACCATAGATATCGCGGATCTCGACGCCCAGACGGCGCTGGCCAAAGTAATAGCCTGCCGGGTCCGGCGTATCGAAACCCGTCATGTTGAGAATGCCCAGATCCACCGCGGCGACGGTGACATAGGCGGTTTCACCCTCGGCCACATTGTCGATCTTCAGCTTGGCCGTCAGCGGGCCGCGCGGGGCGGATTCCGTCGCCGTGTCAAAGCTGAGGTTCAGCTTCATGTCGCCCGGGTCGACGGCGGCATGGGTCAGGCCCAACGCGCGCGCCGGGTTCTGCCCGGCAGTCACATCCATCGGGCGGACAACCTGCGCGGTGACATAGACGCCCGCGCCCCAATCCTCGGTCACGGGCAGGGTGATGGTGTTTTCGCCCTCGGCAACCTCGACCGCCTGCATGGCGATGACACGGTCGGCCAGAACGGTGACCAGCGCCTTGCCCGCGTAACGCGGCACCATGCGCAGGGTCGCGGTCTCACCCGGCTTGTACGCCGGTTTGTCGAGCGACATTTCCAGCATGTCGGGGGCTTCGGAAGCATCCGCAGGCGCGTACCAGCCCGCCGAGAAATCCATGGAGGCGGCGAGGTAGTCGCCGTCCTTGCGTTCGACGACAACCTCGTAGCTGCCCCAGTCGACCGCGGCCTCGATCTGCATCGGGTCGATGCCCAGTTGGCCTTCGCCCTTGGCGACGGTTTCACGGGTGGTGATCGGCTCCCAGTACCAGTTGCCGTAGTTCTGATACCACTGATAGCGGGTGCGGACGCGGTTGACCTGCCATGTGACGGCCATCTCCTGCGCCTTGAGGTCCGGGCCGACGGCCATCACCTGAAAGCGGGCGGTCGAGCCTTCGGCAAATTCCTCGGCGCTGGGTTTGATCCCGATCATCGGCGTCGGCGAGGCGACGGGGCGGGTGATGATGCGCTCCACCGGACGACCCGAGGCCTCGGACAGGCGCAGGGTGGCGCGGGCCTGCATCGGGCGGCCTTTGGCGTCGATTTCCGCCAGCGGCAGGGTCAGCGCCGACTTGCCGGTCTCATCGGTCCGCAGATCGGCGTCAAAGCTGCGCACGCGCGAGTCCGCGTCGTCATCGTGACGGCCAAAGCGGTAGCCGGGGAAGGCGTCGATGCGGGTCATGGTGGTCAACTGCACGTCGCCCTCGATGGCGAGGTCCGCGCCCGGCGCACCGAACAGATAGCGCGCGTCGATGTTCAGCAGCGGCGGCGACAGCGGGTTGATCGGTCCTTCGGGCAGGTCGAGGGTGAAATCTATGCGTTCGGGGACAAAATCCTCGACCAGCACGGTTTCGGTGGTCAGCGCGGCGCCCTTGGGGTCGGCAAAGACGGCGATACGCCAGGTGCCGCGCGGAACAGAGGGGGCCAGCGGCAGGGTATAGACATGGCCACCCGCCTCACCGCCGTCCGAGATATGGCGCGAATGTTCGACGCCGTCGGGACGGGTCAGCACGGCGGTCAGCGGCACGTCCGCGACGGACTGCGCCTGCGGGTCGCGCAGCAGCGCGGTCAGGTGAATGTCATCACCGGCGCGATAGATGCCGCGGTCGGTGGCGATAAAGGCGTCCAGCGGTCCGGCGGGCGCGCGGCCCGCAACCCCGCGGTCGGCAAGATCAAAGGCCGGATCGGTCAGCGAGAGAAAGGCCAGATCCTCTTCCCCGCGCTTGGCCATGACCAGCGCCGGGGCAGAGCCGCCGTCACCGCGCAACAGACCCGGGGCAAAGCGGGCAATGCCCTGCGCGTCGGTGGTGACGGTTTCCAGCACGCGGTTGGCCGAGGCCAACAGAGACACCTCCAGCCCCTCCATCGCCGATGCATCACCCAGATCGCGGGCAAAGACTGTCAGCCCGTCGTCGCCCTGCATGGTGGTCAGGCCGATGTCGGACAGGATGAACCATTGAGTCGCGCGGCGGTCGTTGTCCTTTTTCGGGTCCGGCACGGCGGCGGTCAACGCGTAGACCCCGGCGGGCAGATCGCCCAGAACCTCACCCATCGGCAGGCGGGTCGTCATGTCGGCGTTCAGACGGTTTTCGACCACGCCTTTGCCGGTCCAGATCTCCTCGGCGATGTCGCGGGCAAAGTATTCCTCGTCATAGCGGCCCAGCGGGCGGCCAAAGTAATCGTCCTGGATCGAGCGGATCAGGTTGCGGTCCGACACCCGGCGCAAGACCAGGTCGACTTCGTCAAGGTTGACCGTCTCGATCGGCAGGCCCGCATCGGCAGAGCGCGGCAGCACGTAGGCACGGCCCGGAAAGCTGAGCGTCGGGGTCCGGTCCCGCACGTAGGCGGTGATCGGCACGTCACGCACCAGCTTTTCACCAGATTGCGCGGGCAGGCCAGAGCGGAAGGTAAAGGTATAGCGCCCGCCATGTTCGACACCGGTCACGCAGATGCGCTGATCGTCCTGCACCACGGCAAGACGCTGATCTGGCAGCTTGACGTAGGTGGAATAGTCCTGACCGGCGCGGACCAGAGGCTCATTGAAGCTGGCGCAGATGCGCGGGCTGGCGGTATCTGCCTCGACCACGTGATCGTCGATCCGGAAACCGTATTTGCCAATGGCATCATCCAGCAACCTGGTGATGTCGGTCCGGTTGCCAAGGCTTTCGGCCAGACGCAGGGCCGGGATCATCTGCCGCCCGCGCCCATCGGTTTCCAGCGCAAGCGCCAGTTCGTGCAAGGCGGTGATGCGCAGCGGGTCATTCTCCGCCCGCAAGTAAGCATTGATAAAGGCCGACAGCGCGCGGGATTCGTACTTGCGGCGATCCGAGCCCTTGATGGTCTCGGTGTACTCGACCGACCATTCACCATACTGCATCCACAGCGCGGGATCGTCGTTCTGGGCCAGTGCGGCGCCGGTCCAGTGGATGGCGTCACGCAGGTCGTTCGTGTCACGCGCCTCTGTCGCGGCGTCCAGCAGGGCGGTCACGGTCCATTGTCCACCGCCGTGGCGCACGGCAAGGTCTGCCGCCTCCTTGCGGGCGCGCGTCAGGTCGGACTCGCGCAGGAAATCCAGATCCTCGCGGCGGGTGTTTGCCAGTGCCAGCGCGTCGGCGTCGGCGTCGATCACCCGGCCCGATGTCGCGCCCTCATAGGTCGCCCGGTCGCTGACCGCGGATTTGGGAAAACAGGCGTTTGAGCGGCTGTTGAAGGTAAAGGCCATGCAGTCCGGCGTGGTCAGGCAGACCCGCTGACAGGCATCCAGCGTCGTATCAAAGAGATTTTGCAGATCGGTTCCCACGTAATCAATGTCACGGGTGACCACGAAACGTCTGTCCGGAATGGCATCCTCGGCCTGGGCGGAAGACACCCCGACAAGGGCCAGTGCATGGGCCAACGCAAGGCCCAGAGCAAAACGACGCATCAAAAGCTCCTTTCCGATCAATGCCTCCACAGTGCCACGCGCATGGGGACAAGACAACGATTCGACAGGTCTGGGATACCTGACCTTCCGGCACCTGCCGCAAGGGAAATTTAAGCAATTGTTCACCTTGGGAGGGCAAGAGTCGAAGCGTCCCGAAGGGAGGTAAACCGCATGACTCTGGCCGATCGTCTGGCTATGGAACGCCGCGCGCGGCTGGCCGCGGAACGGCTGCTGGAACAGAAGCAGGCGGAATTGTTTGAGGCCAACAGGCAGCTGGGCCGCCACGCGCTGCAGTTGCGAAACGAGATTCAGGAGACCCGGACAGAGGTCAAGGTGGTGCGGGACGAGAACCAGCGCGTCATGCACCAGCTTGGCGAGGCCACGCAAAAGATCGAGGTGGTGACCGAACAACTGTGGAGCGCGCTTGAAACGATCCGCGACGGCTTTGCCATGTATGACGAACACTTTCGGATGGAACTGGCCAATCCGGCCTATTTGCAGGTCTTCGAAGGCATCGAAAGCATCGCCCCCGGCGTGCCCTATGCCAGCGTGCTGGACATCATGGTCGGCGAAGGGATCGTCGATCTGCAAGGCGAATCCGAAGATGCCTGGATGAACCGGATGCTGAACCGCTGGCATCAGGATCCGATCCCGAATGAAACCCTGCGCCTTTGGAACAACCGCTTTGTCAAGCTGCGCGACCGGCGCCTGCCCGATGGCGGCGTGGTCAGCCTTGGCGTCGACATCACCGACCTGATGCGCATGTGGGCCGCGGTCGAGGAAATGCCCGACGGCTTTGTCATGTATGACGCGGACGACCGCCTGCTGATGTGCAACCAGCAATACAGGGACATCTACGCCGCCAGCGCACCGGCCATGGTGCCGGGCGCACCGTTTGAAACAATCCTGCGTTATGGACTGGAGCGTGGCCAGTATCGGGAGGCCATCGGCCGTGAGGAGGACTGGCTGGAACAGCGGCTGGATGCCCATCGCAAGTCCGACACCGAGCTGGAACAACAGTTGGAAAGCGGGCGCTGGCTGCGGGTCTACGAACGGGCGACCCGCGATGGCGGACGCGTCGGCCTGCGGGTCGACATCACCCAGATCAAGGAAGACCAGAAGCGCCTGAAGGCGGCGACCATCCGGGCAGAGGCCGCCAACCGCGCCAAATCCGCCTTCCTCGCCAACATGAGCCATGAAATCCGCACGCCGATGAACGGGGTTGTCGGCATGGCCGACCTGCTGATGGATTCCGAGCTGTCTGAGGAACAGCAGCTCTATGCCGACACCATTCGCAGTTCGGGTGAGGCGCTGCTGGTGATCATCAACGACATCCTCGATTATTCCAAGATCGAGGCGGAAAAACTGCAGCTGCATCCCGAACCCTTTGACCTTGAACGCGCGGTCCACGAGGTCATCATGCTGCTGCAGCCCACCGCACGCGACAAGGACATCGCGCTGCTGCTGGACTATGACATGTTCCTGCCGACGCGGTTCATCGGCGACGCCGGGCGGGTGCGGCAGATCCTGACAAACCTGCTGGGCAACGCGGTGAAATTCACCGTGCAGGGCCATGTGCTGGTGCGGGTGGTCGGGGTGCCCGACACCGATGCGAATTCCGCAATTCACATCACGATCGAGGATACGGGCATCGGTATCCCGGCCGACAAGGTCGATCACATCTTCGGCGAGTTCAATCAGGTCGAGGATGAGCGCAACCGCAAGTTCGAAGGCACCGGGCTGGGCCTTGCGATCACCCGGCGTCTGGTCGAGCTGATGGGGGGTGAGGTCTGGGTCGAAAGCGAGGAGGGCAAGGGCAGCTGTTTCGGCCTGCGCATCCTGCTGCCGACAGAAGAACCCGCGGTCTTCGAGACGGCGAACCTGCCGCCCTATCTCAAGCGCGTCCTCGTGGTCGACGACCATGGCGTCAACCGAGAGATCCTGTCGAAACAGCTGGCGATCCTCGGGCTGGAAACCCAGTTCTGCAAGACCGGATCAGAGGCGATCGACCGTATGACAATCCGGCCCGACCTGCTGCTGCTGGAACACGATCTGCCCGACATGTCGGGTGAGGAACTGGCGGAACAGGTCAGTCAGGGCGGGCAGCGCATCCCGGTGATCCTGATGGCCAATACGCCGACGCAAGTGACGCCTGCAGCGGGGGTCGAGGTCGCGGCAGTGCTGCAGAAACCTGTCGCCCGCCGGTCGCTCTTTTCGGCGCTGGAAAAGATCGGAGAGGCCCGGCATCCGCCTCAGGACCCGCCGTCGAGCGGGGCACCGGACAATACCGCACCTACCGGTGCGGCCCCGCTGGACGTGCTGGTGGCCGAGGACAACAAGACCAACCAACTGGTCTTTCGCAAGATGGCCAAGAGCTTCAACGTGACGCTGCGCTTTGCCAACAACGGGCTGGAAGCGCTGGAAGAATACCGCCAGCAGGTGCCCGACATGATCTTCATGGACATTTCCATGCCGCAGATGGACGGCAAGCAGGCCACCCGCGAAATCCGCGCACTGGAGGGCGACGGCCCGCAGGTTCCGATCATCGCCGTCACCGCCCATGCCATGGCGGGCGACCGCGAGGCCATTCTGGAGGCCGGACTGACCGATTACCTGACCAAGCCCCTGCGCAAGGCCGCACTGGGCGAAAAGATCGACCTCTACACCCCGAAACCGGTGCAGACGCGCGCCGCCGGTTGAGGGCGCAGGTCAGGGCAGGTCAGGCGGACAGGGCCTGCGCCTCGGCGGGACGCAGGAACACCGGGCGGTCGGGCTCGGACATGTCGGGCTGATAGCGATAGCCGCCAAGGTCAAAGTCGCGCAGGCCTTCGGGATCGGTCAGGCGACTCTGGATGATGTAGCGCGCCATGGAACCGCGCGCCCGCTTGGCGAAAAAGCTGACGATCTTGGGACCGCCGGGCTTGTCCTCCATGAACTGCGGCGTGATGACCCGCGCCTTCAGCGCCTTCAGCGGCACCGCCCCGAAATATTCCTGGCTGGCGCAGTTCACCAGCACATCGGTGTTCAGCCTTTCGGCTTCTGCGTTCAGCGCCCTGGCGATCTGGTCACGCCAGTAATCGTACAGGGACGCCCCGCGCCGCGTCTTCAACCGCGATCCCATTTCAAGCCGGTAGGCCTGAATGCCGTCGCGGGGGCGCAAGAGACCGTAGAGACCGGACAGGATGCGCAGGTGGTCCTGCGCCCAGTCCATTTCCTCAGCCTCAAGCGAGGACGCCTCCAACCCGATATAGGTGTCCCCGGCAAAGGCCAGCGCAGCGGGGCGCAGATCCTCTGGTCCCGGCGTATCGGAAAAGGCGCGGAACCGGCCGCGATTCAGCCGCGCCAGATCATCGGAAAGGTCCATCAACCCCTTCAGGTCCCGCAAGGTCAGGTTGCGGGCGGTGCGCGCCAGCCGTTGAGCATCTGCCTCGAACTCCGGCGCTGTCACCGCGGTCCCGCGATCCGTCCAGTCCAGCCGCTTGGCCGGCGAAATCACTACGAGCATGGTCAGCCCCCTCTGCCTAGAATCCTTCCGAAAGCTGGATTTAGGTCAGCCTGCCCCGATGGTCCAGCCACATCCCCCCGCACGACCACCCGGATTGGCCGGAACGGACCCTATTCCGCTGCGTCCTGAAACACGCGGAAGAACACCGCGCCGAACCTCTCGCCCCGTTTTTCGCCGAGAATGCGGCTGATGTCATCTTCGCAAGAGGGGCGCATTTCGGTCAGCTTGGCCAGCAACGAGGCGGAACAGCTCAGCGGTTTTTCCGTGCCGTCCTGCCCGCGCAGCAGGTCTGCCTGCGCCGCCAGCAATGCGTCATAGAGCGCGCCGGTGCCGGAGGAGGCGAGTTTCCGGCGGCGCGGGTGCAGATCCTCGGCCTCTCCGTTCAGCACCTCTAGGAAGGTATCGCCGTAGCGTTCCAGTTTCTTGGCGCCGATGCCGGAAATGCGCGCCATCTCATCCAGCGATCCAGGCCGCATCTCGGCCATTTCGATCAGGGTCTTGTCGTTGAAGATCATGTAGGGCGGCACCCGCGCCTCGCGCGCCAGCGCGGTGCGCTGTGCCTTAAGCGCCGAGAAGATCGGCGCGTGTTCCTCACTCACCAGCGTCTTGACCGCCGGTCGCCGCTCTGCCGCCTGGGCCACCACGTCGCGGCGCAACTGGATCGTCTCCTCGCCGCGCAGGATCGGGCGCGCGCGGTCGGTCATCACCAGCGCGCCATGGCGTTCGGCATCCGGGCGCATCAGGTCATGGCCCATCATCTGCCGGAACACCGCCTGCCATTGTCCTCGCTTCAGATCCTTGCCCACCCCGAAGGTCGGCAGGCCGTCATGCCCGCGTTGCATGATCTTGTCGGTCTCACTTCCCAGAAGAATGTCGATCAGGTGTCCCGCGCCAAAGCTTTCGCCGGTGCGCAGCGCGGCAGAGAGCGCCTTGCGCACCGCCTCTGTCCCGTCGAACAGGTCCGGCGGCGTGTCGCAGAGATCACAATTGCCGCAAGCCTCTGCCTGTTCTCCGAAATACCCCAGCAGGGCCTTGCGCCTGCAACCCTGTGCCTCGGCCAGTCCCAGAAGTGCATTCAGCCGCCCGTGATCGGCGGCACGGCGTTCCGCCGGGGCCAGCCCCTCATCAATCTGCGACCGGCGCAGGCGAATATCCTCTGGCCCATACAGCGTCAGCGTCTCTGCCGGTGCGCCGTCGCGTCCGCCGCGGCCGATTTCCTGGTAATAGGACTCGATCGACTTGGGCAGGTCCGCATGGGCAACCCAGCGGATGTCTGGCTTGTCCACGCCCATGCCAAAGGCCACGGTGGCGACGACGATCAGCCCGTCCTCGGTGGCAAAGCGTTCCTCGACGTGGCGGCGGTCCTGCGCTTCCATTCCCCCATGATAGTGGCAGGCGGAATGCCCCTCTTCGCGCAGGGCGCGTGCGATGCCCTCTGTCTTGGCGCGGGTGCCGCAATAGACGATGCCGGATTGCCCCTGCCGCGCCTTGGCGAAGCGCAGGATCTGCGCGCGCGGCCCGTCCTTGGGCGAAAAGGCAAGGTGGATGTTGGGCCGGTCGAACCCGCGCAGAAAGGTGCGCGGCGGATGACCGTCGAACAACCGCGTGACCATTTCCTCACGCGTTTCGACATCCGCCGTGGCGGTAAAGGCGGCCAGCGGCACGTCCAGCGCGCGCCGCAGTTCCCCGATCCGCAGGTAGTCAGGGCGGAAGTCATGGCCCCATTGGCTGACGCAATGCGCCTCATCCACCGCGATCAGAGAGACACCGGCCTGCGACAGCATCCGCTGCGTGCCGACATTGGCCAGCCGTTCGGGCGCGAGATACAGCAGTTTCAGCGCGCCCGCGTGCAGCATGTCCCAGACGGCGTCGGTCTCTTCTTGCGTATTGCCCGAGGTCAGCGCGCCTGCGGCCACCCCGGCCTCTCGCAACCCGCGAACCTGATCGCGCATCAGGGCGATCAGCGGCGAGATCACCACCGTCACCCCGTCGCGCATCAGCGCAGGCAGTTGGAAGCACAGGGATTTGCCGCCGCCCGTGGGCATGATGGCCAGCACGTTTTCCCCGGCGGCCACCGCATCGACAATCTCACCCTGACCGGGGCGAAAGGCCCCGAATCCAAAGATATCCTGGAGAAGCGCCTCAGCGGTCCCGGTGTCGCGCGGCATTGAATGACCTGTCGGATTTGGCGTGAACTGCTCTTATTCCGACAGTCTCATACTAAGATTCGGTGAATCAAGCCCCGGAGCCGCAAAATCTGGGATTGAGGCGCTTGGGACGCGCCCGCTCAGAAGCCGTAGAAGAAGGCCGCGTTGTTGGCGAGGATGATCTGCAGCGCATAGACCGCGATCAGCGCGATCAGCGGCGCAAGGTCCAGCCCGCCCATCGGCGGCAGAATGCGGCGGATGCGGGAATAGATCGGCTCCAGCAGGCGGTTCAGCCCGTCCCAGATCTGCGCGACGATCGGCTGGCGTAGGTTGAGGATCTGGAAGTTGATCAGCCAACTCATGATCACATGGGCGACGATCACGAAGACCACGATGCTCAGGATCATGTCCAAGATCTGAAAAAGCGATGCCATTCCGCGGCCTCTCCTCTGCGATTTTCTGGGGTCAGACCTAAGCGCAGAAGGCCGTGAGGACAAGTGTGCCGCGAGGTCGTGATTGACGCGGTGCGCTGCAGCGCGGCACCAGTGCCGAAAAGGAGGCCGCAATGTATCCGTTCATCCGTCTTGCCCGAAACCTCTGGCTTGCCCGACGCGCGCCGAAGCTGGGAGTGTTCGACACCCAGATCACCGAACACGTCTGCCTGCCCTGGGACCTCGACCCTTGGGTCGAGCTGAACAACGGGCGCACGCTGACGATCTATGACCTCGGCCGCATCCCGCTGGCGGTGCGCACCGGGCTGGTGGATATGCTGCGGCGCGAACGCTGGGGCCTGACGATTGCCGGCTCTGTGGTGCGCTATCGTCGCCGGGTGAGGATGTGGGACCGGGTGACGATGCATTCCCGCGTTCTGGGCTGGGATCAGCGGTTTCTCTATGTCGACCAGTCGATGTGGCGGAAAGATGGTGAGTGCGCCAGCCACGCGGTCTTTCGCTCTGCCATCACCGACAGGAACGGCATCGTCGCCCCCGACCGGGTGGCCGCCGCGCTGAATGTCGCGCCCGACAGCCCGCCGCTGCCGGACTGGGTGCAGGACTGGATTACGGCCGAGGCCGCGCGCCCCTGGCCCCCGGCCAAGACAGGCTGAGATGTTGCCGCCCATGTTTGCAGATTTCCCGGCCAATACATCACGAATGCGACGCCGGGGGCTGCCCGTCTTTATCGCCCCTTGCCTCCCCCCTGCCCGGTCTGTTCTATCGCAACATTCCGCGAAGGGACCGGGCATGAAAGAACCGACAAGAAAGCAGCGCATCTGGGGCTGGATGTTCTTTGACTGGGCGCAACAGCCCTATGCCACCCTTGGCCTGACTTTCATCTTCGCGCCCTATTTCGCCGCCGTCGCCGCCGGGTACTTTGCAGGGCAGGGGCATGACCCGGACAATGCCAAGGCCATCGCGCAAAGCCTGTGGTCCTCGGCCCAGACCGTCGCGGGCCTGTGCATCGCCTTTACCGCGCCGCTTTTGGGGGCATGGGCCGATGCGACCGGGCGCAAGCGTCCGTGGTTTTGGCTGTTCACCGCGATTGCCATTGCCTGCGGCGCCTCGATCTGGGTCCTGCAGCCGGACGGCACCGGGCTGATCCTGGCGCTGGGTCTGTTCTGGATCGGCTTTGTCGCCAGCGAATCCGCTTTCAACCTCAACAACGCCATCCTGCCCAGCCTCGGCACGCCCGAAGAGGTCGGTCGCATCTCCGGCACGGCCACGGCCTTTGGCTATTGGGGCGGGGTGTTGTCGCTGTTCATCATGCTGCTGTTCTTTGCCGAGAACGAGACCGGCAAGACGCTGATCGGGCTGTCGCCGCCCTTTGGCCTTGACCCTGATGCGCGGGAGGGCACCCGTTTCGTCGGCCCCTTCATCGCGCTTTGGTTCGCGCTCTTCCTGATCCCCTTCTTCATGTGGAACCGGGACGATCCCCTGGCCCGCGCCAAACCTGAAAGCGTGCGTCGCGTGCTGGCCGATCTCTGGGCGTCGATCATTGCCGTTTCCCGCCGCAAGTCCTGCCGCAACTTCCTGCTGTCCTCGCTGTTCTATCGCGACGCGCTGACCGCGCTTTATGCCTATGGCGGCGTCTATGCGACGCTGGTCCTGGACTGGAAGGTGACGCAGGTCGGCGTCTTCGGTATCATCGCGGCCATCTCGGCGGCGGTTCTCAGCTGGGTTGGCGGGCTCGCCGATCACAGGTTCGGCCCGAAACCGGTGATCCGTTTCTGCATCTGGATCCTGATCATTGTGGGGACGGTCATCGTGGGCATGTCGCGCGAAAACCTGTTTGGGTTTCCGCTGGCCGAAGGGTCGAAACTGCCGGACATCATCTTTTACATCTGCGGCGCGACAATCGGCGGCGCGGGTGGCGCACTTTACTCTGCCTCGCGCTCGATGATGGTGCGCCACTGCAACCCGCTGCGCCCTGCCGAAGGGTTCGGCCTGTTCGCACTGGCGGGCAAGGCCACCGCCTTCCTTGCGCCCGCGCTGATCACCGTCTTTACCATTACAACACAGTCGAACCAGCTTGGCTTTTTGCCGGTCATCGGGCTTTTCCTGCTGGGACTGGTTCTGCTAACCTGGGTGCAACCTTTGGGGGAGAGACCCGAATGATACGGTTAATCGTCGCCTTTTCACTTGCCCTGTCCCTGTCCGCCTGCGGCACAGGCGGAGGGCGGGATATTTCCGGAGCGCGCGCCTACTCCGGCCCGCCGCTGGACCCGGTGCTGTCCTCAAAGGAGGCCAAGCAACTGTTCGGAGCCAAGCGCCACGGGTCAGAGCAATCCTCCCAGCCGCTTGGAGGCTATGCCAAGGGCTGTCTGGCCGGGGGCGTGCAACTGGCCGAAACCGGGCCGACATGGCAGGCCATGCGCCTCAGCCGCAATCGCAGCTGGGGCCACCCGGAACTGATCGACTATATTCAGAAGCTCAGCCGCAAGGCCGCCCAGCAACCCGGCTGGAAGGGGCTCTATACCGGCGATTTCAGCCAGCCGCGCGGCGGCCCGATGCTGACCGGCCACCGCAGCCACCAGATCGGGCTGGATGCCGACATCTGGCTGCGCCCCGCCGACGACCTGAACCTCTCGGTCAAGGCGCGCGAGAATATCTCTTCGATCTCGTTGCGCCGCGCCTCGGGCGCCTATGTGAACGACAAATGGACGCGCCAGCACCACGAGATCGTCAAGGCCGCCGCCTCTGACCCGCGCGTCGCCCGCATCTTTATCTTTCCCGGCGCCAAGGTGCAGATGTGCAAGGATGAAACCGGCGACCGCAGCTGGCTGCGCAAGGTTCGTCCGTGGTGGGGCCACCACTATCACTTTCACGTCCGCCTGAATTGTCCAAAAGGCGCGAGTGGCTGCGTCAATCAGGCCGCCCCGCCGCCCGGAGACGGCTGCAAGGAAGCCGAAGGCTGGGTCGACCGCATCCTGAACCCGCCGCCGCCGGATCCCAACGCCAAGCCCTCGCCGCCCCGGCGTGAGCTGACGCTGGGCGATCTGCCCCGGCAATGCGCCGACGTGCTGGCCGCGAACTGATCTACGCCAAATGCCAGTCTTTCCTTTCCGTCTGCGGGCGCTGCTGGCTTGCTGTGTCGTGCTTTCGGCCTGCGGGCCGGAACATACGGCCTCTGTCGCGCGCGCGGTGCAGGTCAGCCGCCTGGACTGGACATCGGACGTGGCACATTTCGGTGGCTTCTCGGGCCTCGAACTCTCGGATGACGGCAACCGGTTCATGGCGGTCTCGGACGACGGTGCATTTTTCAACGGCCGGCTGATCCGTGCCAATGGCAAGCTGACCGCCGTCGAGCAGGAACCGCGTGTCCGCTTGACCGATGAGCAGGGCCGCGGCCTGATCCATCCCGCCACCGACGCCGAAGGGTTGGCCTGGACACCAGACGGCGGGTTCTACGTCTCCTTTGAGGGCCAGAGCCGGGTTTTGCACTACTCGAGCGCTGAACGCGGCACAGGGTTGCCCGCGCCGAAGGCCTTTGCGGAGCTGGAGGGAAATGCCGGGCTGGAGGCGCTGGCCATCGACGACAGGGGACGGCTTTATACGTTGCCTGAACGCTCTGGGCACCTGACCCGTCCTTTCCCGATCTGGCGTTTCGAGAATGGCCAATGGCGCGAGGTCTTCGGGATCTCGCGCAGCGGCGGCTTCAACCCCGTCGGCGCGGATTTCGGGCCGGACGGGCGGCTGTACATTCTGGAGCGTGCCTTTTCCGGCATTGCCTTCCGCTCTCGCGTGCGCCGGTTCACCCTGAGCGACGACCGCATCACCAGGGAAGAGGTCCTGTTTCGCAGCCCGGCGCATCAGCACGGCAACCTCGAAGGTTTGGCCGTTTGGCGTGACGGGATGGGGGCGATCCGGCTGACTATGATCGCGGACAACAACTTCAACGGCTTTCAGCGCAACGAATTTGTCGAATACCGCGTGGTCGAGTGATCCGGCCCGGGCTTGACGCCAACGCACCTGTTCCTGTAAGCGCGCCGGGTCCGCTTCGGCGGATCAAGTCCCCGCAACCTTGATAAAACGGGTCACATCATGACACGCGCACATTTGCCCGGCATCCTTGCCATGGCGGCCATCGTCCTGGCCTCCAACATCCTCGTCCAGTTCCTGTTCGGCCAATGGCTGACCTGGGGGGCGTTCACCTACCCGCTGGCTTTTCTCGTCACCGACCTGATGAACCGCATCTACGGTCCGGGCCCGGCCCGCAAGGTGGTGCTTGCCGGTTTCGTCGTCGGCGTCCTCTGCTCGCTGATCGGCACCCGGATCATGCTGCAGGGTGATGGATTCACCTATCCGGCGGTCACGCTGCGCATCGCGCTTGCCTCCGGCCTGGCCTTCCTGACCGCGCAACTGATGGACGTGGCGATCTTTGACCGCCTGCGTCAGGGGCGCTGGTGGCGCGCGCCGCTGGCCTCGACGCTGGTCGGGTCGACGCTGGACACCGTGCTGTTCTTCACCATCGCCTTCTCGGCGCAACTCAGCTGGCTGGAACCGGGCAATGACACCGGCTGGGCCAACGAAATCCTGCCGTTCCTCGGCTTTGGGCCGGATGTTGCGCTGTGGATATCGCTCGGCACGGCGGACTGGATGGTCAAGCTGGGCCTCGCCCTGTTGGCCCTGATTCCGTTCCGGATGATCGTTTCCTGGGCAAATCTGCAACGCACCCCGGCCTGAGACGCAAAAAAGACTTTGTGGTTGGCGCGACCCGTGCCACCATCATCTTGCGTTTTCAACAGCTGAAAGGAGGTGATCCAGTGTCGAGAGAAGCATTGGAGAGAGGTGTCGGAACAGTTCGGGAGATGACGCCCTAGGGCAGCCCTTGGGGCGTGCAGCCCCCGAATTGGCGAGCCTAACCGGCCCCGCCTCCGTATTCTCGAAGGGCCGCTGATCTGGCGGCCCTTTTTAGTGTCTGACTTTTGTCGAAACATCCTACATTACGCCCCATGCTGCGGATCAACGATCAAATCACCATCGAAGACTGGGAGCTGACGGAACAGTTCATCCGTTCCTCCGGTCCCGGCGGGCAGAACGTCAACAAGGTCTCCACCGCCGTCGAACTGCGGTTCGAGGCCGACCGCTCCCCGAACCTGCCCGGCGCGGTCAAGGCCCGGCTGCGCAAGCTGGCCGGGCGGCGCTGGACCAAGGAAGGCGCGCTGATCCTGCAGGTGGATGAAACCCGCAGTCAGGCGCGCAACCGTGACATCGCCCGCCAACGCCTTGCCGAGCTTGTCCTCAAAGCCACGGAAAAACCCAAGCGCCGCATCCCGACCAGACCAACGCTGGGGTCGAAACGTCGCCGCATCGAGGCCAAGAAACAGCGCGGTGAGGTCAAGGCGCTGCGCGGCAAGGTCGATCCCAAGGACTGACGCGCCGCCTCAGCGTTTCAATTCAACGAGACCCTCGCCACAGGCGGCCCGAGGGACCCGGCCGAAAGCCGGGCCCGAGACAAACTGCGCGCGCAGCGCACAATCGGATCACGGATCAGAACCGCTCCAACAAGCGATCAAGGTAATTGCGCTCTTCCTCGGGGCGGTCCAACTCGCCCGACCGGCGGCGCAACTCACCCAGCAGTTCCTCGGCCCGGCGATAGACGTCCTTGCCCTGCAACAGGCCCTCATCCGTGCCGACCCGACCGCTGTTGCCCGCGTTGCGGCCCAGCGGATCGCGCTGTTCACGCGGGTCGCCGCCGTCGGCAAAGCCCTGCTCTCCGGCACGCTGCTGCTGTTGTTCGGCCAGCGCCTCGCCCAGGTTGCGCATGCCTTCGCGCAGTGATTCCAGCGCACGGGACTGTTCGTCGATCGCCTCGGCCAGATCGCCATCGCGCAGGGCCCGTTCCGCGCCATCCATGGACCTTTCCGCATCGCGCAGCGCCTCGGCGGCGCGTTCGCCCGCCTCGGACCCCTGCCCCGGCAGCGCCTGCCGCTGGCGGTTCAACTCGTCGCGCAGCGCCCGTTGCCGTTCGGCAAGACCGTCCGCCAGATCGCCGTCGCCATCCCCGCCCTGGCCCTGACCGGGTTCGCGCCCGTCCTGACCCTGACCTTGTTGACCCGGATCCCGCTGCCCGTTCTGGCCCTGCCCCGGCTGACGCTGACCCTGGTTCAGATCGCGGAATGCCTCGTCCGACAGTTCCTGCTGTTCGCGCAGGGTATCGGCCAGCCCTTCCATCGCCTGTTCCCCCGGCGATTGACCGCCGCCACCCTGGCCCTGGGTGATCTGCATGTTCTCGAGCATTTCCTGCAACTGGCGCATGGCCTCGGCCGCCTCGGCCATCTTGCCCTGTTCCATCAACTCCTGAATTCGGTCCATCATCCGCTGGATGTCGTCCTGCGACATCTGGATCATGTCCTGCGGGTTCATCGGCTCGCCGTCCTGCTGGCCTTCGCGCGCCTGCTGTTGCGCCAGTTGCCGCATGTAATCCTGTGTCGCCTCACGCAATTCCTGCATCAGCTCGGCGATTTCCTGATCCGAGGCGCCGTTCTTCATCGCCTCTTCCAGACGTTCCTGCGCCCGCTGCAACCGCTCCAGCGCGTCCTGCAGGTCGCCTTCTTCCATCTCCAGCGCCAGATCCCACATCGCCTGCGCGATCTCGTCCTGCCTTTCATCGGTGATGGCGTCATAGGTCGCCAGTGTCTCGATCCGCGTGGTCAGTCTGCGCAGGCGCAGGTATTCGACGTTCTTGCGGAACAGGTCATCCGGCTCGTTCATGATCGCCTTGAAGATCTGCACCGAGGTCAGGGCATTGTGCCGATTCCACAGCAGGGCCTGCCGCTGTTCGATCAGCGCCGCCGCCACCGGATCAAAGAACCGCCGCCCGGGCAGCGTCATCGTCTGAGGTTCCGACAGCCCACGCTGACCGCGCGCATCCTCGACCTCAAGTTCCAGCCGCACCGGCAGATTGGCCCAGGGGTGCAGGGAGAAGTTGCCCACCAGCGATTCGGTGAAGTCGGCGCGGTTGCCCGCCACCGGCATCGGCAGCGGCACCTCGATCATCTTCCGCGGCTCGGGGTCGATGGTGCGACCATAACGGCGATCTACCGCGTCCAGATCCAGCACGAACCGCGCCGTGCCCATGACAACGCCATGGTCATCCGTGGCGGTAAACGGGATCTGCGCCTCACCCTCATAGCTGGTCTCGATCTCGCCATCGCGTTTCACAGATGGCCCGTCATCCGGGATCAACGCAATCTGCCAGACCCGTCCGCCAGGTCCGTCCACCGCCAGTTCTCCGGATTTCAGAACGGCAAAATCCTGCGCCGTGTCCTGCGAGGCCTCTGGCGTCAGCGGGCGGCCCGAAACCGTCTCGCGCACGCTGAGCGCACCGACCTCGCCATACATGCGCAGGGTAATCTCCGCGCCTTCGGGTACGTCCAGTGACGCCGCAGTGATGTCGTTCAGATAGACCGAGGGCAAACGGGTATAAGACGGCGGCTGCATCCAGCCTTCCCAGGCTGGCCCCTGCGCCAGATCCGGACCGCCCGCGCCCATGCCGGTGACCGATTGCACCCGGACGATGGACCCGAAGAGGATCGCCACCGACAGCGCCAGCAGCGCCACGTAGCGCAGCGCCATCGGATCGTTTTGCGACACCCGCAGATCCGGCTCGACCGCCCGCGCCTGTGCCAGCCGCGTTCGCATCCGCTTCTGGTGCGCCACCCAGACCGCGTGCGAGGCCTGATCCCCCGCGCCGATGGCCTGCGTGTCCAGCGCTGCCTGAATAGGATTGCCCCGCATCGTGCCGTCCAGCCGCAGGATCGCGGCCTCCTGGCTGGGCCAGCGAAACCCGCGCAGCCCGTGGACCAGGGCCCAGATTCCGCCCGCGACCAGCACTGCGCCGGCAATCCAGACCCATTCCACCGCGACCTCGTCCTGCACACCCAGCATCAGCAGGGCCAGCGCAAAGATCGCAACGGACCACAGCGGCCAGAAGGCACGCGCCACGCGCTCTGCCCCCATGCCCAACCGGGTCAGCGCCAGAGGCCAGCGCAGGGTACGGAAAATCTCGGGGATGTCGGTCCGGTTCGGGGCCATATCGCTCCTCGCAGGGTCGGGCTGCGAAGAGGATACCTCACAACCATTCGGGTATGGTATCGCGATTTATGATATCGTCAAAGGTGGGGCGTGCGCGGATAACCGCGAATTGATCACCCCGCACCAGCACTTCGGGGATCAGCGGGCGGCTGTTGTATTCGCTCGACATGACCGCACCATAAGCCCCGGCAGAGCGGAAAGCCACCAGATTACCGGCTTTCAAGGGCGGCATCAGCCGTCCCTTGGCAAAGGTGTCCCCGCTTTCGCAGACCGGGCCGACGATGTCATAGGGCATCAGGTCGGCAGCGGCCTCCGCCTCTTGGGCGGGCACAATTTCGTGATGTGCCTCATACATGGCCGGTCGAATGAGGTCATTCATCGCGGCGTCCAGAATCAGGAAGTCGCGCCCCTCGCCGTTCTTGAGGTAGATGACCTCGCTCACAAGCAGTCCGGCATTGCCCACGATCAGCCGCCCCGGCTCGATCTCGACTTCGCAGCCCAGATGCCCGACGGTGCGCTGGACCAGCGCGCCATAGTCAGTGGGCAGCGGCGGCGCCTCGTTCGAGCGCGCGTATGGAATGCCCAGACCGCCGCCCAGATCCAGCCGCGTGATCTCATGCCCGTCCGCGCGCAGCGCCCCGGTCAGTTCGGCGACTTTGGTATAGGCCTGCTCAAAAGGCTCCAACTGCGTCAGCTGCGACCCGATGTGCACGTCGATGCCCACCACCTCCAGCCCCGGCAGGGCTGCGGCCTCGGCATAGACCTCGCGCGCGCGCGCAATCGGGATGCCGAACTTGTTCTCGCTTTTGCCGGTGGCGATCTTGGCATGGGTCTTGGCGTCCACATCCGGGTTCACCCGCACGGTGATCGGCGCCACGACGCCCATCGCGGCCGCCACCTCCGAGATCACCCGCATCTCGGGCTCGCTTTCGACGTTGAACTGGCGGATGCCACCTTCCAGCACCGCGCGGATCTCGGCCCGGGTCTTGCCGACACCGGAAAACACGATCCGCTCGCCCGGCACACCCGCCGCCTTGGCCCGCGCGTATTCGCCGCCCGAGACCACGTCCATGCCCGCGCCCTCGGCGGCCAGGGTCCGCAGGATCGCCTGGTTCGAAGCCGCCTTCATCGCGTAGCAGATCAGATGCGGACCCCAGCTCAGCGCCTCGTCGAACAGGCGGAAATGCCGGACCAGCGTGGCGCTGGAATAGACATAGAACGGCGTGCCGACAGCGGCCGCGATCTCGGCCACCGGCACGTCCTCGGCATAGAGCTGCCCGTCTCGGTAGAGAAAATGATCCATGACGGCGGCTTTAGCCGAGCGAATGCGTTTGAGCCACCCCCCAAGTTGCGCCGACATGACCCAACCACACGCCTTTGCGCTTCTTCTCTCTGAAAATATCTCCGGGGGTGAAGGCCGCAGGCCGAGGGGGCAGCGCCCCCTCCCCCTTGCAAGCCCCAAACCCCGGCCTCTACTCTGCGCGGAACAGGAGGCTCTCATGCATCAGACCATCAAATCCGGAAACGTCGCCGTCATCACCGGGGGCGCCTCCGGCATTGGCCGGGAAATGGCGCGGCGACTGGCGAACGTCGGGATGCAGGTCTGCATCGCCGACCTGCCCGGCGACACGCTGACCGGCGCCGTGGCGGCAACCGGCGCGGCGCTCGGGATCGGCGTCGATGTCTCGGACCCGGACGAATTGCGCGCGCTCAAGTCAGAGGTGGAAACCGCGCTTGGCCCGGTTGACCTGTTGATGAACAACGCCGGGATTCAGCCGGGCAGTTCGATCTTCGATACCGAAGGCAATTGGGACCGCATCCTTGGCGTGAACATGTGGGGGATCATCCGCGCCTCGCAGATCTTTGCGCCCGATATGGCGGCCTCCGGTCGCCCCGGACTGATCGTCAACACCGGGTCCAAGCAGGGCATCACCACGCCGCCGGGCGATCCGGCGTATAATGTCTCCAAATCCGGCGTCAAGACCTTCACCGAGGCGCTGCAGCATGAATTGCGCAACATGGGGGACAGCAAAACAGAGGCCCGGCTGTTCATTCCCGGCTTTGTCTACACGCCGCTCACCGCGCGGGGCCGGACCGAGCAACCGGCAGACGCATGGACGCCGGAACAAGTGATCGATTTTCTGATGGACTCGCTCGCGCAAGAGGATTTCTACATCCTCTGCCCCGACAATGACGTCGATCGCGCGACGGATGAAAAGCGCATCCTCTGGGCCGCGCAGGACATCACCGAAAACCGTGCTCCGCTGTCACGCTGGCATCCTGACTACGCCGAAGCATTCAAGGATTGGCTGGGGTCGTAGGGCGGGGTTCACCCCGCCGCCCCCTCACACTGGACGCGAGCGGAAATACAGATACAGCGGAAACCCGCAACTGACGCCAATGCAAAAGGTCGCCGGAATGGCCAATAGTGCGATCCAGTTCCGCCGCACCGCCACCTCGGACAGGATCCACAGCGTCAGTACCACGGCAGCAATCGTCAGATCCCAGGTCAGGCCGCGCGTGCTGTCGTTCACGTACCACGCGTCGATCAGCGCCCCCATGTCCCAGCCATTGTCGGCAAGGTAGCTGACAAAATAATACATCGGGTGCACCGCACCCCAGACAGCCAGCGCCAGCCAGAGCCAGCGCAGCATCAGTTGCGGACCCTGACCCCGATGTCCGCCGTCCCGGTGACGGTGACACCGGTCTTGGCAGGCGGGCGCTCGGGCTCGCCGTCAGCGCCACAGGCGGTCAGCGCCAGCAGCGCGAGGATGATGGCAACAGCTCTCATGCCAGACGTTCCTTCCAGGCCTTGATCTGCGCGCGCACCTGATCCGGCGCGGTGCCGCCATAGCTGGTGCGGGACCGGACCGAGTTGTGTACGCCCAACACATCATAGACCGAGGCGTCAATATTTCCATGCACTTCCCGCATCTCGTCCAGCGAAAGATCGGGCAGGTCACAGCCCCTGGCCTCGGCCCTGGCGACCAGCGAACCGGTGACGTGGTGTGCATCGCGGAACGGCAGGCCGGTTTCGCGCACCAGCCAGTCGGCCAGATCGGTCGCCGTGGAAAACCCGTGCGCGGCGGCAATCTCCAGCGCGGGGGTATTGGCGCTCATGTCGCGGACCATGCCCTCCATCGCGGCCAGCGCCAGCATCCAGTTGTCGGCAGCGTCAAAGACCTGCTCCTTGTCTTCCTGCATGTCCTTGGAATAGGCCAGAGGCAGCCCCTTCATCACCATCATCAGCGCGACATTGGCCCCGAAAATCCGTCCGATCTTGGCGCGGATCAGTTCCGCCGCATCGGGATTCTTCTTCTGCGGCATGATGCTGGACCCGGTGCTGAACCGGTCCGAGAGGGTGACAAAGCGGAACTGGGCCGAGGACCAGATCACAAGTTCCTCGGCAAAGCGGCTGAGGTGCATGGCGCTGATCGAGGCAACCGACAGGAATTCCAGCGCGAAATCGCGGGCGCTGACGGCGTCCAGAGAGTTGCCCATCGGGCGGTCAAAGCCCAGCGCCTCTGCCGTCATGTGGCGGTCGATGGGAAATCCCGTGCCCGCCAGGGCCGCAGCCCCCAGGGGCGATTCGTTCATCCGCACCCGTGCATCGCGCACGCGGCCAAGGTCACGGCCGAACATCTCGACATAGGCCATCATGTGATGGCCCCATGTCACCGGCTGCGCGGTTTGCAGGTGGGTGAAACCGGGCATGACCCAATCCGCGCCCGCCTCGGCCTGCCCCAGCAGCGCCTGCATCAGCGCCTGAAGCCCGGTCTCGGCGGCGTCCAACTGATCGCGCACCCAAAGTCGGAAATCCGTCGCCACCTGATCATTCCGGCTGCGTCCGGTGTGCAGACGGCCCGCCGGTTCGCCGATCACCTCTTTCAACCGCGCCTCTACATTCATGTGGATGTCTTCCAGCGCGGTGGAAAAAGTGAAGTTGCCGCTTTCGATCTCTGACAAGACCGTGAGCAAACCTTCCCGGATCGCCTTTGCATCGCTATCACTTAGGATACCTGTCGCGGCAAGCATGGCCGCATGGGCACGAGACCCGGCGATGTCCTGCGCCGCCAGCCGCTTGTCGAAGCCGATGGAGGCATTAATTGCCTCCATGATGGCGTCGGGCCCGGCGGCAAAGCGGCCGCCCCACATCTGGTTCGAGGTCTTGTCAGACATGCACTGTCCTTCGGAGGTCCTATGATACGTCTCACGTTTGCGGCTCTGTATACTGCCGCTGTGGTGCTTGCAAATCCGGTGCTCGCGGATGTCGAGGCCGCCAAGGCCGCCGCCACCGGCGACATGCGCAAGCTGGTCTTTCTGGAAGAACCAATTGCCGGAGGTGCCGCGGATTTCATGACCTTCGACGAGGAGCCGCTGAACCTGTCGGACTGGCAGGGCAAATGGGTGGTTCTGAACTTCTGGGCGACATGGTGCGCCCCCTGCCGCAAGGAAATGCCGATGCTGTCGGGACTGCAGGAGGAACTGGGCAGCGACACCTTCGAGGTCGTGACCGTCGCCACCTCGCGCAATCCGCCCGCCAAGATGAAGGACTTTTTCGATGAGATCGGCGTCGAGAACCTGCCGCTGCACCGCGATCCCAAGTCCTTGCTTGCGCGCAGCATGGGGGTGCTGGGCTTGCCCGCAACGGTGATCCTGAATCCCGAGGGCATGGAAGTGGCACGCATGACCGGTGATGCGGATTGGTCCTCGGACGAGGCGCGCGCCGTGTTGCAGGCGCTGATGGCCCCCGGCACGGACGGCTGAGCCACCAAAAATGGAAAGAACCCCGCCTGGCCGGTGCCGGACGGGGTCTTTCACGAAGAGAGAGAGAGAGAGAGAGAGAGAGAAGAGTTCGGATTAACGCGGGACGGTCAGCCTCTGGCGGCGCAGGGCCACGGCCTCCTGATCTGCATGTTGCCGCGCAGGGCGGGACAGCATCAGGGCCAGGCTCATCATTGCCACCATGGAAAAGGCGAAAATCGTCATCAGCACTTGGCGTTTCTCCGGTTCGTCGGCCCCCACCGACAAGACTGAAAATGGGCAATTCCACGGCGCATCGCAACGGTTTGCGCCTCTTTTCGTCAAAATGCATCCCGAATGCAGGACAGTCCCGGTCAAGCCGTCGCTGCTGTTTCCAATCCGGCGAAGAGTACCGCCACATTTGGCCCTCGCTTGCCGACGAATGTGCCCGAATCAGAACCATTGACCGACGTCGATTGCCCGAAGCCGGTCATATCAGTCCCAATTCCGCATCTGTCGCCGCCTGCCCGTATTTGTCGCGTGGCGGCATTGGCCGGTCGCGCCAATGCGGCGCGAACACGAAACTCGATCGCGTCCGACCCTCGGGCAAGGCCCCGTTTCCCGCCCCAAGCGCGTAGTCGTAATACAGTTTGACGATCTCATCCTTGCTGACTTGTTGTGTCGCGGGATGTGCCATGCAGGCGGCCCGCCAGCGCGCAACGCGCGCATATTCCGAGGTCTCGGGCAGTTCGAAGCCTTCGTAATACTCCAGAAACCAGAACCGCATGAACATCGGCGTGAACACGGCCTCGGCCAGCCCAAAGTCCTCGAACAGCCAGGTCCCCGTTGGATTGTGGTCGCATAGAAAAGCGTCCAGATCGCGGTACAGACTCAGGAGCCCCTCCAGATGCGCCGCGCGCTGATCTGGGTCGCGGTTCATCACGAAACGGTAGCCGGCTCCGGTAAACGGCCCTTCCCGTGTGATCAGCATGTTCTCGACCGCGTGTTCCAAGGGATCGCGTCGCCGCACCGGTTCGCCCATCGCTTCGTCAAGGTAGCGCAGGATCACAAGGCTCTCCTTCAGGATCCGCCCCTCTGCCGTTTCCAGCACCGGCAAGGCAGTGGTGCCACGCGTCTTGCGCAGCAACGCGGGGTCGCGCGGCTTGGTGATGTCAACGACATGGAACGCGACCGCACCGGCCATCCCTTTGAGCGAAAGGAGAATTTCCAGACGTTGCGAAAACGGGCAGACCGGGATGTGGTAAACGACAGGCTTGGACATGCGGCGCTCTCCCTTGGTGGCGTTGATCCTCCTGCAACAAAGCAGGATCGCGAAAAAAGCGCCAGACCGGCAGGTCCGGCATTCCCCACTGGAAAAACGCCCCTTTATTGGGCCAATGTGACATTATCGCGTTACCCTGCCGGCCGAAATTGGGTTCAATACCCCTTGTAACGCCTTCGTGAGCTCACCATATGTTCTGCATACCATCGCATACAATTTTATCGGAACCCGCATGTTCGACATGATCTTTTCGGACGGGATGTTCCCGTTCACCCTCGCGCTTGCCTTGCTGTTCGGCCTGCTGGCGCTCGAAGTCGTCTTTGGCCTGCTTGGCGGCACTCTTCTGGGGGCCGGCGCCGATGGTCTGGACGTGGACGGCCCCGATCTGGACGTCGATCTGCCTGATCTTGGCGATATGGACATCGACCTTGGCCTGGAGGGCACCGATATCGACATCGGTGACCTTGAACTGGCCGACGTGGATCTGGACACACCAGATGCGGATATGCCCGACGGCACCCCGGACGGGGCCGGATCGGTCGCCGCCTGGCTGGGCTTTGGCAAGATGCCTGCGCTGATCTGGCTGGCGGCGCTGCTGCTGTCCTTCGGGCTGTCGGGGCTGGTGATCCAGACCGTTGCGAATGGCCTTTTGGGGGCGACGCTGCCCACATGGCTGGCCGCGCTGTCCAGCGCCGCCGTTGCGATCTGTTTCGCCCGCCAGTTTGGCACACTTTTCGCCCACCTCCTGCCCAAGATGGAAACCGAGGCGCTGTCAGAGCGTCACCTTGGCCGCCGCACCGGCGTCGTGACCCAGGGCACCGCCGCTCGCGGCCGCCCGGCAGAGGTCCGCGTGACCGACCGCTACGGCAACATTCACTACCTGCGCGCCGAACCGCTGCGCGATGATCTGCAGATCCCGCAGGGCACCGAGGTCATGGTCCTGCGCCACCGCCATGAGGCCGGCTATCTGCTGGTCGCACTCACCTGATTTTTCAACCGATAGGGGAACAATATGGACAACATGATACCCATACTGATTATCGTTGTGGCCGTCCTGGCCTTTCTTGTGCTCATCATGCTGGTGCTTGCGCGCCTCTACCGTCGCGCCACGCGTGAGGTCAGCCTGGTCAAGACCGGCGCCGGCGGCAAGAAGGTCATCATGGACGGCGGCGTGATCGTCATCCCGCTGTTCCACGAGGTCAGCCCCGTCAACATGAAGACCCTGCGCCTCGAGGTGCAGCGCAACGGCGAGGCCGCGCTGATCACGCAGGACCGGATGCGCGTCGATGTGGGTGTGGAATTCTACGTCTCGGTCATGCCCACAGAAGAGGGCATCGCCCGCGCCGCCCAGACGCTGGGCGACCGCACCTTCCACATCGACCAGTTGCGCGAGATGATCGAGGGCAAACTGATCGACAGCCTGCGCTCTGTCGCCGCCCAGATGACCATGGACCAGCTGCATGAAAATCGCGCCGACTTTGTCCAGGAGGTGCAGAACACGGTTTCCGAAGACCTGACCAAGAACGGCCTGTCGCTGGAATCCGTGTCCCTGACCGCGCTGGACCAGACCCCGTTCGAGGCGCTGGACGAGAACAACGCCTTCAACGCCGTCGGGATGCGCCGCCTTGCCGAGGTCATCACCAAGTCGCGCAAAGAGCGCGCGAACATCGAAGCCGAGGCGGAGGTCGCCGTGCGCCGGGCCGAAATGGAGGCCGAGCGCCAGAAGATCAGCATCGAGCAGGACGAGGAACAGGCCCGCATCGAACAGGTGCAGCGGATCCAGACCATGCGAATGGCGCAGGAATCCGAAATCGCCGCCCGCACCGAAGATTCCAAGCGTGAAACCGAACGCTCGCGGATTGCCCGCGAGGAATCGGTGCGCGGGGCCGAGATCGACCGCGAACGCAAGATCCGCGAAGCCGAGATCGCCAAGGAACGCGAACTCGAAGTGGCCGAGCAGGATCGCCAGATCATCATCGCCCAGAAGTCCGAAGAGGAAAGCCGCGCACGCGCCTCAGCTGACCTTGCCCGCGCCGAGGCGACCAAGGCCATGGAGGCCGTGATTACCGCCAAGGAAGTGGCCGAGGCCGAGCGGACCAAGCAGATCGCCCTGATCGAGGCCGCACGAGAGGCCGAGCGTGAAGCCACCAAGATCCGCCTCTCCGCCGCCGCCGAAAAAGACGCGGCTGCCGACCGCGCCAGCGCCCGCCGGGAAGAGGCGCAGGCCGACGCCGACGCCATCACCATCCGCGCCGAAGCCAAGAAGATGGACCTGCTGGCAGAGGCCGAGGGCAAGCGCGCCATCGCCGATGCCGAAAACGTCCTCTCGACAGAGCTGATCGCCATGAAGATCGACCTCGCCCGCATCGAGGCGATGCCGAGGATCCTCGCCGAGGCTGTGCGCCCTGCCGAAAAGATCGATTCGATCCGCATTCATCACCTGTCCGGCCTGGGCGGGACAAACAGTGGCGCGGGTGGCAGCAGCGCGGGCGACAAGCCCCCGGTGAATCAGGCGCTCGATTCGATCATGGGAATGGCCGTGCAGATGCCCGCGCTGAAAAAGCTGGGCGAAGAACTGGGCATGACCATGGACGGCACGGTCGAGGGGCTGATGAGCACAAAACCCGCCGCCCCCATCCCCGGCGCCACCGAGGCGCAGGCCGAAGACCTGCCCGACCCGGGCGAAGAAACCCAGCACTGACCGTCAAACAGCAGGGCCTCACGCCGGGGCCCTGCCACCCCGCCCTGTTTCTTTGGTTTTTCTAATATCCTCGGGGGAGAATTGGCCAAAGGCCAAGAGGGGGCAGCGCCCCCTTTACACGTCCACCACCCATGCAACGCATATGCGAACCGTAGGGCGGGGGGCGCCCCGCCGCCCCGCTCACCGGCAATAAGAGCCGCCGCGATGGCCGCGCGTGTCGAAATGGAAATGGTCCTTGTGATAGCCGTCCGACCCAGGGCCAAGCACGGTGCCAAAGACCTTGCAGGCGGCCTTGCGCATCTTGCTCAACGCTTTGCCGTCCTTGCCCCGGCCCCAATCGCCCAGCACGGTGACTTCGGACCCGTCCGCCAGCAGAAACCCGGAAATGTCGATCGCCTTGCCGCGCCCGTGCTCGCTGATCGGCGCTCCGGGCACATTGTTGCGGGTCCGGCAGGAATAATGTGCCGCCACGCGCAGACCGCCCAGCCCACCGCCGCGCCGGCCCACCGCCGGCTTCGCGGATTTGGTCACCCAGGTCTTGAGCGCCCTGGCGGTCGGACAGTCGATCAGCGCACCCTGGGTCAGCCGCACACCGGCCACCGATTGCAGCCGCACCGCGTTTTCGATCCCGCAGCCGTTCAGCTTGCCCGGCACGCGACCGACGGTCTCTCCGGCCAGCGCCGGATCACCACACAGCCCGCCGCCGTCGTCGGACCCGGCAAAGGCATTGCCCAGATATCCCTTCATCCCGTCCAGCCCCTCCGCGGCGCGCTCTCGCACCCCGCAGGAGCCGACGATCATCACACAGCAAAAGCCCAGAGCAATCCTGATCACCGATTTACCTTCACCCGGCCAAAGTCCGGTTCATTGGTATCCTGACCGGCCTCCAGAATACCACGCCGGATGGCGCGGGTATGGGTGAAATAGGCATGAAGCTGCTCACCGTCGCCGGTGCGGATGGCCCGCTGCAGCGCGAACAGCTCTTCGGTGAACCGGCCAAGGATTTCCAGCGTCGCTTCCTTGTTGGTCAGAAAGACATCGCGCCACATGGTCGGGTCGCTGGCGGCGATCCGGGTGAAATCGCGAAAACCCGCGGCGGAAAACTTGATGACTTCCTGATCGGACACGCGGCGCAGGTCGTCGGCCACACCCACCATGGTATAGGCGATCAGGTGCGGGACGTGGCTGACCACCGCACAGACAAGGTCATGGTGATCCGGTTCCATCACTTCGGTATTGGCACCCAGCGCCTTCCAATAGTCCTGGATCCGCGCCACGGCCTCCGGGTCGCTGCCCTCGACCGGCACGATCAGGCACCAGCGGTTGTCATAGAGCGAATCGAACCCCGACTCGGGTCCGGAATGTTCGGTCCCGGCCATCGGATGGCAGGGCACCAAATGCACGCCTTCGGGGATATGCGGGCCGACCTCTTCGATCACCGTGCGCTTGACCGAGCCGACGTCGATCACCGTCGCCCCCGACTTCAGATGCGGCGCAATCTCGGCGGCGACGCGGCCCATGACCCCCACCGGTGTCGCCAGCACCACCAGATCCGCATCCTTCACCGCCTCTATGGCGCTGTCGCAGACCTCATCACACAGACCGATCCGGCGCGCTGTGGCGCGGGTCTCATCCGACCGCGCATAGCCCGCGACATGCCCCGCCACGTTGCCGCGTTTCATCGCCCAATACATCGACGAGGCGATCAGACCCAACCCGATCAGCGCGACCTTGTCGTATACGACAGTCATCGCGCGCCCGCCTTGAACAACCCTACGTAATGCGCCACCTGGCGGCAGGATGGCTCATCGCCCACGGTGATCCGCAGGCAGTTCGGCAGGTTGTATCCCGCCACCCGGCGCACGATCAGCCCCTGACTTTGCAGGTACAGGTCACAGGCCTCGGCCTCGGCCTGATCGGCGAACCGCGCCAGAACAAAGTTCGCGGTCGAGGTGTCACAAGGCACGCCATGTTCCGCCAGCGCCTCACATAGCCAGTGCCGCATCCGCATGTTCTCGGCGCGGCATTTTTCGACATAGGCGAGGTCTCGCACCGCCGCCTCTGCCGCCGCCAGCGCCACGTTGGACAGGTTGAACGGCCCCCGGACCCGATTGAGTACGTCGATGACATCCTTGGTCGCATAGCCCCAGCCGACACGCATCCCGCCCAGCCCGTAGATCTTGGAAAAGGTCCGGGTCATCACAACGTTGTCACGGTGTTCGACCAGCCTGGCGCCACCGTCATATCCCTCGACATATTCGGCATAGGCCCCGTCCAGGACCAGCAGGCATTCCTCGGGCAGGCCCTCGGCCAGCCGCTCGATCTCGGCCAGGCCGATCATCGTGCCGGTGGGGTTGTTGGGGTTGGCGATGAACACAAGCCGCGTGCATTCGGTGCATCCCGCCAGCAGGGCATCCACATCCGTCACCCGCTCCCGCTCTTTCACCTCGACCGGGGTGGCCCCGGCGGCCAGCGCGCTGATGCGGTACATGGAAAACCCGTGCTCGGTGAACAGCACCTCTGTCCCCGGTCCGGCATAAGCCTGACAGAGAAAAGTGATGATCTCATCCGACCCGACGCCGCAGATGATCCGCTCCATGTCGAGACCGTAGACCTCGGCAATTGCGCTGCGCAGGCCTGCGTGATCGGTCGATGGATAGCGATGCAGCCCAAGCAGGGAGCGTTTGACCGCTTCCTGCGCGGCAGGGCTCGGCCCGAACGGGTTCTCGTTCGAGCTCAGTTTGACCACGTTGGTCACACCCTCCACATGCGCCTTGCCGCCCTGATAGAGCGCAATATCCATGATACCCGGCTGTGGCTTGATCGCTGTCATTCGGTCCTCCTGAGGCCACCTGTGCATAACGCCGTGCCCCCACTTAGAAAAGGCACAAACGGGTTCCATTCCACGTCGTTCAAGTTACGCTTGCGCCACCAGTATTTCCGGAGTCGCTTTATGAGAACGCTGTTTGCCATATTCATCGCCCTCAACGTCATTCTGGTATTTCTCCTGATGATCCATTTCGGGGTTTTCGCCCCGCGCATCGCCCTGCACATCGCCGCCGCCCCGGAGCATCGCGCAGTCGCGCCTCTGATCACCGACTGGGCCGAGGACAACAAGGCCGATGTCCGGATCACCTGGCTCGACTCGTCCGAGATTTCACAGGCCCTGTCCAAGGCAACCGAGACGGAGTTTGACGCGGTCTGGCCCGACAGTTCCCTGTGGATCGGGCTCGGCGATGCGGGTGAGGTCGTGCAGCATCAAGCCTCTGTCTATCGCTCCCCTGTAATCCTCGGGCTGCGCATGTCCACGGTGATCGGGCTGGGATGGATTGGCCGGACGGACATCACCCTGTCGGAAATCGCCGATGCGGCCAAGGATCAGGAGTTTCGCCTGACCATGCCCGCGCCCCCCCGATCCGGACCGGGGGCCGTGGCCTACCTCAACCTGCTGCGCGCCTTTTCGGACAACCCCGAAACGCTGACACCGGAAGACCTGACAAAGGACGCCCTGCTGGACTCCATGCGCGCCCTGCTGGCGCAGGTCGATCGCGCGCCCGGCTCTGCCGAGGGGCTGGCCGATGCCTTTGTCGGGAATTACAGCGCCTTTGACGCCATGTTCACGACAGAGGCACAGGTGATCCAGACCAGTCAGAGACTGGTCGCCCAGGGCGATGAGCCGCTCTATGCCATTTACCCGGCGGATGGCCTGTCCCTGACCGACAGCCCGTTGGGATTCATTCCCAAGGGGGATGAGGCCAAGGAAGCAAAGTTCCTCGACCTGCAAGGCTTCCTAGCCTCGGCAGAGGTGCAGAACCAGCTTGTCGCATCGGGAAACCGAGCCGGGCCAGAGGGGCCGGATGCCGAGACCGCAGACAAGACCTTGTGGAACCCGAATTGGGGTATCGACGCCGCCGCCCGGTTCACGCCCATCGCCACGCCTTCTGTCCCGGTGATCCGAGAGGCCCTGCAACTTTACCAGAACGACCTGCGCAAACCCGCGCTGACGGTCTGGGTCATGGATGTGTCGGACACAATGGACGGCGCCCCGATGCAGGAACTCAAGGCCTCTGCCGACGCGCTGTTCGCCGCCCCCGGCGCAAATGGGACCGCTCTGCAATCGGACAGCCGGGACGTGACCATCCTGCTGCCCTTCAACCACAACATCCTTGATCCAATCATCATCGAAGGCGGCAATCCAACCGCCACCGAGCGCGCCAAAAGCTTTGTCACCACGCTGGAGGCGGACGGCGGAACGGATCTCTATTATGCCCTCTACGAGGCGTTCGAGGCGGTCCGGCCCTATGCCGAGGACGGCACCCTGGCCGACTACCGGCCCGCGTTCATTGTCGTGACCGCCGGGGCCTCGGATACAGAGAACCGCATCCCCCTGCTCGCGCATATCGCGGAAACGCCCTACACCAAGGACATCCCCATCCACACCGTGGCCCTTGGGGCAGCAGACGCGGATCAGTTGGCGGAACTCAGCAAGCTGTCCGCCGGGCAAGTGTTTCGGGCCGGCAATGACCTGTCCAGAACCCTGCGCATCGCAAAAGGCGGCAACTGACGCCGGACTGCGCCGCCAATCTCAACGACAGCGCCGCCGAGTTGAACGTTGCGGCCCGCAACTGCCAGGTTCCAGAGTCCGGCCGGATGGCTGCCAGAAGCCCGCCGGACAGGTATCGGACAGCCATCCGGTCCGAGATGCAGCAAACTTCCAAGGATCGGCGTCTGGTGCATCTTGACCCGGATCGTCATGCGCTTGGCTCGATCAGCGCGGCTGGTTTCAATTCAGTCACGCTGGCCGAGCCAAGACTGTCTGCGGCTCAGACGACGACCTCCATCGCCTCCTGCTCCCCCACGCCGAACACACGCTTGTATCGGGTGATCTGGTCCTTGGAGCCCATTGCCTTGTTCGGATTGTCCGACAGCTTGACCGTGGATTTGCCATTTGCGCTGACCGCCTTGCAAACCAGAGAGAACGGCGCAAGCCGGTCATCCTGCGTCAACCCGCGGAAGTCATTGGTCAAGAGCGTGCCCCAACCAAAGGACACCCGCACCCGGCCCTTGAACTGGTGGAACAGTTCCAGAATCTTGGTCTCATCCAGTCCGTCGGAGAAGATCACCAGCTTGTCACGTGGGTCTTCGCCCCGGCTTTTCCACCAGTTGATGGCCACTTCTGCCCCGGTCGCGGGATCGCCGGAATCGATGCGGATGCCGGTCCAGCCGGCCAGCCAGTCCGGTGCGTGTTGCAGGAACCCTTCGGTGCCATAGGTGTCGGGCAGGATGATGCGCAGGTTACCCTCATGTTCGTCCTGCCAATCCTTCAGGACGTCGTAAGGCGCCTGCGCCAGCGCCTCATCCCCCTCGGCCAGGGCCGCGTAAACCATCGGCAACTCGTGCGCATTGGTGCCGATGGCCTCAAGGTCGCGGTTCTTGGCAATCAGGCAGTTCGACGTCCCGACAAAGCTGCCGCCCAGCCCCTCCAACATCGCCTGCACGCACCAGTCCTGCCAGAGAAAGGAATGCCGCCGCCGCGTCCCGAAATCCGCGATCCGCAAGTCCGGCACCTGCCGCAGGTATTCCACCTTTTCCCACAGCTTGGTCATTGCGCGCGCATACAGCACCTGCAATTCGAACCGACCCATGTCGTGCAGGACCGCACGACCGCGCAATTCCATCAGCACCGCCAGCGCGGGAATTTCCCACAGCATGACCTCGGGCCAGTTGCCCTCGAAGGTCAGTTCATACTGATCGCCGACCCGCTCCAGGTGGTAGGGCGGCAGTTGCAGGTTCTCGAACCACTGCATGAAGTCCGAGCGGAACATCTGCCGTTTGCCGTAAAATGTGTTGCCGCGCAGCCAGGTGCTTTCGCCGCGCGCCAATGACAGGGACCGGATGTGATCCAGTTGTTCCCGCAATTCGCCTTCGTCGATCAGCCGGGCCAGGGGCACGTGCTTTGACCGGTTGATCAGCGAAAAGGTCACCTGCGTGTCGCGTTTGTTGCGGAAAACAGACTGACACATCAGCAGCTTGTAGAAATCTGTGTCGATCAGGGACCGAACGATCGGGTCGATCTTCCACTTGTGGTTCCAGACCCGGGTAGCAATATCGACCATCTGGCCCTCCGTCGCGTGCAAGATCAGGATAAACCGGATGCGGGGTGATCACGCAAGCGCAACCCCCGCCTCCTGCATCCCGGCCAGCGCCGCCTTCAGCGATCCGTCAAGGTCGATCGCCCGGCACAGATCCTGCCGAACGGTCACCTTGAACCCCAGCTTCGCCGCGTCCACCGCCGAAAAATTTACGCAAAAATCCGTCGCCAGCCCGACCATCGTCAAAGTGTCGATTCCGCGCGTGCGCAGATACCCCTCCAACCCGGTCGGCGTCTTGTGGTCGTTCTCGAAAAACGCCGAATAGCTGTCGATGGCCGGGTCATAGCCCTTGCGGATGATCAGGTCAGCCCGGTCCACCTCCAGTTCCATGTGGAAATTGGCGCCGGGCGAGCCCTGAATGCAGTGATCCGGCCAGAGGACCTGCGGCCCATAGGGCATCTCGATCAGCTCAAACGGCGACTTGCCCTCATGCGTGGAAGCAAACGAGCTATGCCCCGCCGGGTGCCAGTCCTGTGTCAGCACCACCGCCTCGAATTCCGCCATCAACGCGTTGATCGGCTGGACGATCTCATCGCCGCCCTCCACCGCCAGCGCGCCGCCGGGGCAAAAGTCATTCTGAACGTCGATCACGATAAGCGCCTGCATCCGGTCATCTCCTTGTCTACGGGGGAGCATAGTGGCGGCATTTCGGAATTGAAATGCCGCGCGCACCCTGTTAGATCGCCGCCCTTCCAGACAGGAGACTTGCGATATGGCACGGCTAGGCGTGGATTTCGGCACGTCCAACACGGGCGCGGCGGTCATGGCCGGTGGGCGGCCCTATGCGATCCCGCTGGAGCCGGGAATGCAGACGCTGCCGACGGCGGTTTTCGTCGATTTCGCGGACCGCCGCTATGTCTATGGCAGTGCAGCGGCCCGTGCGATGATGGACGGCGCAGAGGGGCGGTTCATGCGTGCGCTGAAAAGCATCCTTGGCACACCGCTGGCACGTGAACCCCGCCGGTTGCTGAACGAACGCCTGACCCTGATCGAGGTCATCGCCCGGTTCCTGACCGAAATCCGCACCCGGGCCGAGGCGCATACCGGCCTGACATTCGACACCGCCCTGTCGGGTCGCCCGGTGCGGTTTCACTCCGCCTCGGTCGAACGCGATGCGCAGGCGCTGCAAGATCTGACAGAGGCCTACCGTCTTGCCGGGTTCCGGTCCGTCGATTTCCTGCCCGAACCAGAGGCCGCGGCCCTGGCCGTGGACGGTGCGGGGCGGATGCTGATCGTCGATATCGGCGGCGGCACCTCGGACTTTACCCTGTGTGACCGCAAGGGCGGGCAGACGCAGGTGCTGGCCAGCGGCGGCATCCGGCTGGGCGGCACCGATTTCGACAAGGTGCTCAGCCTCGCGCACGCCATGCCGCTTTTGGGTTATGGCGCTCAGATCGGCGCGGAAATGGGGGCCAAGACCCACGCCGCCCCCCGCGCCCTGTTCCACGACCTCGCCAGTTGGGAAAAGATCCCCTTTGTCTACGATGGCGCGTTGCTGCGCGAAGTGCAGCGCTGGATCCGGCTCGCGTCTGAGCCGCACCTGTTCGAACGGCTGGCCGATGTGCTCGAATCCCACCTGGGTCATGACATTGCCTACGCGGTGGAGGCGGGAAAGATCGCCGCCAACGGGGCGGATTCCGGAACCATCGCACTGGAAGTCGTCGAGCGGGGGCTCAACGTGACCCTGCCGAACGCCGCTCTCAGGTCCGCGCTGGATCGGCACGGGGAAGAGATCGCAACCTGCGCGCTGGACACGATCCACGACGCCGGATGTCCGCCGGACAGCGTTGATCAGGTGGTCTTTGTCGGCGGCTCCAGCCTGTTGGCCGCGGTCCGTCAGGCCATGGCCCGCGCCCTGCCCGATGCGCAGCCGGTGGACAGCGAGGTGTTCACCGCCGTTGTGCACGGCCTTGCCATTGCGGCAGAATAGCTGCTGGACCGATGGCCGCCGTCCTCGTATCGAAAGCCCATGTTCACCGTCTGCGCCTTGTATCACTTCACCCGCTTCGACCACCCCGCCGCCCTGCGTGCGCCGTTGCTGGACCTCTGCCGCGCGCAGACGGTCACCGGCACGCTGCTGCTGGCGCATGAGGGGATCAACGGCACCGTGGCCGGACCCGCCTCCGGGATCGACGCGGTTCTGGCGCATATCCGCGCCTTGCCCGGATGCGCCGATCTGGAATGGAAGTTGTCGACCGCCGCGGAACGCCCCTTTGCGCGGATGAAAGTGCGGTTGAAAAAAGAAATCGTGACCATGGGCCAGCCGGACGTGGACCCGCGCGCCAGTGTCGGCCATTACGTCGCGCCCGAGGATTGGAATGACTTGATCCGCTCTCCCGATGTGGCGGTGATCGACACCCGCAATGACTATGAGGTCGCCATCGGCACCTTCGAAGGCGCTGTGGACCCGCAGACCGACAGCTTTCGCGACTTTCCCGCGTGGTGGCAGGCGAACAAGGATCGCTTTCACAACAAGCGCATTGCGATGTTCTGCACCGGCGGCATCCGCTGCGAGAAATCCACCAACTACCTGCTCAGTCAGGGGATCGAGGATGTCTATCACCTCAAGGGTGGCATCCTGAAATACCTGGAGGATGTGCCGGAACAGGACAGCACGTGGCAGGGATCGTGCTTTGTCTTCGACGGGCGGGTGTCCGTGGAACACGGGCTGCGCGAGGGTCCGCACGACCTGTGTCACGCCTGCCGCCGCCCGATTCTGCCCGCGGACCGGGACCGCCCCGAGTTTGAACAGGGCGTGTCCTGTCACCTATGCAGTGAAGAGACCTCGGAGGAAGACAAGGCACGCTTTCGCGAGCGGCAAAAGCAGATGGCCCTCGCCCGCGCACGCGGGGAACGGCATTTGCACGCAGATGTGGCAGACGACACCGACTAGCGGGCCGGGCGCCATGCGCCGCGTTGTCCGGTCAGGGGAGATGCGGCAGGCGGTCGCCCGGATCGCAAGCCATTCGGCAACCCGGCAACTCTGAAATATGGTTCGAGGTCAACGCATTAACCATGATGCCCGCTAGAAGTAACCCCGCACCAGACTGCCGGCGAGCAGCGCCCAGCCATCGGCCAGCACGAAAAAAGCCAGCTTGAACGGCAGCGACACGATGGCCGGTGGCACCATCATCATGCCCATCGACATCAGCACGGCAGCCACGACAAGATCGATGATCAGGAACGGCAGAAAGATCAGAAAACCGACCTGAAAGGCCCGCGCGATTTCAGAGAGCATGAAACTGGGCACCAGCACCGAAAGTGGCGACTCCGGCGACAGTTCCGTCTCTGCCGCGTCCGGGCGCAGCTCTGCCATGGCGTGATAGGTATCGGGATCGACCCGGCCAGCCATGAAGCCCCGGAACGGCTCGATTGTCAGCCGGGCCGCCTCTTCGACCTCGATCTGCTCATCCAGCAGGGGCTGTACGCCGCTGGTCCAGGCCTCGGTAAAGACCGGCTCCATCACGAAGTAGGTCAGGAACAGCGCAAGGCTGACGATCAGCATGTTGGGCGGCGACTGCTGCAGGCCCACGGCCTGCCGCAGGATCGCCAGAACCGTCACCATGAAGGGAAAACAGGTCACCATGATCGCGATGCCGGGCGCGAGGCTCAGCAGCGTGATCATCAGGATCAACTGGATCGAGGTGGCCGAGATCGAGCCGCCTTCGCCCATGTCGATGGCGATGGACTGTGCCGCGACCGCGCCCGGCAAGAGCAGGCACAGGCCAAGGACCGTCAGGAAAACGCGCATGCGTCAGGCCGGTGACTGCAGGTCGACCACTTCGGTGATCCGCACGGCAAGCTGCCCCGGACCTTCGCCCTCGACCACCTCCAACACGCCGATACCGATCAGCTTTTCGCCTACATACAGCTCGACCGGGTCGTCCAGCTGCTTGTCCAGCGTCAGCACGGATCCCTCGTTCAGTTGCAGCAACTCCCGCACCAGCGGACGCGCGCGTCCAACCGACACGGTGATCTCGATCGGGACCGAGGTGAAGGGTGTTCCGCCTTCGCCGCGGCCTGCGGTCTGCGCGCTATCCATTGTTCATCTTCCTCCGGTTGTCGTGGGCAAAGCCTTCGACCGCCTCGGTGACCGAGGCGATCAGGTCGCTGAGATCAATCTGGCGTTCGGTCTGGCCAAAGCGGATATCGGCCTGTCCCTCGGACAGAGTGTCGTCCGGCATCAGCTGGATCGGAAACCCGAAATCCGCCTCGAGCAAAGGGGTGACCGCATCGACCTTGCCCGGGGCGACCGCGATGACGACCTCCATCCGGCCGATCTCGCGGCTCATGGCCTGTAGTTGCTCGACGATGTGATGGCCCAGCGTCGCCCGTGCCATTTCCGGCAACAGCGAGGCGACCATCTCGTCCAGCAACGGGGTCACCGCGTTCATCACCTGCGTATAGGCCTCGTGGTAGGAAAAGCTGAGGTCCTGCAGGTGCTGGCCGAAGGCGCTGGAAATCCGGGTCCGGTCATCGGACAGCGCCTTGACCGAATCGTCCCACCCGGCGCGATAGCCCTTTTCGAATGCCTCCAGCTTCTTGCCTTCCAGTTCGGCCTCGCTGAACGCCGGTTCGACAGGTTGGGAGAGCGCTGCAGGTCCCACCGGGTAGACGGAGCCGAAGTCTTCGAGGAGGTCCGCAAGGAGGGTCATGTGGCGTCCTCCTTGTCTTCCTCAAGCCAGCTGCGCAGGATTTCAACGGTCTCGGTCTTGCGCTCGGCGATCAGATTGCGGAGCCGGTCGACCGGGTCTTCCTCTGCAGGGGTGTCGAAATCGACCATCCCCATGCCGCCGAAGTCCGGTCCATCCGCGAGGACCGGCAGGTTGTCGAATCCGCCCGCAGGTTCGATTTCACCCTGCAAGGCAACACCGTCTGCCCCCTCGGGCGCGCGGCCGGGCGCAGGCAGTGCCCCGGCACTGGCCATCTCGCCACTGCCACGCGACAGGATCGGGCGCAGCACGAAAAGGCCGAGGATCAGGGCGACTACCGCCAGAACCCCCATCTGGATCAGCCGCATCGTGTCGATGGACCCGGTGAACAGTCCCGGTTCGACCGGGCCGGTGCCCAGCCCTTCGGGCCGTTCAAACGGCATCGACCGCAGGGTGATCTGGTCGCCGCGCGTTTCGTCGAAACCGACGGCCGAGGCGACCAGATCGCGCAGCGCCTCCAGCTCGCTCTCGGGCAGGGGCACAAATTGCTGTGTGCCGTCGGCGGCGGTCTCAAAGCTGCCATTGACCAGAACCGCAACGGTCAGACGTTTGATCGCTCCGGGCTGGCGAGTGATTTCCCGCGTGGTTTCCGAAACTTCGAAATTCACCCGCTCGCGCGATTCGACCTTGGAAGTCGAGGATTGGTCAGGCCCGTCCGCCGCGCCCCCGTCCGGCAGGTTCGACGCCACGGTCACGTCCCCCCCGCCACCGAGATTTTCCGACTTGTCGGTGCGTTCCTCGGTATCGGTCGAGATAATCACGCGCCCTTCGGGATCAAAGCTGCGTTCGCGAATCAACTCGCTTTCGGTGATGGTATCGACGCTGACCTCGACCACCGCGTTGCCCGCGCCGACTCGCGCCTCCATCAGGCGCTGAACCCGGTCGCGCAGCATCAGCGCCTTGTCATCGGCGGTCAGCCCGCTGCCGGGGTCTTCCTCGGCACCGATCAACCCGCCCTTGCCATCAATCACCGCGACGTTTTCCGCGACCAGACCCGGAACCGCCGAAGCGACAAGGAATTTCAGCGCCCGCGCCTGGCTGGCGTTGATCACCGCCCCCGTCGTGGTGACAGAGATCGAGGCAGATGGCGTCACGTCCCGTTGAAAGGGATTCGCGCTGGAATTGGCGATATGCACCCGCGCGCTGGTGATCAGGGGATTGGAGATGATGGTGCGGGCCAGTTCGCCCTCTTTCGCGCGCCAGTAGGCAGCGTCAAACATCTGGCTGGTGGTGCCAAAGCCAGACAGCCCGTCCAGCAATTCATACCCCTGACCGCCATTGGCAGGCAGCCCCTCGCTGGCAAGGGTGAGTCGCAGCGCGTCGCGGTCCGCCTCGGGGACAAAAATCGCCCCGCCGCGGACCTCATAAGGCACGCCGCGCGCCTCCAGCGCCTTGACCACATCGCCCGCAGCGCCGTTTTCGAGGCCCGCGTACAGCAAGGCCAGATTGGGGGCCGACGCCAGTCGCGTCAGGCCGAGAACCGCCAACATGACCACAAGCGTGGCCCCGATGACAATCATGCGTTGCCGCCCGCCCAGGGCGTTCCAACTGGAAAGAACTTGGTTCAAGACCGACCTCCGCTCCAAACATTCTGTTCGGTTGTCCAGAGGTTGACGCATTCGCCTTAACAATCAGTTAGCCCCTTTTTCTTATAACGAGGCCACGTCAACGAAGAGGTTACGAATGTCTGATGCCACCGTCGATGACGAAGAGGTCGAGGTTAAGAAACCGTCAAAGCTGCCCTTGATCATAGGGGTCGTGCTGGCGCTTGCCGGGGGCGGCGGCGGCTTCTATGCCGCTCAGTCCGGGCTGTTGGGACTCGGGGGCGGCGGCAAAGACGCCGATCACGGGGGCCATGCAGCTGCCGACCCCGGCGATCCCCATGTGGAAACCAGGGCGCTGCCGGATGTCGCCTTTGTCGAGGTGCCGCCGGTGCTGATCTCGCTTGGCCCCAATGCGCAATCCCAACACCTGCGTTTCCGCGCCAGCCTTGAGGTGCCCTCGGAATACCGGGCCGAGGTCGAGGGGATCCTGCCGCGTGTGCAGGACGTGCTGAACAGTTACCTGCGCGCGCTGGAGGCACGTGACCTCGAAGCGCAGGGCGCATTGATAAAACTGCGCGGCCAGATGCTGCGACGGGTCAAACTTGTGGCCGGAGAGGGCCGGGTGCGTGACCTCCTCGTGCTTGAATTCGTACTGAACTGAGGGAGACGGGTATGGAAGTTATTGCAGATATCCTGTTGGTGGCCGGTGCCCTTGGCGCCGGATTTTACTGTTTCATTCTGGCGCGCCGCCTGTCGCGCTTCACCGATCTGGAAAATGGCGTAGGGGGCGCAGTGGCCGTGCTGTCCGCACAGGTCGATGATCTGACGCGCACCCTCAACGGCGCGCAGAAAAGTGCTGGCGAATCGAACAAGTCGCTGTCGGAACTGACCGACCGGGCAGAGGATGTGGCCCGCAGACTCGAGCTGCTGGTGGCCTCGATGCATGACCTGCCGCAAAACAGCACGCCGCCGCAGCCGGAAACCCGGGAAAACCTGTTCGTGCGCCACCCGCGCAACTGACCAGCGGACCTTGCAAACCTCCTGACGGAAAGTGAGGACTGAAAATGGCCAAGCCCAAAGCCAAACCCCCGGCCAAGGCCGCAAAAGCCGGCAAGCGTGGTCCCCGGCGCAAGTCTCGCGGCGCGCTTGCGGCAATCTGCGCGCTCCTCGTGACCTCGGGCCTCCTGCGCCTTGCGGTGGGGGCCAGCGAAGCAATCGCGCGGGAGGGGCCGCTGGCGGATGCCAGCCCCGATCCCGCAGTCAAACGGGCACCGGTTGTCGCACATGATCCGGGTAAGGGGACCGGAGCCGCGCCGATTCTCGTGGCTGAAGCCGATCTCGAACCTCTGGTCGCCGCGCTGAACGCGCGCGAAGCCCGGATTCGGGAACGCGAAACCGCCATCGACATCCGGATGCAGGCGCTCGCCGTGGCCGAAGAGGAAATCACACGCAAGATGCAGGCGCTGGAGGAGGCGGAGGCCAGCCTGAAGTCGACACTGGCACTGGCCCGCACGGCGGCAGAGGACGACATCGCCAAGCTGACCGATGTCTACGCCAACATGAAACCGAAACGAGCCGCGGCACTGTTCGAGGAAATGGACCCCGAATTTGCCGCAGGTTTCCTGGCACGGATGAGACCCGATGCTGCCGCAGCCATCATGGCCGGGATGACCCCGCAGGCGGCCTATCTGACCTCGGTGATTCTCGCCGGGCGTAATGCCAACGTGCCCAAGGAGTGACCCTTCGGCCACAATCGAATGGCTATGGCACCGCAAACACGGCAAGTTGACGCTAAGGTCAGGTATGGCGGCATTGATTTTTCGCCAGTCTTGAACGACATCCATGATCGCACTACCGAGTTTGAGGGGTCTGCCATGATGAACCGCCGTACATTCGTTGCCAGCGCTGCCGCAGCTGCCACCGCTTCCGCGCTGCCGATGCCTGCGCTTGCTTTCACACTGGACCCGATCTATCGGCCACAGAGCGTCCGTATGAAAAAGGACCTCGCGCCCGGTCAGATCCTTATCCTGCCGCGCGCGCATTTCCTGTATTTCGTGGACGCCCCGGGACAGGCGCGTCGCTATGGCGTTGGCGTGGGCCGCGCCGGTCTGGAATTCACCGGGAGCGCAAGCATTCAGGCCAAGAAGAAATGGCCGACGTGGCGTCCGACCAACGAGATGATCGAGCGAGAGCCGAATACCTACTCCAAGTTCGTCGACAACGACTATGTTCAGCCGGGCGGCCCGAGCAACCCGCTGGGCGCCCGGGCGCTCTACCTGTTCCAGAACGGGCGGGACACCTTCTTCCGTATTCACGGCACCACCTCGCCGCGATCCATCGGGCGGTCGGTGTCCAACGGCTGCATCCGCATGATCAACGACCATGTGATCGACCTTTATGATCGTGTGCCGATGGGCACCAAAGTCACCGTTCTGTGAGCACAGGCGCGGCGCGCCGGACAGAGCGCCTTGACCTGATCGTTCTCGGCGCCGGTCCCGCCGGCGCCGCGGCAGCAATGACCGCCGCGATGGCCGGGTTGCGCGTCGCACTGGTCGACAAGGCGCGCTTTCCCCGCAACAAGCTGTGCGGCGGCGGCATCACCGGCCGCGCGATCAGCCACTACCGCCGCATCTTTGGCGCGGACCTGCCGGACGTGCCGCTGGAACAGCGCAACAGCTTTACCTTCCATGCCTTCGGGCGGGACCTTGGCACCAGCCACGATGCCCCTCCGCTGCATCTCGGGATGCGGTTCCAACTGGACGAGGCGCTGGTGCGCGCCGCTCTTGCCGCCGGGGCGCTGGATTTCACCGGGCGCACGGGCAACCTGGACCCCGCGCATCCCGCGCTCGATTTCCCGGACCTGAGGCTGGAAGCACCGCTATTGATTGCTGCTGACGGGGTGAACAGCCCTGCCGCCAGACAACTTTTTGGACAGGCATTTGACCCGCGGACCATCGGATTCGCGCTGGAGGTGGAACTGCCCGGTGCCGCACCGGACCGCCCGCTGCGAATCGATTTTGGCGCGGCGGACTGGGGCTATGGCTGGCAATTCCCCAAGCCGCAGGGCACCACCATTGGTGTCGGGGGCGTGCAGGCCCGCAATGCCGACATGAAGGCCTCCCTGCGCCGGTACATGATGATGCTGGACGTGGGTGAGCCGCTGAAGGTGAAAGGTCAGTTCCTGCCATTCGGCGATTTCCGCCGTATTCCGGGCAAGGGGAATATCCTGCTGGCCGGGGATGCCGCCGGTCTGGTCGATCCGATCACCGGTGAGGGAATCGCCCATGCGCTGGACAGCGGGGCGCGCGCCGCCGAAGCGGCGATCATGGCGCTTCGCTCCGGCCAACCCGAAACCGCCCTTGTCGCCTATACACGCGCGCTGCAACCGATTCATCGCGGGTTGCGCCACGCCCGTCTCCTGCGCAACCTGATGTTTCGGGAAAGCCTGCGCCCGGCTTTCATCCGCAGTTTCCAGAAATCGCGCACTCTGCGAGGTGACTATCTCAAGTTGATCGCCGGTGAGACGGATTATGGGCCACTGATGCGCAAGATGACAGCGCGCTTGCCCGGATTTGCGTGGCGTGCGATGAGTGGATCATGACAATGCTACTCAATCGCCCAGTCTTACCCCTTCGGAGCTTAAGCCTTTGTTAGGAAATAGCGCCTTAATGTGCCCCAAGATGGAGGGTGCAATGGCTGTCTTTTCGTTTCTGGTGTCGAGTGTATTCGGCATGGTCAGCGGTCTGACCTGCTGGTTATTCTTTTCGTACACGCCGCTTGCTGCCTTTGGGCTCTACCTCTCGTTGAGCATTGTTGTGGGAATGGCCCTTATCATTGCGGGAATGTTGGCCATGCAGACGCCAGCCGACAGGCTCAGCGCCTGACCCAATAACCGGGCCGTCAGTCACTGATCCGCGTGATCAATGCCTCCACCCTGGGACCCACTACAGAAATGATTCGCGCCACACCCTCTGCGTTCGGGTGAATGCCATCGGACTGCATGAATGCGCCGAGGGACTCCGGCACTTCTCCGTTCGCCATCAGCCCGGCAAAAAAGCTGTCCAGATAGAGCGTCCCATAGGCATCGGCCAATTCCGGGTAGAGCGCGTCAAAATCCGCCTTGTACTCTGGTCCGTAATTCCCCGGCGCCTGCATCCCGATCAGCAGCACCTCCAGCCCGCGCGCCTCGGCCACTTTCAGGATACCTTCGACATTGGCACGCGAAACCGCCGGGTCGATCCCGCGCAGCAGGTCATTGCCGCCCAGCGCGACGATCATTCCCTGAATCTCCGGCGTCAAGGACCACTCGACCCGCACCAGCCCGCCCGCCGTCGTATCTCCGGACACTCCCGCGTTCACGATCCGCACGTCATGGCCGCGCTCGGCCAGCCAGGCCCGCAGTTGCGGCACGAATCCATCCTGCTCCAACAGGCCGTAACCCTGTGTCAGGCTGTCGCCAAGCGCCAACAAATGCACCCGGTCGGCCTGCGCCACAGTGGCCCAGAGCAAAAGCAGAACCGCCAATGCCTTGCTGCGCACCAACCGAAGCCCATATCTGACCCAATGTCCCATTGCCGGAGAATCCTTTTGTCTGATGCCGTCCTGTCACTCCAAGATGTCACCCTCAGCCTCAGGGGCAATGCCGGTCCGGTGGAAATCCTGCATGGAATCACGCTGGATGTGACAAAGGGAGAGACGCTTGGTCTGGTCGGGCCATCTGGGTCCGGTAAATCCTCGCTCCTGATGATCATGGGCGGACTTGAACGGGCCACGGCCGGCAGCGTTCGCGCGCTGGGCCATGACTTGACGGCAATGGATGAGGATGCGCTGGCGCGATTCCGGCGCGATCACATGGGTGTCGTCTTTCAGTCCTTTCACCTGATCCCGACAATGACGGCGCTGGAAAACGTCGCCACGCCGCTGGAACTGGCAGGGGAGCGCAAGGCCTTTGATCGGGCGCGCGCCATGCTGGCCAAGGTGGGCCTTGACCCTCGCGCGGACCATTACCCGGCACAACTGTCAGGCGGGGAACAGCAACGCGTCGCGCTGGCGCGCGCCCTGGTGCAGGAGCCGGACATCCTCTTGGCGGACGAACCCACCGGCAACCTCGACGGGGCCAACGGGGCCGCCATCGTTGATCTGCTCTTCGGTCTGTCGCGCGAACACGGCGCGACTCTGGTGCTGGTGACCCACGCCCCCGACCTTGCCGCGCGCTGCGACCGCGTGGTGCATCTGCATGACGGAGAGATCGCCTCAACCGAATTGAAGGCCGCAGAATGAGCCTGTCCACCTCGGCGCGTTTTGCCCGGCGCGAGCTGCGCGGCGGCCTGCGCGGGTTCCGCATCTTTCTGGCCTGCCTTGCGCTGGGTGTGGCTGCCATCGCCGGTGTCGGCTCTGTCCGCTCGGCCATTCAGGCGGGGCTGCAGGATCAGGGCGCGGTGCTGCTGGGCGGTGACGCGCAGGCGGAATTCACCTATCGTTTTGCCACCGGGGAAGAGCGGGCATGGCTGGACAGCATCGCCGCCGAGGTTTCCGAGGTCACAGATTTCCGGTCGATGGTCACTGTCACCCGCAACGGCGAAACCGAACGCGGGCTGACGCAGGTGAAATCCGTCGATGCGGCCTATCCCCTGCTGGGCGAGATGGTCCTTGATCCGCCGATGCCTCTGTCCGAGGCGCTGGCGGACGCCGGCGCGGTCTTGGCCCCGGTCCTCGCCGACAGGCTGGGACTGAAGCCGGGCGACGGTTTTCGCCTTGGCACGCAGGATTTCACACTGCGCGCCACCATTCAGACCGAACCGGATGACGCCGGTGACGGGTTCGGCCTTGGCCCGCGCACCATTGTCCGAACCGAAGACCTGAAAGACTCGGGCCTGCTGGGGCAGGGATCGCTGTTCGAGACCGAATACCGCCTGCTCCTGCCCGCAAGCAGCGACCTCGACACACTGCGCGAGGACGCCCTGACCCGCTACGAGGATCACGGACTCCGCTGGCGCGACAGTCGCAACGGCGCGCCGGGCATCGCGCGATTTGTCGAACGGTTGGGCAGCTTCCTTGTCCTCGTCGGGCTGTCCGGGCTGGCGGTGGGCGGGATCGGCGTCTCTGCGGCGGTCCGCGCCTACCTTGCGCGCAAGACCAGCGTCATCGCCACCCTGCGCACCCTTGGCGCGACCCGCGCCATCATCTTTCAGACCTATTTCATCCAGATCGGCGTGCTCAGCCTGATCGGCATCACACTTGGCCTGATCCTTGGCGCGCTGGTGCCGATGCTGTTTGCGCCGCTGATCGCCGATGCGCTGCCGGTGCCCGCGATATTCACCCTGCACCCTCGCCCCCTGGCCGAGGCGGCCCTGTACGGGACGCTGACCGCGCTGCTGTTCACCCTCTGGCCGTTAGCCCGTGCCGAGGAAGTGCGCGCCGCAACCCTGTTCCGCGACGCCTTGGACAGCGCGCGCCTGCTGCCCGGGTGGCGCTATGTCATCGCCACGCTGATCCTGACCGGGTTGCTGACCGGATCGGCCATGCTGTTTTCCGGGCGCGCGATGCTGACGCTCTGGATCGCGGGCGGAATCGCCGGGGCGCTGCTGACGCTGCTGGGTGCCGCATGGGTGCTGCGCTGGATCGCCCGGCATGGCACCCGCGCCGCCCGTGGCCGCCCTGCCCTGCGCTGGGCGCTGGGGGCGATAGGCGGCCCGCGGGAAAGCGCCGGATCGGTGGTGCTGTCCCTGGGCCTTGGCCTGACCGTGCTGTCGGCCATCGGGCAGATCGACGGCAACTTGCAAACCGCCATTCAGCGCGACCTGCCGGAGGTCGCGCCATCGTATTTCTTTGTCGACATCCAGAAGGACCAGATGCCCGGCTACCTCGACCGGCTGGAAAACGACCCCGCCGTCAGCCGCATCGACAGCGCGCCGATGCTGCGCGGCATCATCACCCGGATCAACGACCTGCCCGCGTCAGAGGCAGTGGGCGAACACTGGGTCCTGCGCGGCGATCGTGGCGTGACCTATGCCGCGCAACCGGACGCGCGCACCACCGTCACCAAAGGCGAGTGGTGGCCAGAGGATTACACCGGCCCGCCGCAGATCAGTTTCGCCGCAGAAGAAGCCGAGGAAATGGGCCTTGATCTGGGCGACACTCTCACCGTCAACGTCCTTGGTCGCGACATCACCGCCACCATCACCTCGTTCCGCGAAGTCGATTTCTCGACCGCCGGGATCGGGTTCGTCATGACGATGAACCCCTCGGCCCTCTCCGGTGCGCCGCATACCTTCATCTCGACCGTCTATGCCGAGGAACAGGCAGAGGCGCAGATCCTGCGCGACCTCGCCAATGCCTATCCCAACATCACCGCCATCCGCGTGCGCGATGCCATCGACCGGGTGTCAGAGTTGCTGGACGGCATTGGTGCTGCCATCCGCTGGGGCGCGGCGGCGACCCTGCTGACCGGGTTCCTTGTCCTGATCGGAGCGGCGGCGGCAGGCGAGGGCGCCCGCACCTATGAGGCGGCGGTGCTGAAAACTCTCGGCGCCAGCCGCAGCCGCATCCTGCAAAGTTTTGCGCTGCGTTCGGGCCTGTTGGGCGCGGCGGCGGGGGCCATCGCGCTGGGCGCCGGCATCGCGGGCGCATGGGGCGTCATGACCTATGTGATGGAAGCCGATTTCGCGGTGATCTGGCCCAATGCGCTGGCCATTGTCAGCGGCGGCATTCTGTCCACACTGCTGGCCGGACTGGCCTTTGCATGGCGGCCCTTGGCCTCCCGCCCCGCGGGCATCCTGCGCGCGCGAGAGTGAGCAGACCGGACAGGCTGTCACCTTGCACCCCCGCCCCCGGGCGCTCTACACCCTTTGGCAACCAACAGCCAAAAGCGAGTATGCTTCATGACTGATTCCCTGCCGATGCCGATCACGGCGCCGCTGACCTCGGCCCAGCGGACGCAACTGTTCAACCTTGTCCGCCGCGCTGCCAAGGCCGAGATCATGCCGCGCTTTCGCAAACTCGGTACCCACCAGATCGGCGAAAAGACTGGCCCGCAGGACATCGTGACAGAGGCGGATACCGCCGCAGAGGCGATGATCACCCGCGGGTTGCAGCGCTTTTTCCCTTCGGCCCTGATCGTCGGCGAAGAGGCGGCCTCGTCCAACCCCAAGCTGATCGACAAGATCGCCGACGCGGAACTCTGCTTTACGATCGACCCGATCGACGGCACATGGAACTACGCCAAGGGTCTTGCCCTGTTCGGCGTCATGGTCTCTGTCCTGCGCTTTGGTCGTCCGGTTTTTGGTCTGCTCTATGATCCGGTGCTGAATGACATCGTCTGGGCCGACAGCGAAAACTCCGCCCAGATGCAACTGCCGCGCCGCGACCGCCGGTTTGTAACCACCGACCACGACCAGCACAAGCCGCTGGACCAGCTGAACGGCTTTGTCCCGCTGTTCCTGATCCCCGAGGCCAAGCGCCCGCAGGCGGCGCAGGCGGTGCTGCAATTCAGCCGCGTCTGGTCGCTGCGCTGCGCCTGTCATGAGTTCCGCACACTGGCGCAGGGTGAGGTGGATTTTGTCCTCTTTGGCAAGCTCACCGCGTGGGACCAGCCCGCCGGGGTTGTCGTGACCCGACAGGCGGGCGGTCATGTCGCCATGCTGGACGGATCGGAATACAAGGGCGACACTACCACCGGCTTCCTGCTGGCTGCCAGCGACAAGGACACCTGGGACCGCGTCGCGCAGGTCTTTGACTTCCTCGTCGACACGCCCCCTGCCGAACAAACCCCGGCCCCGGAAAAGAACGCCTTTCCCGGCGAACTGGCCGTCGACAGCGACGCCTGAGTCACGTGAAAAACGCCGCTCTGCCAGGAACGGGGGCCATCGCCCCCGTATTTCCGTGCCTCTCTTGGCCTTTGGCGGTTTCAATCCCAAAGACCAGCGCGTCGCCTTATTCCGCCGCCTCTGCGTAGTCACTCATCGGCGGGCAGGTGCAGATCAGATGCCGGTCCCCGTAAACGTTGTCGACCCGGTTGACCGGCGGCCAATACTTGTCCACCCGGAATGCGCCCGGAGGGAAGCACCCCTGCTCGCGGGTGTAGGGCCGGTCCCATTCCTTGACCAGATCCTCCATCGTGTGCGGAGCCAGCTTCAGTGGGTTCACCTCGCGGTCCATGGTGCCATCCTCGATGGCGCGGATTTCCTCACGGATCGCCAGCATCGCATCGCAGAACCGGTCCAGCTCGGCCTTGGTCTCTGACTCGGTCGGCTCCACCATCAGCGTGCCGGATACCGGCCAGCTCATCGTCGGCGCGTGGAACCCCGCATCCATCAGCCGCTTGGCGATGTCCTCGACCGTCACGCCCGCCGATTTCTCGAACGGCCGCGTGTCGAGGATACATTCATGCGCGACCCAGCCGTTGCTGCCGCGATAGAGCACGTCATAGGCGCCCTCCAGCCGCTTGGCGATGTAGTTGGCGTTCAGGATCGCCACCCGCGTCGCCTGCGTCAGGCCGCTGCCGCCCATCATCAGGCAATAGGACCAGCTGATCGGCAAGAGCGAGGGCGAGCCAAAGGCCGCCGCACTGACAGCGCCCCCCTCAGCCGACTGCGGGTCGCCCGGCAGATGTTCGACCAGATGCTGTTTGACCCCGATTGGCCCCATGCCCGGGCCGCCGCCGCCATGCGGAATGCAGAAGGTCTTGTGCAGGTTCAGGTGGCTCACATCGCCTCCCAGATCGCCGGGGCGCGACAGCCCGACCATGGCGTTCATGTTTGCCCCGTCGATATAGACCTGCCCGCCGTGCTCATGGGTGATCGCGCAGACTTCCTTGACCGTCTCCTCGAAAACGCCATGCGTCGACGGATAGGTGATCATGCAGGCGGCGAGGGCGTCGGAATGCATCGAGGCTTTGGCCCGGAAATCCTCCAGATCGATAGACCCCTGATCGTCACATTTCACCGCGACAACTTTCCAGCCCACCATCTGCGCCGAGGCCGGGTTGGTGCCATGCGCGTTGACCGGGATCAGGCAGACGTTCCGCCCTCCCTGCCCGCGGGCCATCTGCCAGCGCCGGATCGTCAGGAGTCCGGCGTATTCCCCCTGCGCACCGGAATTGGGCTGCATGGAAATCGCGTCATAGCCGGTGATCTGGCACAGTTTGGCGTTCAGATCCTCGATCATCCGGGTGTAACCCTGCGCCTGATCCTTGGGCGCATAGGGATGGATCATCGAAAATTCACGCCAGCTGACCGGCATCATCTCTGCCGCCGCGTTCAGCTTCATCGTGCAGGAGCCCAGCGGGATCATCGCGCGGTCCAGCGCAAGGTCGCGGTCCGCAAGACGGCGCATATAGCGCATCATCTCGGTCTCGGCCCGGTTCATGTGGAACACGTCGTGCTGAAGATAGGCACTGGTTCGGATCAGCGTGTCGGGCAGACGGTATTCCGATTCCACCGGATCGTCCGTCTTCACCAGACCAAAGGCGCGCCAGACCGCCTCGATCGTCGAGGGCCGCGTGCGTTCGTCCAGCGTGATGCCGACGCGGGTCTTGCCCACGCGACGCAGGTTCAGCCCCTGCTGAACGGCTGCCTGCAGGACGCCGCGCTGCAACAGGCCCACATCCACGGTGATCGTATCGAAATAGACCGAGGGATCCACCTTGAACCCCGCCGACTCCAGCCCCTTGACCAGCCGCACGGTCTTGCGATGGATGCGCTGCGCGATGGCGCGCAGGCCCTTGGGGCCGTGGAAGACCGCGTAAAAGCCCGCCATGACCGCCAGCAAGGCCTGCGCCGTGCAGACGTTCGACGTGGCCTTTTCCCGGCGGATATGCTGCTCGCGCGTCTGCAGCGAGAGGCGATAGGCCTTGTTGCCATGACTGTCGATGGAAACCCCCACGATCCGCCCCGGCATCGCCCGCTTGTAGGCGTCGCGGCAGGCCATGTAGGCGGCGTGCGGGCCACCATACCCCACGGGCACGCCAAACCGCTGGGTCGAGCCGACGGCAATATCGGCCCCCATCGCGCCCGGTTCCTTCAGCAGGCACAGCGCCATCGGGTCGGCACTGACGATGCCGATCGCCTTGGCGGTGTGCAACGCCTCCATCTCGGCGGTCAAGTCGCGCACATGCCCATAGGTGCCGGGATACTGGAAGATCGCGCCAAACACCGCCTCGGGGACCAGATCGTCCGGCGCACCCACGATCACTTCGATCCCCAACGGCTCGGCCCGCGTCTTCATCACCGAGATGTTCTGCGGATGGCAGTTCTCATCGACGAAAAACGCCTTCGCCTTGGACTTGGCCACCCGCTGCGCCATGGTCATCGCCTCGGCGCAGGCCGTCGCCTCATCCAGCAGCGAAGCGTTTGCGATCTCCAGCCCGGTCAGGTCACAGACCATGGTCTGGAAGTTCAGCAACGCCTCCAGCCGGCCCTGGGAAATCTCCGGCTGATAGGGCGTATAGGCCGTGTACCAGGCCGGGTTCTCAAGGATGTTGCGTTGAATCGCGGGCGGCGTGACCGTGCCGTGATACCCCTGCCCGATGAGCGAGGTCAGCACCTTGTTGCGATCCGCCACCTCGCGCAGGCGGTAGATCAGTTCGCGCTCCGAGAGCGGCTTGCCGAAGTCCAGAGGTGTCTCCTGCCGGATCGCCCTGGGTACGGTCTCGTCAATCAGCTGGTCCAGTCCGGACACGCCCAGCACGGAAAACATATCCGTCATTTCCTCGGGCGAGGGGCCGATATGCCGCCGGTTGGCGAAATCATAGGGCAGATAGTCGATCGGATCGTAGCTCATCGCAAACCTCATCGAAAAACCGCGTCAGGGCTTCTTCTTGGTCAAAATACCGGCGGAGTAGGGCGACCGCGGGTAGATGGGGGGCAGCGCCTCCATCGCCCGGCTGACCGGCAGCGCCCCGGTTGAAAAGCGCCGCAGGGCGGGCCTTGGCCCGCCGCCACGGCCGCCCTCAGGAAATGAAATCCTTGTAGGCTTTCTCGTCCATCATGTCGTCCAGCGCCGACAGATCCTCGACCTTCATCTTGAAGAACCAGGCCTCACCCTCGGGATCCTCGTTGATCTTGCCGGGTTCTTCGACGATCGGCTCGTTCACCTCGACGATCTCGCCGTCCAGCGGCGCCAGGATGTCCGAGGCCGCCTTGACCGATTCGATCACCACGACTTCCTCGTCCTTGGTCACTTCGCGGCCTTCCTCGGGCAGTTCGACAAAAACGATGTCGCCCAGCTGTTCCGCGGCATGGGCGGTAATGCCCACGATCACGAGGTCGTCCTCGATTTCAAGCCATTCATGCTCTTCGGTGAATTTCATGTCAGTCTCCCTGTTTCACCGTTTGAATCCTGCCGGGACAAAGGGCAGCTTGGCCACCCGCACCGGCACGCGCTTGCCGCGCAATTCGCCCCAGAGGGCCGTGCCGTTTCCGGCGCAACCCGCTGTCACATATCCCATGGATACCGGCCCGTTGACAGAGGGACCAAAGCCACCCGATGTCACATGGCCCACTTCCGACCCGCCCGCTTCGGCGTCGAACAAAACCACACCGGCCCGCAGCGGCGCGCGCCCTTCGGGCCGCAGGCCGACGCGCTTGCGTGCCGCACCCGTCGCCATCTGGTCCAGAATATGCGTGTCCCCGGGAAAGCCGCCCGCCCGCGCGCCATCGGCGCGGCGGGCCTTTGAGATCGCCCAGCTCAGACCGCCCTCGACAGGGGTTGTGCCGCTGTCCAGATCCTGGCCATACAGGCACAACCCCGCCTCCAGCCGCAGGCTGTCGCGCGCGCCAAGGCCAATCGCCTCGACCCGCTTGTCCGCCAGAAGGGATTTCGCCAGATCGACGGCGGCGGCATTGGGCACCGAAATTTCGAACCCGTCCTCGCCTGTGTACCCAGAGCGCGAGACCCAGCATTCCGCCCCGGCAATCGGCAGGGTCTCCACATCCATGAATTTCATCTCGGTGATGGACGGGCAATGCTCGGCAAGAACCGCCTCGGCCTTTGGGCCCTGCAGCGCCACCAGCGCGCGGGTTTCCAACAGCTTGACGGTGATCCCCTTCGGCTCCAGCGCCGCGCGCATCCGCGCGACGTCGGCCTCCTTGCAGGCAGCGTTGACGACAAGGAAAAGGTGATCGCCGCGGTTGGCGATCATCAGGTCATCCTCGATCCCGCCGGCGTCATTGGTGAACAGGGCGTACCGCTGACGGCCCTCACCCAGCCCGACCACATCCACCGGCACCAGCGCCTCCAGTGCGGCGGCCACGTCCGGGCCGCGCAGGATCACCTGCCCCATGTGGCTGACGTCGAACAACCCGGCGGCGTCCCGGCAATGCAAATGCTCTTTCAGCACGCCCGGTTTGTACTGCACCGGCATTTCGTATCCGGCGAATCCCACCATCTTTGCACCCATCGCGTGGTGCAATTCGTTCAACACGGTTGTCTTGAGTTCGGTCACATCGTCCGCCATGCGCTTCCTTTCCCCGAAGCACACGGCGTTCGGGCAGTCCCGGCGCGGACCAGTTCCGCACCTTCACTGCCCCCTCTGTCCTTTCGCCTGAGATCGTTATCCCTTCGGCGGACGCGCATGGGCGCCTCTCTCCAGAGTCTGTTCTCTTCGCGGTCCCTGCGGCCTGAGCGTTTCCGGGGCGGTTGCGCCTTCGGCACCGAAGCAACCCATGCAGGCCCCCGGTTCTCCCGTCGAAGTTGCCCGGACGCTAGTCCATCACCTCGGCCTTGACAAGCGTCCGCTTGCGGGGATTTTCGGTGCAGCCTTCGGGCGCCATGATGTTGAGCAACATGGGATTATCGCAAACCAGCGAATCCAGCGTGATCGGGTCCAGCGTTTCGTAAAAGGCGTTGGCGGCCCTGTGCAGCGCCGATCGCAGGCGGCAGGCCTCGGTCAGTGGACAGGTGTTGTCCACATCGCCAAAACATTCGGCAATCGGCACCGGCTGTTCCAGCGCGCGAAAGACATCGCCGATCACGATCTGATCCGCGGCACGGCCCAGTTCAAGGCCCCCGTTCCGACCCCGCTGCGTGTGCAGAAAACCCAACTGCGCCAGTTGGTTGATGACCTGCGCCAGATGGTTCTCAGAGGCGTTGCAGCGCTCGGCAATTTCATGTTTGGTCACAAGCCGTTCGGGATTGGCCGCGCAATACATCAGCACCCGCATGGCTATGTTGGTTCTCTTTGTAACGCGCATGACGGCCTCCCATTGGCACCAAGGTCCGATGGTGTTCTGGCATGAATCGGAAATCAGGGGTTTGACTTACATCAATCCCGACAGATATTTCGCATATGCTTCATACCTATTTCTTCGGCTACGGTTCGCTGGTGAACCGCACAACCCATGGCCACGCCCCCGTCCACCGCGCCACGCTGCACGGCTGGCACCGTGCATGGCGCGCGGTTCCGGAGCGTGCCCTGTGTTACCTGACCGCCGTGCGCGATCCCGACAGCTCGATCGAGGGTCTGATCGCCCCCGTCCCCGGTGACAGCTGGGCCGAACTGGACCGCCGCGAAGGTGCCTATGAGCGTCATGCCGCGACCCACGCGCTTGACCACGACTCCGACGCGACAGAGGTGGTGGTCTACGCCATCGACCCGGACCGCCATAGTCCGCCGGGACCGGACAATCCGATCCTGCTCAGCTATCTGGACGTGGTCGTCGCGGGCTATCTGGCGGAATATGGGCCCGCAGGCCCGCAGCGGTTCTTTGAGACGACGCTGGGCTGGCAGGCCCCCATCCTCGACGATCGCAATACGCCACGCTATGCCCGCGCCCGCCCCCTGACCGATGAAATCCGCACCCTGACCGATGCCGGTCTGGACGCGCTGGGCAGCCGGATCATCACCGCCGCAGATTGAACAGCGCGTGCAGGCGCGCCTGCCGCTGGTAGGGATCGCGCTCGGCCCGCTCCGGCTTGCGGAGGACCCGCTCGGCCAGCGCCCATGCGATCAGGCCAAAGACCACACCGCCCGCCGCCTGCCCGATCAGCACGCCAAAGGCGCCCAGAACCGAGGCGCCGAACATGACAAAGGGAACGGTGCCCAATGTTTGCCGACCCCAGTTCACCCAGGTGGAATAATACGGGTGGCCAAGGTTGTTGAAGGCGGCGTTGCAGACAAAAATGACCCCGTTGAACGCCCAGGCCAGCGCCAGCGGACCGCAGAACAGGAACACCAACTCCTTGGCCAGCCCATCAAGCCCGAACAGCCCGGCAATCGGTCCGCGCAATACGAACAGCACAACCGCCACCCCGACCACGTAAAGCGCCACAAAGATCAGACCGGCCTGAAAGGCCGCGCGCACCCGGTCGTTTCGGCCTGCGCCAAAGTTCTGGCCTATGATCGGTCCCACGGCGCCGGACAGGGCAAAGACCACCGCAAAGGCCAGCGGGGTCAGGCGCCCGACGATGGCCATGCCCGCCACCGCGTCTTCGCCGTAGTCTGCCATGGCGCGGGTGACAAAGGCCTGCCCCACCGGCGTCGCCAGTTGAGTCAGGATCGCGGGCAGCGCAATGCCCAGGATCGCGGGGAAATCCACCCCCATCTCGGCCCGCGTTGGCCTTTCGAATCCGCCATACAGGCGCACCACCGGCGCCAGCGCAAACCCTGCGATTGCCAGCCGCGCCGCCACGCTGGCCAGCGCCGCCCCGGTCAGTTCCAGATCCAGCCCGAAGATCAGCACCGGGTCCAGCAAGGCGTTCACCACACCCCCGGCGATGGTCGACATCATCGACCGGCGCGCATCGCCATGCGCCCGCAGGATCGCCCCGCCAATCATCCCGGCGACGAGGATCGGCAGCGAGGGCACGATGATCCGAAGGTATCCCACGGCCAGCGTCGCCGTTTCACCGCGCGCACCCAATAGCGCCACAAGCTGCGGGGTGAACACCCAGACCACGGCGGCAAAAACCGCCCCGAACAGTATCCCCTGGAACAACGCCGTCGCCGCCCGGCGCGAGGCCAAATGCGCCTCGCCGCTGCCCAGCGCGCGGGCCACCAGTGCGCCTGCGGCAATCGCCATTCCGATGCTGAAAGAGGTGGTGAAGAACAGGATGGCCCCGGCATAGCCGATGGCTGCCGCCAGTTCGGCCTTGCCCAGCATGGCGATGAAGATCATGTCGATGAAATCGACCGCAAAGATCGCCATCAGCCCCAGAGAGGCGGTCAGCGACATCACCGTCACATGCCGAAACAGACCGCCTTCGAGGAATACCGCCTTTTCCGCCATGCCCTGCCTCTACACCCCGTCATGGCCGGGATGCCGCAGCCCGGCACTCTTGCCTAGCCCCATTTCATGAACGCCATGTAAAAAAGCGCGCCAACCAGGTCACGCCCGGCTATCGCGTAGGGCGGGGTTTACCCCGCCGCACCCGGTTTCTTTTGCAGCATCGGCATCACATCGGCCATCTCCGGCCCACGGGCGCGGCCGGTGACGGCTTTGCGCAACGGCATGAACAGCTTCTTGCCCTTGCGGCCCGTGGCCTCTTTCACAGCAGAGGTCCATGTGCCCCAGGTTTCGCCGTCATAAGGCGGTTCACCCAGCAGGCCAAAGGCTTCGGCCACAAACCCCGTGTCCTCATCGTCCACCAGTGGTTCCGCCCCGTCGCGGAACAGCGCCCACCAGTCTCCGATCTCCTTGCGGGTGGTGATGTTGTCACGCACCACCGACCAGAACGGCCCGGCCAGATCCTCGGGCACGCCCAGCGCATCCAGTTCCTCGGCCACGGCCGACAGATCCAGCCCGTGCAGCTTTTTCGCGGTCAGCGGATACAGGTCCTCGACGTCGAATTTTGTCGGCGCGGACCCGAACTGCGACAGCTCGAATCCCTCGGCGATCTCGTCCAGCGACAGCCGCAGTTCCACCGGCTGCGACGACCCCAGCCGGGCCATCAGCGACAACAGCGCCTCGGGCTCGACACCCGCCGCGCGCAGATCGCGCAGCGACAGGGTGCCCAGACGTTTCGACAGCGATTCTCCCTGCGGCCCGGTCAGCAGCGAGTGATGCGCAAATTCCGGCACCTGCCCGCCCAGCGCCTGAATGATCTGGATCTGGGTGGCGGTATTGGTGACGTGATCGTTGCCGCGCACCACATGGGTCACGCCCATCTCGGTGTCATCGACCACCGAGGCCAGCGTATACAGAAACTGTCCGTCCGCCCGGATCAGAACCGGATCGGAAATCGAGGCCGCGTCGATCGACACATCCCCCAGTATGCCGTCAGCCCAGGTGATCCGCTCCTGATCCAGCTTGAAACGCCAGACGCCATCGCCGCGGTCGGCGCGCATCCTGGCCTTTTCGTCATCGGACAGCGCCAGCGCCGCGCGGTCATAGACCGGCGGCTTGCCCATGTTCAGCTGCTTCTTGCGCTTGAGGTCCAGTTCGGTCGGCGTTTCCCAGGCCTCGTAGAACCGGCCCATCTCGCGCAGGCGATCGGCGGCCTCGTGGTACCGGTCCAGCCGCTGCGATTGCCGCTCGACCCGGTCCCATGTCAGGCCCAGCCATTCAAGATCCTGCTTGATCGCGTCGACGTATTCCTCTTTCGACCGCTCCGGGTCGGTGTCGTCGATACGCAGGATGAATTGCCCGCCGGTCTTGCGGGCGATCAGGTGGTTGAACAGCGCGGTGCGCAGATTGCCGACGTGGATATAGCCGGTGGGCGAGGGCGCGAAACGGGTGACGGTCATGGGTCTGGCCTCCTGTCAGGGCGCGGTGTTTTCACAAGGCGGCGGATTTGTCCAGTTCCCGCGCGGCGGCTCTGGTCCGTGGATTGGCCCGGTGCTACGCAAGACACATCAGCGGCCCATGTCACCGCCAAGGAAGCGTGCGATGTCAGAAATTCTTACCGTTACCCTGAACCCCGCCCTCGACCACGCCACCCATTGCCCGGAGGTCACCGCCGGGCCAAAACTGCGCTGCGGTCCCGAAACCGCCGAACCGGGTGGCGGCGGCGTCAACGTGGCCCGCGCGGTTGTGCAACTGGGTGGCCATTCCCGGGCGCTGGTCGCGCTGGGCGGTCCGAATGGCGAGGCGCTGGGCAACCTGCTGGAGGAACGCGGGCTGGACCTGATCCGCTGT
>JAXMNQ010000033.1:0-69440 GCA_034670345.1 Paracoccaceae bacterium | reverse complement strand
GGTCGGCCCAGCGCCGGGTCTGCGCAACATGTGGCTGGCCGAGGGCTTTTCTTTCGGCATCACCGCTGCGGGTGGCACCGGCTATTACCTCGCGCAGATGATGGTGGAGGGCGAGGCCGAGATCGACATGGCCTCGCTCGACCCCAAACGCTACGGGCAGGGCTGGATGACCACCGAGTTCGCGGCACGCAAGAACGAAGAGTGCTACGATCACGTGTACATCCTGCACCACCCCGACGAGGAACGCCCGGCCTGCCGTCCGCTGCGCACCGCACCCGCCTATGACCGGCAAAAGGCCCAGGGCGCGCAGTTCGGCTTTGTGAACGGCTGGGAGCGGCCCAACTACTACGGTCCGCTAAATGCGCCGGAGACCTTCGACCATGACGCGCGCAGCTTCCGCCGCGGCGGCTGGTGGCAACATGCGGTGGATGAGGCCAAGGCGATCCGCGAAGGTGTTGGCCTGATCGACGCCACTGCCTTTACCAAGCACCTCGTCGAAGGGCCGGGGGCGACACAGTTCCTTGACTGGTTCACCTGCAACAAGCTGCCGAAAGTCGGCCGCATCAACCTGACCTATGCGCTGACCAGCCACGGCACCACCCGCACCGAATACACCATCGTGCGACTGGGCGAGGACAAGTACTACCTTGTTTCCGCCGGGGCCTGGACGGCCTATGACAGCGACTATCTGCGCAAGGCGATCGAGGACAAGATCCCCGAGTTCGGCTGGATCTCCTGCCATGACGTGACCACCCAGTGGGGCGTCTTTGCCATCGCCGGTCCGAAATCGCGCGACGTCCTGAAAGAGATCGTCAAGGATGCCGACCCGTCGACGGTGCTGGGCAACAAGCGTTTCCCCTGGCTGACGATGCGCAACATCGAACTGGGCATGGTACCGGTCATGGCGATCCGCGTGGCCTATACCGGTGAACTGGGCTGGGAGTTGCACCACCCGATCGAAATGCAGAACAACCTTTGGGATCAGCTGGTGACCGCAGGCGAAAAGCACGGCATGAAGCTGGTCGGCGCCCGCGCCCAGAACTGGCTGCGGCAGGAGAAATCCTACCGCGCCTTCGGCAACGAGCTGGGCCGCGACGCGACCCCGCTGGAGGCGGATCTGCCGCGCTTTGTGGACCTCACCAAGGAGTTCCACGGCAAGGACAGGCTGGAGGCAACCGGCATCCGCTCCAAATGCGTCACATTGCTGATCGACGGACCGTCGGACGCCGATCCCTGGGGCCGAGAGGCGCTTTATTCCGAGGATGGCACGCGCGTCGGACGCCTGACTTCGGGCGGCTATTCGGTCGCCTTCGGCAAGTCCATCGGCATGGGCTACGTCAAGCCGGACATGGCGGTCGAAGGCACCCGGCTGAAGGTCAAGATGCTGGACCGGCTCTGGGATGCGACCATCACCCAGGACAGCCCCTACGACCCGAAAAACGAGGTCATCCGCAAAGACGGCTGAGCCGCGCTCCGCTGCCGCCCGGTTTCATCTGCGCGGCCAATAACAGTGGCGTGGCGGTGAAAATGTTCCATCCGGTCCCGGCTTCTTTGGTTTTCCAAATATCCTCGGGGGAGGCGACCGTAGGGAGCCGGGGGCAGAGCCCCCACAGCTTGCCACCGGCGCAAGGCTGGATATGTTGACAGGAAATAGGGCGCAAACCGCGCCCTTTTTCATGGAAAGGAGCGGACATGGGACTGAACGTCTATCTCTCGGGGGAAATCCACACCGACTGGCGCGAACAGATCATCGACGGCGCGCAGGGGCTGGACATCACCTTCAACACGCCGGTGACAGACCATGCCGCCAGTGACGACTGCGGCGTGGAGATCCTGGGCGCCGAGGAAAACAAGTACTGGCACGACCACAAGGGCGCGATGGTCAACGCGATCCGCACCCGCAAGGGGATTGCCGATGCGGATGTGGTCGTGGTGCGCTTTGGCGACAAGTACAAGCAGTGGAACGCCGCCTTTGACGCGGGCTATGCCAGTGCGCTGGGCAAGTCATTGATCATCCTGCAACCGCCCGAACACGACCACGCCCTGAAAGAGGTGGATGCGGCGGCATTGGCTGTTGCCCGCACACCGCAAGAGGTTGTGCAGGTGCTGGGCTACGTGTTGACCGGAGCCTTGCCGGGCTAGCGGGGTGGCGGGGTGAACCCCGCCCTACACCCGCGCGACCCTCGATGCTTGGCACAGACCTCGGGCGCAGGGCCTGGTCAGCAGCAGGAGGGGCGGAAAGTTGACGTTCTTCCGTTACGGGGAAAGCAGCGCGTGTTTTTCCCAGTGCCGTCCAGCGCGGTTTGTGACAAGTCCCGGTCTTACAGATCAAGTGGCGGGCCGGGGTGGTTTGCCGCTCAACGTGGGGACAGACCGTGATCAACGAATTCAGAGACTTCATCGCCAAGGGCAATGTCATGGACATGGCCGTGGGCATCATCGTGGGCGCGGCCTTTACCGCGATCGTTTCGTCGCTGGTGGGCGACATCATCAACCCGATCATCGCGCTGTTCACCGGCGGCATCGACTTCTCGGGTTGGTTCTACACGCTGGACGGCAAGGAATATGGTTCGATCGAGGCTGCAACGGAATCCGGCTCGCCGGTCTTTGCCATCGGCAAGTTCGTGATGGCCGTGATCAACTTCCTGATCATCGCCTTTGTCGTCTTCATGCTGGTCAAGATGGTCAACCGGATCAAGGACTCGGCGAAGAAGCAAGAGGAAGCGGTCGAAGAAGCCCCCAAGGGTCCGTCCGAACTGGATGTCCTGCTGGAAATCCGCGACTCGTTGAAGGCCGCTCAATAAACGCAGCAAATGGCGCCCGCCGGCCCTGTTGCCCGGCGCGGCAGTCAAAGCAAAGCCCGGCCCCCGAAAACGGGAGGCCGGGCTTTTTTGTCCGAAAACGGGGCGCGCGCCCCCGGAAAGGTGCGTTACTCCTTGATCGCCAGTTGCGGCGAGGTCACGTCGATCCCCAAGGCCCTGCCGACCGCGTAATAAGTCAGCTTGCCCGCGTGCACGTTCAGACCGTTCATCAGGTGCGGATCCTCGGCGCAGGCCTGCCGCCAGCCTTTGTCCGCCAGCGCCAGCATGAAGGGCATGGTGGCGTTGCCAAGCGCGATGGTCGAGGTGCGTGCCACGGCGCCGGGCATGTTGGCAACGCAATAGTGCATGATGCCGTCGACCTCATAGATCGGGTCGGCGTGGGTGGTCGCCTTTGATGTTTCGAAACAGCCGCCTTGGTCGATGGCCACGTCCACCAGCACCGCACCGGGCTTCATGTTGGCGAAATCGGCGCGCTTGACCAGCTTGGGGGCCTCGGCACCGGGGATCAGCACCGCGCCAATCACCATGTCTGCCTGGCTCAGATGCTCGGACAGCAGGCCTGCGCTGGAATAGCCGGTGCGGAAGATGCCGCCAAAGACATCGTCCAGATACCGCAGCCGGGGCAGCGACCGGTCCAGCACGGTCACATCCGCGCCCATGCCTGCCGCGATGCGGGCGGCATGGGTGCCAACGACGCCCCCACCGACCACCACGACCCGCGCCGGGCCGACACCGGGCACGCCGCCCATCAGCACGCCACGCCCGCCATTGGCTTTTTGCAGGGTCCACGCGCCCACCTGCGGGGCAAGGCGGCCCGCGACCTCGGACATGGGGGCCAGCAGGGGCAGGCCGCCACGGTCGTCAGTAACGGTCTCATAGGCGATGGCGGTGCAGCCGGAGGCCAACAGGTCGCGGGTCTGGTCCGGATCGGGGGCAAGGTGCAGGTAGGTGAACAGCAGCTGTCCTTCGCGCAGCATGGCGCGTTCCGGCGCCTGCGGCTCCTTGACCTTTACGATCATCCCGGCCTCGGCAAAGACCTCTGCGGCGGTGTCCGCCAGACGGGCCCCGGCGGCCGTGTAATCCTCGTCCGGGAACCCCGCACCTGCGCCTGCGCCTTTCTGGACGATGACCTCATGCCCATGCGCCACGGCCTCGCGGGCGGCGTTTGGCGTCAGACCGACGCGGAATTCCTGCGGTTTGATTTCGGTGGGGCAGCCGATCTTCATTTTGGGGTGTCCTCCTCAGGTGTTTCACCCCGTATAACATCCGAGGCTTGCAATGGGCTGCGAAGCTTGTGATCCTTGCGGCACGGGTTTGCACGATCCTGCGAAGCCTGACCGAAATCGCCGGAGGATTTTGCGCAAATGTCGCTCGATGAGACGGACCGGCGTATCCTGAGGGCCCTTCAGCGCAAGGGTCGCATGTCGAACGCCGAACTGTCAGAGACGGTTCACCTGTCGCCGTCGGCCTGTCACCGGCGGGTGCAGCGGCTGGAAAACGATGGGTACATCCGCGATTACGTCGCCCTGCTGGATGCCCGACGGCTGGGCCTGCCGACGACGGTTTTTGTCGAGATCAAGCTGACAGCGCAGGCCGATGAGGTGCTGGAGGCGTTTGAAAAGGCGGTGGCGCGGGTGCCGGACGTGCTGGAATGCCACCTGATGGCGGGCACGGCGGATTACATCCTGAAAATTGTGGCCGAGGATACCGAGGATTTCGCCCGCATCCATCGACAATACCTGACCCGGTTGCCGGGCGTGGCGCAGATGCAGAGCTCATTCGCCCTGCGCACGGTGTTCAAGACGACCGCGCTGCCAGTCTGACCCCGAAAGAATTTAAAGAGTTTTCCGCGAATCTCCGGGCCGGAACCCGACGAAGTTAAACCGCTTTTTCAGATTTTCTGCCAAGCCCTTCGTCATGACGGAGGTGTTTCATGCCCTTTAGTATTTATGCTCAGGACAGCAGTTTTGCGGTTTCGACCGGCGACAATGTCAATGTGACGCCGACAACCTCCCGGTTCGATAATCCGCCCAATTCGACCAAGGATCTTGTCATCACCACGAACGAAGGCGACGAAGACCCGCGTCTGTTTGAAATCGGCGATACCTATGACGTCAGTTTTGGCGGCAATGGCGGATCCACACTCGAAGACGCGACAGTTGTCCGCAGCGATACGGCGGGCGGCGATTCCGGCATTATCGTCTTTGAGGGGACGGACACCGAGGGCAACCTGACCCAGGTTGTCTGGACTCCGAATTTCGATCTCGAGAATTGGTATTGGAGCAGTTACAATCCTTCGTCGGAACCTCAGTTCTACACGTCGGACGTGAATCCCGACTACACGCATGAGTTCATCTGCTTTGAACGCTCCGTCAAACTGGCCACGCCACGGGGCTATGTCCGCGCGGACAAGCTGGAGGTGGGCCAGACGGTCTGCACCTGGGGCGGGGTCAAGCGGGAGGTGCGCTGGCTTGGGCGCAAGACCGTGGATGGCACAGGTCAAATGGCCCCGGTGCGGTTCGCCAAAGGCGCGATCGGGAATTTCGCCCCGGTCAAACTGTCACCTCAGCACCGGGTGCTGGTCACCGCGCCCGAAGCCGACCTTCAGTTCGGCGCGCCAGAGGTTCTGGTGCCGGCGATCTCTCTGGTGGACGGCAAGCGGGTGCGACAGGTGACGCGGGAACAGGTGCATTACGTGCATATCCTATTGGACCGGCACGATATCCTGATTGCCGAAGGCGCACCCTGTGAAAGCCTTTTGCCCGGCTGGCGAAGCCGTGACCTGCTCGACCCCAAGGATCGTGCCGCCATTGCCGCCGTCACAAATGACGATGGGGGAGAGCCGTGCAGACCACTGCTCCGCCGCAGCGAGGGCGCGCTGATCGCGCCTCAGCGGCAAGTGCCCGAGCGGGATCTGGCGCCGTTCTGAGGCTCAGGGTTTCGGGTGGTCGTCGTATTCGCCTGACAGGATGCGCTGGGCGTCGCCTTCGGGGTCGCTGTACTGGTCCGACTTCAGCGTGAACACGAAGAAAGCCAGACCCAGGCCGCCCAGAACCAGCGAAATCGGGATCAGGTAGGTCAGAACGTTCATTCGGGAACTCCTATCGCAGCCGCAGCGCGTTGAGGGACACGGTAATGGAACTGGCCGACATGGCCAATGCGGCAATCAGCGGCGAGCACAGCCCCGCCACCGCCAGCGGCACGGCGATCACATTGTACCATGTGGCTATGGTGAAATTCTCGCGGATGCGCCGGGTTGCCTTGCGCGCGGTGCGCAGGGCCTCGGGGATCGGGGCAAGCGTGGCGCCCAGCAGCACGATGTCAGAGGCGACGCGCGCCGCATCCAGCGCCGAGGCGGGAGAGATCGAGGCATGGGCGGCGCTGAGGGCGGCGGTGTCGTTCAGCCCGTCGCCCACCATCAGCACATGCGCGCCGTCGCCCGTCAGCGTTTCGATCCGCCGGACCTTGTCCTGTGGCAGTGCCTCGGCCATCCAGTGGATGATGCCAAGGCGATTTGCCAGGGCCTCGACCGCGGGCGTGGTGTCGCCCGAGAGCATGACGACCTTGAACCCGGCGTCTTTCAGCGCGCTGACCGCATCCTCGGCGCCGTCGCGCAGTCGGTCGGTGAAGCAAAAGACCTGTGCCGGACCGTCGCCAACGCGCAGCCATGCGGCGGTCATGTCGGTCTGCCCGCCGCCGACCCAAGTGGCGCGGCCCAGACGAACCTCCTGCCCACGCCAGACCCCTTGGGTGCCATGGCCTGGCACCTCGGTGACCTCGGTCAACGAGGCAGGTTTGATCCCGGCATCGCGCGCGGCTGCGGTCAGTGACTGCGACAGCGGGTGGCTGGAGCCCTCGGCCAGCGCCAGCGCGATTTCCAGATCGCGGCGGGTGAAATCGCCGAGGTTGGTCAGCTCGGGCGTTCCGGCGGTCAGCGTTCCGGTCTTGTCAAAGACCACGGTGTCCACCTGCGCCAGCCGTTCCAGCGCGGTTGAATCCTTGATCAGCAGGCCACGCTTGAACAAGCGGCCTGAGGCGGCGGTTGTCACGGCAGGCACGGCCAGACCCAGCGCACAGGGGCAGGTGATGATCAGCACGGCTGCGGCAATGTTCAGTGCCACGCGCAGATCACCCGCGTAGATCAGCCAGCCGACAAAGGCGAGCGCCGACAGGATATGGACTCCGGGCGCATAAAGTTTCGCCGCCCGGTCCGCCAATGAGGTGTAGCGGGACCGGCCGGACTCGGCCACCGCCACAAGATCCGCCATCCGGTGCAGCGACGTATCGCGGCCCACGGCACTGGCGCGGATGGTCAGCGGGCCTGTCAGGTTGACCTCACCCGCGCTGACGGCGCGGCCCGGTTCGGCAAAGACCGGCAGCGTCTCTCCGGTCAGCAAGGAGCGGTCCAGTTCCGAAGTGCCCTCGGTGATCTGCCCGTCGACCGGCATCCGGCCTCCCGGACGCACGCGGATCAAGTCCCCGACGCGCAGGTCGCTGGCGGGCACCTGTTCTTCACCGTCTCCGGTCAGACGCCAGGCGCGCGGTACCTCCAGCGCGGCCAGTTCCTCGGCCGCGGAGCGCGCGACAGACCGCGTGCGGTGGTCCAGATAACGGCCCGTCAGCAGGAAAAACGTCAGCGCGATGGCGGCGTCGAAATAGGCGTGTTCCCCCGACAGCGAGGTTTCCCAAAGCGAGGTGCCAACCGCCAGCAGGATCGCCAGCGAAATTGGCACGTCCATGTTCAGGCTGCGCGCTGACAGCGCCATCCAGGCGTTGCGAAAAAACGGCATCGCCGAAAAGCCGACGGCAGGCAGCACGATCGCCGCCGAGATCCAGTGGAAAAGGTCGCGCGTCGGCCCCTCTGCCCCGGACCAGACCGCGATGGACAAGAGCATCACGTTCATCGCCGCGAAGCCGGCCACGGCCAGCCGCATCAGCAGGTCACGCCCCGCCTTGTCCGTGGCCGTAGCCGACAGCGCGGTGCTGTCCAACTCATGCGCCTCATAGCCCACCGCCTCGACAACCGGGATCATGTCCGCGGCGGTGACATCCGGATCGGCTTCGATGCTCACCCGCTTCAGTGTCAGGTTCACACGGGCCGAATGCACCTGCGGCACCCCGTTCAGGGCGCGTTCCACCTTTGACATGCAGGCGGCGCAGTGAATGGTCGGCAAAGACAGGACGATATGGGCCTCGGTCGGCGCGTCCTGCGTGGCCAGGGCTTCGGCGGCAGGGGCGGCGGCACAGGCCGGACAGGCCGAGGCCGGTGGGCGCAGGGTTGCGGTCATCTCAGTTGGCCACCGTCATTTCCAGCCGCTGTTCAAACTCGGTCCCGTCCAGCGCGACAGCTTTCAGCCAGACGTCCCAGTTGCCCGGGCGCAGAGCTTCATAGGCGACATAGGCATGACCGTTGAAGGCGAATTCGGGCACACGGTCCTCGCTGACATTGGTCGGGCGGCCAACTGTGGCCGACAGCTTGCCCGCCTGGACCGGGCGGCCGTCCTTATCGGTGATCGACAGGATCAGCTTGTCCTCTTCCAGCCGCGCCTTGACCGTCCAGCCCAGTGCCACTTGCGCGGCGCGGCGTTTGTCGAAGGTCTGGCTGGCGAGATAGGAATTGCCGGTCTCCAGCCCCGGAAAGGTGCGAACCGCGTTTACGGCCAGCGCGATATTGACCCCGATGATGATGGAAAACGCGCCGCCAAAGATCGCCAGCGCGTGCCAGCCGGTCAGCCTGAACTCCTTTTTGGTCATCAGTTCGCCTTTCCGTTGAAGATGGTGTCGTTGTGGGTGCGGTCACCGTTGGTCAGATCCTGAACCCAGAAACGGAACTCGGTCCGTTCGGCATTGGCCGGTTCCGACGCGCCGGGTGCAATGACATAGACCTTTTGCAGGAATGTCTCATTCGCCGGGACGGTCACGGTCTCATAAGGCGTGCCCTCAAGCTGTACCCGCAGGGTCGAATCCCCGGTCAGGGTAATCCGGAACGGGCGGTCCTCGCCATGTTTGTTCAGCAGGCGCACGTCGTAGGTGTTGCGGATCGACCCGTCCGACAAGGTGACAAAGGTCGGATTGCGGACAGGGGCGACCGTCATCTCTATCTCGGGCCGGATGAACAGGGCAAAGATCAGACCGAAGCCCACAATGCTCCAAAGTGCCGTATACATCATGGTGCGAACGCGAAAGACGTGCTGCCAGACCGGCCGTGGCGGTTTGCCCTCGCGTTCGCGCGGCTCATCCGAATAGGCAAGGTAATCGATCAGCCCGCGCGGCTTGCCGATCCTGGCCATCACGTCGTCACAGGCGTCGATGCAAAGCGCGCAGGTGATGCATTCCATCTGTTGTCCGTCCCGGATGTCGATCCCCATCGGGCAGACGTTCACGCAGGCCATGCAATCAATGCAATCGCCCAGCTGTTCGGCGCCTTCCGCCTTGCGGTGCTTGCCGCGCGGCTCTCCGCGCCAGTCGCGGTATCCGACGGTCAGCGTATCCTCATCCATCATCGCGGCCTGAATGCGCGGCCATGGGCAGGCGTAGATGCAGATCTGTTCCCGCGCGAAACCGCCAAAGAAAAAGGTCGTCGCCGTCAGGATCAGCATGGTTGTATAGGCGACCGGATGCGCGTTCAGCGTCACCAGGTCGCGCAGCAACGTCGGCGCGTCGGCAAAATAGAAAACCCATGCGCCGCCCGTCGCCAGTCCGATCAGGAACCACGCGACCCATTTTGTCACCCGCAGCCGCGCCTTGCGAACGTCCAATTTCTTTTGCCGGTGCAGGCGCAGGCGGGCGTTGCGGTCGCCCTCGATCCAGCGTTCCACGAGGATGAACAGGTCCGTCCAGACAGTCTGCGGGCAGGCATAGCCACACCAGACGCGCCCCAGCGCCGAGGTGAACAGGAACAGCCCCAGCCCGGCCATGATCAGCAAACCGGCCACGAAATAGAACTCGTGCGGCCAGATCTCGATCCAGAAGAAAAAGAACCGGCGGTTGGCAAGGTCGATCAGAACCGCCTGATCGGGCAATTGCGGGCCCCGGTCCCAACGAATCCAGGGCGTGATATAGTAGATGCCCAGGGTCACGATCATGATGACCCATTTCAGGTTGCGGAAATTGCCGCTGACCCTGCGTGGAAAGATCGGCTCTCGCGAAGCGTAGAGGGATGGGGCTGGAGTATTGTTGTCGGACACGGGGGAATCGCTCCGTTGAGTTCGGTGTTTGAGCGGCGTTGTCACAGAGCCGGCCCATGGGAGCCTTGACCTGCATCAATTTCTTCATCTGATACTTAGCTTTTCCGCGCCTCGCGTCGAAGCCATGTCAGAAAGGCCTTCAGTGGCGGGCGCGGCACGCCCGGTCGGGTGACGATATGATAGCCTTTCTTGCGGGTGTCCGAAAACAGTTGACGCAGACGACCGGCCTTTATGTCCTGTTCGACAAAGACGCCGGCGACGATGGCGATACCCTGACCGGCACGGGCGGCCTCCAGCATCATGTTGCCGGGCAGGGCGGTATAGCCCCGGCCCGCGTCACGGTCGACGCCGTGTTCGGAGAACCAGTCTGTCGCCTCGCTGGTGCCCAGTTCCTGCAGCCAATGGTAGTCGCGCAGTTCCGAGGGCGAGTGGATCTCCTCTTCGCCCACCAGCTGCGGGGCGGCAACCACCACAATGGGCGAGATCACGAGCAATTCGGCCTCCAGCCCCGGCCATTTCCCGTTTCCATAGCGCAGCGCCACGTCGATGCCACCCGGTTCCAGAGTCTGCACCTTGGCGGTGGGGTCGATCATCAGGTTGATCTCGGGATGCAGCTCACGGAACTGGTTAAGCCGCGGCATCAGCCATGCGGCGGCAAAGGTCGGCGTGACCGAAATTTGCAGCGGGCGCGTCGCATCCGCGCCCGTCAGCGCGTCCACGGTCTGCGAAATGCTGCCAAAGGCCTCCAGCAGGCAGCGGCCCAGGCTTTCGCCGTCCGGTGTCAGTGCCAGCTGCCGCCCCGCGCGGTCCAGCAATGCCACGCCAAGGTGGCTTTCCAAGGCGCGCATTTGCTGGCTGATCGCAGCGTGACTAACATTCAGCAAATCCCCGGCGGTGCTGACGGATCGCGTTTCCACGTAGGCAGAAAAGGCCCGCAGGGCAGAGAGCGGCGGCATTCCGGTCCAATTCATGTGTAATCCCAGCTTACATTTTGGATTTCTTCCTGAGTCGCATGGACAGGGCAAATCCGTCAAGTTGGGGATACCAAACAAGCCGCAAAGGAGACGCCAAATGTTCGGAATTTTTGCCCGCAGCTTCATGACCGCCACCGGCAACCGGCCCAAGCCGGAATGGCCCACCCGCAACGATCTGCCCAAGCTCAGCTGGCTTGAAGAGGATCTGCCGTATCGGGGCAATGCCGGCTACAGGGGAGGACGCGATGATTGATCCGGTTGTCTACGCCCCCGCGCTGTGGCGCGGCCAGGTGCCGCAGAGGCCGAAATGCAGGTCACCGGCACCGCGCAGGCGGGCCTGAATCCGGCGGACCCGGATCGGCCATCACGGACCACGCTCCCGTCGTGATGGCCGGTCCGGGGATGTCGAGGAGACATGAAAAGGGCGCTGGCGTCCCAGGAAACGCGCGAACAGGACGGGACACCAGCGCCATACCCCGCCCTCTCGGGAGGGGAACTTGGGGTCAGGACCTTGTCCCGACCTCTGAAATCATGATGACAGGGCGGGGCGAATACCGCATTGACCTGAGTCAATAGATCGCTGGACGGGCGAAATATTTCTTCGTCACAAGGGCATGAGATCCCGCGTGCCAGGAAATCTTGCGCTCTGTCCGGACAAGCCGCCCAAGTGTCGGGCAATCGTGTGCCAGAAAAGAAAAAGCCCCCCGCCATATGGACGGAGGGCCTGTTGTTATCCAGAGAAACTCGCTCAGTCTTCGGAGGCTTCGCCGCCGCCAAGCCCGTGGACATAGGTGGCGACCGCGCGGATCTCTGCCTCGGACAGGCGGTCGGTCCAGGGCGGCATCACACCGAAGCGCGAATTGTAGACCGTCTCGTACAGCGAATCGTAGTCGCCGCCGTAAAGCCAGATCGCGTCGGTCAGGTTCGGCGCGCCTTGGAAACGGTCGCCGGTGCCGTCTTCCATGTGGCAGCCCGAGCAGTTGATCTCAAAGACTTCTGCACCGGCTTCTGCCGCAGCGGCGTCCCTGGGGGTCTGACCCGACATCTGCATCACGTAGTTGACGACCTGCGAGATTTCTTCCTCGACCAGCAACTCGTCGCGTCCGAAGGCCGGCATCTGCGACCAGCGGGCCATGTCATCCACCTCGTTGCGGATGCCGTGGCTGATGGTCTCGTGGATCGCCTCGATCGAGCCGCCCCAGAGCCAATCATCGTCCAGCAGGTTGGGATAGCCGACCGCGCCTGCCGCGCCAGAGCCGTGGCACTGTGCGCACCATGTGCGGAAGACCGCGCCGCCAGCGTTGTTTGCATAGCCCAGCAAGTCCGGATCGTCGGCAATCGCCGCCAGTTCGGTATTGGCCAGCTTTTCGTTGATCGGGGCATTGGCTTCTTCGACCCTGGCGATGTCCGCGGCCACTTCGCCGCGGGTCGAATAGCCCAGCAACCCGGGCGTCGCGCCCTTGATCCCGGGCCATGCCGGGTAGGCGATGGAATAGCCGATGGCCCAGACGATGCAGGCATAAAAGGTCCACAGCCACCATTTTGGCAGAGGCTTGTTGTACTCCCTGATGCCGTCCCACTCATGTCCCGTCGTCTCGTAGTCGAGATCGTCTTTCTTCTTGTCACTCATTTTCCCGGCCTCCTCAATTTGCGGCGGGTTTGTCGCCCTGACGGGGCGCGCGCAGGGTGTCACCGCGCGGGGGCGCGGGGCGATCTTCGTGGCGGAACGGGATGTTCGCGGTGTCCTGATGGACTTTTCCCGATCCGGGCCGGAAGGCCCAGATCACGATCCCGATGAAGAAGGCGAACATTGCCAGAAGAGCCCAGCTGTCAGCCAGTTGGCGAAGGAAGGAATAGGTATCCATATCTCGTTCTCCTCAGCGGCTTGCGTCAGGCGTGAAGGTCGAGAAGTCGACCAGCGTGCCCAGCATTTGCAGGTAGGCGATCAGCGCGTCCGCTTCGGAGACGCCGGGGGCGCCGTCAAAGTTCCGTACGCTGACCTTGTCGCCATAGCGTTCCAGCAGCCCGTCATAGTCGCTGTCGGGATCGGCCTGCGCCCTGAAGTCCGCCTGCGCCGCCTCGATCATCTCGTCCGAGTAGGGGACGCCGACAAGACGGTTGGTGCTCATCAGGTCGGCGATATAGGTGCCGTCGATCAGCTTGGCTTCGAGGAAGCCGTACTTGGGCATCACCGATTCCGGCACCACCGACTGCGGGTCACGCAGGTGGTCGACGTGCCATTCGTCCGAATAACGGCCACCGACACGGGCAAGGTCAGGCCCGGTCCGCTTGGATCCCCACTGGAACGGATGGTCGTACTTGCTTTCCGCGGCAAGGCTGTAGTGGCCATAGCGCTCGACCTCGTCCCGCATCGGGCGGATCATCTGGCTGTGGCAGACATAACAGCCTTCGCGGATGTAGATGTCGCGTCCGGTCAGCTCCAGCGGCGTGTAAGGCCGCATCCCTTCGACATCCTCGATGGTGTTTTCGAGGTAAAAGAGCGGCACGATCTGCACCAGCCCGCCGATGGTCACCACGAGGAAGGCCAGCAGCGCCAGAAGCGTGACGTTCTTTTCCAGCTTGGAGTGGTGCTTGAAGGCCCAGGATTGGTGCGGCAGCTCGTTGGGGATGCCGTCACCCAGCTGGTCGACATTGGGATCCTTGTCGGGATCGGTGATTTTCGGGTTATCAGCCATATCCGGTCTCCTTATTCGGCCGGGGTGGCATGGGCATTGGCGGCATCGGCTTCGATAGCCGGGGCGCGCTTCGCCGTCATCCACAGGTTGTAGCACATAATCAGCGAGCCTGCGACGAAGAGCAGGCCACCCAGCGCGCGCACGACGTACATCGGGAACTTGGCGCCAACCGTGTCAGCGAAGGAGTTCACGAGGAAGCCATTGGCATCCACTTCACGCCACATCAGGCCTTCCATGATGCCGGTCACCCACATCGAGGCGGCGTAGAGCACGATGCCGATGGTGGCGAGCCAGAAGTGCCAGGAAACCATGCTGAGGCTGTACAGGCGTTCGCGGTTCCAAAGCTTGGGCACCAGGTAATAGAGCGCGCCAAAGGTGATCATGCCGTTCCAGCCAAGCGCGCCGGAATGGACGTGACCGATGGTCCAGTCGGTGTAGTGCGACAGCGAGTTGACCGCGCGGATCGACATCATCGGGCCTTCGAAGGTGGACATGCCGTAGAAGCCGACCGAGATCACCAGCATCCGCAGCACAGGGTCGGTGCGCAACTTGTCCCAAGCGCCAGAAAGCGTCATCAACCCGTTGATCATGCCACCCCACGAGGGCATCCACAGCACGACCGAGAACACCATGCCGAGGGTCGAGGCCCAGTCAGGCAGCGCGGTGTAGTGCAGGTGGTGCGGACCAGCCCAGATGTAGATGAAGATCAGCGCCCAGAAGTGGATGATCGACAGTTTGTAGCTGAAAACCGGACGTTCGGCCTGTTTCGGAATGAAGTAGTACATCATGCCCAGGAAACCGGCAGTCAGGAAAAAGCCCACGGCGTTGTGGCCGTACCACCATTGCGTCATGGCGTCCTGCACACCCGAGAAGACCTGCACCGACTTCGACCCCCAGATCGAGACCGGGATGCTGAGGTTGTTGAACACATGCAGCATGGCGACGGTGATGATGAACGACAGGAAGAACCAGTTGGCCACGTAGATGTGGGGTTCCTTGCGTTTGACCAGGGTGCCCACGAAGACCGCCAGGTAAGCCAGCCAGACGATTGTCAGCCAGAGGTCAACGTACCATTCAGGCTCTGCGTATTCCTTGGACTGGGTGCCACCAAGGACATAGCCGGTCGCCGCAAGCACGATGAACAGGTTGTAGCCCCAGAACACGAACCATGCGAGATTGCCGCCCCAGAGGCGTGCCGCGCTGGTACGCTGGACCACGTAGAACGAGGTCGCGATCAGGGCATTGCCGCCAAAGGCGAAGATCACCGCAGAGGTGTGCAGCGGACGCAGGCGTCCAAAGTTCATGTATCCCTGCGCCCACTCGAAATTGAGCACCGGGAAGGCCAGCTGGGTTGCGATGAATGTGCCGGCCAGAAAGCCGACCACGCCCCAGAACGCAGTGGCGATGACGCCGTACCGCACGACGCCGTCCATGTATTGCGATTGATCGACGGGCTTCACCGGCTCGTCCGTGTTTTTCAAGACCCACAGAAACATCCCTGCCGAAACCGCCAGAATCAGTATCGCGTGGACCATGTAAGCCACATCTCGCGCATAGTTGGCCGCAACCATCGCGAAAATCGCAATGAGGCCAAGCACGATGAGCTTGAGATAATTCAACATCATTTGTCCCTTCGTCTACCCGCGCGATTCGTTGACCGCATGGGCGGTTGTTGACTGCGCCCGTGTTACAGACCTTACGTGAAAGGTCTCCTTGATCTGCATCAATGGATCAGAACGCAGTGCTTGATACGGGTCAAGGTGCGACGAAAAGTGTGACTGTAGCGTGGAGGGTATGGAGACGACGGAGACCCCACGGAGACCCCCATGCAGTTCAAATCGATTCTCACCGTGGTCACTGACCACGATCTGCTGCCCTCGACCCTGTCGCATGCCGCGGCGGTCGCAAAGGGGCATGATGCCCATCTGGACGTGCTCTGCTTTGGCGTCGATCGAACGCAGACGGGGTATTACTACGCGGGCGCCAACGCGATGGTGCTGCAAGAGACGCTGTCGCGTGCAAGTTCCGAGGCCGAAGCTCTGGCCAATGCCGCGCGTGAGGCGCTGGAAAAGACCGACCTGCTGTGGCGTGTCGATCACGGTGTGGCGCAGCTGGCAGACATCGGGCGGCATGTCGCGGCCCGTGCCCGGTTCAACGATCTTGTGGTGTTGCCGCAGCCCTACGGCGACGGCCGGGGCATCGAGCTGGAACCGGTGACCGAAGGTGCGCTGTTCGATGGGCAGGTGCCGGTTCTGGTGGTGCCGGACGATGTCGAGCCCAAGGCCAATCCCGAACGCGTGGCGATCGGCTGGAACGAAAGCAACGAGGCCTTGCGCTCGGTGCGCTGTGCGCTGCCCTTGCTGGTGCAGGCAAAGACCGTGCATGTCGTTGTGATCGATCCGCCGAAACACGGGCCGAACCGGTCGGATCCGGGCGGGATGCTGTCAGAATTCCTTGCCCGTCACGGGGTCAAGCCCGAGATCGACGTTCTGGCCAAGACCCTGCCGCGGGTCTCGGACGTTCTGATGCGGCACGTCGCGGACATCGAGGCGGATATGGTCGTGATGGGCGCCTACGGACATTCGCGCTTTCGCGAAGCGATCCTTGGCGGGGCCACGCGGTCGATGCTGGAACAGACCGGTGTGGCGGCCTTCATGGCGCATTGAGTGTCAGGACGGTGGTCGCCGCTCGTGCCTGACGGCACATCGCCCGGCCCGCTGTCCCACCCGGCGCAAATGTCAAAGATCGGGAACTGTGAGTCGGCCCTGACTGACCGGCACCGAGCTGCCTTGCACGTAAATGGCCCGCAGCACGCCGGCTTCGACCTGGATACGCAGTCCGATCCGGCTGGGCCGCCCCATGTCGACGCCTTGTTCCAGTGTCAGGCGCGTCTCACCATCGGCCAGCGCGCCCGAAGCCAGCAGTTGCGCGGCCAGAATGGCCGAGGCCGATCCGGTTGCCGGGTCTTCCGGCACGCCGCCGCCGGGCGCAAACATGCGGGCCGAGTAGTCTGCCGTCTCGCACGGCGCGTAAATGTAGAGATTGTGCAAACCGGTGGCCGCGCAGAGCCTTTCCCAAGCCGCGCCATTGGGACGCGCGGCCGCGATGGCCGCCCGGTCCGCCAAGGGTGCATAGGCGAAAGCCGGCCCGCCTTGCCAGATCCCGGCGTGATGCCTGTCAAACCCGATCTGGTCCGGCGTCAGGCCGAGTGCTTCTGCAATCGCCGCAGTGTCCGGCATCCGCGCTCCGTCGACGGCATGCGGTATCACCGGGGCGCGGAATTCGGCACCGACGCGGCCGTCGCGCCGCCAGACCTGAACCGGGACCAGTCCGGCAACTTCTTCCAACGTGATCTCTGTTTCGAAATCGTCATCGCCCTGCGCGCGGCTGGCAAGGTGAATGGCGCAGCCGATGGTCGGATGCCCGGCAAAGGGGATCTCTGCGGTCGGGAAAAAGATGCGAACGCTGGCGGTATGTGCCGGGTCCTTGGGCTTATGAACGAAAATCGTTTCCGACAGGTTGAATTCGCGGGCGATGCACTGCATCGCCGCATCGCTCAACCCGTCTGCGTCCTCGACAATGGCCAGGGGATTGCCGGCAAAGGCCGTTTCCGTAAAGACGTCGCAGGTGACAAAGGGGCGACTGTCAGACAAGCAAGCCACCGTCCGCGTCGTCGCCAGCCTCTTCCATCAGCCGGGCCATGTCCGGCACCGTGACATGGCGTTTGCCTTCAAGGGTGATCACACCGTCCTTTTTGAGCGCCGAAATCTGGCGGCTCACGGTTTCCAGTGTCAGACCCAGATAGTCGGCCATCGCCTCACGCGTCAGCGGCAGGTCAAAGACAACCTTGGTATCCGCCGCGCCGCGATTGTTCAGCGTCGCATCACGCCGGGCAATGATCGACAGCAATGAGGCGATCTTCTCGCGCGCGGTCTTGCGCCCAAGAACCAGCATCCACTCGCGGGCCGCGTCCAACTCGTCCAGCGTCATTTCCAGCAGGCGCTGCGCAATATGCGGCGTGCGCAGCATCATGTCCTCAAAGGGCGCCCGCCGGAAACAGCACATGACCACGTCGGTGGTCGCCACAACATCATAGGCGGCGATATTTCGCCCCGGGCGGCCGACAAAATCGCTGGGCAGCAGCAGGCCGACCATCTGGGTGCGCCCGTCTTCCATCGCCTGGCTCAGAGTCGCTATTCCCGACACCACGGAGCCAAGGAAATCCATGCGGTCACCGGCCCAGATGATCGACTGCCCCGCCTCGAACCGGCGGTAGTATTTGATTTGTTCAAGGCGCTCAAGTTCGTCCGTTTCGCACCGGGCGCAAACCGCCCTGTGCCGGATCGGGCAATCCTCGCAATCTGGATTTACCGAAAGGCTCCGTTCATTCAGCATCTCATTGCCCCATTTTGATCTGCGTCAAGGCCCCGGTGTTTCCGGCTCCCTAATCCTACGGATATGACAAACCGAACACAACTCGCGCGGATGGGTCTGTTTGACGCCAGGGTTCCGCGTTACACATCGTACCCCACTGCGCCGCACTTCGACGGTGACGTCGGTCCCGCGCGCTATCGGGACTGGATTGCCGCTCTTCCTGAAGATGGTAACATATCACTTTATTTGCATGTTCCATTTTGCCGCAGGCTGTGCTGGTTCTGTGCCTGTCGCACGCAAGGCACGGCAACTCTTGGCCCGGTTGAGGCATATGTAGGCACTTTGGAACAGGAACTGGCGCTTTTGCAGGCATCGCTTCCGCGCGGGGTCAAACTGTCGCGCCTGCATTGGGGCGGCGGAACGCCCACCCTTTTGTCTCCGGAACTCATGAAACGGGTCATCGCCGCGACGCGCAAGGTCGCGGATTTCGCCGATGATGCCGAGTTCTCGGTCGAGATCGACCCGAATGAGATTGATGAGGCCCGTCTGGATGCCTTGGCCGAGGGGGGCATGAACCGCGCTTCCATCGGTGTGCAGGATTTCGATCCTCAAATTCAGGAACTTATCGGGCGTGAACAGGGGTACGACCTGACCCGCCGCGCGGTCGAGATGATCCGGGAACGCGGCGTGCAGAGCCTGAATGCCGACATCCTGTTCGGTCTGCCCAACCAGACCGGCGTCCGAATCACCGAGACCGTGCAAAAACTGCTCAGTTTCGCGCCCGACCGCGTGGCGCTTTACGGCTATGCGCATGTGCCGTGGATGGCCAAGCGCCAGCAGATGATCCCTTCCGACGCGTTGCCGACGCCGCAGGAACGGCTGGACCTGTTCGAAACCGCGCGAAACCTGTTTGTCTGGGACGGCTACAAGGAAATCGGCATCGACCATTTCGCCGCGCCCGATGACGGTCTGGCCGTGGCGCAGGACAATGGCACCCTGCGGCGCAATTTTCAGGGCTACACCGACGACACCTCCGAGGTGCTGATCGGCGTCGGCGCCTCGTCGATCTCCAGATTTCCGCAAGGTTATGCCCAGAACGCTGCCAGCACGTCGAAACACGTGGCGGCCATCCGGGCGGGGCAGTTCTCGACCGCGCGGGGCCATGCCTTCAAGGGGCAGGACCTGCTGCGCGGGCGGTTGATCGAGGCGCTGATGTGTGACTTCCGCATCGATGCAGCCGATATTCTGAGCAGTTTCGCCATCACCCGGCAGGACTTGTTCGCCATGTTCCAACGGGCCAATGCCGATTTCGAGAACCTGCTGGAGGTGACGGAGGACGGGTTGTTCATTCCGCAAAAGGCGCGCACGCTGACGCGGATGGTGGCGCGCTCTTTCGACGCCTATGACCTCAGCAAGGCGGGGCATTCCAGCGCCATTTGACCGGGGCAGGGGGCAGGCAGCCCCCCACGCTCACACACCCAGATACTGATGCGCCAGATCGGGCGCCAAGTCGTCGAGCGCACCCTGCCAGACCGTGCGGCCCCGGTTCAGGATCACGCCCCGGTCCGCCACCGCCGTCAATTCCTTCAGGCTCTTGTCGATGATCAGGATGGCCAGCCCGGCGTCGCGCTTCAGCCGCCCCACCGCCTCCCAGATCTCGGTCCGGATCAACGGGGCGAGCCCCTCTGTCGCCTCATCGAGGATCAGCAGCCGGGGATTGGTCATCAACGCCCGTCCGATGGCCAGCATCTGCTGCTCGCCGCCCGAAAGTGATCGCGCGACCTGATCGCGGCGCTCCTTGAGCCGTGGAAACAACAGTCCCACCGCCGCTTCGTCCCACGCGCCGGACCGCGCCGCGGCGATCAGGTTTTCCTGTACCGTCAGGTCCGCGAAACAGCGGCGGCCTTCAGGCACCAGCCCGATGCCCAGCCGTGCGGCCCGGTGCGAGGACAGCGGCATCAGGTCACGCCCGTCCATTGAGAGGGACCCCGCCCCCCGCAGCATCCGGCAGATGCATTTCACCGTTGTTGTCTTGCCCATGCCGTTGCGCCCCATCAGCGCCACGACCTCGCCCGCCGCCACTTCCAGATCGACGCCAAACAGAGCTTGGCTCGCGCCATAGCGCGCCTCGAGGCCGGAAACCTGCAACAGCGCGCTCATGCGGCGTCCCCCAGATAGGCCTCTCGCACGGCGGGGTCGTGGCGGATTTGATCGACGGTGCCGCTGGCGATCACCCGGCCATAGACCAACACGCTGATCCGGTCGGCCAGGGCAAACACCGCATCCATGTCATGTTCGACCAGCAGGATCGGGGCCTCGGCTCGTAACCCGTCCAACAGCGTGGTCAAACGGGCCGAGCCTTCGGTGCCCAGTCCCGCCATCGGTTCATCCATGACAAAGGCGCGCGGCTGCAGGGTCAGCGCCACGGCGACCTCCAGCTGCCGCCTTTGCCCATGTGACAGTTCCGCAGTCCGCATCCGTGCCGCCCCGGCCAGCCCGACGCGATCCAGCGCGGCCTCGGCCCGGTCGCGCAAGACGCGGTCCCGCAAGACCGGGCGAAACAGGCCAAAGCCGAGCCCCGAGGCCCCCAAAGCGCCCAGAACCGCATTCTGCAACACGGTATCTGCCATCGCCAACTGGCTGATCTGGAACGTCCGCGCCAGCCCCGCCCGCGCCCGCGCCTGCACCGTAAAGCCCGTGACATCCGCGCCGCCCAGCAGCACCTGCCCGGCATCCGGGGGGAGGGCGCCGCTGATCTGACCGATCAAGGTGGATTTGCCCGCCCCGTTTGGCCCGATGATGGCATGGATCTCGCCGGGGCGCAGGGTGATTGACACGGCGTCACTCGCCTGGAGCGCGCCAAAGGCCTTGGACAGACCGCGGGTTTCCAGCACCGGCTCAGTCATGCACCCGTGCCTTTCCGGCCAACAGCCCGATTATCCCGCCGCGCCCGAACAGGACGATCAGCAGCAAGAGCAGTCCAAACCAGATGTGCCAGTAATCCGACAGCCCGCCCAGATAATGCTCCAGAACCACAAACAGCACCGCGCCCACAACGGGGCCAAAGACCCGCGCCGTGCCGCCGATGATGATGAACACGATGAACTCGCCCGAAAGTTGCCAACTGAACATGGAGGGAGAGACAAACCGGTTGAGATCGGCAAACAGCGCCCCCGCCAACCCGGTGATCGCGCCGGAAATGACAAAGGCCACCAGCCGCAGCCTGAGGGGGTCCAGCCCCACGGCGCGCGCGCGTTCCGGCACCTGCCGCGCGGCATTCAGCGCCAGTCCGAAGGGCGAGCGCGCCAGCAGGGAATGAAACCCCAGCGCCAGACAAAGGGCTGCGAAACACAGCCCGTAGAACTGGATCGGCACGAGTGTGTTCAGCCCGGGAAAGCCGTTGCGCAGATAGATCGACATGCCATCCTCGCCGCCATAGGCGGACCAGGAGATGGCGAAGTAATAGAACATCTGACCAAAGGCGAGCGTGATCATGATGAAATAGACACCGCTTGTGCGCAGTGACAGCAGGCCGATCAGCAGCGCCGCCAGCGCCGAGGCGAGCAGGGCCACCAGCCAGATCACCGGCATGGACTTGGTGCCTTCGATCAGGAAAGGCACCTCCATCAGCGGCAAATAATTCTGCGCGTGAAAGGCAAGGATGCCCATGGCATAGCCGCCGATGCCAAAGAACACCGCGTGGCCAAGGCTGACCAGCCCGCCAATGCCAAGCGCAATGTTCAGCCCCACTGCCGCCAGCGCGAGGATCACCGCTCGCGTCGCCAGCGTGATGGTGAACGGTTCATCACCCAGATGTGCATAAAGCGGCAGCGCCACCAGCCCTGCCAGCACAAGCAGGTTGAACATGGCTTCCCGACTCATGTACCCCCCCTTTGTCCCCGACAGGCATCTGACTTCTTTGGTTTTTCAAATACCCTCGGGGGGGGCGTCACGTATGTGACGGCGGGGGCAGAGCCCCCCCTCTGGACCGCCCGCCTCATGCCCGCGCTCCGAACAACCCGGTGGGCCGCCAGATCAGCACCATCGCCATCAGGATGTAGATGGCCATGGATGACAGCGAGGCCCCGGTCTGGGTCGCCGCCGCGGGTGCCATGAACAGCTTGAAGAGTTCCGGCAGAAACACCGACCCCAGTCGGTCCGTCAGACCTACCAGCAGCGCGCCCACCAGCGCGCCCTTGATCGACCCGATACCACCGATGACAATGGTGACAAACGCAAGGATCAGAACGGGTTCCCCCATGCCCACCTGCACCGACTGGATCGCCCCCACCAGCGCGCCCGCCAACCCCGCAAGGGCCGCACCAAGGGCAAAGACAAAGGTGTAGAGCCGGTCGATATCGACACCCAGCGCGGCAATCATCTCGCGGTCGTTCTCACCGGCGCGGATCTGCACCCCTATCCGCGTCCGCGCGATCAGCCAGAACAGCCCTGCCGCCACCGCCAACCCGGCAAGGATCAGTGTCAAGCGGTACAAGGGATACTGAATGCCGCCGGGCAGGGTGACGGGCCCGGACAGGGCCGCAGGCACGTCAAGGTACAGCGGGAAAGATCCAAAGACCCAGCGCGTGCCCTCGGAAAAGATCAGGATCAGCGCAAAGGTCGCCAAGACCTGATCCAGGTGGTCGCGGTCATACAGCCTGCGGATCACCACCAGTTCGATCAATGCCCCCGCTGCCGCCGCCCCGGCCAGCGCTGCGATCAACCCCAGCACAAAAGACCCGGTCGCCGCCGCCACGGCTGCCGCGCAAAAGGCACCCACCATATACAGCGACCCATGTGCGAGGTTGATCAGACCCATGACGCCAAAGATCAGCGTCAGGCCTGCCGCCATCAGGAACAGCATGATGCCGAATTGCAGCCCGTTCAGGATCTGTTCGGCGACAAGGATGAGCGACATTGCGTCTGGATACCTTTGCGTCAGGCCGGGCACGGGGAAGCGTTTTGAAAAACGCTTCAACCCTCTTGCAAGAGGGTTTCAAGCGCCTTGCAAGGCGCTTGGACCGCGCGGTGCGCGGGCGGCAGTGTGCCGCCCGCCCCCTGTCGTCACATCTTGCAGTCGGCGCCGTAGACGTCGGTATGCTCGGTCGCCGCGGTGCCGATGATCTTGTTGGTCACCACATCGCCTTCCTTGACCACCTCACGCATGTAGATGGTCTGGATCGGGTGATGGTTGGCGCCGAACTTGAAGTCGCCGCGCACCGACTGGAAATCCGCCTCCATCAGCGCTGCCCGGAAGGCATCCGCATCCGCGATATCCGCCTTGCCCGCCGCCGAGGCCAGCAGCAACCCGGTGTCAAAGCCCTGCGCCGCGTAGAGCGAGGGCAGGCGGCCGAACTTCTCGGTAAAGGCTGCCACGAACTCGGCATTGCCCGGCGCGTCCAGGTCCTTGGACCAGTGCGAGGTGTTCTTCACCCCCAGTGCCGCTTCGCCGATTGCGCCCAGGATCCCCTGGTCAAAGGAAAATGCCGGTCCCATCACGGGTTTTTCCGCGCCTGACCCTGCGTATTGCTTCATGAAGGAAATCCCCATGCCACCGGGCAGGAAGTAGTAGACCAAATCCGCGTCCGAGGCCTTGGCCTGTGCGATCTCCGCCGCATAGTCGGTCTGGCCCAGCTGGGTATAGACCTCTTCACTGACCTCTCCCTTGTAGAACCGCTTGAAGCCCGCGATCATGTCCTTGCCTGCAGGGTAATTCGGTGCCAGCAAAAAGACCTTGCCGATGCCGTTCTCCGACGCCCAGGCCCCCGCCGCCTCGTTGAAGGCGTCGTTCTGCCAGCTGACGTTGAAGTAATTCTCGTGGCAACCGCTCCCGGCCAATTGCGACGGCCCCGCGTTCGGCGACAGGTAGAACTTGCCCTGCGCGGTCACGCTTGGCACCACGGCCATGGCAAGGTTCGACCAGATGATGCCGGTCAGCACATCCACCTTTTCCGATTGCACCAGCTTGTCCGCCAGTTGCACCGCCACGTCCGGCTTGCGTTGATCGTCCTCGATCACCACTTCGATATCGTCGCGGCCCGACTGTTCGATGGCCAGCATAAAGCCGTCGCGGACGTCGATGCCAAGCCCCGCGCCGCCGCCCGAAAGCGTGGTGATCATGCCCACCTTGATCTCGGCTGCCGCCGCCGTCGCCAACGCGGCGCACAGCGCGGCGCTCAGGCCCAAAGTCTTGAAATTCATGTTTGTCTCCCAGATGTCGGACAGTTGTCAGACCTAGAACGCCCGGAACGTCAGTGTCGTCAGCGTGCGTTCGATCCCGTCGATGTCCAGCAGGTTATCGTTGATGTATTTGCCCACGTCCTCGTCCTTGTCGATGTACATCTTGAGGAGCAGGTCGTATTCGCCGCTGGTCGAATACAGTTCGGACTGGATTTCGCGCAACGCGATGTCCCCGGCCACGCGATAGGCGGTGCCCGGTCTGCACCGGATCTGGACGAAGACACAGTTCATGAAAGCCTCCTTGCCGAACTGTCCTGTTTAGAGCCCATATCGCACCGCGATTCCAGCCCCTTGAACAATGCTTGCGCATGGCGCGCGCCTTGGCGACAGTGTCCCCTGAACCATCAAGGAGGAGCGGGATGGCGGATCAGCCCATCCGCGACGCAAATTTTCCGGATCTGGCGGGCGTTTCGGTGTTCATCACCGGGGGCGGCGCCGGGATCGGGGCGGCACTGACAGAGGCGTTCCTCCAGCAGGGGGCACGCGTCGCCTTTGTGCAGCGCACCGATGTCACCGTGTTCTGTGACCGGATGGAAACCCGGCACGGCAACCGGCCGCTGTTCCTGCCCTGCGACGTGACCGACGAACCGGCCCTGCGCGCGGCCATGGCCAACGCGGCCAGGGCACATGGCCCGATCACCGTTCTGGTGAACAACGCCGCCAACGACACAAGGCATGACACGCTGACCACGACCTCGTCGGAATGGGATTCGCTGATCGCGGTGAACCTGAAAAGCTATTTCCTGACCACGCAGATCGCCGTGCCGATGATGCAGCAGGCGGGCGGCGGGGCGATCGTCAACTTCAGCTCGATCAGCTACATGTTGGGAATGGGAGAGATGACCGCCTACACCACCGCCAATGGCGCGATCACCGCCATGACGCGGGGTCATGCCCGCGAATTCGGACGTGACGGCATCCGCGTCAACGCCGTGGCCCCCGGATGGGTGCTGACCGACCGGCAGTTACGCCTCTGGGCGACCGAAGAGGCGCTGGCCGATTTTCTGGAACGTCAGTGCCTTGGCCGTCACCTTGAACCCCATGACCTTGCCGGACCGGTCCTGTTCCTGGCCTCGCAGGCCAGCGCCATGATCACCGGACAATGCATCGCCGTCGATGGCGGTGTTGTCACAACAGCCGCCTGAGGACTTCACATGACCACGCCTGCAACCCTTTCAACAACCCGATGCACCCTTGGCGAAGGCCCGCTCTGGCACCCGGAACGCGGCAGTTTCCTGTGGTTCGACATCCTCGGCCACCGCCTTTATGAACATCGCGACGGGGCAGAGCGGCACTGGCAATTCGACCGCGCCGTCTCTGCCGCCGGCTGGATCGACGGCAGCCGCCTTCTGGTCGCCTCGGAACGGGACCTCTTTGTCTTTGACCTCGAGACCGGGACGGAAACCCATGTGGTGGACATGGAGGCCGACAACGCCGTGACCCGTTCCAACGACGGTCGCGCCGACCCGTTGGGCGGCTTCTGGATTGGCACGATGGGGTACAAGGCAGAGCACGGGGCCGGGGCGATCTATCGGTTCTACAAGGGCGAATTGCGCAAACTCTACCCCGGGATCAGCATTCCCAACGCCACCTGTTTCTCACCGGACGGGCGACACGCCTATTTCGCCGATACGCCGACGCGGATCATTCGCCGCGTGGCGCTGGATGCCGAAGGATGGCCCGAAGGCGATCCCGCAGATTGGCTGGACCTGAACGCCGAAAGCCTGAACCCGGACGGTGCTGTCACGGATGCGCAGGGCAATCTCTGGAACGCCCAGTGGGAAGCAAGCCGCGTGGCCTGCTACGCGCCGGACGGCACCTTTCTGCGCAGTCTCGACCTGCCCACACCGCAGATCACCTGCCCCTGCTTCGGCGGGCCGGACCTGAACCGGCTGATGCTCACCTCCGCCGCCGAAGGCCGTCCGGACGAGGATGAACAGGCGGGCCACACCTTTGTCTTCGAGACGGAGGTGACGGGAAACGCGGAGGCGCGGGTTCGTCTGGAGTAGAGCGCGTGTCCTCCGGGCAATGCCTTGGCAGGCTGTTGAAAAAATGTGAATCCCCGCAAATGCAGAGATTGCTCAATCTGCGAGTCGTTGTTTCAGGGTACGGGCGCGGCCCGGGCTCTCAGCCCGCGCCAGACTGTGGCTGATGTGCCGAAGGAAAATTCCCCGGTTTCGATCTGGAATTCGCTTTTGAGTTAGATTTTTGGCAGCCTGTTAGACTTCCAGTATCCCATAACGCGTTGAAATCCATGATGTCAGGCGGCGTTCTGTGATGCGGTTCCTCGGACAACGCTTTAGTGCAGGTCGACCACCGCTTTCAGGCGCGTCACCATCGGCGCCGAATGCGGCCGTTGGTCAAGGTATTCCGAAAGCAGGCGACGGGCCGTGCGTGGCCAGTTCGCCGCGATGGCGCAATCAATCAGCAGAATGTCCAACATATCGCGCTGCGCGATGCTGCCTCCCATCTGCTGAAAGTCGAACCGCGCATCGTTCAGGATATCCGTCGCCCTGCCCATGTCTCCGGACAGACGGGCCGCCAATGCGTTGTTCAAAGGCACCGTCAACTTCGCAGAGGCCTGCCGGTCAAAGGACGTGCCGCCATCTGCGTAATCCCGAACGGCCCGGGAAAACCGCTGCAAGGCATGACCGTCGCCTGCCATGGCCAGCGCGATGGCCATGTGGACGTCGGAAAAGACCAGCGCCCTGTCTTCAGCCAGGTGGCCGGTGTGTTCGAGCAGTCGGATCCAGCGGTCGCCGCAGTCCTGCCCGGCGGCCTCCAGACGAAAGAGCAGTGAGGCGCAGTTCGCCATTTCGAGGTATCCGGCGCGGGCGCGGGGGAGCAGCCTTGTGTCGAAGTCTTCAAGGACCGCGTCGTAGTCACCTGCCTCGAACAGGAACAGCGCCTCGTGCCACCAGAGGTGATGCCGCATCGGACCACGATCCGCCCAGTAGGCTTCGGGCTTCTGCATCCAGACAACACCATCCTTCAGCCGCCCTTGTGCTTCCATGACATGGGCCACGGAATGCACGCTCCACAGATCATCGGGTTCCAGCTCCGCTCCGCGTCGCCCGAACTTTTCCGCACGCGCGTAATCCCCCACCTCTTCCAGCCCCATGCAGGCCATCCCGTAAACGAAGCCGGCTCCGGGAATGCCGTCGTCCCAATCCCCGAGCGACCGCGAAATGGTGCTGCGCAGCACGTCGGGGCGGCCAAAGAAGATTGCGCCCACATGCTGCAAGCGCAGGGCCAGCAGGTCATGCGGATAGTCCGTGACGAGGGCGTCGATGCCGCGCTGCACCCCGACCATGTCGTCATCGGTCCAGCATCCAAGCACGGTCACATGCATCTGCTCGCGCGCCGTCGCGTTCCCCTGCGCGGCCAGCGTCTTTGCGCGCGCCAGTGCGTTTACCGCCTCCGGAACCAGAGAGTGTGAGCGCGCCAGCAAAAGGAGGTATCCCTTGAGCAGCCAGGCACCGATGCAGTCCGGGTCGTCGTTCAGCAGCCCGTCCAATCGCTCCATCGTATCGGCGCGGTAGGTCATGAAACGCCCCAGCACCGCGAACAACTGCTCCGAAGATGACGCCTCGCTGGCTGTCCAATCCAGGTTTCGAACGTCTTGGAAACGCGGCATCTCGGTTCCTCCCGATTTGGATGGAGCATACCACAAATCGGTTCGTCTTTGGGCGCCGACCTGCCATGCCAATCAGAAAGCAGCCAAAATCGTCTCTGGAACCCATTGAAGTCGTGGTGTCATCTTCCCATCCGCGCGTGGCGCACCCAGTGCGGCCAAAAATCCTCTGGCCCCATTGCCGCGGTGCGGGCACTCTAATCCCATGTCCACGTCAATCCACCGCGATCAGATCCGCCCCGGCGAAACCCATGCCCAGCTGCCGCCCGCCATTGATGCGGGTCTGCGGTTCATCGGCACTATTCAGACCCCCTTCAAGGTCCGCGCCGAGTGCCCCCGGCAAGGCGATCCGGAGGCGGGGCCAGACTGCACGATCACCCTTGATGCGGTCTATGAACCCGCGCTCGCAGGGCTCGACCGGTTCGAGTTCATCGAGGTTCTCTATTGGCTGCATCAGGCGCGGCGCGACCTGCTGACCCAAAGCCCCAAGGCCGACGGCCAGACGCGCGGCACCTTTTCGTTGCGCAGCCCCCTGCGCCCCAACCCTATCGGCACCTCGGTCGTGCGCCTGATCGGGTGCCAAGGGAAGAGCCTTACCGTGCGCGGCCTCGACTGCCTGACCGGCACGCCGCTGCTCGACGTGAAACCCTTTCGCTGCGACTATGCAGTGCAGGCCCGTGCCAAGCCCGGTGCCTCAACCTGAGAACAGACCGGCGAAACGGTCGCGCAGGGCCGCCTTCTGGACCTTGCCCATCGTGTTGCGCGGCAGCGCGTCGATCAGTTCCAAATGGCGGGGGTGCTTGAACCGCGCCAACCGGGCCGTGACCTCGGCCCCGATCGCGTCAAGGTCGGGGGTTTCACCTGGCAGGGGCACCAGAACCGCTACCGGCGTTTCGCCAAAGTCCGGATGCGGCACGCCGACCACCGCCGATTCCAACACGCCGGGCTGGGCGTCCAGCAGTTCCTCGATTTCCTTGGGGTAGATGTTGAACCCGCCAGAGATGATCAGATCCTTGCCGCGTCCGACGATGGTGACGTAGCCGTCCGCGCTCATCACCGCCAGATCGCCGGTGATGAAGAACCCGTCTTCGCGCAATTCGGCGGCGGTCTTTTCCGGCATCTGCCAATAGCCCTGAAACACATTTGGACCGCGCACCTCCAGCGTTCCGATCTCTCCGCGGGGCAGTTCCGCGCCGCTGTCATCGCAGACCTTGGCCGCGACCCCCGGCAACGGCTGTCCTACGGTGCCTGCCCGCCGGTCGCCCTCATAGGGGTTCGAAGTTGACATGTTGGTTTCGGTCATGCCGTAACGTTCGAGGATGCGATGGCCACAGCGCGCTTCGAATTGCTTGTGTGTCTCGGCCAGCAGCGGGGCGGAACCGGAGATGAACAGGCGCATCCCCTTCGAGATCTCGGCATCAAAACGCGGATTGTCCAGCAGGCGGGTGTAGAAGGTCGGCACGCCCATCAGGCTGGTCGCCCTGGGCATCCAGTCCAGCATGGTATTGGCGTCAAATTTGGGAAACAGGACCATCGACGCCCCGGCGGCCAGGATCACGTTTGTTGCCACGAACAGCCCGTGCGTGTGAAAGATAGGCAAGGCGTGCAGCAGCACGTCGTCGTCCGTGAACCGCCACAGGTCGACCAGTGTGAGCGCGTTGGACAGCAGGTTGCCCTGACTCAACATCGCGCCTTTGGAACGCCCCGTGGTGCCCGAAGTATAAAGGAAGGCCGCCAGGTCATCCGGTTGACGCGGCTCGACCGGGCAGACCGTCGGCATGGTATCGGCGCGCTGCACAAGGCTGCCGCCTTCCGGGCCCAGTGTTTCACATATCGCCTGGCAGCGTGCCGCCACCGGCGCCAGCCCCTCTTGCCGGGCCGGATCGCAGACCAGCAGCCGGGCGCCCGAGTTCTCGACAAAATAGGCCACTTCGTCCGGTGTATAGCCCGTGTTCAGCGGCAGAAAGACAACGCCTGCCTGAATGCATCCAAAAACCAGGGCCAGCGCATCGGGACATTTGTCGACCTGCAGGGCAAGCCGGTCGCCGGGCTTCAGCCCCAGCGCCCGCACCGCACCTGCGAATTGCGCGACCCGTGCCACGAATGCAGCGTAACTGATCGTGCCTCCGTCCGGCAGGTAAAGGAACACCTTGTCGTTCGCGGATTGAGGACCAAGCAGCTTGTCATAAAGTGGATTGGGCATGCGGATCTCCTGCGCTGTCGCGGCGTGTTTAGCGCCTTGTCCGTCAGAGAGCAAAGCGCCCGGTCAGCCAGCAAAGGGGGCTGTCGCGCCGAGGTCGTCCAATACCTGTCGTGTCGCCAGCCAACTGTCGGCCAGGGCGCCAGTACAGGTTGAAACGGCGCAAAGGTCACCCTCCTGCGCAGCCTCATGGATCACGCGCAACAGGCCGGTCAGATGGGCCGCGCCCATGACACCCGCCGACCCGGCCATGCGGTGTGCTTCGGTCGAGATTCTGCCCAGCGCGGGCGCCCCTTCGGCAACCAACTGGGGCAGGATCTCTACAAATAAGGCCATTTCGCGCACAAAGGTCTGATGTGTCTGGCGAAAGAGGGCGGGGGACAGCTCATGCTGCATTTCGCTCAGGTGTTCGTGATCAACCAATGCATCATCGGCAACCGTTTCGACCGGCTGGATCACCGAACTGCCGATACCTGCCAGGGCCTCCCCCAGCGCACCGCGGATCGAGTCGATGCTCAGCGGTTTGATCAGGACCGTTTGCATGCCGGCGGCGTGGAAGGCCTGAACTTCGCGTGGCAGGGCATGGGCGGTGGTGGCGATGATCGGGGTCTCTACATTGACGCCGCCGCCGGTCCGGATGGCGCGCGACACCTCTGTCCCGTCCATGCCGGGCATGGAGATGTCCATCAGCACGATGTCGAAGGCATGGCTGTCGGCACGGTGCAAGGCGCTTTCGCCATCGAAAGCGGTGATGACCTGGTGCCCGTCCCGTTCCAGCAATTCCTGCGCTACAACCCGGTTTACCTCGTTGTCCTCCACCAGCAGGATCTCCATCCGGGGAACCATGGGTGCCGCACTGGTCATGTCCGCCAGCGGGGCTTCATCTGGCATGTGCGCTGGTCGCGACATGGGCAGACGCAGCCAGAAAATGCTGCCGTCGCCGGGTTCGCTTTCCACCCCCAACTCGCCATTCATTGCCGCCGCAAGCCGCCGGGAGATCCCAAGGCCCAGCCCGGTGCCGGATGAATTCCTTGTATAAGAGCTGTCGATGGTGACAAAATCGCCAAAGATGCGGTCCAGATCATCTTCGGCAATCCCGATGCCGGTGTCGGTCACGCGGATTTCAACCTCGTCCAGCGCGCCGAAACAGTCTACTTCGATGGCGATCTTGCCGTTCCATGTGAACTTGATCGCGTTGCTGACAAGGTTCAGAAGGATCTGGCGCAGGCGATCGGGGTCGCCATAGACTTTGTGCAGAACGGGATTTGGCGGCGACAGGATCAGGCGGTTGCCGCGCGCCTGAGCCCGCTGCGCCTGATTGTCGATAATCCCTTCCAGGAGCGTGACCAGATCGAATGGCACGCGCCGGGGCATCATTTTACCGGCGTCGAGTCGGGAAATATCCAGCACGTCATTCACATGACCCAGCAGCACCCTGCCGGAATCCCGGATGATCTGCAGGTAGCGTTGGTGGCGGGAATCCAGACTGTCCGCCTCGAACAGTTCCAGCGTGCCCAGCATACCGTTCAACGGCGTGCGCATTTCGTGGCTCATGACGGCCAGCAGTTCGGCCTTTTGCTTTTCGCCCGCGATGGCGCGGTCGCGCGCGCGTTTCAGCGCGACCTCACTGCTGACCCGGGCTGAAATGTCGCGCAGGAAGGCGATGAAAATCTCTCCATTCGGGCTTTGGGCGCGGGTCAGGGACATTTCCACCGGTATCTGGGTGCCGTCCTTCCGGCGTGCTTCGAGCCGCACCGGGCCGCGACCAATGAAGCGCTGGATGCCGGACTCGCGATGGCGGTGCATCCCGTTCCTATGTGCCGCGTGCAAGGCGGTTGGAATGATGAGCTCCGCCAGATCCAGTCCGATCGCATCGGTCCGGGAATGGCCGAACACCTTTTCGGCCGCCCCGTTGAAATCGACAATCCTTCCGTCCTGATCCGAGACCAGTACCGCGTCAAACGAGGTGGACAGGATGGTTTCGATACGTTCGCGCGTCTCGCGGTTCTGTTTCGCTTCTGCATCGCTTCGCCGGGCCAGATGAAACAGGGCAAAGGCCAACACAACCAGCATGGAAACCAGTGCAACGGTGAGAAACCCCAGTCGGACAAGGCTTTGGCCGAGGCTGGCACGTTGGACGTCGCCTGAATGGGAAAAGTATTCGACCCCGAACAGTGTTGCTTCGCGGACCACGCTGCGCAGTGCCGTGGTGGAGGTGATCAGCTCCGGCAGAGCGGCGCGCAGGGCCGCATCCGGGCCGTCGATCACCGGCAACCATCGGTCGCGATAATCGCGGATCCGGCGATTTTTCTCGGGCATGTCAGCTATGCCGTTCAAGCCAGTAAACCGGTCGGCCTCTGTTAGGGTCGTTACCCGGCTGTAAAAGACATCATAGCGCAGCCGCACTTCCTCGAGCGGGCCATTGCCGGCATTTGCCTGCAATGCCGCGATCTGCAGCGCCATCAGTTCCACCTCGGCCTGTCCAAGAGTCCATTGCATGTTGTCCGAAGCCGAGGCCGCTAGGCGCTGGATCTGCTTGCGCAGGTCCAGAACCAGCACCGTGATGGCCGCCACCAATAGCAGCAACAGCAGGCCCGCAATCGTGCGCCGCCAGAGCGTGAGGTCAGCCAGCCGGAACGGTCGGCGCAAAAAGGCAAGAGGGTTGGTCATGCGGGCGCGGCCCTGACCGGAAAATGTCGGGTCATGGCGCTCTCCCGCTCCGCCGCAGGCCGTGTCCGGTGACTGACAGGCAGATAGCAAAACCGGGAACGCTGCCTTGTGCAGGGATCGTATCTCTCGGGGTTCCGCAACGGCAACTTCAGGACGCTCCTCCAAAGCCTTGGACCATCATCTATACTGCGTTATTCAAAATATGACACGGGCCTTGGGAAAACACGGCAAAAGCAGCTAGGCTGCAGGTTCGACGGTCGAAATGGCAGGACAGGACGGGATAATGCGTATTCTGGTTGCGGACGACCACGAACTCGTGCGGGACACCATCGCGGCCTATCTTGACACCGACGATGTCGATGAGGTCCAGACCGTGGCGACGCTGCAGGACGCTGTTGCCCTTGCCCGCAAGAGCGGCAGCTTTGACCTTGTCCTCCTGGACTACAACATGCCCGGCATGAACGGACTGGAGGGTCTGGCCGAGATGCGTGCCGCCAATGCCGGACGTCCCGTGGCCCTGTTGTCGGGCAGCGCCACGCGCGAGGTGGCGACCGCGGCGTTAAAGGCCGGGGCGCAGGGGTTCATCCCAAAGACACTGAGCGCGCGCACCTTGCTGACGGCGGCCCGTTTCATGGCTGCCGGCGAAATCTATACGCCGATCGATTTTCTGAAACCGTCGCAGGACGACGGGGCGTTGAACCTGACCCGGCGTGAGCATGAGGTGTTGCGCGGCATCTGCGAAGGCAAGGCCAACAAGGAAATCGCGCGCGATCTCGAACTGCAGGAAGTGACCGTCAAACTGCACGTCAAGACGCTCAGCCGCAAGCTTGAGGCGCGCAACCGCACCCACGCTGCGATGATCGCCCGGGACAAGGGGCTGGTCTGAACTGTCCCGCGCGGATCCATCGCCAGCGCCGGGACGGATCATCTGAACGACTTACTGGGGCCCGTAGCGCCGCCGTTCTATCGTGACACGTCCGTTCGCGTCCGACCGAACGAAATGCAGATCGCCGTAATCTATGGGCATCGGCTCGGTCAGGCCCAGGTCCTCCCAGATCGTCGCGATATTGCCCTTGTTTCCGATCCAGATCAGCGTTTTGCCTGCGCCGGCCTGCACCAGCCTGCCGGTGGGGGTTTCTTGCGGCAGACGGTTGACCGCAAGTCCGCGCGCCTGTGACAGCGGCCCGGCGGTGTCGAGGTTGCGCTTGATGCCGGGGCTATAGATCAGGTCGATTTCAAAGTCCTTCACCGCGCTGACCAGCGCACGCGCCCTTTCGCGCCCCCGGTCGTTCAGGTCTTCACCATTCCGGTCCGCGTGGCGGGTGATGATCAGGGTGGAGTTGGGGGCCAGCGACAGGCCTTGCCCCGGCGTTATTCCGCAGGCTGGCACAATCGCGCAGGCGGCCAGCAGGAAAAACCGTCTGTTCATTGGATCCCTCGCCCGTGCGTTTCGATCAAGCCTAGCGCGTGCTTGACCTTTGGGCAACCGACGGGGAGGGACAGCGCCCGCAGCGTGAAAAAGGGCCGGAACCCTATCGGATCCCGGCCCCGGAAATCAGCCCAACGCCGCGTTGCAGCGCTTGCAGGTGCCCGGATGGCTGTGTGTGCCTACGTCCGGCAGGATCTTCCAGCACCGCTGGCACTTTTCGCCGTCCGCCTTTTCAAAGACCACGCCGACACCCTCGACCTCGGGCATCCGAAAAGCCTCACCCGGCATCGGGTCGCCGGTCAGGAAGATGTCAGAGGTGATGCAGACGTCCTCGAAGGCCACCGACTTCAGCGCCGTCAGCATATCGGGGTCGCGCACATGCACCACCGGCGCGGCCTCCAGCGAGGCACCGATCACCTTGTTGGTCCGGTGCACCTCCAGCGCAGCGGTCACGGCGCGGCGCGCGCGGCGCACCATCTGCCACTTGGCGGCCAGCGGTTCATCCAGCCAATCGGCGGGCGTCTCGGGGATGTCCTGCAGGTGGACAGAGCTATTGTCGCCCGGGAAACGCTCCAGCCAGACTTCCTCCATGGTAAAGACCAGAACCGGCGCCAACCATGTGGTCAGGCGGTGGAACAGCAGATCCATGACGGTGCGCGCGGCGCGGCGGCGCTGGGTGTCGCCATCGCAGTACAGCGCGTCCTTGCGGATGTCGAAGTAGAAGGCCGACAATTCCACGGTGCAGAAGTTGAACAACTGCTGAAACACGCCCTGAAAGTCGTAGGACGCATAGCCCGCCCGCACCGCGTGATCCAGTTCCGCCATCCGGTGCAGGATGTAGCGTTCCAGTTCCGGCATGTCGGCTGGTGCGACGCGCTGATCCTCGGTGAAATGCGTGACCGCGCCCAGCATGTACCGCAGCGTGTTGCGCAGGCGGCGATAGCTGTCTGCCACGCCTTTCAGGATCTCCGGGCCGATGCGCTGATCGGCGGTGTAGTCCGTCTGCGCCACCCAGAGGCGCAGGATATCCGCGCCGTATTGCTTGACCACCGCATCGGGCACGATCGTGTTGCCGAGCGATTTGGACATCTTGTTGCCCTTCTCGTCCAGCGTGAACCCATGCGTCAGCACCCCGCGATAAGGCGCACGACCCAGCGTGCCGCAGGCCTGCAACATCGAGGAATGGAACCATCCCCGGTGCTGGTCCGTGCCTTCGAGGTAGAGGTCGGCGATGCCGTCTTCGGACCCGTCCGCACGGTCGCGCAGGACAAAGGCATGGGTCGAGCCGCTGTCGAACCAGACGTCGAGGATGTCGAACACCTGTTCCCAGTCCTCGGCGTTGTAGTCGTTGCCGAGAAAGCGGGTCTTGACACGCAGCTTTTCGGTCTCTTCTTCCTCTGTTCCTCTGCCGAGCATCGCTTTGGCCGAAACCTGAGGATACCATGCATCCGCGCCTTCGGCCTCGAAGGCCTCGTTGATGCGGGCATTGACGGCGTCGTCACGCAGCAGGAAGTCCGGATCGGTCGGCAGCGCGCCCTTTTTGGTGAAGCAGGTCAGCGGCACGCCCCAGGCGCGTTGACGCGACAGCACCCAGTCGGGCCGGGCCTCGATCATCGAATACAGGCGGTTGCGCCCGGTCTGCGGCGTCCATTGCACCAGCTTGTCGATGCTGGTCAGGGCGCGTTCGCGGATCGTGGTGCCATAGTCGTCCTGCCCGTCGCCTACCGGGCGGTCGACGGCGGCAAACCACTGCGGCGTGTTGCGGTAGATCACCGGAGCCTTGGACCGCCACGAATGCGGATAGCTATGGGTCATGCGGCCACGCGCCAGCAGGCCACCCGCCTCGACCAACTGGTCGATCACGGCGGTGTTGGCCTTGCCTTCCTTGCCCTTGGATGTGATCACCTCGAGGCCCTTGAACAGCGGCACATGCGGCAGGAACTCCCCTGCTTCGCCGATGTTGTGGGTCATCCGGTCCATCCAGCCGCGCTTGACAAAGGCGTCATAGTCCTCCTGACCGTGGCTGGGGGCCGTGTGCACGAAACCGGTGCCGGCCTCCTCGGTGACGTGGTCCCCGTCGATCATCGGCACGTCGTAGTCCCAGAAGCCGTCAGCCCCTTCGACACCGCGCAGCGGGTGGGCGAGGGTCAACGCACCCAGTTCCTCGGCAGAGACATCGCGGACACGTTTCCATTGACTGTCCGACAGCCGCGCCTTGACAAGAACCTCTTCGGCCAGCTTGTCCGCCAGCAGGTAGGTGTCGCCCACCGTGGCCCAGCATTCGTCCGGCGTGGCCGTGATCTCATACAGCCCGTAAGAGATCACGGGGTTGTAGGCCACGGCCTTGTTCGACGGGATGGTCCAGGGGGTGGTGGTCCAGATGACGACCTTGGCGCCTCCGAGATCAGCGGCGCCGTTCAAGGCTTGGAACATCACCCAGATCGTGTGGCTCTTGTGGTCATGGTACTCGACCTCGGCCTCGGCCAAAGCGGTCTTTTCCACCGGCGACCACATCACCGGCTTGGAGCCCTGATACAGCGTCCCGTTCATCAGGAACTTCTGGAATTCCTCCGCGATCACGCGCTCGGCGTGGTAGTGCATCGTCAGGTAGGGGTCAGCCCAGTTGCCGGTCACGCCAAGGCGCTTGAACTCGTCGCGCTGGATGTCGATCCAGCCCTCGGCGAACTTGCGGCATTCCTGGCGAAAGTCGACGATCCCGACCTCATCCTTGTTCTTACCCTTCTCGCGGTACTGCTGCTCGATCTTCCATTCGATCGGCAGGCCGTGACAGTCCCAGCCGGGGATGTAGCGCGCGTCCTTGCCCATCATCTGCTGCGAGCGGACGATGAAATCCTTCAGCACCTTGTTCAGGGCGTGGCCGATGTGCAGGTGACCGTTGGCGTAGGGCGGGCCGTCATGCAGGGTAAAGCTCTGCCGGCCGTCCTTTTCGCGCAGGCGGTCATAGATGCCGATCTCCGCCCAGCGGTCCAGCCAGCCGGGTTCACGCTTGGGCAGGCCCGCGCGCATCGGGAAATCGGTTTTCGGAAGGGACAGGGTGTCCTTGTAGTCGGGCAGGGTGGTTTCGGCGCACATTTTTTGCGTCCTTCGGATCGGTCGGTCGGATTATCGGTGAGGGGGCGGCGTGAGATCTCAAACGCCTTGACCCGGCGGCTCGAATGCTCAGAGCGCCGGGCATGTAATTCGGATAATGATCGCAAAGCACATCATGACGGGGGCGTTATAGGCCGTGGTGGGGTGATCGTCCAGAGGATGCGGATTCCGGCGGGAACCTGCCCGACGCTGCGCGGGAATTGGCCGCTCCGGAGCACGTGTCGGGAGAGTAGCGCTGGAACCCGCCGACGAAAAAGCCGTGTTCTGGCAAGCAATTACCGATCAGGCCCGAGTCGGCAGGTGCCCCCTTGGCGAATGGCGCGAAAAGGCCAACCTTAGTCAGGACAGCGCCGGACCCAGTGGCGCATATCAGGAGGACAAGACAATGGCCTATGAAACTCAGGACCCGTATCTGCGGCGAACAGAGCAGATCTATCGCAACACCGATGGTCTGGACAATCGCTACACCGCCCGCCCGCGGTCCAGCAGCGCTTCGGGGATCGGCATCGCGGTGGCGCTTCTGCTGGCAGTCGCCGTGATCTCGGTGATCGCGTTCGGCTCTTCGATGACCACCGATCCGGTCAACACGCCGGATGGCGCGACCACTAACGTCACCATTCAGCCCGACACGACCGGCCCGGCAGAGCTGACGCCCGCGCCGGATGCCACAGCCCCCGCAGCCCCGGTTGCGCCCTCGGCTGATCCGGCACCGGGCACCGTTGCGCCGTCGGAAGATCCCGCACCAAGCACGGTCGCGCCGCAAGCCGATCCAGCGCCGGAGGCAACCGCCCCCGCTGCCGACTGACTGTTTGGCGGCCCGGTTCTCAGAAGGACAGGTCCGGGCGCGCCAGCATCAGCCACAGGATCGCGGCGACGGCGAAGAACGCCGGAAATCCGCAGGCAAACCAGAGGCGGAAAAGCTGGAAATAGCGCGGCGGCAGGGGCTTGTCCCCCGCCGCCGCGACGCGCGCCAGATCGCGCAGCTTGATCTGGATCCAGACCACGGGCAGCCAGAACAAGCCGGTCGCCACATAGAGGACAAGAGACAGCGCGACCCAACCTTCGGTCAGCGACCAGCCAATGCCGCGCGCCAGAAGATAGCCGGTGATCGGCTGCGCCAGCACTGCCGTCGCGGTGAACAGCGTATCGGCCAGCACCACTACCCCGGCGGTATGGGCAATGAGTGCCGCGTCGCGCGTGCGATGCGCCATCAGCATGAAAAAGGCGATCCCTGCGCCGGTCCCGAAAAGAACCGCCGCGCCGACGACGTGCAGCCAGCGCAGCACCATCAGCCAGTCCATCACCGCTCCTCCAGCAGGACCCAGGTGACCAGCGCCAGCACCATGGCGGGCAAGACCTTGACCAGCGGGCCAAGCGGGTCGGCCCAGAGCGCCGGGGCAAAGACAGAGGCCGAAACGAGGTAGATGACCGAGACGGCAAACATCTCCAGACAGGCCAGTCGGGCCGTCGGGCGATAGAGGATCGACACCGCCAGCGCCAGGTCGACGAAGGACCAGAAGGCCACGCTGATCCGCGCCAGCGCGCGGGTCCAGCCGACCTCGACAAGGTGGTCCGCCGCCGCCCCGATCTGCCAGAGCCCGATCAATCCCGACAGCGCCCAGAACATCGCCAGCACCGCCACGCAGATCGGCATCAGCAGGGCCGCGCGCGCCTGCAATCGGTGCTCGGCGCCTAGGCTCATGTCCTGCAGGGTCTGTGGCAGGGGCGACAGGGCACCAAAGCGCGCCCGCCACGGGCCGGGATCGCCGGTCACGCCATCGCGCAGGACGGTGATCGCGGTTGTGCGCAGGGGGCTGCGCCAGCCCATCTGACCCAGCCCGTCGGCCACCCGCCCCACCAGCGGCAGCAAGGCGGCGGGCAGGGTCAATCGCAGCCGGGGCGGGGCAAAGCCCAGGGCATGGCGGTGGCTCGCGACAACCTGATGCAAAGGCAATGCCGCGTCTTCGACAAGGTCATAAATGGCACCGTTGGGCAGCGCGCCCTCGACCGCAGTCCGCACCGCGCCGGCCACATCGTCCAGAGCGACGCTTTGCGCTGGGCTGTCGGGCAGGGCCAGCGGTTGCACCAAGGGCACCGCCGCCAGCATCCGCAGCAGCATCGTCCCGCCCCATGCCCCGCGCGCCAGAACCAGTCCGGGCCGCAGGATGACATGCTGCGCGCCAGAGGCGGCCAGCGCGGCATCCCCGCGTCCCTTGCTGGCCATGAACACGGTCCCGGCCGCTGGCGAGGCCCCCGCCGCCGAAATCTGCACCACGCGCGCCCCGCTTTCTGCGGCGGCGGCGCCCAGAGCGGTCAGGGCGTGATGGTGCAGCGCCTCCAGATCGTTGCCGGGGCTGTCCTGCAGCGACCCGGCGCAGTTGACCACAACGCCGACATCTTCGATCAGCGGCTGCCAGTCGTCGGGGGCGGTCATGGCGGCCATGTCGCATGCGCGGAAAGGCAGGTCCGGCAGGACGCGCCGCGCCGAGGCAGCCGAACGGCCCGATGCGATCACCTGATGCCCGCCATCCCGCAGGGTCTGACAGACGGCGCTGCCGATCAGCCCGTAGGCACCAAGGACGAGGACGGTCTGTGGCTGGGTCATGCGCATCTCCCTTGAAGCCCGTGATCCGGTATCGCCGTCGGACTGTCCAGCCCTTGCGGGAGTGCATCTGTTCCCGCCCCTGCGGCAGTACTTCCTTTGCCGCCCCTGCGGCAGTGCGTCCCTTGCCTTGTGGCGGCGTGGTTTGTTTCCTGCGCTGGGGGAGAATGTCATGGGGAACGCCATGGAGATAGCAATTGCCGGCGCGGGCATCGGCGGGCTTGCCGTGGCCACCGCGCTCCGGCAGGCCGGTCACAGCGTTGTGGTCTTTGATCAATTCGATCAGCCTGCGCCGGTCGGGTCGGGACTTGTCGTGCAACCGGTCGGGATGGATGTCCTTCAACGATTGGGCGCGGACAAGGCGGCGCTGGCCAGCGGCAACCGCATTCACAGGATGCTGGGGCATGAGGTCTCGACCGGCAAACCGGTGCTGGATGTGACCTATGACGCGCCGGGCGAGCCTCGGTTCGGCCTCGCGATCCACCGTGCGGCCCTGTTTCAGGCGCTCTACGATGTGGCGCAGGCCGCCGGTGTCGAAATCATTCCGTCGCACCGGGTCACCGGGCGCGATGGTCAACATCTGCTGTTCGGCACTGCACGCGCCGGGCCGTTTTCCGTGATCCTCGACGCCACTGGTTCAGGCTCTCCGCTGTCGCCCTTGAAAGCCCGCCCGCTGGGCTATGGCGCGCTCTGGGGCACCGTCGAATGGCCCGTAGAGGCCGGTTTGCCACGCAACGAGTTGCGGCAGGCCTATCGCCGGGCGGATCGGATGCTGGGGGTCTTGCCGGTCGGACGCATTCCGGGGCAGCAGGGCTTTCGCGCCTCGATCTTTTGGTCGCTGCCGGCCAACAGGCACGAAGACTGGCTGTCGCGGGGGTTGGATGCCTGGAAGGATGAGGCTATCGCCCATTGGCCGGACTTTGCCCCCTTCGTGACCCAGATCGCCACGCCGGAACAGATGACGCTGGCCCGTTACACACACGGAACCCTGCGTCGCCCCTGTGAGGATGGGGTGGTCTACCTCGGCGACGCCGCCCACCGCGCCAGTCCGCAGTTGGGGCAGGGCGCGAACATGGCGCTGCTGGATGCGTGGGCCTTTGCCCGCGCGTTCGAGCAGGCGCGCGGCGACGTGGCGCTGGCGTCGAAATGGTACGTGCAGGCGCGGCGCTGGCATGTGCGCGGCTACCAGTTGATGTCACGGCTGTTCACGCCGCAATACCAGTCGGACAGCCGTGTTCTGCCCTACCTGCGCGACAGGTTTCTGTACCCGCTGTCCACGGTGCGGCCGCTGCCAAACATCCTGACCCGGCTGGTCTGCGGCGACCTGTTGCCGCCCTTGGGGTCGCTGGAGCCTTAGTGGCCGGACCGGGATCGCCACCGCGCCGTCTGAATTGACGGCCGACGCCAGCGAGCGTATCCGCCGGAACGCCCCCGCGCCTGCGGTCCGAGGGCAATCCGCAACAGCAATAGGATGCAGAGTGTTTGTTGGAGGGATTGGTAAGCCCGAAGATCGGACCGTCCGGGAATCAGCCAAACAGTGACCCCACGTAGTACGCGATCCCCGCCGCCACGCCGCCGATCGCCAGCGTCTCCAGCCCGGAGCGCCACCACCGCGCCAGCGACCAGATGCTCTTGAGCGATCCGATGGCAAAGAAGGTCACGCCGACAAGAACGCTCGACAGCGTAAAGGCATCGGGCAGGCCAAGGAGGAAGGGCACCAGCGGCACGCCCCCTGCCACAAGGAAGGCGGCGAATGTCACAAGGGCCGCGCGCATCGGATGCGGGTCCACCGCGCCGATACCGTATTCGCCTTCCAGCATGGTATCGATCCAGATTTCGTGGTTCCGCGAGATCTGCGCCACAGCGTTGTCCAGAGTCTGGCCTGACAGCCCTTTCCGCTCAAGGATCGCCCGCAACTCGGCCCGTTCACCCTCGGGGTGTTGCTGGATATGGCGTTCTTCGATCCGGCGCAGCCGGGCGCGGTTGTCCCGCTCTGCCTTGGTGGCCGAATAATTGCCCGCCGCCATCGAAAACCCGTCTGCCAGTACATTGGCCAGCCCCAGCGCCACGATCACGAAAGGCGACAGGCCCGCGCCGGCCACACCGGCGACGATGGCAAAGGTGGTCACCGCACCGTCGATGGCGCCATAGACCACGTCGCGCAGATCGCCGCGTCCCGGCGGATTGGCGAGCCGGTCGGCGATCTCGGCCTCGGTATGGCCGTGTTCTGGGGGCTTGGACATGCGGTGCTCCGGACCGGGACGTTTGCCCCTGCGTGGCCTTTGGCGCGTCGGTGGTCAAGCCTCAGTCAGCCGCTTCGGTCGGCGTGCCGCGTGTCTGGACCCAACGGTTGAACCACGCCAGCCCCGCCAGCGACAGACCCAGCAGCAGGAAGGCGAACACCCGCACCAGCCCGGCAAGACCGGAAATGTCGATCAGGAACACCTTGGCGACGGCCAACCCGATCACCACCACACCGGCCCGCCGCAGCATGTTGGACCGCCGCGCCAGCGCCTGATAGAACAGCCCGGCCCCGGCCAGCAACAACGCCACGGTATAGCTGTAGAGTTCCGGCTCGGTGATGCCGTTCTCTATCCGCATGGCCATGCCACCCTGCCAGGCGTGGCGGATCACCAGCCCCAGCCAGAACAGCGCAAGGGTTGCCCCCAGCGCGGCCAGCGCCGCGCGCAGGACACGCCGCAGATGGCCAAGACGCCAGGCCCCCAGCACAAGCAGAACAGCAGGCAGCAGGTAGGCGGGCGCCAGTGTGTTGAACACTGTGACACCATGCACGATCTGACGTTCCAGCAGCGGATTGGCGATGCTCAGCGACAGCGCGATGCAGCCTGCCGCAGTCAGTCCGAAGAGACCGGCCAATGCGATCCGCAGCCACTTCATCGCGCCGCCCAGCCGCAGCCGTTCCAGCTGTGCCAGCGCCGTGCAGATCCAGATCGCGCCATACAGGCCAAGGCTCCAGTGGGATTCCTCGGTCGTGTGGCCGATAAATGTTTCGATCACGTGGTAGAGCGTCAGGCTGACGGTCATGCCGCCCACCGACCACGCTGCGCTTTCAAGGAAGACGCGCGCCCGGGGACGCTCCCGGCCAAGGGTCAGCCAAAGTGCCGCCAGCAGCGCCAGCAGGGTGCCGCCATAGGCTGCCAGCATCTCCAGCACCGGCGCATCTGTTGCCCAGTCCAGCCCGGGGTCCAGCACCAGCCGGAACCCCAGCGCAATAATGCCGGCCACGATGAACCCGGTCATCTGCGGCAGGTCGAACCGCCGGTCCAGAGCCGCCGCGCTGACCACCACCGCCGCCAGCGCCAGCGTCAGCGCCGCCTGCGCCAGAAGCAGTGTCAACGCAAAGGCGATGCAGGACAGGGCCGAGACCGTCGCAAGGGCGGCCCGCAGCCGGTTGTCGCCGTCGGTCCGGGCATAGGCCGCTGCCTTGAACACCATCAGCGCGGCCAGCGCCAGCGCATGCAGCGCCCAGGGCCAGGTGCCCAGCCGGTCCGACGCTGCCCATGTGAACTCCAGCGTCAGCCCTGCCATCGGCGCGACCAACGCGGCGGCAGCCGCCCAGACCTGTGCATATTGCCCCGGTTTCCGGCTGCGCCAGAAGGCGGCCAGCCCCATGACAACCGCCGCCAGCAGGACCAGCGTGATATCAAGCGGCATCCGTTGCTCGGTCAGGCCTTCCTGATCGTTCAGCACGCGGGCCAGCGCCGCGACGACCGGGCTGTTCAGTGCCGGCGATCCGATCAGCGCAAGGAAGGTCAGAACCGGCAACGCGGAAAGGTCTTGCAGGGCCGGCGCCCTGCGCGACCAGACGATCATCAGCACCGCCAGCGCCGCCGTCAGACCGGCCGAGACCCACCATGTGGTCAGCGACAGTTGCGCCGCATAGCCCAGCCCCACACAGGTGCCGATCAAAGTCGCCATCGTCAGCAAGACCGGGAAGATCGGCTTGCCCTTGTGGTCAGAGGCCAGAACAACTTCGCTGATACAGGGGCCTGCGTGGTCCGGCAGCAGGCTGCGCGAGGGGATCAGCGTCGCCAGCAGCGTCAGCGCAAAGGCGAACAGGGCGAAACTGGCGGTCAGGGTTTCTGTCTCCGGGGCAGACAGCAGCAGGAAACCGGCGGCCGCGCCGCCAAGTGCAACCGACAACGCGCTGACCCATGCCCAGCGGCGAAGCGTGTCGATGCCAAGGCCCAGAGCGGTCAGCAGACCGAAATAGATCAGCAACCACTGCGGCGTCTCGCTGCTGCCACCGACGAGGAAGGGGGCGGCCATGCCGCCGGTCAGCCCGACTGCGGCCAACAGCGGCCCGTGCCGCCATCCCAGCAGCAGGCCGAACAGGGCGATCCCGAACAGGGCCGCCAGCGCCGGGCCGGGGGCGACAAGGTCATACAGCAGCCGTGCCGCCAGCACGCCGCCCATCAGCGAGACCAGCCCTGCGCCGGACAGAACGGAAGGCAAATGGGCCGTCGCGCTGGCCGCGTCGTCTCCAAAGCGGCGGCGAATCATTTCACCGCCCGCGATCAGCACGGATCCAAAGATCAGGGCTGCGACAACACGCATCGTGGGCGTCAGCAAGCCAGTCTCGACCCCGTATTGAACAAGGAAGATGCCAGCCAGCGCCAGCGACACGGCGGCAACCGCGTAGAACCAGTTTTCCTGCAGCCAGGCGACCAGCCGGTCAAAGCCCGATGGACCCCGTCGCGGCTTGGCAACTCGCACGGGCCGGGGCGGTTCGGGCGATTTGGTGGAGGCCGCTGACGGGTTGGCCGCCGCAAGAGGTTCCGGGGAAATGTTGGCGGGCTCGGATGTCGCGGGGCGGAGGTGACCGGGCCGGGTGTCGACCGGCACAGGACCTGGTCTGGGCTCTGTTCCCTGCGGGGCGGGGCGCCCGTTCTGGGCAAACCCGCGTTCGAGGTCTTGCAACCGGCCTTGAAGCGTCCGCACGTCCCGGCGCAACCTGGTTTGCGCAAAGATCAGGATGATCACCGCGATGGGCAGGGCCAGGAAAGCCAGACCCAAGAGTACGAGAATCGGTTCCATGAAATGCCGGTCTCCGCCTAATCCAAAAGCGCAGTCTAGACCGCCGCGAGGTCCGTAGACAGGTCCGGAATGCCGGACCTCCTGCGTTTTGTCAGCGGTCCCATCTGGGCCGGTTTCCTGACGACAGGCAAGACCGCATTTGCAACCGGTTGGTCCGGCATTTCGTCAAGCTGTCCACGCCCGGACAGCCCGGCACCGCCTAGCTCTTGTCGGACATCACCAGCCCGCTCAGGCTGGACCGGATGATCGCCCGGACAGAGGGGCGCTTGCCTTTTCCGAACGGCAGCGGCCGGCAAACCTCCATCGCCGCCACGCCGACCCGCGCGGTCAGCGCGCCATTCACCATCCCCTCGCCAAAGCGGCGCGACAGTTTGCCCAAAAGGCCGCCGCCAAGGATCGGTTCCAGCATGTCGTCGCCGATGGCGACCGCCCCGGTGGCGACAAGGTGGGACATCACCGCGCGCGTCAGCCGCCAACTGCCCAGCGTGCCGGACCGTCCGCCATAGATCTCGGCGATCCGGCGGATCATCCGCAGGTTCGACGTCAAAGCGGCGATCACGTCGGCCAGCGCCAGCGGCACCAGCGCCGTCACCGTCGCCACCTGCCGCGCCGCGGACTCGACCTCGCGCCGCGCCGCCTTGTCCAGCGGGGACAACAGGGTATCCTCGGCATGTGTCAGCAGTCCTGCGGGATCAAAGATCTCGTCCCGCCGTTCGGCCAGCTTTTCCCGGCCCCAGCGGGTGTCCTCACGCCCCTTGTAGAGCTTCACCAGATCGTCGGTCAGCCTGCGCGCCCCGGCGAGATCTTCGTCCGCCAGCGCCGTTTCGGCGGCATGGTGCAGCGAGTCTATCCGCGACAGGCGCGAAAAGGCGGCGATTTCCTTGATGGCGATCAGAACGCAGACCAGCGCGAACAGCCCGAACAGGGCCGTCACCGCCCAGCCGAGGATCGGGGTGGAGGCGATCAGATCGGTTGCGAACTGCCAGGCCGCGACAGAGGCCAGCGTCCCGATCAGCGCCAGCAGCAACCGCCAGAACCAGCGCGCCAGCATGGACGGCGGACGCGCGGCCAGCGCCGCCACCGTGGTCATGGCCGCGCCCTGCGGCGGTTGCAGATGCGGTTCGGGCACGGGCGGTGCCGCCGAAGGGTTGGGGGCCTCGTCACTGTCGTCGAGGTTGATCAGGACAGGGCCTTTGGGGGGCGTGGTCATGCGGTTGTCTCCTCGGCGGCGCGGTGCCAGCGATAACGGATGTCAGGCAGGCCTTCCTCATTGTCGCCCTGCGTGCGGGTGACTTCGGCAAACCCGTGACGCAGGTAGAACCGCTGCGCGCCGGTATTCTGCTGAAAAGTCCAGAGTTCAAGCCTTTCCGAGCGCGCCTTGGCCTCGTTCAACAAAACGGTGCCCAGACCGCGTCCCTGCGCCCTAGCGGCGACAAACAGCGCGTCGAGTTCATGCCCGTCCAGGGCCAGAAACCCCGCGACGACGTCATCCAGTTCGGCGACCGTGACCCGGCCAAGGTCAATCAGCTTGCCCATATGCATGATGTCCTGCGCACCGGTGTGAAGGCGCGGCTTCCACGGGCGGGAGTCGACGGCCTCCGTCAACATGACGCCCAGTTTGCCCGCATCGGTGCTGCGGGCGGGGCGCAGGGTAAGGACGGCGTTCACAGCCGGTCTCCGATCAGGAATTGCGCCGCCCGGTCAAGGCGGATGTGCGGCGGTCCTTCCCCCGGTTTCAGCGACAGCGGCGCAGGCGCGAAGTTCATCACGGAATAATCCTGATCCAGCCAGCCTTCTGCCCCGTTCCGGGCCGGGGTCAGCAGATGTGCGGGATCTTCGGGTAGCGCACCGGGGTAAAAGGCTGCCTGCTTTCCGGTCTCCAGCAGGGTGCCGCGCACGCAGGGCAGCTCTGCCCCGTCATGTGGAATCAACTGTTCGGTGGTTGCGCGCAGGGCGGCGATGGACATGGCCTGTGTCTCTGCCCCGGCAAACCTTGCGCGGTCGCGCGCTTCGCGGGTCAGCGCCTCCATGATGCCGGTCAGACGGCCATGCTGCTGGTGGTGCAGGTGGTCAGCCTTGGTCGCGGCGAAAAGGATCCTTTCGACCCGTTTGCCCAGGAACAGATTGGTGAGAAAGGCATTTGCGCCGGGGCGAAAGGCGGTCAGGATGTCGGCCAGGGTGCCGCGCAGGTCCTCCATCGCGCGGGGGCCGGCGTGGATCGCGCCAAGCGCGTCGACCAGCACGATCTGTCGGTCGATGCGGCTGAAGTGGTCGCGGAAAAAGGGTTTGACGACACGGGACTTGTAGCTGTCGAAGCGCCGTTCGAATTCACGGTAGAGCGAGCGGCGCGGCGCGCCGGACTGTGGCGGCAGGGGCGCGAAGGTCAGCACGGGTGAGCCTTCCAGTTCCCCCGGCAGCAGGAACCGGCCCGGCGAGCAGTCGGAAAACCCGGCGGCCCGCGCGGTGTGCAGCGATCTTGTATAGGCGTCGGACAGGGCGCGGGCGCGGGTTTCGTCAAGGGCCTGTGTGGAGTCCTCGGCCTTGAGTTGCGCCAGCAGGTCCGGTCCACCCGGGCGCAGCGGCAGGCGCGAGAGCATGGCCTCGGACCAGTCGGTGTAACTCTTGTCAATCAACGAAAGGTCCAGCAGCCATTCGCCGGGGTAATCGACGATATCGAGGTGCAGTGTGCGCGGTCCTTGCAGCCCCGCCAACAGGCCCGCCGGGCGGATTTTCAGCGACAGGCGCAGTTCCGAAATGGCGCGGGTGCTGTCGGGCCAGTGCGGTTCCCGCGCTGTCAGCGCGCCGAGGTGGGTTTCATAGTCGAAACGCGGCAGGGTGTCGTCGGGCTGTGGCTGCAAAAAGGCCGAGAGAATGCGGGATTCGGATTCAGCCACCAGTTGCGGCATCCGGCCCCGGTCCATCAGGTTGGCGACCAGCGAGGTGATGAAGACGGTCTTGCCCGCCCGGGCCAGCCCGGTGACGCCAAGCCGCAGGGTCGGCTCGAAAAAGGTCTCGGACAGGGTGCCGGTGACGTTTTCGACGCTGCGGGTGAGCGTTTCGGCAATTGTGCCAATGACCATTCGGGCGCCTTTCGCGGTGGTTCCGGGGGGAACTTAGTCATTGGCGGGGCAGGGGGCCAGTGGCTGGGGGCGGGGAATGTGCGAGATGTTGCGCCCCGCGCGCGGCACGCCTCCCGCCCGCCCACCCCGGTGCGCCGCGCGCGGGGGATCGTGACCTTGCCGGTTTCGGGTCGGCCGGGCCTCCCTTGCCGCGGGCGGCGCCGCTGGTCCCGAGGGGGCGACGCGTGGTGGATTGCCTTGGCAGGGAGCGGGCGTTAGGAGGCGGCTCATGCCCAGATACGCGCTTTTGGTGGAATATGACGGCCGACCCTTTGCGGGCTGGCAGCGACAGGCGGATCAGCCTTCGGTACAGGCCGCCATCGAGGCGGCGCTGGCGCGGCTGGAGCCGGGGGCGCATACCATTGCCGCCGCCGGGCGAACGGATGCCGGGGTTCATGCGCGCGGGCAGGTGGCCCATTGCGACATGGCCAAGGAGTGGGATCCGTTCCGTCTGTCCGAGGCGTTGAATTTTCATCTAAAGCCCGCGCCGGTGGCGATCCGGATGGCGGCGGCGGTAGCACCAGACTGGCACGCGCGGTTTTCGGCGGTGGAGCGGCGCTATCTGTTCCGGCTCTTGATGCGGCGCGCGCCAGCAACGCTGGAGGCCGGGCAGGTCTGGCGAGTCAATCATCAACTGGATGTGGAGGCGATGCGGGCTGGGGCGGCGTTTCTGCTGGGGCGGCATGATTTCACAACCTTTCGGTCCGTCATGTGTCAGGCGAAATCGCCGGAGAAGACGATGGACGAGATCAGGATCGAGTTGGTCGCGGGGCTGGCCGGGCCCGAGGCGCATTTCCATCTGCGGGCGCGTTCCTTCCTGCACAATCAGGTCAGGTCCATCGTGGGCACGCTGGAGCGGGTGGGCGCGGGGACATGGGCGCCCGGGCGGGTCGGTGAGGCGCTGGCGGCGCGGGATCGGGCGGCCTGCGGGCCGGTCTGCCCGCCCGATGGGCTGAGCCTGATGGGTGTGGGGTATCCTGACGATCCCTTTGCCTGAGGGGGTGTCAACGCGTGGTCAGCCTCGCAGCCAATTCCCCTGTATGTCTGGCAATTGGAAGGCGGGAGCGCGCGCCTTGCGGTGCGCAGTGACGCTTCAAGGCTCACCAGCAAACAGGCTAAGCGGTTGGTGTCAGGTCGGGGTGCGGGTGAAGAGGGTGGGAAACCAGTCCTCGCGCAATTTGTCGCCTTGGGTCATGCCGTGGTCCGGGAAGGGTGGCGAGGTGCGGCCCGGGCGGGTGGTGTAGCGGGCGTCATCGCCGATGAGGCGCAGCGAGAAGGCCCGGCGGCGGGAGTGGCTGTCGTTGCCCCGTGCGCCGTGCAGGATGCCGTAATTAAAAGCCACCGCATCGCCCGGTTCCATCGCCCATTCGCGCACATCCATGCCCTCTGCATCCGGGTCCGGGACCGGCATGTAGGCCTCTGCGTCTGGGTAGAAGTTGTCCTCGGAGAGCCAGCGGGTGGGCAACACTGGTTTTTCCCAGCGGTGAGAGCCCGCGACGCAGCGCAGGGTCGCCTGCGTCACCGGGTCGAGCGGGCACCAGAAGCTGACGGTCTGCCTGCCTGAGACGAAGTAGTAGGGCCCGTCCTGATGCCAGGGTGTCGGTTTCGAGGTGCCCGGTTCCTTGACCAGAACGTGGTCGTGGAAGAGTTGGGCACTGTCGGATTGCATCAGGTCAGCGGCGACCTCGGCCACGGCGGAAGTGCGGATGACCTGTTCGAATTCCGGGATGCGCTGCCAGTTGCAGTAATCGTCAAAAAAGCGCCCGGATTCGCCCGGCTTGAGGTTTTCGGCGGCATAGGGGCCGGGCTGATCCATGTTATGGGCCACACCAGCGCGCAGGGTGTCGACTTGGTCGGCCCAGAGGCCGCGGATCACCACGACTCCGTCGCGTTGAAAGGTGTCTATTTCGGTCTTGCTGAGCAGCGGGTGGGGCATGGTGGGTCTCCGGTCGATGGGCGGAGAGAACCATGCCACGCCGGTGCGGGCAAGGGGCCGTGGCCCGGCGTTTCATCCGTTGTCTGAAACGCTGCCGCCGGAGCTGGACCCGGGGGTGACATCCGAAGGGGCGGCATCAATCCCGTCTTCGCGGACAAATTTCCAGAGCTGGCCCGAGACGTTCTGGCAATTGTCCATGAAGGCCGCGCCGCCCAGCGTGGCATCCGGGGCAAACCGATTGCCTTCGAGGCATTTGCCGTCGCCCTGAAACTCGGTCTTCATCCGGTACCAGCCGTCGCCCTGCGGCTCCAGCTTCCAGAACTGGCCAGACACGTTCTGGCAGGTGTCCATGAAGGCCGCGCCGCCCAGCGTCGAATCCGGTGCAAATCGGTTGCCTTCGAGGCATTTGCCTTCCCCCTGGAACAGCGTCTTGAGGCGAAACCAGCCGTCTCCCTGCGCCTGGATCTTCCAAAGCTGGCCAGTGACGTTCTGGCAGGTGTCCATGAACGCGCCGCCGCCCAGAACCGACTCCGGTGCGAAACGGTTGCCTTCGAAACATTTGTTGTCGGGCGCCTGGAACATGGTTTGCAGGCGGTAGGTGCCGGAAAAGTCCTGCGCCGCCGCCGGAAGGGCCAGGCAGGTCAGCAGCGCGGCAATAATCGTTTTCATCGTCGGAATGCCTTTTGCAATCGGGGCGCTGACATGCGCCCTGCGGTCAGACTGCGGCGCGGCGGCCTTCGAATCAAGAACCCCGTTTGCTGGCGTTCAGTCGTTGTCGATGTCACCGGCCCCGGCGCCGGCGCTGCGCGAGGCGTCGGAGGCGGGGACATAGGTCCGAGCGGCCATCTTGCCAAGGGTTTCCATCAGTGGATCGGGCGCCGGAATACGCGGTGGCGGCGGCGGCGGTGTCGCTCCGTCCGGGCCCAATTCCAGGGTGATGCGCGGCAGGCCTTCGACGATTTCGACGGAGCACGTGCTGTAGACCAGGGGCAGCAGGCGGGCATAGGTCTCGGCAAGGCCTTCATCGCCCGGTTGCAGGGTCAGCGTGATCTCGGGCCCGGATGCGGCCAGCGCGCGCTGGATGTCCTCCAGCAACATGGGCAGGCGCAGGATGGGGCTGTCCTGCGGATTGGCGAGCGCCTCGGTCAGTGCCTCGGGCGGACCGCCGGCACCAAGGTGTTGCGCGGCGGCCCGGCCGAAGAGGTCGGCCTGGGCCGGGGGAAAGCCCGCGCCGCGCGCGGCCTTTTGCGCGATGCCGGAGATCTCATTGGCGGAATAGCTCATGACTGCAGACCCGCCAGCCACCAGTCATCGGCGCGCGCGGTGGCCAGATCCTCTGGCAGAGGCGCGCCCTGGGCCAGCGCGATCCGGGTCCAGCGGTCTGATTTCGGGTCGAATTTGGTCGCGCCGAAGAAGGCCAGCTTGCAGCGCAGCATGTCGATGGGCAGGCAGGTTTCGGCGATCAGGTTGTCGTGGATTTCCGCGTAAGGATTACCGCTGGCGCAGGCGATGCGGGACAGGGCCAGTTCGTGTTCCGGGTGGGCGGTGCGGAAGGCGCGCAGATCGGTTGCGGTGTCAAGCCCGGCATGCAGCGCCTGCACCCGGCGCGCGATGTCCAGCGGGCTTTCGCGCTTTGCCCCCGGTTCGGCAAAGCGGTCGCCAAGGCGCGGTTCCAGCTTTTCCTCGGAGACGTACCAGAACAGGCGACTTTGATCCGTGGCGTCGTAGTCCAGTGCCAGGGCCCATGTGAATCGGGATTCGATGACGGCGCGGACCTCTGCGGGCGTGTCGAAGGGAACGGTCTGCAGCCCCGTCGTGTCCGCCATGGTGGCGGTCAGGTCGTCGATCAGGTCTCCGAAAGGTTCCAGCATCAGCGATATGGCGAGTTCCTGCGTGTCGGGCGAGAGATCGGCGGATTTCCGATAGAGGTGATCAAGCGGCGCGTCACCGGGAAGGTCGGCCAGGGCTGCCTGAAGGACGGGCCATTCGTCGCGAATCGTGTCGATCCTTGCCTGATGGTGCGGGTCGGGGACCTGCCATTCGTCGAGGTGGTGCGCGGCACGGATGGCGAGGGTTTGCAGGGTGTCGGCCTCTTGCGGGGTGATCGAGGGCAGGGCGCGGACGCGGGCCAGCGCGGTTTCGCGCGCATGCATCCAGTTGTGCAACAGGACCGGGTGCGAGACGAGGAAGGGCGCCATGCCCAGCCCGGTGGAATTGCCGATGCCGAGGTGCCGCTTGATCTGTGCGTCAAGCGGCGCCTGCCCAAGATGTTCGGCCAGGTCGTGGGTGAAGCTGCGGATCAGCCAGACGGTCAGCATCTCGGCGGCAAAGGGGCCGTCCAGACCGGGGCGCGCGGCGATCAGCGCACGGTCGGCGATGCCGAACTTGCCGTTGCCGTAGACGGCGGTGGTACGCATCAGATAGCCGGTGCGGTTGATCGTCTCCGGGTCCGGCTGGCGACCGGCGCGCAGGCTGTCGACCACATGGGCAAAGAGGCGGACGGATTTGTTGGCGCGGCTGAGGACGAGATCGCGTTCGGTAAAGCGGCCAGCCTCCTGTTTCGGGGCCTCGCGGGCGATGCGCGAGATTTCGGCCTCGTCCGGAACCCCGTCATAAAGAACATAGGCGGTGTCCCATGCGGTGGCGATCACGCGGTCGGTGCGGTCTTCGTCCGACAGCGGGCGCGAGAGGGCGACGAGGCTGTAGGTATGGCCGCCGAGCGGGATGGAATAGACCGCCTCTCCATAGCCCTGGGCATCGATGCGCCAGAGCGGGCGGGAGAGGCGCGCGCCTTCGGCACCGAGTCGGCGGGTGAGGCTGCGCAGGAAACTGAGCCGTGTCGGGAACATCGACCCCATGCGGGCCAGGCGCATGACGGTGGCGGGCGGGCGCAGGGCGACCTGCGGCGGCGGGTGGGCGTGATCCTTCATGACATGACTGTGCCAAATGGGCGGAGGTCTGGAAAGCACGGAATGCGGGAAAACCGGACTTGGCCCTGCGGCGGATTTACGGTTGAGGGAGGCATGACCCAGACGATCCATTTCTACGCGCAGACCGATCCTTTTGCAGAATTCTCCAATTTCGCCCCGTTCGGGGTCGAGATGGAGGGCGTCTGGTGGCGCACGGTGGAACATTACTTTCAGGCGATGAAATTCCATGACGCCGCTTACCGCGAACAGATTCGCAATGTCTCGAAGCCGAAGAAGGCCAAGGCGCTGGGCATGACCCGCGCGGTGCCGCTGCGGGCGGACTGGGAAGAGGTCAAGGATGGCATCATGCAGGCGGCGGTGCGGGTGAAATTCGCGACGCACCCCGGCCCGCGTGAGTTGCTGATGTCGACCGGTCAGGCGCGGATCGTCGAGAATGCGCCGATGGATGCCTATTGGGGCTGCGGGCCGGACGGGCAGGGGCTGAACCGTCTGGGTGAGATCCTGATGCAGGTCCGGGCAGAGTTGCGCAGCCAGGCGCGGCGTGAAACTCTGGCGGGCAACCGGCAAGGGGGCGCGCATGGGACTTGAGATTGACGGACATGATTTGGCAAGGGCAGTCGCCCTGCGCCACGCGCTGCACCGGGCACCGGAACTGTCCGGACAAGAGGCTGAGACGGCGGCGCATGTGGCCGGATTGATGCGCGATCTGGGGGCCGAGGTGGTCGAGGGGCTGGGCGGGACCGGCGTTGCGGCAGTCTTTGGCGCGGGCGCGCGGGGGCTGCTGATCCGATGCGAGTTGGACGCCCTGCCGATTGTCGAGACCGGCGCGCCGGAGTGGCGATCAGAACGGCCCGGCGTGGCGCATCTGTGCGGGCATGACGGTCATATGTCGATCCTCTACGCTGTGGCGCGCGTTCTGTCGGGGCGTGATCCCGGATGCCGGGTGATCCTTCTTTTCCAGCCCGCCGAAGAGACCGGCGCAGGGGCGCGGGCGGTTCTGGCAGACCCGCAGTTTGCGGCGCTGGGCGCGGACATGGCCATCTCCCTGCACAACCTGCCGGGGCTGCCGCTGGGGGCTGTGGCCTTGCAGGCCGGGCCGGTCAACTGCGCCTCGCGCGGGTTGAAGATACGCCTGACAGGGCGAACCTCGCACGCGTCAGAGCCGGAAAAGGGCGTGTCACCCGGTGTGGCGCTGGCCGGGTTGATCCCGGCGCTGGGCGCGCTCAGCCGCGATCTGCCGGTCAGCGATCCGGGCTTTCGGCTGGCCACGGTGACACATGCGCGTCTCGGCGCGCCGACATTCGGGGTCGCACCGGGCGAGGCCGAGATATTTGTCACCCTGCGCACGCTGCTGGATGAACAGATGGCCGCTTTGGATACCGAGGCACGGACGCTGATCGCGGCGGCCTCGGAGAGGTTTGGCTGTGAGGTGACGGTGCATGAAGCCTTTGGCCATTGCGTGAACGCGCCGGAGGCGGTGGCGATCTTGCAGGCGGCCTGCGCCGGATTGCCGAAGACGGCGGAGGGCGTCCCGATGCGCGCCTCCGAGGATTTCGGCCTGTTTGGCAGAGTGATGCCAGCCGCGATGCTGTTCCTCGGGTCCGGCGAAACCTGCCCGGCGCTACATGCTCCGGATTACGATTTCCCCGACGGCTTGATTGAGGTCGGAGCGGCGATATTCCTGCGCGCGGTAGAGGTATTTTCGGGGCAGCCGGGCTGACGCCCGGCCTGCGGCTGTCCTGCGGTCAGAACCGCGTGATCACCGTCGCGCCACTGCTCTGAAAGCTGTCCATCGCCATCAGCGAGGGCACCGCCGCCTCTAGGCTGATGCGGTCACCAACCAGTTGCTCGGGCGACAAAACACCGCTTTCGATCATCGCCAGCATCGCGCCGTAGCGGTGCGCCTGCATCCCATGACTGCCGTAGATTTCCAACTCCCATCCGATCACGCGGTCCATCGGCAGGGGCGGGCGGCTCTGCTCGGCCAAAAGCAGACCGACCTGCACATGCCGCCCTCGCTTGCGCAGGGACAGGATAGAGTTGGCGCAGGTCTCGGGGTGGCCCAGCGCGTCGATGGACAGATGCGCGCCGCCGCCGGTCAGGTCGCGCACGGCCTCGGGCACCTTGCCCGACCGGGCATCCACCACCGCCATGGCCCCCATGCTGCGCGCCATGTCCAGCTTGGCCGCGTCGATGTCCACGGCCACGACCTGCGCACCCATGGCCCGGGCAATCATGATCGCCGACAGGCCCACGCCGCCACAGCCATGCACCGCGACCCATTCGCCCCCCGACACCCGACCCTGATCGACGACGGCGCGAAAGCTGGTGGCGAACCGACAGCCAAGGCCGGCCGCCGTGTCGAACCCCATCGACGGCGGCAAGGCGATCAGGTTCAGGTCCGCATGGGGCAGGGCGACGTATTCGGCATAGCTGCCCCAATGGGTAAAGCCGGGCTGAAACTGATGATCGCAGACCTGCTGATGCCCGGCGTGACACTCGGGGCAGGCCCCGCAGGCGCAGATGAAGGGTACGGTGACCCGGTCGCCCTCTGTCCAGCGGGTGACGCGCGGACCAACGGCGGCCACCACCCCGGCCAGTTCGTGCCCCGGCACATGCGGCAAGTCTATGTCCGGGTCATGGCCCATCCAGCCGTGCCAGTCGCTGCGGCAAAGGCCCGTCGCCTCGACCTTCAGCACCACGCCATCGGGCGCGGGCGTGGGGTCGGGCAGGGTGGTGATCTTCGGCTCGGCCCCGAAGGCCTCGTAGAGCATGGCTTTCATGCGATATCCTTTCAGGCCGGTCAGGCCGGGCCAAAGCTGGCCTCGTAAAAGCGCAGCCAGTTGCCGCCCAGAAGCCCCTCGGTTTCCTGACGCGAAAAGCCGATCTCACGCAGCCCGTCACGGATGTTGTCCCAGTCGCGGTTGTCCTTGAACCAGTCCGGCATCGGCGGGAATCCGGGGGCAGAGGCAGAGCCTTCGCCATAGTCGATGTCCTTGGTCCAGCGGCCGACGCGCATCCATTCGACCACGCTGTCGGGCTGGTCCTGACACAGGTCGGTCCCCATCCCGAGGTTCTCGGCGCCGTAGCGGTCCGCCGCCTCGGCCACCATCTCGCAAAACCCGGTGAGCGAGCAGATGGTGCCGCCCGCAAGGTGATGCGGATAAAATGAAAAGCCCAGCATCCCGCCGGAGTTGGTCAGCGCCCGCAACACCTCGTCGGACTTGTTGCGCCGGGCGGGGTGCCACCAGTCGGGGTTGGCATGGGTGATGGCGATGGGGCGGGTGGCATGGTCGATCGTCTCCAGCGTGGAGCGTTCTGAGGAATGGCTCATGTCGATCACAAGGCCGACGCGGTTCATCTCACTCACCACGGCGCGGCCCATGCGGGTCAGGCCGGTGTCCTCCTCCTCGTAACAACCCGAAGCCAGCAGCGACTGGTTGTTGTAGGTCAGCTGCATGAAGCGCACGCCCAGCTGGTGCACGATTTCCACAAGGCCGATGTCGTCCCCGATGGGCGCAGGGTTCTGAAAGCCGAAGAAGACGGCGGTGCGCTTGCTCTCCTGCGCCTCGGCCACATGATGTGCCTCTGTTCCGCGCAGGATCAGGTCGGGAAAGCGTTCGAACCAGCGATTCCAGCGTTCAAGGTTCAGCACCATCTCGCGAAAGTTTTCGTGGTAGGCGATGGTGACGTGGATCGCGTCCACCCCGCCCGCGCGCAACTGGCGAAAGATCTTTTCCGAGAAGTTGCAGTACTGCAGGTTGTCGATAAGCGGTGCTGTCATGTCGGGACGCTAGCGGGGCGCATGACGTGGCGCAATGGGGCTGGGGCTTGCGCGGTTCGGGAATTGCTGTATGCAACGCGGCATGACGACGATGAACCTGATCCGACGAGCCTGAGCTCATACTTCTGCGCCTTTCCGGGCGCGATCCGTGTTCCCGCGTCTTTATCCCCTTGAAAACCTGACCCGGCCCAGCTTGACTTGCCCTGACCGGCTTGCCACCAATCGGGCCTTCATTCCTACGAGGACAGCGACAATGATCCCCTCCGTTCTGCCCACCTATAACCGCGCGCCGCTTCACTTTGTGAAAGGCGAGGGCTGCTGGCTGATCGAGGAGGACGGACGACGCTTTCTGGACCTCGGGTCGGGTATCGCGGTGAACGCTCTGGGCCATGCCAATCCGAAACTGGTCGAGGTGCTGACCGAACAGGCGCAAAAGCTGTGGCATGTGTCGAACCTCTACGAGATCCCGCAGCAGCAGGCGCTGGCCGATGCGCTGGTCGAGGCGACGTTCGCCGATACCGTGTTCTTCACCAACTCGGGCACCGAGGCCTGCGAACTGGCGGTCAAGATGGCCCGCAAGTACTGGTACGAAAAGGGCCACCCGGAAAAGACCGGCATCCTGACGTTTCAGGGCAGTTTCCATGGCCGGTCCAGCGCCGCCATCGCGGCCTCCGGCTCGGACAAGATGGTCAAGGGCTTCGGCCCGGTGCTGGGCGGGTTCACAACGCTGCCATGGGGCGATCATGACGCGCTGCACGCGGCGATTGACGACACCACCGGCGCGATCCTGATCGAACCGATTCAGGGCGAAGGCGGCATCCTGCCCTTGCCCGATCAATGCCTGAAGGGGTTGCGCGCGCTTTGTGACGAAAAGGGCCTGCTGCTGATCCTCGACGAGGTGCAATGCGGCATGGGCCGGACCGGCCGCCTGTTTGCGCATGAATGGGCGGGTGTGACGCCGGACATCATGATGGTGGCCAAGGGCATTGGCGGTGGCTTTCCCCTTGGCGCGGTTCTGGCCACCGAAGAGGCCGCCAGCGGCATGGTTGCGGGCACCCATGGCTCGACCTATGGCGGCAACCCGCTGGGCTGTGCCGTGGGCAAGGCGGTGGTGGACACCATTGCCGAGCCAGCCTTCCTCGACGAAGTGCGCGCCCGAGGCGGCTATCTGCGGCAAAAGCTCGAAGGTTTGATCGCGGCGCATCCGGATGTCTTCGAGTCCGTGCGCGGCACCGGACTGATGATCGGGCTGAAGTGCAAGGCGGTGAACACGGATGTGGTCAAGGCCGGTTACGCGGCGCAAGTGATCACCGTGCCCGCTGCCGACAACATCGTGCGCCTTCTGCCGCCGCTGAACATCACCGAGGCAGAGATCGACGAGGCCCTGGCACGTCTCGACCAGGCCGCAACGTCACTGGAACAGGGCCCGGCCTAGGGCTTCTTTGGTTTTTCAAATACCCTCGGGGGGGGTCGTCACGGATGTGACGGCGGGGGCAGAGCCCCCACCCCGGTTCAAACAAGAAGAACAACGCGATGAATCACTTTCTGGATATCCACAAGACCGACAAGGATGCGCTGCGGTCGATCATTGACGCCGCGCGGACGATGAAGACCGCACGCGCGGGGCGCCCGCGCGGCGCGGCGGATGACGCGCTGCCCCTTGAGGGCCGCATGGTGGCGCTGATCTTCGAGAAACCCTCCACCCGGACACGTGTTTCCTTTGATGTCGGTGTGCGCCAGATGGGTGGTCAGACCATGGTGCTTTCGGGCAGTGACATGCAATTGGGCCACGGCGAGACCATCGCAGATACGGCGCGCGTGCTGTCGCGCTATGTCGATCTGATCATGATCCGCACCTTCGACGAGTCCGTGCTGGAGGAGATGGCCGAATACGCCAGCGTGCCGGTGATCAACGGGCTGACCGACCGCTCACACCCCTGCCAGATCATGGCCGATGTCATGACCTTCGAGGAACATCGCGGCCCGATCGCGGGCAAGAAGGTGGTCTGGTGCGGGGATGGCAACAACGTCTGCGCCTCTTTCCTGCATGCTGCCGGACAGTTCGGGTTTGACCTGACCTTTTCCGGGCCGGTGCAACTGGACCCGGAAATGGAGTTTGTCGGCTGGGCCCGGCAGCAGGGCAGCACGGTGACCATCGAACGCGACGCGATGAAGGCGGTCGAGGATGCGGATCTGATCCTGGCCGATACATGGGTGTCGATGCATGACGCGCAATCGGCGCGGGAGCGTCGGCACAACATGCTGCGGCCCTACCAGGTGAACACGCCCCTGATGGCGGCGGCCAGGCCGGATGCGCTGTTCATGCATTGCCTGCCTGCGCACCGCGAGGAAGAAGTGACGTCCGAGGTGATGGACGGGCCGCATTCGGTGATCTGGGACGAGGCCGAGAACCGGCTGCACGCACAGAAGGCGATCATGCGCTGGTGTCTTGGGGTCTGAGGCGTTTCGGGAACGATCCAATCGTTCCGGATTGCCGATGTCCCGAGAGCGCGAAGCACGGCAGGACAGCGGCGATGCAGGCTTTTGCCGAAACGCTGAGAGGGCGGGCTTTCCGTGCGCCCCGACTGGCGCGCCAGCGGCCCACCCTCCAGCCACGCCCCGAAACAGGATGTCATTCTGCGAAGAGTGCGTCGCGACGGGCCAGTGCCTCGGGCGGGAGGACCTCTGCCGGGTCGTAGAACGCCTCGAAGATCGGGATGTCCGGGGTCAGAACGACCCAGGGCAGTTTCGTCGCGGTAAAGATCTGCACGGTCGGCGGGCATTGTGACGGATCGTCCAGAGTGCCCACCCGGACAAACAGCATCTTGCCCTGCCGGACCATGTAGGCGCTGCAGACCGCGACGCCGCAGTCTGCGCAGCGGGTCAGGACCTGCCCGTGGCCGCTGGGCGTGGGCAGGGTGACCTGTACGGTCGGGCCGTCAATCTCGACCCGGTCATGTTCGATGATGGCGTTCAGCACAAAGGCCGATCCGGTCTGGCGTTGGCAGTCGGTGCAATGACAGCAGTGCACGTACATCGGCGCGCTGGTCATCCGGTAAGTGACGGCCCCGCAACCGCAGCGTCCGTTCAGCATGATCCCGCCCTCCTGCCGCTCAGAATAGCACAAGTTACGGGGTCTTGCCGGATTACCTGCCGCGGGGCTTGGCGCGCAGGGTCGGATCGGCCTCTGTCGGGTCCTCGGGCCAGGGGTGCTTGGGGTAGCGCGCCCGCATGTCCTTGCGCACATCACCATAGGACCCGGACCAGAAGCCGGGCAGGTCCATCGTGGTCTGCACCGGGCGCTGGGCCGGCGAAAGCAGCGTGAGTTTCAGCGGCGTCCGGCCCACCATCGGGTGGGTGGTCTGGCCAAAAAGCTCCTGCAGGCGGAGGCTGACTTCCGGGTGGTCGCCTGAATAGTCGATGGGGATCTGGCGGCCGAGCGGCGTGGTGAAATGGGCCGGGACCGCGGCGTCCAGCGCCTGCATCTGCGACCAGTCGAGACGCGCGCGCAGGGCGGGCAGCAGGTTGAAACGCTTCCAGTCGGCGGCGGTCTTCACGCCGTTGAGATAGGGCAGCAACCAGTCTTCGACGCCGTTCATCAGCGCGTCCGCCGACATGTCTGGAAGGTCCTGGCCCGCCTCGCGGGCAAGGGCAACGCGGGCTGTGAAGCGGCGGGCGGCGTCAGAAAGCGTGATGCCAAGGTCCCGCACCCCGTCCAGCATGGCGCGGGCGACGGCCTCGTCCGGGGCGTCCTTCCAGATTCGGTCATCAAGGGCGAGGATGCCAAACCGTTCCTGCTGGCGGGTGATGACTCGCCGGTCGCGTTTGGACCATTCGCAAAGATCGTGCCAGGCGATCTGTTCGGCGAAGAGTCCGCGAACCTCTGCCAGCGAAATGGCGATGGCCTGACGGATCTTTGCCTCGCGTGGGTTGCCGTCGGTGTCGGTCACGACGATCAGACGCTCGCCGGCCAGCGGATCATGATCCGCCATCACCGCGCCTTTGCCACCCGAAAGCTGATAGCGGGCGGCATCGCCCTTGCGGCGCAGGCCGACTCGGTCCGGATAGGCAAGGGCGGCAAGCTCCGAAGGCGTGAAATTTGCTTGTATATCAGTCGATTTGGGGGTGTTTCTTGTGCGCTGCCTGAGCCGTTTTGCCTCTGTACGGATGCGTTCGAGGGCGGCGCGGTTGATCTGCTCGGTCCTGCGCTCTGAAAACCGACCTGGGTCGGAGAGGGCTTCGAGGCGCAGGGCGAGGTCGGTGGATGCTCCTGTGAGTGGATCGCGATCAGACAAGAGAGCCGCCAGATTTATGGCATTTGGCCCACCTGTTTGTGTCATATGGGCAAGCCGGGGATGCAGCGGCAGGCGGGATAACTGGCGGCCGTGGGCTGTAATTCGGTTCTCCGCGTCCAGTGCGCCCAACATTTGCAGCAGGGCCTGCGCTTCGGCGAAGGCGCCCTCTGGCGGCGGGGTCAGAAACGGAATCTGGCCCGGATCGGCACCCCAAAGCGCAAGTTCAAGGGCAAGACTTGCGAGGTCGGCAGATTCGATTTCGGCTGGAGGATAAGGGCTTAACGCGCCTTCCTCACCCTTTGTCCAAAGTTTGTAGGCGGTGCCGGGGGCGACACGCCCGGCGCGGCCCGCGCGCTGGGTTGCCTCGGCGCGGGTGACGCGTTCGGTTATCAGGCGTGACATGCCAGATCCCGGGTCAAACCGCGCGCGCCGCGCCTTGCCGCCGTCCACGACAACGCGGATGTCCTCGATCGTCAGCGAGGTTTCGGCAATTGAAGTGGCCAGCACCAGTTTGCGGCCCGCGTGTTCAGGCCGGATGGCGGCGCGCTGGGCCGACAGATCCATTGCGCCGAAGAGTGGGCGCAGATGAGTGTCAGGCGGCAGTTTCGGCTTCAGCAGGGCCTCGGTCCGGCGGATCTCTCCCTCCCCGGGAAGGAAGGCGAGGATGCCGCCTGCGGTCTCCGAATGCGCCTCGAGGATGAGGGTCGCCATCGCCTGGTCGAACCGGCTGCGTTTGTCGAGCGGCCGGGGCAGCCAGAGCGGCTCGACCGGAAAGGCGCGGCCTTCGGAGGTGATGATGGGGGCCTGCATCAGATCGGCCACGGGTTGCGCGTCCAGCGTGGCCGACATGGCCAGAAGGATCAAGTCTTCGCGCAGGGCACCGGCGATTTCGAGGCAGAGCGCCAGGCCGAAATCGGCGTTCAGCGAGCGTTCGTGGAATTCGTCGAACAGAACCGCGCCGATGCCGGTGAGTTCCGGATCGGTCTGGATCATGCGGGTGAGGATGCCCTCTGTCACCACCTCGATCCGGGTTCGTTTCGAAGTCCTGGTGTCGCCCCGGATCCGGTAACCCACGGTCTCGCCCGGCGTCTCGCCCAGCTGTTCAGCGAGCCGTTGCGCGGCGGCGCGGGCGGCAAGGCGGCGCGGTTCCAGCATGACGATCCGGCCCTCGGTCAGCCCGGCCTCGAGCAGGGCCAGCGGCACCCGCGTGGTCTTGCCCGCGCCGGGCGGGGCCTGCAGCACGGCGCGGCTCTTGCGGCGCAGGGCGGCAATCAGGTCGGGCAGGGCGTCGTCGATGGGCAGGCGTGTCATGGGCCGTCTTATGGGCAAGCGGGGCGGATTTGGAAAGGTGGGAGGGGGACGCTGTCCCCCGCTCCTGCGGAGCCCCCCTGCGGTATTTGTGAAACCAAAGAAGCATGGCTTGGTCTGGACTTTCGCGCCGGGGCGCGGGAAGAGAAGACCATGGATATCAAAGATCTCAGTGCCCGCATTCTGGCGGGAGAACGGCGCGCGCTGGCCCGCGCCATCACGCTGGTGGAAAGCGGGCGGGCGGATCACCGCGCGCAGGCCCTGGCGCTGTTGGAGCGGGTCAAGGGCCATGGGCGCGAGGCGCTGCGCGTGGGTCTGTCGGGCACGCCGGGAGTGGGCAAATCCACCTTCATCGAAGCCTTCGGCATGATGTTGTCGGGGCAGGGGCTGAAGGTGGCGGTGCTGGCTGTGGACCCAAGCTCGGCGCGATCGGGCGGGTCGATCCTTGGGGACAAGACCAGGATGGAGCGACTGAGCCGGGATCGCAACGCCTTTATCCGGCCCTCGCCCGCGCAATCGCAGTTGGGCGGCGTGGCGCGGCGCACGCGCGAGGCCATCGACCTGTGTGAGGCGGCGGGATTCGACGTGGTGCTGATCGAGACCGTGGGCGTGGGCCAGTCCGAGACCGTGGTGTCGGAAATGTCCGACCTGTTCCTCTTGTTGCTGGCCCCGGCGGGCGGCGACGAATTGCAGGGGGTCAAGCGCGGCATCATGGAGATGGCCGACATCCTGCTGGTCAACAAGGCCGACGGCGAGTTGCAGCGCCAGGCGATCCGGACCTGCGCCGATTACGCGGGGGCGTTGCGACTGTTGCGCAAACGGTCACAGGATCCCGACGGGTTTCCCAAGGCGATGACGGTGTCCGCCCTGCAAGAGGACGGATTGGCCAAGGCCTGGGAGGAGATGACCGCCTTGGCCGACTGGCGGCGCGAGACCGGGCATTTCGCGGCGCGCCGGGCCGAACAGGCGCGATTCTGGTTCGAGGCGGAGGTGCGCGACCGGATTCTGGCGCGGTTGACGCGCGAGCCGGTCAAGGGGGCGATGCAGGCGCTGGCGCGACAGGTGGCGGAGGGAGGGCTGACCCCCTCGGCGGCGGCGGAGGAATTCCTGCGCGATCATTTGCAGATGAGTTGAGCGCTGGCGGTGCCAGACTCTGCGCGACAGGGACTTGACGAACCCCGCGCATCTGCATATGCACCGTCAAACCAGATTCCGGGCGCCCCCCGCATAACCAAAACGGGCGGCGCCTTTTGATATTGGCAAGGCAGATTGCAGCCTTGTGCGGATGAGACCGGCGGGGTGGATACCTTGCCACAAGTGGATGAGGACGAAGCGATGAGCCGTGTTTGCGAACTGACCGGTAAGGGCCCGATGGTTGGCAACAATGTCAGCCACGCCAATAACAAGACCAAGCGGCGCTACCTGCCGAACCTGAACGACGTGACCCTGCAGTCCGAGACTCTGGGTCGCGGCATCAAGCTGCGCATCACCGCGCATGCCCTGCGTTCGGTCGATCACCGTGGTGGTCTGGACAAGTTTCTGGCCAAGGCGAAGGACATCGAACTGTCCGGCCGCGCCCTGAAGGTCAAGAAAGAGATCATGAAGGCACAGGCGGACGCCTGAAGCCTCTCACTTGGGACAGTGAGCGCAGCCTCGCACCGGTCGGTGCGGGGCTGTTTCCATTTGTCTCTTGCGAAAGCCGTTTCCGCGCGCCTATATGCGCAGAAATGAGACAACACATTCGCCCTATTGCAGGTGTTTTCCTGGCGGTCATGCTGGCCGTCACAAGCCTGTCCGCCGCCGCAGCGCGCGGTCAGAGCGACGCCGTGGGCAGCATGGTGATCTGTCGCGGGCTGACGGTTGTCACGGTGATGATCGACGCCGAGGGCAACCCGGTCGAGGTGCGCCACATCTGTGCCGACGGGGCGCAGGCCCTGTTTGCCGATGCCGGTCTGTCTGCGACTTTTGCGGTGGTTTCCCTGACATGGCGACCGATTCCCTGGGATCTTGCCCGGGTCCTGCCAGGCGGTCGAGACGCGCCTCGGGCGCAGGCGCGAGGGCCTCCGGTCTTTCTCTGACGTGCGTAACGAAAGAGAAAACCCTGGAGAAATGACATGACACTGAAATCCCTCATGGTCGGCGCCTGTGTGCTGGCGCTCGCCACCCCTGTCCTTGCCGATATCGTCATCAGCGACCCCTATGCCCGCAGTTCCGGCCCGATGGCCAAGGCGGGCGCGGCGTTCATGGTGATCGAGAACACCGGCGGTGCGGATGATCGTCTGATCGCGGTAACCTCGGACAAGGCCAAACGGGTCGAGTTGCACACCCACAAGGAGATGGGCGACGGGATCATGAAGATGATGGAAGTCGAAGACGGCTTTGTCGTGCCGGCGGGCGGCAGCCATGCGCTGGCCCGTGGCGGCGATCACGTGATGTTCATGGGGCTGACCTCTGCCATGGAGCAGGGCGAGACCGTGACCATGACGCTGACCTTTGAGCAGGCGGGTGAGATGGTGGTGGAGATCCCCGTCGACCTTGAGCGCTAACCGATGCACGGCATGAGTCACGGCGCGCCCGCGATGAACTGATCCCTGCCGACAGGTGGCGGCGGGGTGAACCCCGCCCTACCGGAACGGCAAGTCGCGCGCGCCGCCCGTCAGCAGGCTGTCCACCCAAAGGGGCACGACCTCGGTCGCGGGGCCGATGTGATGCTGCATAAAGGCGCGCGAGGCATCCGTGCGTTCAAGGTTCAACTCGACGGTGTCCGCCCCGGCCATGGCGGCCTCGACCACGAAACCTGCAGCCGGGTAGACTTGGCCGGACGTGCCGATGGCGGCAAAGATCTCGCACTCGGCAAGGTGGTCGGCGATGTCATCCATGCCGTAGGGCATTTCCCCGAACCAGACCACGTCGGGCCGTGTGGCCGGTGCCTTGCAGGCCGGGCAGGCGTCGGTGGGTCGCATTTCGGGTGGTGCCGTCCAGCGGTGGTCACAGGCGGCACAGAGCGCCCCGGCGAGGATGCCATGCATGTGCAGCACCGTCGCCCCGGCCTTTTCGTGCAGCCCGTCGACATTCTGGGTCACAAGGATGACCTCACCAGGCCAGTTGCGTTGCAACCGCGCCAGTGCCTCATGCGCCGCGTTCGGAACGGACTGTGCGGCCTGCCGGCGGCGGGCGTTGTAGAAGTCGTGGACAAGGGCAGGATCGCGGGCGAATCCCTCCGGCGTTGCCACATCCTCGATCCGGTGCTGTGACCACAGCCCGCCTTCGTCGCGAAAGGTGCCCAGCCCGCTTTCCGCAGACAGGCCCGCGCCGGTGAGGATGACGATCTTGCCGCTCATGTCTCTTCCCTTGCCGTGCCGCGCCCCGACGGTTAGGACCGGGGCATGTCCCACCGTATCCTCTTTGTCTGTCTGGGCAATATCTGCCGGTCCCCCTCTGCCGAAGCGGTTGTGCGCGCCAAGGCCGAGGCGCGGGGCCTGGCCTTGACGCTCGACAGTGCGGGCACCGGGGATTGGCACGTGGGCAGCCCGCCATACGGGCCGATGCAAGTGGCCGCGCGTGCGCGCGGCTACGAGATGTCGGACCTTCGAGCGCGGCAGGTCTCGCCGGCGGACTTTCAAAGATTTGATCTGATTCTGGCCATGGATGGCCAGAACCTTGCGGATTTGCGCGGCCTGCAGTCAGCCGGTGCAGAGCTGCGCCTGTTCACCGATTTCTCGCCGCAAAGCGGGGCCGACCATGTCCCGGACCCCTATTACACGCGGGATTTCGATGGTGCGCTGGATCTGATCGAGCGTTGCGCCGAAGGGTTGCTGGATCAGTTGTAGATCTGGCGCGCGACCATCCAAGACAGTGGCAGGGCGGCGACGAATCCGGCTGCGGCTGCGATCAGGATCGGTGTGAGGGTTCCATATCCCGCCACAAGGACGGCAATGACAAAGCTGCCCGCGAGCGAGGTGGAGATCAGTGAATAAAGAATACTGGCAAGTCGAAACACCTTGTGTCCTCCGTTGTGCTGTTTGGTTGATCACATAGGGATAGCCGCATGTAACTGCCTTGATCTGCGTCATGCGCAACTTGATCGCAGGGCGCGACTCCCGTAGTTTCTGCGCGACAGTTTCGATAATTTGGATGACCCCATGCGCGGATTTGGCATTTTGATGGCCGGCGCTCTGGCAGTGGCGGGATGCGCCACGATCGGCCCGGAGCGGCAGGCAGACGAACCAGAGATTTCCTGTTTCACCCGGCCCCAGGGCGGGTGCAGCTTTAGCCAGTCACCCTTGCAGGTTCTGAATGAGCCCGTGGAGCTGCCCAAGCGGCCCTACAAGTTCTTCCCCACCGCCGCACCGCTGAACTTTGTCGATGCCAAGGGGCGCGGCTGGACGGCGCCCACGCGGACCCTGACGGACGGGGCCTCGATCCCGGCGATCTTTGTCAGGATCGTGGGTGTTCCGACCTCACCCGAGTTCATCAATGCCGCCGCCGTCCACGATGCCTATTGCGGCGTCGGGAATGAGGCGGGGGCCATGTATCAACGCGCGCCGTGGGAGGACGTGCACGTCATGTTCTATGACGGGTTGATCGTGGGCGGGACGGATCAAATCCGGGCCAAGATCATGTTCGCCGCCGTCTGGCTGGGCGGGCCACGCTGGCGCGCGCCGGAAGGGGCCGTGATCTCGACACAGGGCCGGACGGATGCGCGGGCGGCTCGTTTTGTGAACCCGCTGGATTTTGTTCCGGTCTGGCGCAAGCAGGCCGAGATGTCGCGGGTCAAAGGCCATATCGAACGGACCGAGCCGACTTTGCCGCAGCTGATCGCCTATCTGCGGCGGGCGGAGGCGGCGATGCTGCGGGAGTTTCCGCTGACGCGGCAGCCGGACAACGGGGACCATTCGAACGGGTATTCCGGCGAGACCTACAATCCGACGGTGCCCGGGGAAATCGTGACGCCCACGCCCACGCCTACCCCGACGCCGACACCATCACCGTCTCCGGGCACGGGGGGCGGCGGGACGCCGGTCACCACCGGTGACGGCGGCAAATGCGACGCGACGGACTGCCTCTGACCGGCTGTGCATGATCCGGCCTGATCCGGATCAAGGCAGCGGTCCCGCGCCGCTGCTACCCTGTCCTGATGATCTGACGACATCGAGGGGAGGGGAACGATGATTTCGCTGGACGATATCGAAGACATGACGTGCCTGACGCGGGACGAGATCGATGCGGTCGCCGAACACGACGGCGTGCCGATTCTGGATGCGGCCTGCCTGGCGCAGTACCAGATGGATCAGCCGCACGGACCGGCCAGGATGCAGCAGGTGATCTGCGAGGATATTCGCACCGCCCTGCATCGCGGCGACCTGGCCCATGCGAAGGATCTGTACGCGGTGCTGCATCACTTTCTGAGGGAGCATCCGGACGCCGTCCGGGGGGTGCCCAGGGAGGGGTAATCCGGGCCTGTCCAGGCCTGGACAGCTTGGGGGATGCCAGATCAATGGGGCAAGGGGACGGATTGACCCGCGCTTGACCTTTGCGCCCCGTCAGATTCCCGGACAGATGTAGACGATTGTCAGACCCGGGCCATCCAGCGACAGGGTGTAGCTTGTGCCGGTCTGGCCGCGGAACTCGGTCGGGACAGGCTCGCTGCTGGGCCGTGGGCCGGGGATGTCGTCGCCGGTGCTGGCGCGGATGATGATCGCGCCGGGGCCAAGGTTGTACAGCGTCCAGGTATGCGTGGGGGCGAGCATCTGGATGCGCTCGCCCGGGTCCTTGAGATCATAGCCGATGCATTCCGCACTGTCCTGCGCAGCCAGCTGGGCGGGCAGGATCAGAGACAAGAGGGCGAGTCGGCTGGCGCGGGTCATAAGGCCGGGAGAGTAGGCCGCGGAACCGGGGCGGCGCAAGGCATTGGCGGGTTTGCCGTGCGTCTTGGTGCCCGTGGTTCGGCCCCGGGGCCATGACATCGCGGACGGCGGCGCGATGAAGACCTATCCGCCAAGCTTTGATTCCATCGCCATCTTCCGCGCCGAGGAACAGATCCGCGCGCGGGTGATGTTCCCGGACCTGCATACGGGGATGCCGCAATGGGGCACGTTTCTGGACATGGGGCAGATGACGGACGTGACGGCCTATATCATGTCGTTGGAGTAGGGCGGGTGGCGCGGGTAGCGGGTGTGGATTGGTCGGGGAAAGGTCCCGGGTCAGGCCCGGGACGGGGCCAGAGGGGCCGGAAAAGTTATGCACCTGCGGGGCATGTGGGATTTTCCTCCCGCAAGGGTGTGTGTTGGCGTTATGGGGCGGGGCGATGTGGGGGTGGTCCACCCAACCTATTTCGGCTTTGTGACAGTTTGAGGAGTGCTAATAGAGACGCAATTCGTCAGATCGAACAAGAGTTCGAAAAGGGCAAGCTATTTTCATACTCGCTTACCATGCTTTGTCTTGGTTGATAGAGCTCGCCACAAAGCTGCATTCAATACCATTTGCTTGTCGATCAGAAGATCCGGGTCATTCCTGAACATCCATCTATTGATTCGCCGTTTTCCTCTGGGGTCATGTGGATAGTCGTTTCCAATTGCTCCTAATCGATATAGATTCAATAGTAGTTCGGCAAAGTCTCGTCTTTCGAGGAAGTGTCGAACATTAATGGAATACTTCCCTATGTCCCGAGCATGATCTAAAATCTGCTCTCGCGTGAAATATCTCCAGAATCCTGACAGAATAGACTTAATTGACGGCACTTCGGTATCCGAGTAGGTGGCATTGAGTTCGTATGCTACCTCCGACCACATCTTCTGAGAATAAGTGTCATTAGTGTCCTGAAGGTGTTGTTGTGTGATTCTTTCGGAGTTTCCGTATAATTCTTGAATAATTGTAAGGCGCCACACAATATCTCGAGGTTTGTAGAATGAACTGTCGAGAAGATATTTGTCCAAAGGTTGTTCTGATCCCGGCTTATTCATCCAATTCTTTTCTGGAAGGTTGCGTGCGCCTGAAAGCACCGTAGAATCAATCTGTTGAGACGAAATCCGCCGGCAGCCACGGACGCACGCATGGGTGAAACCCTACGAC
>JAXMNQ010000032.1:0-71550 GCA_034670345.1 Paracoccaceae bacterium | reverse complement strand
ATGTTTTTCGATGCGGGCCGCGGCGCACCGGTGGCCATCCCACGGTGGCGGCCCGTGTTGATAAACCTCGGAAAGACGAAGCCGCGAGGGGCTTGTTGGGCGCTTTGGGGAAAGAGCGCTGACGGTTGATGCTACAGTGATTTCAATGCAGGTGACGGTGGACATGGCGGTGCTGGCCACTGGTGTATAGCTGCCTTTCGATGCCTGCAGACTGGCCAGGTTCGGCAGAATTGCGGCGACTATGCATGCGGGGGATTGCGGGGCGTACGCCGCTCGGACCGGGTCCGCGCAGGGCAGCCAGCATGTGAGTTGGATGGATGGCAGGCGTTGCGTCATGCTGCCGGATCACACTGTCAAGGGTGGCGCGCGCTGCATCGTCAGGCCGCCACTTGCGCAGTGCGGGCTGCTGCGCGCCAACGTCCGCAGGCAAGGGACAGCGTGACGACGGGTTCAAACATCGCGTCCCGGCGGTGTCAGCCCGGCCGGAGCGCGTTGTCTTCATTCCTTCTTATCGCTGCAAGCAGCGACTGCCGGGCATTGGACGAAACTTCCGTGATGACGAACCTGACCCGCCAACGGGGATGGTCGCCGAGCGGGCAGCGTCTTGTGATGGACGCGCCGTTCGGCGGTTGGGGCACACAGACGTCTATCGCAGGCTTGGGCACTGGGTCCATGATCGCGCCCTGGGTGATGAAAGGCGCGATGCCTCTCGTGACAGTCGCTCGGCGAATGCACTGCCGGTAACAGATGGTCCAGCCTTCGCGGCCTATGTCTAAAAGGTACTGGTGCCGGGACGCGCGCCCGGCACCGTCGTCATTCCGGACAACCTGGCCACACACAAAAAGCGCCGCTGCGACAAAGGCGATGCACGACGCCGGATGCTGGTTCCTGTTCCGTTGTTCGGGGAAAACGCCCCACTGGGGCCTTCTCTGATCCCTCCAAACCCCTACAGCCCGGACCTCAACCCGTCAGAAATGGCCTATTTCACGCTCAAGGCCCACTTGCGCCGGATCGGAGCACGCAGCTTCACCGACATGGTCAGCGCACTCGCCGAAATCTGCGACCTCTACACGCCAGACGAATGCCGGAATTATTTCACAGCTGCCGGATACGTCTCAAGTTGACGGCCGGTTGCTTTGGCGCATTTTTGCACGTGCATGAATCTGGCCTTTGAAAAGACCGATACCGGTTCCTGTTGAGGGGGCGGGATCCAGTTGAGCGCTTCCGCGCGCTGGATGCCGTCTTTGGCATAGTGACGCCTCATCGCGGATCGAGGTGAGGCTTGTGAGGTCTGACGAAACTTCCGGATTCACCAGAACGAAGATCGTCGGGCGCGGTCAGCGCTTTTTCAGCGGGACGCCGTAGAGTTCCATCCGGTGGCCTTTGAGTCGGTAGCCAAGTTTCTCGGCGATCTTTTCCTGCAGGGCCTCGATCTCGGGATCGACAAATTCGATCACCTCGCCGCTGTTGAGGTCGATCAGATGGTCATGGTGGTCGCGTTCGGCGTCTTCGTAGCGGGCGCGGCCATCGCCGAAGTCGACGCGTTCAAGGATGCCGGCCTCTTCGAACAGTTTCACGGTCCGGTAAACAGTGGCGATGGAGATATTCGGATCCCGTCCCGAGGCACGGGCATAGAGATCCTCCACGTCGGGGTGGTCGGTTGCGCTTTCGAGCACCTCGGCGATGGTGCGTCGCTGATCGGTCATCCGCAGGCCCTTGGCCGTGCAGCGGTCGGTGATTGTTTCGGTCATGGGCCCGGTGTCGCCTGTTGCTCCTCTGTTTTAGGCAAAGGCGCGCGGGAGGCCAAGCCTCGAACGCGCCGCGCCCGCAAGACGTAGACGGCAAGTGTGGCCACCACGATCAGCCCGCCGGCGATCATCCGGGGGGAGGGGGCCTCTCCGGTGCCGAGCCAGACCCAGAGCGGGGCAAGGACGGTCTCCAGCAGGAGCAGGAGGCTGACGTTGGCGGCGGAGGTGTAGCGCGAGGCCTGGCTGAGGGCGAAGAACGACAGTGGCAGGATCAGCAGGGCGGTCGCGAGGATGGCCTGCATGTTGCCCGCCGTCATTTGCGCCGGGCCGGTGAGGATCCAGCCGGTTGCGCCTGCAAGCCCCGCGCCCAGCCCGATCACCAGCAGGAGCGGCATCTGCGGGTGATGACGCAGGCTGACAAAATTGAGCGCCAGTGCGGCGGCGACGCCAAGGCCGCAGGCGGCCCCGGTCAGTGCGCGGGCGTCGAAGGCGGTGGTGGTGTCACTGACCGCCAGGGCAATGCCGCAAAGGACCAGCAGGGTCGCCCCCCATGTGGCGCGGGAGGCGCGTTCGCCATGCATCAGGCGGGCCAGGACAGCGGACCAAACCGGCACCGTTGCGACGCCCAGCAGGACCGGCGCCACCGGCGCCACGGCGATGCCCACCGGAAACAGCGTGGCGTTCAGCGCGTGGCACAGGATCACCATGATGGCAGCGGAGCTGCCAAGGGCCGCCAGATCGGCGCGGCGGTCAGCACTGGTCAGCCCCCAGAAGCCAAGGAAGATCAGTGCCATGCACAGCCCGCGCCAGCCGAGCATCTGAAGCCCTGACATGCCCGAGAGCCGCATCAGCAAGGCGTCGGGCGTCAGGATCAGTGCCCCGGCCAGGGCAAGGCCGAGGCCGAAGGCGGGAGATCGGGCCATATGGTCAGGCGTAGAGAGGCTGCATGCCCATTTGCATGTGCAACAGGTTCACCGCCGCCTCATCCAGGCCCATCGCCTTGGCCAGCCGGTCGAGATACTGGGCCTCGTCCTGAGTATCGACGCGGATCGTCATCAGCGAGGCGGAATAGACCTGCATCTTTTGCGCCTCGGGAACCTCGGTGGCCAGTGCTTCGGGGTCCACTTCGGCTTTCAGCTGTTTCTGGATAAAGGCGCGATCTTCGGCATCGGCGTCATCGCCGATCGTTTCCAGGATCTTGGCCTGTTCGGCCTTGTCGATGCCGCCGTCGCTCTTGGCGGCCATGATCATGGCGCGCAGCATCAGCGCCGCTGCCGCTTCGGCGTCCGGCGCATTGCCGGCGTCCTTGAAGGTGTCCAGCATGCCGCCGACGCCCTGGCCCTGGGCCGCCGCCGCGCTGCCCGCCATGGCCGACAGCATACCCGCCAGCCCGGTGCCGCCGGAGCCAAGTTGCGACAGCATGCCGCCGCCGCCGCTGGTGCCACCGGCGCGGCCGCCCATCAAGGCCGAAAGATCCATGCCGCCGGATTGCATTTTCTGCATCATGTCGGCCATCGGGTTGCTGCCTGCGGCACCCATGCCGGGCATGCCGCCCATGCCGGAGCTGCGCATCGATTCGACCATGTCCTGCATTCCGGTGCCTTCAGGGAATTGCCCGCCCATCATCTTGGCCATCTGCGCCTGTAACGAAGAGGTGGGTGTCGAGCCTTTGACCTGTGCCCCGCCACCAAGCAGCCCGCCAAGCCCCTGTCCGCCAGACATGCGATCGACCCCGCGCGCGGCTGCATAGCCGATCGCCAGTTTTGCAAGCGTTCCCATGAGACTCATCGGGTTCTCCTCCTGTGATGTTCCCGGTTCTTCCCGACTGTGACAGAAAGGGGCCGCGACGCACAGGGGAAAGGGGATGCATTGACCTCGCCTTACGGTCGGTGTCCAAGGGGGCATGGAACGCAAGGACTCGATGGATCTGGCCGGTGTCGCGGGGATGGTGGTCTTCGCCTGTGTGCTTGCCTTCAATCAGGTGGCGATCAAGTTTACCAATGACGGTTTTTCGCCGGTCTTTGCGGCTGGTCTGCGGTCGGCGCTGGCGGTGGTGGTTCTGATGCTCTGGGTGGTGGTCCGTGGACGTCGGATCACCGGACTGCGAAAGACATTGGTGCCGGGCATCGCATTGGGTCTGGTCTTCAGCGCCGAGTTCATTTTCCTGTTTCTCGCCCTGGACCTGACCAGTGTGTCGCGCGCCTCGATCGTGTTCTACACGATGCCGGTCTGGCTGGCGGCAGTGGCACATTTCACTCTGCCGGGAGAGCGGTTGTCGGCGCGTCGGGCGCTGGGACTGGTTTTGGCGATCGCGGGCGTGGCCTGGGCGTTGTCAGACCCGCAGAGCCGGGGGGCCGGGGACCTGCGGGGCGACCTGCTGGCCTTGCTCGGGGCCTTTGCCTGGGCCGGGCTTGCGCTGATAGTCCGGTTGACCAAGGTGTCGGAGATGGCGGCCGAGGGGCAGTTGTTCTGGCAGATCGGAGTGTCTGCGGTTGTCCTTTGCGCGGTTGCGCCCCTGTTCGGGCCACTGTTGCGGCAGGTTGATACGCTCAGCCTGTTCGCGCTGGGGTATGGCACGCTGGTGGTGGCTTTGGGGTTCCTGTTCTGGCTGCACGTGATGACGATTTATCCGGCTTCGGACATCGCCTCTTTCAGTTTCCTGTCACCGGTGATGGCCGTGGCCTTTGGCTGGCTGGTATTCGACGAACCGGTCGGGCTTGATTTCATCGGCGCGCTGGCACTGGTCGCTGTTGGTATCGTGTTGATCAACAAGCGACGAAAGAAACCTTTGGTCGCATGATGCGCCTCACCCACTGCCTGTCGCTCTTACTGCGTGACTGGCCCGTGGCCAGCATTGTTTGAAGGCGGTCGGGCTGCCTGATTGACGGCGGTTATCCGCAAAGCAACCTGCTCTGCGCAGGACCCTTGTGACGTCAGGTTCCGCAAAAGGTCGCCCGGACGCGCTCATCGGGTTTCGGCGGTCGGCGCAGGTCAGCGAAGTCCTCGTTCGCCTCAAAAGGCGCGGCCAGCGCGGCATTCAGCCTGTGAAACGGAGCGTCATCGCCTGCGACCCCGGCCTGAATCATCTCTTCGACGCGGTGGTTGCGCGGGATCAGCACCGGGTTGGCCGAGCGCATGAGCGCCTGCGGGTCGTTTTCCTGCTCCAGCCGGGTTTGCCAACGTCGCTCCCACGGGGCAAGCCCGTCACGGTCAGCGATCTGGTCGCGCGCATCGCCTTCGGCCAGAGCGCGGAAACTGTTGGTGAAATCCGAACCGCCCGCCTGCATCAGCGACAGGAAGTCCCCGATCAAGGGCAGGTCCTCATCTGTCGCCTCGGAGAGACCCAGCTTTGCTCCGAAACGGTCGCGCCATTCGCGCCGCAACAGGTCTGGCATGGAATGCACCGCTTGGGTGAAGTCTTCTATGGCCTGATCGGGGTCGGGCATCAGCGGCACCAGCGCCGTGGCCAGCTGGGCCATGTTCCAGACGATGATATCGGCCTGCGCCGCATAGCCATAGCGTCCGAAACGGTCGATGGAGGAAAACACCGTGTCCGGGTCATAGGCATCCATGAAGGCGCAGGGACCATAGTCGATGGTCTCTCCCGACAGGGTGCAATTGTCGGTGTTCATCACCCCGTGGATAAAGCCGACCGACATCCAGTGCGCCACCAGCGCGGCCTGTCGTTCGATCACGCGGTAGAGCAGTGCCAGCGGGTCTTTGACCTGCGGGTAATGGCGATCCACCGTGTAGTCGAAAAGCGTTTGCAGATGGTCGAACTGACGGCGGGCCGCAAAGACCTGAAAGGTGCCGACCCGGATATGGCTTTGCGCAACACGGGTCAGAACCGCGCCGGGCAGCGGGCGTTCGCGGATGACCTCTTCGCCGGTGCGCGTTGCGGCAAGGGCACGCGTGGTTGGCACCCCCAATGCATGCATCGCCTCTGATACGACATACTCGCGCAGGACCGGGCCCAGCCAGGCACGCCCGTCGCCCATGCGCGAATAGGGTGTGGGGCCGGAGCCCTTGAGCTGAATGTCGCGGCGGATGCCGTCGCGGTCCACGACCTCTCCCAGCAGCAGCGCGCGGCCATCGCCCAGTTGCGGGTTGAACTGGCCGAATTGGTGGCCCGCGTAAAGCTGCGCGATGGGGTCGGCGCCCTCGGGCACTTGATTGCCCGCGAACAACGCGGCACTGGCGGGATCATCCGCCCCGGTGATGCCAAGCTGATCGGCGAGCGGCAAATTGAAGGCCAGGGGCTTCGGCGCTCTTACCGGCGTGGGGCCAATCCGGCTGAAGAACGGGTCCGGCAGCCGGGCGTAGGAGTTGTCAAAGGGGATGTGCAGGGTCATGCCATCAAGATAGGGCGTCCGGCGCCTCGCCGCCAGCGGTGGGTGATCACAACACGCGGCTCATGAAGATGTACTTGTCGCGGGGCGAAAAACGCGCCTTTTGGTAGAAGTTGCGCGCACGGTCGTCACTGCCGTCCACTTCCAGGTGCAGGGCGCGGAGCCCGGCCTGTTTCATCGCCTTGGCAATGCCGTCCAGCGCCTCCAGCCCCATCCCGCGACCGCGCACGGCCGGACGGATGAACAATTCATCGACGATGGCATCCAAGCCGCCGAACTCGACGGACCAGCCAAAGGTCAGCACGACATAGCCGACCGGCGCACGACGCGGTCCGATCAGCCAGATGGCCCCATGCGGAGACCCGGTGAGCAAAGGCGCGATGGCGCCGGCGCGATGCTCTGCATCGGTGTCGAAATCCATTTCGGCATGCAAGGCGGCGACCAAAGGCAAGAGTTTGTCCGCGTCATCCTCGCCGGCAAGGTGGAGCGATTTCATAGCAGCCCCAGCCGTTCGGTCAGCACCTCGAAGAACCCGTCCGTGTCGATCTGGCCCATGAAGGTGGCATTGGGTGTGCGGTCGGTGACGCCCCACCAGTCGGCGACGGTCATGCCTCGGGTGAGGTCGGATTTGGTTTCGATCTCGACGTTGATGTAACGGCCCGAGAAGAGATCGGGGCGCAGCAGGTACGCGGTGACGCAGGGATCATGCAACGGCGCGCCGTCCGAGCCGTATTTTTCGCGGTCGAAACGTTCGAAGAAGTCGGTCATCTCGGCCACGGCCTTGCCGACCGGCGTGCCAAGGGCGCGAAAGGCGTCGTTGCGCGCTTTCGTGACCAGTGCCTTATGTGTGACGTCCAGCGGCATGACAGTGATCGGTGCGCCGGATTTGAACACGATGTCAGCGGCTTCCGGATCGACGTAAATGTTGAATTCAGCCGCGGGCGTGATGTTGCCCACCTCGAAATATGCGCCGCCCATCAGCACGATTTCCTGCACCCGGGAGGCGATTTCCGGCGCGCGCTGAAAGGCGGTGGCGATATTGGTGAGAGGCCCCAGCGGGCAGAGGGTGACGCTGTGTTCCGGCTCGGCCTTCAGCGTGTCGACGATGAAATCGACCGCGTGCTGATCCTGCACCGGCATGGAGGGCTCTGGCAGGGTCGGCCCATCGAGTCCGGTTTTGCCGTGGACATGCTCGGCGGTGACCAGGGAATGCGCCAGCGGACGGTCGCAACCGGCGAAGATTCGCGTATCCGGTTTGCCTGCAAGCTCGCAGATCATACGGGCATTGCGCGTCGTCAGCTCCAGTGGGACGTTGCCGGCGACCGTAGTGATCCCAAGAACGTCAAGGTATTCGGGGGACGCCAGCGCAATCAGGATGGCGACCGCGTCATCCTGCCCGGGGTCCGTGTCGATGATGATTTTTCTGGGGGCCATGGCCTGTCTCCCTGCTCGTCGCGGTCAGCAGTCGCATGCGGGGCAAAGCGGCGCAAGGCGGTTTGGGAGCTGGGCGAAGAACTGCCTTTGGGGCAGGCCAGGACAGTACGCCGTGGTCCGGGAACGCGCATTGGTCCCCCGTGTTACAGGCTTTGCTGCGCCGTCAGCCCGAACAGCTTGCCCCGCCAAGAACGCAGAACTTGGCGCAGTGCGGATGATTGAGAGAGACCGGTTTTTCGGCCGCTTCAAGACTGGCGCCAAGGTCGAACTCTGCCTCGTAGGGCAGCAGGGTGCAGGCCACGACAGAGGGGCTGTCGGCGCCCTTGCGCTTGACCACCATGCGGGAGCTGGAACACATGACGTCCTTCGGGGACTTGTTGAGGATGCCCCAGCAAGCCGTTGTAATTTCGGGGACTTCCACGGTCAGATCCATTTCCGGGAACAGCACCGTCTCACCGGGCGCAAAGGCGTCGATGGCGAACCCCTCGGCCTTGAAGAGACGCGCAAACCCGGTGCGGGAGGCGTCTTCGGATTCGTTCCACATGGTGCGGCCCGCGACGGTCATGCGGATGCCGGTGTCGCGCAGCCAGCGCATCCCCTCGATGGTCCGATCCCATGTTCCGGTTCCGCGTTCCGCATCGTGATGATGGGGCGACCAATGATCGAGTGAAATCCGCAGCGTGAGCCGGTCTTTGAATTCGGCCTGCAGCGCGATCAGGCCCTCCTTGACCGAGGGCCGCATCATCGGGCGCATGGCGTTGGTCAGGATCAACACCTGGTAGCCGCGCGACAGGCAGCGGCGGGCCATTTCGATCATTTCGGGGTTCATGAAAGGCTCACCACCGGTAAACCCGATCTCTGTCACGCCCCAGTTTCGCTCGTCCAGCTGGTCGAGGTAGCGGCTGACTTCATCGGCCGTGATATAGACCAGGCTGTCGTTCTCAGGCGAGCTTTCGATGTAGCAGTTCAGGCACTCGATGTTGCACAGAGTCCCCGTGTTGAACCAGAGCGTCTGCGGATCGGTCAGCGCCACATGCGCGCGCTGTTCGCCCCCTGCGGTGCGCATGGGGTCCCTGAATTTGCCTGCATTTGCCGCTGCTGCGTCTTTCATGCGCCACCTTTTTAGCCAGTGTTCAAAGGGGTAGGGCGATGCCTGTTCCTTCGCCAGTCGAAAGGTTTTGCCTGACGCCATTGTGATGCGATACTTGTGCATTAGACTTTTGCCGAGACATGGGTTATCCGGGGCTCGAAAAGCATCGTTAGCGCTAACGGCGCAACGTCGGACAAGTCGTCTGCAGCCGCAAAGGAAAGGCACAGGACTCATGGTTTCACGCGTAATTCCGGTCGAAAGCTTCGACCTTGTCATCTTTGGTGCAACCGGCGACCTCGCGCGTCGCAAGATCCTGCCGGGGCTGTTCCGGCGATTCCGCAGCGGCCAGATGCCGCCCGAAGCGCGGATCATCGGCGCTGCGCGGACCGAGATGGATACAAGCGGTTTCCGGCAACTGGTTTCCGAAGCCATCGTGGAATTCGGCGGCGGGGGCGACTGCGAGGATGGCACGCTGGACCAGTTCCTTGGCCGGCTGGACTATCAGGCTGTCGACGCCACGGGCGAAGGCGGCTGGAACGAATTGAACGGCATGATGCGCGACGATGTGGTGCGGGCGTTCTACTTTTCCGTGGGTCCGTCGTTGTTCGGGGCTCTGGCCGAGCGACTGCGCAGCTTTGGTCTGGCCGATGACGACAGCCGGGTGGTGGTCGAAAAGCCCTTTGGCCACGATCTGGCCAGCGCCAAGGCGCTGAACGAGACGCTGCGGCGGCATTTCGCGGAAGATCAGATTTACCGGATCGACCATTATCTGGGCAAGGAGACGGTGCAGAACCTGATGGCGGTTCGCTTCGGCAACATGCTGTTCGAACCGCTGTGGAACGCGCAATACGTGGATCACATCCAGATCACGGTGGCTGAAACCGTCGATGTTGGCGGGCGCGGCGGCTATTACGACAAATCCGGCGCAATGCGGGACATGGTGCAGAACCACCTGATGCAGTTGTTGTGCCTGATCGCGATGGAGCCCCCGGCGCGATTCGAGCCGGATGCGGTGCGCGATGAAAAGCTTAAGGTGATCCGCGCGCTTGATCCGGTGGACTACCATCACATCGTGCGCGGCCAGTATGCGGCCGACGAAAAGCAGCCCGGTTATCGCGTTCATGTGGAAGACCCAAGATCCACCACCGAGAGCTTTGTCGCGATGAAGGTGCATGTGTCCAACTGGCGTTGGGCCGGAACGCCGTTTTATCTGCGAACAGGCAAGAAGCTGAAAGGCCGGGCGAGCGAGATCGCGGTTGTGTTCAAGGACGCTCCGCATTCGATCTTTGGCGCCGAGGCCGGGTTTCACCGCAACGTGCTGTCGATCCGGCTGCAGCCGAACGAGGGCATGACGCTGGGCGTGACCATCAAGGAGCCGGGCCCCGGAGGAATGCGTCTGGTGGATGTGCCCCTGGACATGAGCTTTGCCGAGGCACTGGGTCCGGAGGTCGAGGAAGTGCCTGACGCCTATGAACGCCTGATCATGGACGTGATCCGTGGCAACCAGACCCTGTTCATGCGCGGCGACGAGGTCGAGGCGGCGTGGGCCTGGACCGATCCCATCATCGCAGGCTGGCAGCAGCGCGGCGAAGTGCCGAAACCCTATGAACCTGGATCGGCCGGGCCCGAAGACGCCTTGATGCTGATGCATAAGGACGGCAGAAAGTGGCGGGAAATCAAGGCGTGAGACAAATCGGTCCGCGCAGCGGATAGGGAGACCGTGACGTGAGTTATGAAGTCGTCGAGTACCAGGATCGCGAGATGCTGGCCATTGACCTCGCCAACCGGCTGGCAGGGGAGTTGCGCACGGCGCTGTCGCATGATGAGCGTGTCGCCTTTGCGGTGCCGGGGGGAACGTCGCCCGGGCCGGTATTTGACGATCTCTGCGGGGTCGAACTGGACTGGTCGCGGGTGGACGTGTTGCTGACGGATGAGCGTTGGGTGCCCGAGGAACATCCCCAGTCGAACACCGCCCTGATTCGTCAGCGACTGCTGGTCGATCACGCGGCCAGCGCCCGCTATCTGCCCTTGTATGCCGACGCCCCGGAGCCGGAAGGCGCGCTTGATGCGCTGGCCGAGCCGATCTCTCATATTCTGCCGCTGGCGGTTGTCCTGCTGGGTATGGGGACGGATATGCACACGGCCTCGATCTTTCCGGGGGCGGACCGGCTGGACGAAGCTCTGTCAGCCAAGGCACCGATCCTTGTTCCGATGCGCGCGCCGGGCGCGCCCGAACCACGGATCACGTTGAGCGCGCCGGTTCTGAACGGTGCGCTGAACAAGCATGTTCTGATCTATGGCGAGGAAAAGCGTGCGGTTCTGGAAAGCGCGCGCGGCAAACCGGTGCATGAGGCGCCGATCAATGCGGTTCTGTCCGGAGCGACGGTGCACTGGGCGGCCTGAGAACGTAATTCTGTCATGACAGCCCCAGAAACGGGCAATGACACAAGTGGAAAGCGCCGCCAATGCGCGGCAAGGGGGACGTGATGTTCGGTGATCTCAAGACTTTGGCAGAGGGTATCGGCGCGCGCCGCATAGAAGACCAGTTTGCGGACGCGGACCGGGCGCAAACATTCAGCCTCGACGCCCTGGGAATGCTTTTTGACTATTCCAAGACGCAAATCGACGGTCCGGTGCTGGAGGCGCTGCTGGCGCTGGCAGAGACGCGTGGCGTAGCCGACCGGCGTGACGCCATGTTCAGCGGCGCCAAGATCAATGAAACCGAAGGCCGCGCAGTCCTGCACACCGCGTTGCGCAATCTGGACGGATCCGAGGTCAAGGTGGACGGTGTCGACGTCATGCCGCCGGTTCTGGATACGCTGGATCGCATGGAGGTTCTTGCGCGTGAGATCCGCGCCTCGGATGTGACCGACGTTGTCAACATCGGGATCGGTGGATCGGACCTCGGGCCGGTGATGGCGACATTGGCGCTGGCCCCGTACCACGACGGGCCGCGCACGCATTTCGTGTCCAATGTGGATGGCGCGGATATTGCCGATACGCTGGCAGGGTGCGACCCGGTCACAACGATCTTTATCGTCGCATCCAAGACCTTCACCACCATCGAGACCATGACCAACGCCAGGACGGCCAAGGCCTGGTTGGCGGAAAAGGGCGTTGCGGAAGAGGGCAAGTTCATCGCTCTGTCCTCCAATGTCGAAAAGGCCGGCCAGTTCGGCATCCCGGCAGACCGTGTTTTTGGGTTCGAGGACTGGGTTGGCGGGCGTTATTCGGTCTGGGGGCCGATCGGCCTGTCGCTGATGCTGGCCGTGGGGCCGGAACACTTCCGCGCCTTTCTGACGGGCGCGATGAAGATGGACCGACACTTTCAGACTGCGCCTTATGCGGAGAACCTGCCGGTGCTTCTGGCGCTGGTCGGCATCTGGCACAATCAGGTGCTCGGCCATGCGACGCGCGCCGTGCTGCCCTATGACAACCGCTTGATGCGCTTGCCGGCCTATCTGCAGCAGTTGGAAATGGAATCGAATGGCAAGGGTGTCAGCATGGACGGTGCCGATCTGCCCTACAACTCCGGTCCGGTGGTCTGGGGGGAGCCGGGCACAAACGGCCAGCACGCGTTTTACCAGCTGATCCATCAGGGCACGCGGGTCATTCCGGTTGAATTCATGGTCGCCGCCAAGGGACACGAGCCGGAGTTGCAGCACCATCATGACTTGCTGGTCGCCAATTGCCTTGCACAGTCCGAGGCACTGATGCGCGGCCGGTCGCTGGACGAGGCGCGGGGCAAGGTCGCCGACAAATTCGAAGGGGATGAACTGGAGCGGCAGGCCCGGCACCGTGTCTTCCCCGGCAACCGACCCTCCACGACGCTGATCTATCCGCTGCTCGACCCCGAGACTTTTGGCAAGATTGTTGCCTTGTATGAACACCGGGTCTTTGTCGAAGGCGTGATCCTCGGGATCAACTCTTTTGACCAGTGGGGAGTTGAACTTGGCAAGGAACTGGCCACGGCGCTTGGCCCGATGGTCACCAGGGCAGAGCCGGTCGCGGGCAAGGACGGTTCCACGGCGCAGCTTCTGGGATTCGTGCATACGCACGGACGCGGCTGAAGTTCCCGTAATTGCGAAAAATATACTTGGGAACGGAGGCGCGAAATCAGTCGTTGTCAGGGCAGATGAAACGGAAAAAAGGAGACCGTTATGAAACGCCTTACAATGACCGTTGCTGCAATTGCCCTCGTTCCCGCCGTGGCTTTTGCCCAAAGTGATTCTGCCGATCCGGTTGTCGAACCGGAGCCGATGGAACAGGCACAACCCGCCGACTCCGTGACACCCACGGAAACCGACCCGGCCAAGGCTGACATGCCAAAAACCGACATGGCGAAAACCGACATGGAAAAGGCTGACCCGACTGCGGGCAACCTGTTCAAGGGGTCGGTGAAACTCTCCGCCATCTCGGGTTCGCCGATCTACACCATTTCGGCCGGTGAAGATGCCGAATGGGACATGTCGGTGGAATACAACGAAGTCGCCGACAACTGGGAGCGGATCGGCTCTGTCGAGGACGTCGTCCTGTCGGCTGACGGCAAGATCGAAGGTGTTCTCGCCGAAGTTGGTGGCTTTCTCGGCATCGGCGACAAGCTCGTGATGCTGCCGCTCGAAGAAGCGAAAATGGTCCTGGTGGACGAAGATACCTATGCGGTCGTGACACCGTTCACGTCGGAACGCCTGACCGATATGGACGCCTATGAAAGCGATGTGGCCTACTAACCTGTACACATGACGTCAGATTTGCGCCCGGGGCCTTGCCCCGGGCGTTTTTCTATTCGGGGATGTCGAACCCGGGCGCGGCCAGCTCAAAACCTTCGAATTGGAACCCCGGCGATACCGTGCATCCGACCAGCGTCCATTGGCCCAGGGTTTCGGCGGCTTGCCAATGACCCGGTTCCACAATCCCCTGCGGACGCTGCCCCGTGCTAAGGTCCGGGCCGAGAATCATGTCGGCGCGGGGCCCCTGATCGGTGGCAGCAAGCATCAGGCGAAGCGGGGACCCGGCGTAATAATGCCAGATCTCGCCCGCATCGACCCGGTGCCAGTGGCTGCGCTCGCCGTCCTTCAACAGGAAATAGATGCAGGTGCCGGGTGAGCGCCCTTCGCCCTCGGCCTGCCATGTCTGTCGGTAATGGCCGCCTTCGGGGTGCGGGGACAGGTCCAGCAGGGCGATGATTTCATCGGCTGTCATGCAACGTACGCTCCTCTGAGGTTTGGTTAACGCATCGCGCGCAGGCTTTGGCCATCGATATCAACCCGAGCAGGAGACACAAGATGTCGAAACTGACACCGCGCGTCCGGCAGATGGCCCAGGAAATCGTCGCCCGTGAGGGCGGTTACGTCGACGATCCCGATGATCCCGGTGGCGCCACCAAATACGGCGTCACCATTCACACCATGCGGCGGCTGGGGCTGGACCTGACCGGAGACGGGCGGGTGGATGCCCAGGATGTCCGCCAGATCACCCGCGAACAGGCGGTCACGATCTTCCTGACGCATTACTTTCTGAAACCGCGTATCGCCGAATTGCCCGAGCCGCTGCACGCGACGGTTTTTGACATGTATGTCAACGCAGGCGGCAACGCGGTGAAAATCTTGCAACGCCTGCTGACCCAGATGGGAGAGCGGGTCACGGTGGACGGCGCGATTGGTCAGCAGACCATTGCGGCCACGGCGCGGGCCTTTGCCAAGGCCCCGGATCACATGGCGGACGCCTACGGGATCGCGCGCCGCAATTATTATTTCCGCATCGCCGACAACCGCCCGGCCTCGCGCAAATATGCACGCACCCGGGCCGGGGGCAAAGGCGGCTGGATCAGGCGTGCCGAGGACTTCATCGCAGCGAAATACCACATGACGGAGGCCGAGTTTCAGGCTCGGGTCGCGGCATGGGGCTGATCGGTCAGATCCTTGGCGCGCTGTTTGGCTCTGGCCGCAACGTGGTGACCGAGACGGCGGAGGTCTTTCGCGTTAACGCCGAAGCGCAGGCGCAGCGCGGGCACGACGCGCAGGGCGCGGCTCTTGCGCAAATGGCCGGAGAGTTCCGCATCGTGCGCCGGGGCTGGTTTGACCGGCTCATGGACGCGCTGAACCGCGTGCCGCGCCCGGCGATGGCGTTGGGCACGCTGGGGCTGTTCACCGCCGCCATGGTCGATCCGGTCTGGTTCGCGGCCCGCATGGCCGGGATCGCGCTGGTGCCGGAGCCGCTGTGGTGGCTGCTGGCCGCGATTGTCAGCTTTTACTTTGGCGCGCGGCATCAGGCCAAGGGACAGGATTTCCAGCGTGATCTGGCGGCAACCATGGCGGCAGTGCCGCAGGTGGTGCAGACCGTGCGCAATGTCGAGGCGCTGCGCGATGTGACGCCGGAGGCGCAGGATCCCGTCGAGTCGGCAGATTTCGACGTTCCCGCCGACAACCCGGCACTTGCGGATTGGCGGCGCGGGTCTGCCTGACGGGTCTGCGCCAGACGTGTTGCGACATTGTGATCCGGAAGGCGGGCCGATTTCGATTGGCCCGCTTTTTTACGAGGCCTATAGTCCAAGGCATGATTACAGAGCTTGGTCACTTCGCCCTCATCCTGGCCTTCATGGTCTCCCTGGTTCAGATGGTCGTGCCGCTTGTCGGCGCGCACAAACGATGGCCCGGCTGGATGGCGGTGGCCGAACCGGCCGCCACCGCGCAGTTCCTGCTGGTGGCAGGCAGTTTCGCGGCGCTGACCCATGCCTTTGTGACATCAGATTTTTCGCTCAAGCTGGTCTACGAGAACAGCCATTCCGACAAGCCGATGCTCTACAAGATCTCGGGCGTCTGGGGGAACCACGAGGGGTCGATGCTGCTCTGGGTCCTGATCCTTGCGCTGTTCGGGGCCTGCGCGGCCTGGTTCGGGGCCAATGTGCCGCCGACGCTGCGGGCGCGGGTTCTGGCGGTGCAATCCTCTATTTCGGCGGCATTCTATGCCTTTATCCTGTTTACCTCGAACCCGTTCACGCGGCTTGCGACGCCGCCGATCAACGGCACCGACCTGAACCCGCTGTTGCAGGATCCCGGCCTCGCCTTTCATCCGCCTTTCCTCTACCTCGGCTATGTCGGGCTTTCGATCTGCTTTTCCTTCGCCGTAGCGGCGCTGATCGAGGGGCGGGTGGATGCGGCCTGGGGCCGCTGGGTGCGGCCCTGGACGCTGGCGGCCTGGATCTTTCTGACCATCGGCATCGCACTGGGATCGTGGTGGGCCTACTATGAACTCGGCTGGGGCGGGTTCTGGTTCTGGGACCCGGTGGAAAACGCATCCTTCATGCCCTGGCTGTTTGCCGCCGCCTTGCTGCATTCCGCCATCGTGGTCGAAAAACGCGAGTCGCTGAAAAGCTGGACCATCCTGCTGGCCATCCTTGCCTTCGGTTTCTCGCTGATCGGGACGTTCATCGTGCGGTCGGGCCTGCTGACAAGCGTGCACGCCTTTGCCAATGACCCGGTGCGCGGGCAGTTCATCCTGTATATCCTGCTGTTCTTCACCGGCGGCGCGCTGACGCTGTTCGCCGCGCGGGCCAGTACGATGGACGCCAAGGGTGTCTTTGGCATCGTCAGCCGCGAAAGCGCGCTGGTGACCAATAACATCCTGCTGGCGGTGTCGAGCTTTGTCGTCTTTGTCGGCACCATGTGGCCCTTCCTGGCCGAGATGCTGTTTGACCGCAAACTTTCGGTCGGGGCGCCTTTCTTCAACATGGCCTTCACGCCGTTCATGGTCGTGTTGGGCATGTTGTTGCCGGTGGGGGCGATGATCAGCTGGAAACGGGGCAAGCTGGACCGCGTTCTGCGGGCGCTGACGCCGGCCTTTGTGCTGGCCCTGGCGCTGATGGGGCTGGTCTGGGCGATGCAGTCGGGCCGCAGCCTGATGGGGCCGATCGGGGTCTTTCTGGGCACGTGGATGGTTGCCGGTTCAGCGACCGATCTGATCAGCCGAACCGGGCAAAAGCGGGATCTCAAGCGTCTGTTCCGCCTGCCTCGGGCAGAGTGGGGCAAGTCCGTCGCCCATTCCGGGATGGGCATCACCATGCTGGGCATTGCCGGGCTGCTGGCCTGGCAGGAAGAGGATATTCGCGTTGCGCAGATCGGCGAGACGTACTCCGTGGGGGCGTATGACTTTGTCCTCAACGATGTGCAGCGGGTAGAGGGGCCGAACTACTTCTCGACGATGGGGGAAGTGACGGTATCGCGCGATGGCGCCGAAGTCGCGGTCCTGTACCCGGAAAAGCGTAACTATCCGGTGGCCGGAATGCCAACGACGGAGGCGGCGATCGACTACCGGTTCACCCGCGACGTCTATGTGGTGATCGGCGATCCGCAGGATAATGGCGGCTGGGTCATGCGGGTCCATATCAAGCCGCTGGCGAACTGGATCTGGGGCGGTTGCCTGCTGATGGCGTTGGGCGGCATGTTGAGCCTGTCTGACCGCCGCTACCGAATCGCGGCGGGCGCGCGCAAATCCGCACCGGCGCAGGGGGTGCCTGCGGAATGAGGCTGTTTGCGGCGCGGCGGGGTGGAACCCCGCCCTACATCCTTGGCCTGATCCTTGCGCTTGTGGCCTCGATCGCGCTGGCGGTCGAACCGGATGAGGTGCTGGACGATCCGGCGCTGGAGTCGCGGGCGCGCGAGATTTCGGCCGGGCTGCGTTGTCTGGTCTGTCAGAACGAGAGCATCGACGAAAGCAACGCCTCGCTTGCGCGGGATCTGCGCCTGCTGGTGCGTGAGCGGTTGGTGGCGGGCGACAGCAACGCCGAAGCCGTGGATTTCATTGTCGCCCGTTACGGTGAATTTGTCCTCTTGAAGCCGACGACAGGCGGCTGGAACTGGTTGCTCTGGGCCTCGGGGCCGGGCCTGTTCCTGATCGCGCTGGTGCTGGGTGTTCTCTATGTCCGACGGCGTTCGCAGGCGACAGCAGAGGGGGATGCGGCGCTCAGCCCGGACGAACAGAAGCGGCTGGATGAGTTGTTGAAGGACGAGGGGTAGGCCCGCCCGAAGCAGATGGGTCGCGAGACCAAGGGAACACAGGGAGAGCATTGCCATCCTTTGACGCATGGCCCCCTGCGCACAGTTTCCGTCAGGCCGGCGCGCCCAGTTGTTTCGAGACGAACCACTGTGTCCCGCAAGGGGTGCGAAATCCGCCGCGACGGTCGCCGTCACCTTTTTCCATCATCGGCTGGATTTCTTCCGCGCCCAGCGACAGCGCCTTGGCAAAGGCGGCGTCCGGGTCGGGCAGGTAGAGGTGCAGCATCGCGCCCGCGCCGCCCTCGGCCCCGCCCATCATCAGCACGGTGTCACCGATCCGGCATTCGGCGTGCATGATCCGGTCGCCGTCATGAAAGACCCGCAGGCGGGTGGCGTCAAAAACTGCTTCGCAGAAACTCAGCACCGCCTCCGGGTCGGACACGATCAGGTAGGGCGACAGGTCGGAATAGCCGTCAGGTTTGTAACTCATGGCCAAAGCGTGCCAGAGCCGCCTGCGCACCGTCAACCACCGTGCGCAACGATGGCCGCTTTCCGCCCCGGCGCTTGCCACTTCAACGTCTTGCCAAAAACACCCGCGTCGTGTTCGCGCATGCCAAGGCCTGTTCTGCAATGCCGGCCTCGGCTCTCGTCTGTTCAAAGTGGAGATAGCCCGCCCTGGAACCTGGACGAACCGGGCTACAATGCGCTTTTGGCGGGGCTGGCAGCAGGCTACGATGCCACCCGCCTGGACGGAGATCGCGCTGCCGCCCGCGCGGCCATTTCCGCGCTGATCGAACTGCGGGCCAACGTGCTGATGATGGCCTCCATCGCCGGGCTTGCCGCCGGGTCAGAGGCCTGCCGCTACGTCACGATGAAGCACGGGCTTCTGGGCCTGACCAAATCAATCGCCCGCGATTTCGGCCCGAAGGGCCTGCGCTGCAACGCGATCTGCCCGGGTTGGGCGCGCACCGAGATGGCGGACATGGAGATGGGTGAACTGATGGCGCGCAAGGGACTCGCAACAGTGGACGAAGCCTATGCGCCGGTCACGCGCGACGTGCCGCTGCGACGCCCCGCCGAGGCTGCCGACCTGGCTGCCGCAGCGGCCTTCCAGTGCTTGGACGACGCAAAGATGATCACCGGCAGCATCCTCACCGGGGATGGTGGCGCGACCATCGTGGACGTCCCCACGCAGGCGTTCTGATCCCCTGGTCCGGGGGCAGTCCGCGTCACCAGTCCCCGCTGACCGGACTTGACCTAGAGCGGTGAAAGCGACGTTCAGGTCCCGGGCCCCGGCTCCTGCATGCCACCCAGAAGGGCGACTTTGAGCGTGGGAATGACAAAAGCGTCCGACCGCGTTTCTCCCTCGGGCATCCCGAAGTGGAGCATATGCGACATCGGTGTATCGTCCGGCTCTAGACGCAGCCGGGCCAGCATCGGTTGGACCAGCGTTTCGATCTCGCCGGAGACCGCGTCGCAGGCGGCCGCTTTCGCCGGATCCTTCTCGAGGTTGGTGCCCCTTCGCCGAGACCGAAAAACGACCCATGCAGGGTTTCGAGTTCCACATCCCCGAACCCCAGCGACCGCGCCAGACTGAGGATCGAGATCGGCTCGAAATACTCGGACATCAGTTCCGCGGTCCCGGTTTTTTCGAAGCGGGACAGGTAGTCTTCGGCGATCGGTGTCACCAGCCCGTCAATATGGGAGGCGGCCTGGGAAGTGAAATCCCACCCGCCTTCATCGGCACCCGCCATCGTGACCCGAGTCGGCGCCATGAAAGTCCCGAAACGGCCAAGCGCGATGTCGTTGTCCTTTGCATGGGCTGCCAGTTCCTCTCATGTGTCGTAGGGCTGGCTGTCCAGCGTCGCGATCACGAAGGGATAGGTCAGGAGAATTCCGATCGGCTCGAACGGGTTGGGCGTCAGGTCGGGCACGCCGACGCAAGGCGCCACAACCGGCACGTCGATCACGAAGGACCCGATGGTGTAGCCGTCGGCATCGGCCTGTGCCAGCGAAGCGCGGCAGATGGCGTTCAGCCGGTAGAGCCCGCCCGCCCAGAGGATCATCTGGATGTTAGGTGGCAGGCGTTCGGCGGGGATCAGTGCCGAGAAGGAAACGGTGGAGACCACGTAATTCGGCAGGCCGAGTGGCAGCGCGTTGCAGACATCCAGCGCAAGGTCGGTGCCCATCGTGCCGCCAAGAAGGATTACTCCGTCGATCTCACCCGCGTCCGAGAGGTGGTGGGCGAGGGCACAGGCGCCAGCGGACATGATGTTCATCGCGACATGCTCGTTGCCGCTGTCGATCGCGGTCTTGTTCAAGCTTCCGCATGCTTCGGCCACGTCGTGGTTGGAGTAATCCGTCGGCACCTCCGGGTCGCCCGGCACGCTGACGTCCATGGTCAGGACGCCACCGCCCTGCGACCGGATCTTGGTTGCGTCGAAAATCTCGAACCGCCAGTCGGGGTCGGCGTGGTCCTTGATACAGGCCTGCTCCCGGATCTGGCTGGGATGGCCGGTGATGGCCATGTAGCAGTCGGGCGCTGTCCGGGTCACCGTCACATCGGCCTCGATCCCGCCGCGCGGGTTGAGGACCTGGGTATAGACCGAAGCGCCTAGGGCCAGGTCCATCTGGGCACCGCAGACCCGGTTCAGCGCCTTGACCGCGTCGAGACCCTGAACCTGGATCTTGCCCTACATCGACTGGCCGACGATCCCGGTGGCGTGCCAGGTGGTCCCGCGCGCCAGCTTCCGCCGCTCGATCAGCGCAGCCCGAACGCCACGCTTCGCCAGATGGTAAAGCGTGGAGACGCGGATGATGCACCCGCCGACGATGACGAGGGGTGCGGTTTCGGGAAAAGTCGACGCCATCGGATCGGCCTTTCTGCATGCGTCAGCCCGGAAACACAGGCTGCACTGCGCCGCTGCAAGACCGGGCGAGGTCCGTGTCAACGGTCGGGTTTTGGCGATCCTGACCGCCGTTTGCGATTTGTCAGAACAAATGGCACCAATGATGCGAATAACGCACCTGCGGTAGAATTTCCTACGGGCCCGGCGCGCGCCTTGGCTAGCTGGGGTCCGGACACCGGGCCGCAAAGAGCAGGAGCCACAGGGAAGACGATCGACAAGGCAATGTCGCTGCTCCGGCAATTTTCGCTCGACAAGACCGAGATCGGCCTGAACGAACTCGCGCGTATGACCGGTCAGGACAAGGCGGTGACCCGGCGGCTGCTGCGGTCCCTAATCGACCACGGTTTCATCGAACAGACCCCCGAGAGCGGGAAGTACTCCCGCGGACAGGGGTTCCTCTCGCTGGCCCGCATCCGCGAGGCGACGATCCCGTAGGACAGGGCGACCCAGATCGTTTGCCTATGGCTCTGCACCCGGATCAACGAGACTGTCCAGGTCGGCATCACGGGACGAACCGGGATATCGACGGTGGCGTACAAGCTGCCGACCCGTGGAGACATCATCAACCTGCGCCTTGCGGACAGTAACCCGTACCATTCCTCCGCTTCGGGTCTTGCGTGTCTTTCTTTCGGCACGTCCCGAAACACCGTGGAAATTGGCGTCGCGAGTGTCGCCATGGCCTTCTTTGCAGGGCGGGACGAGGATCCCACAGGCACTGTTTCAATCGCGGTTCCGGATGCAAACCATCATCGATGGACACCGTGATCTGTTGGTTGAGAGCCTTTTGACGGCTGTCGAAAAGCTGGAAATCAGTTTGCGCGGAATGTCATGATCTTTCGCGGGTGTTTTCCTGACGGGCAGGGCGGAGCAATCACGCCCAAGCCCGATAGGGCTGTGACTTGGCCGTTTTGCGTGAGTGGCGGTCGTCGGATTCCACGCAATCCTTCGATGATAAATAGGTTGTCAACGCTCGTGAGCCGGCTGACTGAAACGCACTGACCTGCCTCCCGTCCGGATCAACCCGCTGTGCCGGTTTCGGAACACGGGACAGATCCGACCGGCGAAGATCGGGCAGAGGGTGCATCCGTGACGCCGCGTTTGCCTTTGCGATTTCCCGCGCCGGGGTGTTTGATGCGCCGCAAGACAGAGGGAGCACACGCATGAAATACGAGATGATCACCTACGCGGTGGAGGACGGTGTCGCCACTGTCACGCTGAACCGTCCGGACGTGATGAACGCGCTCAACACCCAGATGCGCGCCGAGATCACCGATGCGGTGATACGCGCCGGCAAGGAGGCGCGGGTGGTCGTGCTGACCGGGGCGGGCCGCGCGTTTTGTTCCGGGCAGGATCTGGGCGACCGGGCCAATGCGGCGAACCTGGACCTGGAGCGGACCTTGCGGGATGAATACATGCCGATGCTGCGGGCGATCTGCGATTGCCCGGTGCCGACGATTTCCGCGGTCAATGGTGCTGCGGCGGGGGCCGGGGCGAACCTTGCGCTGGCGGCGGATGTGGTGATCGCCAGCGAGTCGGCCTTTTTCCTGGAGGCTTTTACCCGGATCGGACTGATCCCGGACGCCGGCGGGACATGGTTCCTGCCGCGCCAGATGGGACTGGCCAAGGCGATGGGCGCGTCCCTGTTTGCCGAAAAGATTACCGCCCGTCAGGCGGATGACTGGGGCATGATCTGGGAGGCGGTGGACGATGAGGTCTTCGACGCCCATGTGGCGGGTCGGGCGGCGCATCTGGCCAAGGGGCCGACCGCAGCCTACACGCGGGTGAAACAGGCGCTGCGCGCGTCCTTTGACAACGATCTGGACACGCAACTGGGCGTCGAATCCAAGCTGCAGGGCGAGTGCGGCAAGACCCGCGATTTCAAGGAAGGCGTTGTGGCCTTCATGGAAAAACGCCCGGCGATCTACGAGGGCCGGTAAGCGGGTGCGGGGGCGCTGCCCCCGTCGTCACCTGCGTGACGACTCCCCCGGGATATTTTTTGACAGAAGAAACACGGGGGGCCGGTTTGCGCGGCCCCCCGTGCTTTTCATCTGCAACGGCGTCAGATGTAGACGTCTTCGAGAATTTCATCCTGCGGCAGGTCTTCGGGCAGGATGTCCTCGTCGAGGGTGGCCAGCGCCATGATCTCGTCGTAGGCCACGTCATACTGGCCGCAATCGGCCTCTGCTTCACTGGGCGCAAAGCACAGGTCATCCACCGCGCCGGAACCGGGCAGCGTGACGGTCATGGTCGCGACGCCGCTGGTGTTGATGGCAATGTCCTGCGCCGAATTGTTGCCGCCCGCCGGGATGTCCAGCGAGTTGATCAACGCGCCATCCGCATCGAAGAGGTCGATGGAGCCGCCTGACTCTTCGACATCCAGAACGGTCAGGCTGGTGACGTCCGAAATGGCCTCGAATTCGAAAGTCAGCGTGCCGCCGTTGTAGTTGTCATCCGCGTCCCAGGCGTGGTTGTCCTCGGATATGATGATGGCGTTGCCCTGATCGGCAAAGCCGAGGTCCCAGTCGCCGCCGGTGGGGTTGGCGGTGTCGAAGATCATCGCGTCGTTTTCGCTGTCGGCGGCATCCCCGGCGCGTTGTCCGCTGACAGTGAAGCCGTCGAATTGCAGTGCGGCGGTGTCGCCGGATTGCGCGGCCTCGAAATCCTCGCAGCTGTCTTCTTCACCTGCGCCATCGGTGACAACGGTGTCGGTCACAACGTAATTGTCGACGAAGATTTCCTCGTCCTTGGCCGACAGGTCGGCGTTCAGAACAATCTGTACGGATTGCGCATCGGCCAGCGGGCCGCCCTCATAGGTCAGGGTCTGGCTGTCCGCGGTGATGGTCTGGCCAGTGCTGTCGCCGACCAGTGCGGTGCCCTCGGCGTTGACCTCATAGGTGTCCAGCAGGTACCAGTCGCTTCCATCGACCAGGGCCCAGACCTCGAGGCTGTCGCCGTAATAGCCGCCGCTTTCGAAATATTCGGTATGCGGCGCGCGGGCGTCGAAGGAGACGCTGGCCTCTCCTTCCAGCGCGACGCTTTCGAACCAGAGGTTGCCGTCGTTGCAACCATCGGTCTTCAGTTCGCCGTTCCGCACGTCCCAGCCCTGGTTCCAGCGGACCTCATCGCTTTGCGTCGCATAGTACAGACCGTCAAAGCTCTCTTCGGCGACGGTGTTGGTGACGGGGGCGGCATCGGCGCTTTCGGTTTCGGTCACGGTGATTTCGACATTGTCGATGCGGATCACCTCATCGTTGGCCGAGATGTCCGAGACCAGTCGGAACTGCACGCTGCTGTTGGCGTTGTCCAGCACGCCGCCGGAGTAGGTCAGCCCGCCCCAGCCGCCGTCGATTGTCTGGCCGGTGGTGTCGCCTACCAGCGCCGAGCCGGCGTCGTTGATGGCAAAGGTGTCCAGCGTGACCCAGTCGCCGCCGTCGATCTGCACCTGCAGGCTGAGGCTGTCGGCGTTGCTGCCGCTGTTTTCGAAGTTCTGCAGGCCCGCGCCGCGCGCGTCGAGGCTGATGGTGACGGGGCCATCGGTGGACAGCTGGTCAAACACCAGCGCGCCGTCGTTGTTGCCATCGGTCACGGCGCGGCCGTAGGAATTGATGTACCAGCCGTCGCTTTGCGCGACGCTGTCGCCAAAGCTGCCGTCAAAGCCCTCGGTCAGCGCGGTCACCTCGACCTGCGTTTCGGAAGTGCCGGTGCCGCCGGTCAAGGCAAGGCCGTTGCCATCGTCGGAGTTGATCACCGCCGTCATGTTGCCGAGGTCGAGATCGTCGGCGGTCAGGGTGTAGTCGCCCGCATCCAGGTAGAGCGTGAGCGAGGCCTGATCGACATCGCCGCCCGAGGAATAAGGGACCGTCCCGAATTCCAGCCGGACATCGTAGGTCTCCTGGATCTGGGCACCGTTGTTGAGCTGGTTCATGGCCCCGGTGGCCACGTCAAATCCGGTCAGCCCGTCGCCGTTGGAGCCGATGGTTTCATCGTATTCGGGCCAGATGGTCAGGTCGGGGGCAAGGCTGTCGTCGGTCAGGTTGAAGAACAGCGCGTCGATGTCGGTATTCGCCGGATCATCTGCAAAGAGTTGCAGGACAAGGTTGCCGTCGTCCTCGATGACGACGACGCGAACCTGCGGATCGCAGCCAAGAAGGATTTCGGTGTTGGACGATGTGGACATGGGTAAATTCCTGAACCAGGCGCAAAAAAGGCGGATTTGCGTCCTTGATGCCCAACAATCGCCGGAAAGCCGCGCATTTTAATGGAAACGATACGTTTCCGCCGGATTGCGGCCACATTTGCGGGTGGCCTGTTCTCGGTTGCGAGACACTTGGTGCGGCGTGTCCAGGGCTGTTTCACCGTCGTCACCGGGCCATTTCGGGCTGCCGGGAAGGTGTCCCATATCGCCGCGGGTGGCGATTCGCAGGTCTCATGACCCCAAAGAAAAAGGCCCGGCAGATTGCCGGGCCCTTGGTATGTCGACCATTGACCGGGGATCAGCGGTTTTCGATGTCCACGTAGTCGCGCTCGGTTTCGCCAAGGTACAACTGGCGCGGGCGGCCGATCTTGTTCTGTGGATCTGCCAGCATCTCTTTCCACTGGCTGACCCAGCCCACGGTGCGCGACAGAGCAAAGATCGGAGTGAACATCGAGGTGGGGAAGCCCATCGCCTCGAGGATGATGCCCGAGTAGAAGTCAACATTCGGGAACAGCTTTTTCTCGGCAAAGTAGGGATCGGCGATCGCCTGCTTTTCGAGCTCTTTCGCGGTGGCGAGGACCGGGTTGTTCTCGACCCCCATCAGGTCCAGCACCTCGTCGGCGGACTGCTTCATCACCTTGGCGCGCGGGTCAAAGTTCTTGTAGACGCGGTGGCCAAAGCCCATCAGGCGGAAACTGTCGTTCTTGTCCTTTGCGCGGGCGATATACTCTGGGATATTCTCGGGTGAACCGATTTCCTTGAGCATTTCGAGGCAGGCCTGATTGGCGCCGCCATGCGCTGGACCCCAGAGGCAGGCCACACCGGCAGCGATGCAGGCAAAGGGGTTCGCGCCCGAGGACGAGGCCAGACGCACGGTCGAGGTCGAGGCGTTCTGTTCGTGGTCAGCGTGCAGGGTAAAGATGCGGTCCATTGCGCGGCTGAGGATCGGGTCGACGACGTATTCCTCGGCCGGAACGCTGAAACACATGTGCAGGAAGTTGGCCGCGTAATCGAGATCGTTGCGCGGATACACGAAGGGCTGGCCGATGGAGTACTTATACGCCCATGCCGCGATGGTCGGCATCTTGGCGATCAGGCGGTGCGATGCAATCTCGCGCTGGCGCGGGTCGGAGATGTCGGTGCTGTCGTGGTAAAAGGCCGCCATCGCGCCGACCACGCCCACCATGATCGCCATCGGGTGTGCGTCCCGGCGGAAACCACGGAAGAAATACTGCATCTGTTCGTGCAGCATGGTGTGGCGGGTGATGGTGTTCTCAAAGTTCTCAAGTTCATCCGCCTTGGGCAGATACCCGTAGAGCAGCAGGAAACAGACCTCGAGGTAATGCGATTTCGACGCCAGCTGGTCGATCGGATAGCCGCGGTGCAGCAACTCACCCTTTTCACCGTCAATGAAGGTGATGGTCGAGTCGCACGACGCAGTGGAGGTGAAGCCCGGATCGTAGGTGAAGACACCGGCCTGACCATAGAGCTTGCGGATGTCGATGACATCCGGCCCTGCGGTCGGCGAATGCACCGGCAATTCGAAGGTGGCACCGTCGATGTTCAGGGTCGCGGTCTTGTTGGTCTCAGCCATGCTGTCATCCCTCTGATGTCCTGGGGCGGGGCCGCGGAACGGCCCCAGCCGATTGAAGTCACATGGCCGGACGCGGGGGCTGTTACCCCTCTTGTTCGGTCGCGGCCAGGGCCAGACGCGCAAGGGTTTCGTCGCGGCCCAGTACGAGCATCATGTCGAAAACCGAAGGCGTCACGGCACGTCCCGCAAGTGCAGCCCGAAGCGGGCCTGCGAGTTTACCGAACTTGGTCCCCTGATCCTCGGCGAAGCGGTTCAGAACCGCCTCCAAATTCTCTCGGATCCAGCTAGCATCTTGCAGGTGCGGCGTCAACTTGTCCAGTATACCACGGGATACCGCGTCGAGGTTCTTGAGCGCCTTCTGATCCGGCAGAACGGGGGTTTCCGTCAGGGCAAAGTGAGCCTTTTCAAGAAGTTCCGGAAAGGTCTTGGCCCGTTCCTTGAGGCAATACATCGCACGTTCCAGCAGGGCCGCCGTTTCCGGAGCAAGGTCCGGTTCGCCAATGGATTGACGATACGCAAGGATTTCTTGCAGCAGTGCAGCATCGTCGGCAACAGCGATGTGCTGACCGCAGAGGTTTTCCAGTTTCTTCAGGTCGAAACGGGCCGGTGACTTGCCGATTCCGTCGAATCCGAACCACTCTTTTGCCTGTGCATCGGTAAAGAATTCATCATCGCCGTGGCTCCATCCCAGACGCGCGAGGTAATTGCGCATCCCCGCCGCAGGATAGCCCATTTTTTGATATTCGTCGGCACCCAACGCGCCGTGCCGTTTCGACAACTTCTTGCCGTCCGGTCCGTGGATCAGCGGGATATGGGCGTAAGTGGGCAGCGCCCAGCCCATCGCCGCATAGATGCCCATCTGGCGCGCGGCGTTGTTGAGGTGATCGTCACCCCGGATCACATGGGTCACGCCCATGTCGTGATCGTCGACCACCACTGCCAGCATGTAGACCGGCGTGCCGTCCGAGCGCAGCAGGATCATGTCGTCCAGCTGATCGTTGCGGATTGTGACTTTGCCTTGCACCTCGTCCTTGATGACGGTTTCGCCGTCCTGCGGCGTCTTCAGACGGATCACAAAAGGCGCGTCGGGATGCGTGGCCGGATCGGCGTCGCGCCACGGGCTTACGAATGGGTCTATTTTTCGACCATCTCTCACCATGTCACGGTGATTTGCCAAATCTGCTTGTGTGGCGAAACATTTGTACGCCGCGCCCTTTGCCAGCAGCTCATGCGCGACCTCGGCGTGGCGGTCGGCGCGTTCGAACTGGCTGATAACCTCTCCATCGTGATCCAGCCCCAGCCAGTCCAGCCCGCGCAGGATCGCCTCTGTTGCCTCGGGGGTCGAGCGGGCGCGGTCCGTATCCTCGATCCGCAAGAGGAACTTGCCGCCGCGGCCACGGGCGTACAGCCAGTTGAACAGTGCGGTGCGCGCGCCGCCGATGTGCAGGAAACCGGTGGGCGAGGGGGCAAAGCGGGTGACGACCTGAGCGTCGGACATCGTGGTTAACCTTTTCCTAACGGGGCTGTGGCTAGTCTTGCGCGTTCCTTAACCAGCCACCCATCGGGGGGCAAGCATGGGTCAGGCCTATCAATGGTTCGCGGCGGCGCTCCTGGGCCAGCGCGGGCATCTCTTTCCCTGGACGCCGGTGTTCCTGGCGGTCGGGATCGGTCTCTATTTTGCCCTGCGGGTGGAGCCACCGGCGGCGGTGCTGTGGTGTTGCGGCTCGGTGGGTGTCCTGGTTGTGTTGCAGCATCGCGCGGGGCCGGTCCTGGGGCCGATCTCGGCGGCAATGGCGCTGGTGGCGCTGGGGTTTGCGCTGGCGGGCGCGCGGGCGCATCGGGTCGAGGGGCCGGTGCTGGATTTTCGCTATTACGGCGCGGTGACGGGGCGGGTGGTGCAGATTGACCGTTCGGCATCGGACGCGCTGCGGCTGACGCTGGACCGGGTGCAACTGGAGCGGATGGACCCCAATGAGGTGCCCTTGCGGGTGCGCGTCTCGCTGCATGGAACCCAGGGCTATCTGGACCCGAGGCCGGGGCAGGTGGTGATGCTGACCGGTCATCTGTCGCCGCCCGGCGGCGCGGTGGAACCGGGCGGGTTCGATTTCCGGCGTCACGCGTGGTTCCTGCGGTTGGGGGCGGTGGGCTATACCCGCAACCCGGTGTTGTTGCTGGAAGAGGCGGGCGACGCGCTGCCGGTCTCGCGCCTGCGCATGTGGCTGTCGGCGCGGGTGCAGGCGGCGCTACCCGGAGAGCGGGGTGCCTTTGCCGCGGCGATCATGACCGGTGACCGCTCTGGCATGGGGCAGGATACGTTGCAGGCTCTGCGGGACAGCAACCTTGCGCATCTCTTGGCGATTTCCGGGTTGCACATGGGGTTGCTTGCGGGCTTTGTCTTTGCCGCGCTGCGGCTGGTGATGTTGCTGCACCCGCATTCCCGCCACCACTGGCCGGTCAAGAAACTGGCCGCCGGTGGCGCGCTGCTGGCGGCGGCAGGGTATCTGGCTCTGTCCGGCGGCAACGTGGCGACGGAACGCGCCTTCATCATGGTGGCGGCGGCCTTGTCCGCCCTGATGCTGGACCGCCGCGCGTTGAGCTTGCGCAGCGTGGCGATTGCGGCGCTGGTGGTTCTGGTGCTCTGGCCCGAAGCCTTGCTGGGGCCGGGGTTCCAGATGTCCTTTGCGGCCACAACGGCGCTTGTCGCGGTGTTCGAGCGGTTGAGCCTGTGGCAGCGCGACCACGACCTGCCGCGCTGGCTGGGCCCGGTCCTGTCGGTGGTTGTCTCCTCGGCGGTGGCGGGGGCGGCGACCGCGCCAGTGGGCATGGCGCATTTCAACCAGATGGCGCATTACGGATTGCTGGCGAACCTGACGGCGGTGCCGGTGATGGGCATTCTGGTGGTGCCGCTGGCGGTTCTGGCCGCCCTGTTGCTGCCGTTCGGGCTGGATTGGATTGCCCTGCAGGTCATGGCCCTCGGGCTGGGCTGGATCCTGGGCGTGGCGCATACGGTCGCCGGGTGGCAGGGGGCGGTGGGCCACGTGGTGGCGCCGGGGCCTGTTGTCCTGCCAATGATTGCCTTCGGCGGGCTGTTGCTGTGCCTCTGGCGGGGGCGGGCGCGGCTGGCCGGTCTGGCGCCGATGGCGGCCGCCGTCCTGTTGTGGAGCCAGACCGAACGCCCGCCCTTGCTGATTTCCGACAGCGGAACCCTGGTAGGGCTGATGACTGAAAGCGGACGCGCCCTGTCGCGGCCGCGCGGGTCGGGCTTTGTCGCCGGGGTCTGGCTGGAAAACGACGGGTTGGGCAGCAGCCAGCCGGAGGCGGCAGAGCTCTGGCCTCAGCCGATCTCGAACCGGGTGGCGCGCGCCGATCTGGGCGGGGTGGAGATCCTGCACCTGCAGGGCAAACGCGCTGCGCGCAGCGTGACAGATTGTACGTCGTCGCAGATCGTGGTGTCGAGCGTCGATCTGGACCTGCCCGGCGGGTGCCGGATCTTTGACCCGCGGCAGTTGCGGGCCAGCGGCTCGGTGGCGGTCTGGACCGCCGAGACCGGTGCCCGCGTTGTCACCGACCGAGATCTGTCAGGGCACAGGCTCTGGCACGGGCGCGCGCCAGAGCCTGTGCAATTGGCACGGAATGTTCAGTAAGTACGGATCAAACCGACCAGACGGCCCTGCACGGTCACGGCCCCAAGGGGCAGAACGCGCGGTTCATGCGCTGGGTTGGCGGCCTCCAGCACGATCATGTCGCCCTTGCGGCGGAACCGTTTCAGCGTCGCTTCGTAGCCTTCGATCTGGGCCACGACGATATCGCCATCCTCGGCGGCAGAGGTTTCGCGGATCACCACCACGTCGCCATCGTTGATCCCGGCGTCGATCATCGAGTCGCCCTTGACCTCAAGCGCGTAATGCCGCCCTTGCCCGTGCAGCATTTGCCCGGGAACAGCGACGCCCGGGGGCGGTTCGTTGATCGCCTCGATCGGTTGACCGGCGGCGATGCGGCCCATCAGGGGCAGTTCCATCAGGTTGGCGGCGGCAAGGTCATATGCGCCGGAGGGGCGGTTGCCCGGGCGGTCACCCTCGATCACCCGAGGGGTGAAACCGGCGGGCTGTCCGCCAAGACTTTCGGGGAGTTTCACGATCTCGATCGCCCGTGCCCGATGCGCCAGACGACGGATGAACCCGCGCTCTTCGAGTGCGGTGATGAGCCGGTGGATGCCGGATTTGGATCGCAGGTCAAGGGCGTCTTTCATTTCGTCGAAACTGGGCGGCACACCATCGCGCGCCATCCGCTTGTTAATGAAGTCGAGAAGGTCGAGTTGTTTCCTGGTCAGCATCCCGCCACTCCGCTGTTTGTTGCCTTTTGTTCTACGGGTGTTCATGTTTTGTGTCAACGGGAGTGTGGAAAACTTTCCCGACGTGCGGCTTTGGGTGCTGGTTTGGGGGCGTCATTCCAGAGGCATGCTTCCAGCACGCACCCCGTCTCCCGGCGGTCGACTCCCCCGAAGGTATCTGGAAAACCAAAGAACGGGAGGCGGCGTTACAGCGGAAGGTAGTCGAGCGTTTCGCCCGGCGCGCGCGCGGGATCGGAGGCCGGGCGGATCAGCAAGGCGTTGGCCGCGCCGAGCACGCTCAGCAGGCTGGAATCCTGCCGGTCCAGCGCGGTGATGCCACCCGCATCCAAGTGCGCACGCATGTAATGTTCGCGCGGGCCGTTCGGGGTCAGCGGCGCGGCCAGGCGGGCGCTGTGGCGCGGGGCGGGCGCGGCGCCCAAGCCCAGCATCGCCCGGATCACCGGGGCGACAAAGACATGGCCGCAGACCATGGCCGAGACCGGGTTCCCCGGCAGGCCGATCATCATGGCCTCGCGCAGGCTGCCCGACATCAGCGGCTTGCCCGGACGCATGGCGACCTTGTGAAAGGCGCGCGCCATGCCCAGGTCCGCGGCCACCTGCGCGACAAGGTCATGATCGCCCACCGAGGCGCCGCCGATGGTGATGACGAGATCCGCATCATCCACAAGGTCGAAGGCATGGATCAGCGAGGCGGAGGTGTCGCGCGCGATGGGCAGGATGCGCGGTTCGGCCCCGAGATCGCGCAGGAGCGCGTGCAGGCCGAAGGTGTTCGAGGCGATGATCTGGTCGGGGCCGGGGGTGTCGCCGGGCATGACCAACTCGTCGCCAGTGGTGATCAGGGCGACCCTTGGCCTGCGGGTGACGGGCACTTCGGCGATGTTCATCGCCGCCAGCAGGGCCACGTCCTTGGAACCCAGCAGGCGCGGCGCCTCGACGGTCTGCCCGGTGCGGAAATCGGTGCCTGCGGGGCGGATGTGCGGACCGTCGTCCAGCGCGTCCGTGACGGTGAGGCTGTCGCCGTCGCGCAGGGTGTCTTCCTGGATCACGATGCGGGTGGTGCCCTGTGGCACCGGCGCGCCGGTGAAGATGCGCACTGCCTGACCGGGGCCGACCGGCCCGTCGAAGCGGCGGCCCGCCGCGCTTTCGCCGATCACCGTCAGACGGTCGCCGGGGGCGGCGGAGGTCACGGCGTAGCCGTCCATCGCGGAGGCTGCAAAAGGCGGCTGATCACGCCGCGCCGTCACCGGCTGCGCCAGCACACGGCCCGCGGCCTCAACCAGCGGCACGCGCTCGATGTCCAAGGGGCGGGCGAGCGCGAAGAGGTGGTCGAGGGCTTCGGGAACGGAGATCATGTCGCCTCGTAACGCCCTGATTTTCCGCCGTCTTTGAGCAGGACGCGGATGCCGCCGATCTGCATGCCCTTGTCCACCGCCTTGACCATGTCATAGACCGTCAGCGCGGCGGTGGAGACGGCGGTCAGCGCCTCCATCTCGACACCCGTCTGACCAGAGGTCTTGACCGTGGCAGTGATGCGCAGGCCGGGCAGGTCAGGGTCTTCTGTCAGGTCCACCGTCACCTTGGTCATCGGCAGAGGATGGCACAGCGGGATCAGTTCCGGCGTCTTCTTGGCCCCCATGATCCCGGCAAGGCGCGCCACGCCGATCACGTCGCCCTTTTTCGCGCGGCCTTCGGTGATCAGGGCAAAGGTCTCGGGCGCCATGGTCACATGGCCCTCGGCGGTGGCGATGCGCTGGGTCACCGGCTTGTCCGAGACATCGACCATATGGGCGTTGCCGGCGGCGTCGAAATGGGACAGGCCGCTCATGCCGGCACCGGGTTCTTGAGCAGTGCCTTGGTGGCGGCGGCCACGTCGGCCTGACGCATCAGGCTTTCGCCGATCAGGAAGGCGCGTGCGCCGTGACCGGCCATATCGGCGAGGTCCTCGGGCGTGTTCAGGCCGGATTCGGAGATCAGGAAGCGGCCTTCGGGGAGGCGTTTCGACAGGATGCGGGTGGTGTCCAGCGTCGTCTCGAAGGTCTTGAGATTGCGGTTGTTCACGCCCATGAGCGGGCTATTCAGGGCCAAAGCGCGGTCCAGTTCCTCGGCGTCATGCACCTCGATCAGGGCGTCCATGCCCCAGTGCGTGGCGCAGTCTTCCAGTTCCGCTGCCTGCGCGTCGGACACAGAGGCCATGATGATCAGGATGCAGTCGGCCCCAAGCGCGCGCGCCTCGGTCACCTGGTAAGGGTCGTACATGAAATCCTTGCGCAGCGCGGGCAAGCCGCAGGCCGCGCGGGCCGCCGTCAGGAAGGGCTTGGCGCCCTGAAAGCTGGGCCTATCGGTCAGGACCGACAGGCAGGTCGCGCCGCCGGCCTCATAAGCTTGGGCCAGCGTGGCCGGGTCGAAATCGGCGCGGATCAGCCCCTTGGAGGGCGAGGCCTTCTTGATCTCGGCGATCAGGCCGTACCCAGTCTCGGCGGCCGTCATCAGGGCCTGTCCAAAGGGCCGGACCGGAGAGGCCGCGCGGGCCTCATCCTCGACCGCGGACAGGGGTTTGGCGGCCTTGTCGGCGGCCACTTCCTCCAGCTTGTAGGCCTTGATCTTGTCGAGGATGGTCGTACTCATGTCTCGGGTCCCTCGGGGCTCGTCCAGTTGATCGGCGTCTGGCCCCTGTCCTTAAGCCAGTCATTGATGCGGGAAAAGGGCCGTGAGCCGAAAAAGCCCCGTCGCGCGGACAGAGGTGAGGGGTGCGCGCTGGTCAGGATCAGGTGATCAGGTCCGGTGATATGTTTGGCAAAGCCCTGCGCATGGCCGCCCCAGAGCAGGAAGGCGCGCGGTTGGTCACAGAGCGCGTGCAGCACCTGTTCGGTCAGTTTCGCCCAGCCGAGTTTGGCATGTGCGCCCGCCTTGCCCGCCTCGACCGTCAGGGCGGTGTTCAGCAGCAGCACGCCCTGAGCGGCCCAGAACCGCAGGTCTCCGTCTGAAGGTTTCGCGCCAAGATCTTCCTGCATCTCTTTGTAAATATTGGACAAGGAGCGGGGCAGGGGGCGCACCTCCGGTTCCACGGAAAAGGCGAGACCATGGGCATGGCCGGGCGTGGGATAAGGGTCTTGCCCAAGGATCACCACGCGCACCGACTCTGGTGGGCAGACATCCAGCGCGGCGAAAACCTGAGGCGCGGGTGGCAAAACCTGTGCCTCCACCATCGCAAGATGCGCGGCGATCCGGGGCAGGTCGTGGTCGAAGAACGGCAGGTGCCGCCACGCCTTGGGCGGCACCATGTCAGCGGCGGTCCGGGTCACGCGGCCTGTGTCGCCTTGGCCAGCGCCTGCACCTTGGCCAGCGCGGCGCCGCTGTCGATGCTTTCCCGCGCGCGGTCCACACCCTCGCGCAGGTCCGGGGCCTTGCCCGCGATTGTCAGCGCGGCGGCGGCGTTCAGCAAGACTGCGTCGCGATAGGCCGACTGCGCGCCGTCAAGCAGGGCGCGGAAGGCGCGCCCGTTCTCTTCGGGCGTGCCGCCGACGATCTTCTCGAAGGGATGCACCGGCAGGCCCGCGTCCTCGGGGTGGAGTTCGGCCTCATGGATGCTGCCGTCCTCTTCCAGCGCAGCGATCCAGCTGACGCCGGTGATGGTCAGCTCATCGGTGCCGTCCGAGCCATGCACCAGCCATGCCCGTTCGGACCCCAACTGGCCCAGGGTTTCGGCCATCGGGCGGATCAATTCGCGTGTGAAGGCGCCGGTCAGCTGGCGCTTGACGCCCGCCGGGTTGGTCAGCGGCCCGAGGATGTTGAAGATCGTGCGTGTGCCCAGCTCGGCCCGGACCGGGCCGACATGGGCCATGGCCGGGTGGTGCATGGGCGCCATCATGAAACAGATCCCGACGCTTTCCAGGGCCTTTTCAACCACCTTCGCGCCGATCATCACGTTGATGCCCAACTGACCCAGCGCATCCGCCGCGCCGGATTTCGACGACAGGTTGCGGTTGCCGTGCTTGGCCACGGTGACACCTGCGCCCGCGACGACAAAGGCTGTGGCGGTCGAGATGTTCAGCGTGCCCTTTCCGTCGCCACCGGTGCCGACAATGTCCATGGCCCCCGCAGGCGCGGCAACCTTGTTGCATTTTGCACGCATGACGGCGGCGGCGGCGGCGTATTCGTCGACCGTTTCGCCGCGCGTGCGCAGGGCCATGAGCAGCCCGCCGATCTGGGCCGGTGTGGCCTGACCGGCAAACAATATCCCAAAGGCGGTTTCCGCCTCGGCGCGGGTCAGGGGGCGGTCGGCACTGGTGCCGATAAGGGGGCGCAAATCGTCGCTCATGCGGGCACCTTCAACACGTCCAGAAAGTTCCGGAGCATGGCATGGCCATGCTCTGATGCGATGGATTCAGGGTGAAATTGCACGCCGTGAATGGGCAAGTTGCGGTGCATCAGCCCCATGATGGTGCCGTCTTCCAGCTCTGCCGTCACCTCCAGGCAGTCAGGCAGGTCGGACCGGCGCACCACCAGCGAATGATAGCGCGTCGCCTTGATCGGCGAGGGCAGGCCCTTGAACACGCTTGTCCCCTGGTGCTGCATCAGGCCCATCTTGCCATGGACGATCTCATCATGGCGCACCACCGTGCCGCCAAAGATCTGACCGATGGTCTGGTGCCCAAGACAGACACCCATCAGCGGCGTGCCGGTCTCGGCGGCGGCGGCGGTCAGCGCCAGGCAGATGCCGGACTGGTCCGGCGTGCCGGGGCCGGGTGACAGGACGATGCCCTCGGGCTTCAGCGCCATGGCCTCCTGCACGTTCAGCGCGTCGTTGCGCCAGACCTGCACATCGGCGCCCAGTTCGCCGAAGTAATGCACGAGATTGTAGGTAAAGCTGTCGTAATTATCGATCAGGAGCAGCATGGCCGTGGCCTTTTCGTCTGGGTTTTGTCGCGGGGGGCGATCGTGGGGCTGGCGGGCAGGGCCCACGTCGCGGTATACATGCACAGGCCGTCCGGGTGTCGTCAAGCCCGGCAGGACCGTGAGAACACGGGGATCAAGGCGCCGGGACAGGCGCGTGAAGCGTAAGAGAGAGCAGCATGGCACGGGGTTTTCTGTCAGGAATCGTTTGGGGCGGTCTGTTTTCGGGCGTCTGCCTTGGGGCATGGTCGCTGGCGGGGGAATACCCGGCACGGGGGGCGATGATCTCTCCGCCATCGGGGACCGTGGACAGCCAGGTGCTGGCCTCTGCTGATCCGGGCAGCGATGTGCCAACCGACCCGCCGGTGCCCGAAGTCTCTGACCCCAAGGACGGCTCTGCGCCGCTGATCGTTCAGGATCCCGAGGCGGGTGAGGTGGCAAAGCCCAAGCCGGACCTGTCGCAACCCGGACGCCGCCCGGTGGCGGAAACCGGCATCGACCGCCCCGAATTGCCCAAAGGCAGCCTGAATGCGCCCTCTGCCCCCGTGGCCGTGGGCGCGGATACCAAGCCGCTGGCCCCGCCGGTCGTGGGCGGCGCGCCGGATCTGCCGGCGAGCGGCCTGCCCGCAGCGTCCACGGCCCCTGTGATCGCTGGCCGTGATGCGCCGATCAAGCCGGGGGCCAGCGCGCCCTTGCCCGGCGCGCCTGCCCCCGAGGCGAGGCCGATCATCGTCACCGGCCCGGCGCAGCCGCCCGCGCCCGTCGTCCCCAGCGCCGACAGTGCACTGGTGGCAGAGCGCACTGACGTGACGCCTGACCCCACGTCCGAACCTGTGAACCCGGAACCGGCAACACCGGAACCGGTGACACCGGACCCCGAAGTGGCAGAGCCGTTGACACCTAAACCTGAGGTGGCAGAGCCGGTGGCACCTGAACCCGAAGTGGCGGAACCGGTGACACCGGAGCCCGAGGTGGCGGAACCTGTGACACCGGAGCCCGAGGTGGCAGAACCGGTAACAACGGAACCCGAGGTGGCAGAGCCGGTGACACCTGAACCCGAACTGGCGGAGCCGGTGACACCTGAACCCGAGGTGGCAGAGCCGGTGACACCTGAACCCGGCGCGCCGGGGTCCGAGGGGCCGGAGCTTGCCTTGGTGCCGCCTGCACCGTCAGTTTCGCCGCTGTTCGAACGGACCGACCCCGTGCCGGAACCCGATATCGCAACACAGCCGCCCATCGCCCCGACCGTCGGCAAACCAGCACGCTCCCTGATCGGGCGTGGACCGGAGCCCTTGGACGACCCGGAACCGCAACCCGAGATCGTCGAAGGGTTGACCCCGGTGGGCGCGCTGACCGCTGACAGCCCCCTGATCCGCTTTGCCGCAACGGTCGAGGCCCCTGCCGGGGTGCCGCGCATGGCGGTGGTGCTGGTCGATGACGGGTCCGGCCCGCTGGGCCCGTCCGCCCTGCAGAGCTTTCCCTTCCCGGTCAGCTTTGCCATTGCGCCCTCACATCCCGATGCGGCGGGTGCGGCCAAGGGCTATCGCGATCTGGGGTTCGAGGTGCTGGTGCTTGGCGATCTGCCCGAAGGCGCGCAGGCGTCTGATGTCGAGGTCACGATATCGGGAATACTCGACGCCGTGCCGCAGGCGGTGGCGGTGCTGGAAGCGCCCGGCGGCAGTCTGCAGGAAAACCGCGCGATTGCGGGGCAGGTGGCCTCTTATCTCGCGGGGTCCGGGCATGGGTTGGTGATGCAGCCCAAGGGATTGAACACGGCGCAGAAACTGGCGCTGAAAGACGGCGTGCCCGCGGTGACGATCTTTCGAGATTTCGACGGCGAGGGGCAGGACGCCACGGTGATCCGCCGCACGCTGGATCAGGCGGCCTTTCGCGCCCGGCAAGAGGGCGGTGTTGTCATGATGGGGCGGCTGCGCGCCGATACGATCACGGCTCTGGTGCTCTGGGGGCTGCAGGACCGCAGCGGAACAATCACGCTGGTGCCGGTGTCGACGGTGCTGACAGAGGCGCTGTCCGACGGCTGAGGGAAGGCCCGGTAACAGGCCCCCTTCAGGCCCAGCCCTCCAGCGTTGTCGCCAGATCGCCGTAGCCGGTGAACCGCCGCTCAAAGCGCAGCCCCATGCGCTCTGCGCAGACGCGGGCCTTGTCCGTCAGCACGGCGTCCTCGGTCTGGGCGAGATAGACCAGTCGTTCGTAATGGCCAAAGTACATCTCGAGCAATTGCGGGTAGCGGTCGAGGCCAAGCGGCTTCCAGACAAAGGCATCGAACTGGCGGCACAGGAAATCGGTGAGGTAGAAGGCGGTGATCTCATCGCGCCCCTCGAACTGCGCCAGCCCGTCGAAAAAGGCGTAGCAATGCGGGCCGGCGACCATGTCCACCCCCATCTCGGCGCAGGCGGATTGCAACAGCCCGCCGGTTCCGCAATCGGCATAGACGACGCAGATACGGTCATACTCGGCGCGGTGTTTGGCCACCGCCTCACGCACCGCATCGGTGATCTTTTCAGGGTGATTGTGCAGGATCGCGGGCAGGCAGGCGAGGTCCATGTGATCCCAGCCATTCAAACGGATCAGGGCGAGGATCTCTCGCGCCAGCGCCCCGCAGGCCAACAGCAACACGCGCCCCGATCCGGCGGGCGTCAGCCCGTCCTCGGTCAGAACGGCGTCGCGGGGCAGGTCAGGTACGGCTGTCGTCATGCGGCACATGCGCCATGGCCCAGCGGGCAAGCAGCGCAAGCGCAAGGAGAACCGGCAGGACCGTCAGCACTCCGAAAGAGGACATTGCCCAAACGGTGACGGCCGCCGCGGAAACGACGGCACAAATCAGCAGGGCGAAAGATGTCACAGGCATGATACTCTCCTCACGTCCCTTCAGTATGGGCCAAAGGGGGCCAAAGAAAAAGCCGAATTGCCCTTGGCCGTCTACAATTTGCGGCGATCTGCCTATCAGTCAAGCTTGACGGCAGTGCCATAGGCGACGATTTCCGAAGCCCCCTTGGCGATGGCGGATGTCTGGATGCGCATGCAGACGATGGCATCCGCGCCCATGGCCTCGGCCTCTGTGATCATCCGGTCAATCGCCTGTTCGCGCGCCCCGGCCATGAGCGAAGAATAGCCGGTCAGCTCACCGCCCACCAACTGCTTGAGTGCCGCGACGATATCGGTGCCAAGGTGCTTGGCCCGAACGGTGGCCCCGCGCACAAGGCCCAGCGATTCGGTGATCTGGTGACCGGCGACGGCTTCTGTGGTGACGATCAGCATCAGTGTTTCATCCCGTCGTAATGGTCTTCTTCGGCATTGCCGACACGTTCGGCAATGACCCGGTACAGGATGTATCCGACCAGTGCGGCGGGAAACAGTGCCAGCCATGCGAAGGGCACGCTGAGTGCGGCCAAAAGCAACATGCTCAGCCACATGGTCACCGCGCTGCCCACAAGAACGCAGACCACGATCAGGACAAGGGTTTCGAGTTTCATGGGGCCTCCTGTCTATAAGATCGGCATTTCCGGGGCAGGGTTCAAGTCCGCCGGTGAGTCCGGCGGGGATTTCTTGGCCCTCGGGCCGGAAGGCCCTATGGCGGTGACACGCCTCCCGGACTGTCCGAGAAGGTCATTGCGGGCAGTCAATCTGGTTTCAGAAGATGCCGTTTCAGCCCGTCGGGGTACAGTCGAGGGTGGCCGGGCATGTCCAATGGGCCAAGCGCAAACCACTCGGCAAAGCAGGTGGCGCCATTGTCTTCCTTGAAGGCGATGCGCGTCTGGTCGGCAAAGGCGCCACCCGGAAAGGTCACGTCGAAGATCGCCAGCACCTCATGCCCCGAGCGGCCTTCGTGTGTGTAGAGATTTTCCATGAAGACGGGTGCGCCATTGGGTTTCACCACGATTCCGAGTTCCTCCTGAAACTCGCGGATGAGGGCGTCCTCTGCCGTCTCGCCGAATTCCACCGTGCCTCCGAGGGGGCGCACGCCTGTCACGCGTCCGGCGTCATTCAGAACCTCGGCCGCAAGCAGTCTGTCGCCGCGCCAATGCAGACCAAGGGCCTTGAACCGAATTGCGGGTGCTGGACGCCATGTGTTCATGGGATCGGGGTACGCCCTGACATCCGGGACGGCAACCGCCACCAGGCGGCCCCGGGCATGTCCAAAAAGAAAGACCCCGCCGGGCAGGGCGGGGTCAGATCTGCAGTAAAGGCCGGGGCCTTAGCCCGCCGCCAACTGGTTGTGTTTGCGTTCGATGTATTTCTTGGCCGTCTCCACCGCCACGGCAGCATCGCGGCAATAGGCGTCCGCGCCGATGGCCTTGCCGAATTCCTCGTTCAGCGGCGCGCCGCCCACCAGGACGATGTAATCGTCGCGAATGCCCATCTCGATCATCGTGTCGATCACGACCTTCATGTAGGGCATCGTGGTTGTCAGCAGCGCCGACATGCCGAGGATGTCGGCCTCTTCGGTCTTGATCGCTTCGAGGTATTTCTCGACCGGGTTGTTGATGCCAAGGTCCACAACCTCGAAACCCGCGCCTTCCATCATCATCGAGACAAGGTTCTTGCCGATGTCGTGGATGTCGCCCTTGACCGTGCCGATCACCATCTTGCCCTGCTTGGGCGCGCCGGTTTCGGCCAGCAGCGGCTTGAGGATCGCCATTCCGCCCTTCATGGCGTTGGCGGCCAGCAGCACTTCGGGAACAAAGAGGATACCGTCACGGAAGTCGTGGCCGACAATGGTCATGCCGCCGACCAGCGCCTCTGTCAGAACGCGGTAGGGGGCCCATCCGCGTTCCAGAAGAATGTTGACACCCTCTTCGATCTCTTCCCTGAGACCGTCGTAGAGGTCATCGAACATCTGTTGGACAAGCTCTTCGTCATCCAGTTCAGAGAGGATGATGTCTTCTTCTTCATCGGACATAGGCGCGATTCCTTCGGTTGGGCATGTCGTTTGGATGCCTCGATCCTTGCGACTAATCGTTGTTTTCCGCATCCGTCAATTGGCGGATTGCGACATTGGGCGAAACGGTTCCGACCTCTGGCGGCGCTGTGCCGCAATTCTTGTCAGTGTTCCCGTTGTGTTCTATGTTGACGGCATGAGTTCCTCTGCACGCCCCGTCGATCCCGCGCAGGCCCGTGGCCGCGCAGCGCGCAGCCGCGATTGCGGGCGCTATGAACGGCTGCGGCGCGAGGATGAGGGTGACGGTTGGGACATCCCAGAAGAGGCGGGCGTCATCAGGACCGAGGTCACGGAAGAGGTTCCGCGCTCGATCATCAACTACGTGCGTTCGCCCGATCTGCCGTTTGACCGGACGCTGAATCCCTATCGTGGCTGCGAGCATGGCTGCATCTACTGCTTTGCGCGGCCGACACATGCATGGCTGGGCCTGTCGCCGGGGCTGGATTTCGAGACGCGTCTGATTGCGCGACCCACGGCGCCAGAGGTGCTGGCGCGGGAGTTGCAGGCAAAGAGATACAGCGTCGCCCCGCTGGCCATCGGCACCAACACCGACCCTTATCAGCCGATTGAACGGGATCGGGGCATCATGCGCGCTTGCCTCGAGGTGCTGCGTGACTTCCGGCACCCGGTGGCCATCGTGACCAAGGGCGCGCTGATCGAACGCGACATCGACATATTGTCCGGCATGGCCGAGCAGGGGTTGGCGCGGGTGGGCATTTCCGTGACCACGCTGGATGAGGGCCTGTCGCGCCGGATGGAGCCGCGCGCGCCCGGCCCGAAACGGCGGCTGGCGGCAATCCGCAGGCTGTCCGAGGCCGGGATACCGGTGCGCATCATGGCCTCTCCGATGATCCCGGCGCTGACCGATCCCGAACTGGAATCGATCCTGACCGCCGGGGCAGAGGCGGGGGCCACAACGGCCAGCTGGATCATGCTGCGCCTGCCGCTGGAGGTTTCGCCGCTCTGGCAGGAATGGCTGCAAGAGCATTACCCGGACCGTGCGGGGCGCATCATGGGCCACCTGCGCGACATGCACGGCGGCGAGGTCTATTCGGCCAAGTGGTTCACACGGATGCGGGGCGAGGGGCCCTATGCCGATCTGCTGGCGGCGCGGTTCAAACGCGCCGCTCGCCAGCTTGGCCTTGACCGCGATCAGGGGCCGATGCGATGTGATCTGTTTGCCCCGCCGCCACGTGCGGGCGACCAGTTGGGCTTTCAGTTCGACGAGGGGTGAGGGCATCGCGCGGACAGGCTCAGGTCCCGCTAACGTTGTCGACGACCAGCCGGAACTGACGCTCGGCCGGATCACATCGTCGGGATTCAGCCAAGTCCCGAGCGCGATCGCACAGCCCCAGTTCCTCTGTCGCAACTTGCCGCGCATGGACAATTGCCGCTGTCGATGCAGTCCCGCCATTGTCCTCAAGATACCTTTCCAGATCGCTCAGAACGTCAGCGATCCAAGTGTGATCAGCCATGGCCAACCTCCAACTCACAAACCAGGAATGCTATGGTAAGTGAGTGTGATAAGGAGGTTCCCTTAATGGCGGTTTAACCACGGCCTGTTTCGCCGGATCAGCCGCGCCGGCGACGCCCCCGGCGTTCGCGTGTCGGACCGTCGGAATCGTCCCCGGTGCCATCGCGGTCGGAAGAAAAGCCGCCAAGCGTTTCGGCGATCCGCTCCAGCGTCGGGCGCTCACCGCGTTCGCGGGTTTCCAGCGCCTCGCGCATGGCCTTCAGGTGCACCGGCATCGTGCCGCAGCAGCCGCCGATGATCGTGGCCCCCGAATCCCGCGCCATCACGGCATATTCTGCCATCAGGTCCGGCGTGCCGTCATAGTGGATGTGGCCTTCGTGGTATTTCGGGATACCGGCGTTGCCCTTGGCGATGATCGGCCGCTCGGTCCCCTGCGCGACAAAGCCCAGCACGGTGCGCAACAGATCGGACGCGCCGACGCCACAGTTGGCGCCAAAGCCGATCGGCGGGTTTGGAAGGTCTTCGACCATCTTGACCATGTCGGCAGAGGTCATGCCCATCATGGTGCGCCCGGCGGTGTCGAAACTCATGGTGCCGCACCAGGGCATCCCGACATTGGTAAAGGCCTCTGCCGCTGCCTTGTATTCTTCGGGGGCCGAGATCGTCTCGACCCAGAGGACATCCGCGCCGCCGTCCTTCAGGCCTGCGGCTGTCTCTTCGAACATCTCGACGGCCTTTTCATGTTTCAGCGTCCCCGCGCTGCCCATGATCTCACCGGTCGGCCCGACAGAGCCCGCGACGATCACCTCACGCCCGGCGGCATCGGCAATCTCGCGCCCCAGTTCGGCGGCAAGTTTGGACAGCTCATAGGCCCGGTGCGCCGCGTCGTGCAGCTTTAGCCGCGAGGCATTGGCGCCAAAGGAGTTGGTCAGGAACAGGTCCGACCCGGCTTCGACCGCGCCGCGGTACAGGGTGCGGATCTTGTCCCGCTCTGTCTCGTTCCAGAACTCGGGCGCATCGCCCGACATCAGACCCATGTTGAACAGGTTTGTGCCCGTGGCCCCGTCAGCCAGCAGCCAGTCGCGTTTGGCCAGGGCCCGGGAGAGTGCGTCGGTCATCGTCAATGCCTTTCGGTCTTTTGCTGCGTGTTTCACATCTGGTGCATGCAGGCAAATTCATAATCATCATGATTGTCATGAGGCGGGTTTGCGGGTTTGGCCTGTGAATCGTGCCAGTGTTCCTGTGTCTTTTGCGATATTGAGTGTCGGGATCAGGTCAGGAAGGCCCTTGGCAGGCTCTTTTCAAGGCCAACCGCCCGGGCAAGGGACCAAATCGCGGCGCGTGGTATGTTGACCGCCCAGGATGCCGCCTCACCCACGATGATCCAGCCCTTGGCGCCGGCGGTGCGTCCCGGATTCGGGCTGGCGCAGACCGGGGCAAGGCGCCCCCCCCAGACAAAAGAGGCCCATGCGCGCCAGGCGTGATAGGCTTCGGTGACCAGCAACAGGCGCGCGTCTTCGGGCAAATCGGGAAGAGAGAACAACACGTTCTGCAAGGTCGACAGCGATTCCGTCTCAAGGCTGATCGCGCTTTCGGGCACCCCCTTGGTCTGCGCGATCCCGGCCATGCCGATGGCACTGCTCTTGTGCGTTGCGGGGTCACCGCCGCCGGTCAGATGCAGGCGGGGGGCCCGACCGCCCTGGTACAACAGGACACCGGTATGGATGCGTCCGGTTTCATGTTCGAGAACGTGGTCTTCCCCCTCGCGGCCGCCGCCAAGAATCACCGCGATGTCAAAGCTCTCCTCGACCACCAGACAATCCCGCGTCAGCAGGATTGATCCGATGGTGAGCGCCAGGCAGAGACAGAGATAAAGCGTTAGCCCCCGCAGGACCCGCATGACCCAGCGGGTCATTCCCACTCGATGGTGCCGGGTGGTTTCGAGGTCACATCGTAGGTCACGCGGTTGATGCCCTTGACCTCGTTGATGATGCGGGTGGCCGTCTCACCCAGGAAATCATGGCTGAACGGGTAATAATCCGCCGTCATGCCGTCGACCGATGTGACCGCGCGCAGGGCGCAGGCGTAATCATATGTCCGCCCATCGCCCATCACGCCCACCGTGCGCACCGGCAGGATGGCGACGAAGGCCTGCCAGATCTCGTCATAGAGCCCATGCTTGCGGATCTGGTCGATATAGACCGCATCCGCCTTGCGCAGGATCTCGAGCTTTTCGCGGGTGATCTCTCCGGGGCAGCGGATCGCCAGACCCGGTCCGGGGAAGGGGTGGCGGCCGATGAAGGACGCCGGCAGGCCCAGCTCATGCCCCAGGGCGCGGACCTCATCCTTGAACAGCTCGCGCAGCGGTTCGACCAGCTTCAGGCCCATCTTTTCCGGCAGGCCGCCGACGTTGTGATGCGACTTTATGGTGACCGAAGGCCCGCCGGAAAACGACACCGATTCAATCACATCCGGGTACAAAGTGCCTTGGGCAAGGAACCGTGCGCCCTCGATCCCGTCGGCGTATTTCTGGAAGACGTCAATGAACAGCCGCCCGATGATCTTGCGCTTGGTCTCGGGGTCGGACACGCCGTCCAGTTCGCCAAGAAACAGCTCTTGTTCCTGCGCATGGATCACATGCAGGTTCATGTGGTCGCGGAACATGCCGACCACTTCCTCGGCCTCGTGCAGGCGCAACAGCCCGTGATCGACGAAGACGCAGGTCAGCTGATCGCCAATCGCCTCATGGATCAGCGCCGCCGCCACCGAGGAATCGACCCCGCCGGAGAGCGCGCAGATCACCTTGGCGTCGCCTACCTGTTCGCGGATCTTGGCAATCGCCTCTTCGCGGTAGGCGCCCATGGTCCAGTCGCCCTTGAACCCGGCCGCGCGCACGAAATTCTCATAAAGCGTGGCGCCGTTGGGCGTGTGATGCACCTCGGGGTGGAACTGCACCGCGTAGAACCGCCGCGCCGGATCGGCAGTGATGGCAAAGGGCGCGCCGGGCGAGGTGCCGAAGACTTCGAAGCCTGGTGCGATTTCCGAGACATGGTCACCGTGGCTCATCCAGACCTGTTCGCGGCCCGTGCCGTCCATGAACCAGCCGGTCAGCATGTCCAGCCGCCGTTCGGACGGGGCCACATAGGCGCGGCCGAATTCGGAGGTGCCTTCGCCTGCCACGACCTCGCCGCCAAGGTCCTGCATCATGACCTGCTGGCCATAGCAGATGCCAAGGATCGGCACGCCAAGGTCATAGACGCCTTTCGGCGGGCGCGGGCTGCCCGCGCGGGTCACCGAATCGGGACCACCGGAAAAGATCACCGCCTTCGGAGCGAAATCGCTCAGAAAAGCCTCGGTGACATTCTGGTAAGGGTGGATTTCGCAATAGACATTCAACTCTCGCAGGCGGCGCGCGATCAGCTGCGTCACCTGGCTGCCGAAGTCGATGATGAGAAGGCGGTCGTGCTGGGTCTCGGTCATGCCTTCCCTTAGGCAGGACGGCGGGAAATGGCAATGTCGCTCAGGCGTTCAGAAAGGCATCCGTGCGGTCCATGACCAGATGCCAGGCTTTCTCCTGCGGCAAGAGCACGTGATTGCCGCCCTCCAACCGCACGAATCGCGCGTCTTTCAGATGCGCGGCCAGCTTTTGCCCCTGACTGATCGGGTGGATCGCATCGCCCGTGGCGTGAAAGATCAGCGCGGGCGCCTTTACCTTTTGCAGGTCGGCGCGCACGTCGAACCGGTCGATCACGCCGCGCAGAGTCACTGCGGTTTCGGGACTGGCGGTGGACAGCTGCATCTCGGCCAATTCATCGCGCTGTTCCGGCGTGGCATCTGGTGCGAAGACGGTGGTGAAGGCCTTGATGAAGGGGCTGCCCGCCTTGCCCCATCCGGCGCGGATCATCGCCAGCATGGTGTCCTCATCCACGCTGCCGGGGGCGGTGGGGCGGAAGACGCGGCCCTCGACATATCCGCCAATCAGCACCATGCGCCGCACCCGTCCGGGGTTCTGCGCGGCAAAGCGGATCGCCACCGGCACCGCCTGCGAGGCGGCAAACAGGTCGAAGCAGTCAAGTCCCGCCGCGTCGGCCACGGCCAGCAGGTCGTCGGTGAAATCTTCGATGCCAGTCAGGGGCGCATCGCGGTCCGACAGTCCGGTGCCACGCAGATCATAGCGCACCAGCCGCCGATCCTGTGACAGCCGCGCGATCAGCGGCCCCCAGATCAGGCCGCCCGCATCCATCTCCAGATGAGACAGCCAATGTCCGATGCGCAGCAATGGCGGGCCGGTGCCGGTGGCGCACCACGCAATGGCGGTGCCGTCGCGGGACAGCGCATATTGCACCTCGGGCGCGGGTAGGGCGGTCCTTGATGTCGGGACAGTCGTGTCCTGCAATTCGGCCACAAAGGCCAGCCCGCGCCGGGGAATCGTGCGCAAAACGCCCTGTTCCTTGCCGGAATCGCCCACCGCCGCGCGGGCGGCGCTGATCCGAGCGGCAATGGTCGCATCCGACACCGCCAGCCCGTTCCAGACGGCATCGACCAACGCCTCCTTGGACACGACGGCACCGCCGGATTGCGCCATGAAGGACAGCAGGTCGAAGACCTGCGGCTCGACATGCACCTCTGCCCCGTCGCGGTGCAATTGACGACGGTCAAGGTCAAGCGTGCAAGTCCTGAAGGCCAAAATCATGCAGCAACACTTGCCCAGCCAGAGCGGAAAACAAAGGGTTTTCGCGGATCAGAAGGGATACAAAAGGCAATCACAAGGAAAACACAAGGCCGCCTTCAAGCGCGGACCGGCGGCGCGTGGTCAGATGGGTCATCGACTTTCAACACCGGAGTGACCGCCATGACCCGCCCGACCGACACCATCCGCACCCGTCCCGATGGCTCCATCGACACCGCCTTCTACATGGCGCGAGGCCGCCGGATGCGCTCTGAGGCTGCCCATGCCCTGTTGACGCCAGAAGCAGAGGCCCCCCGCAAGCGGCGTGGCTTTGCCCGGCTCTTTGGCGGCTCCCCGGTCTGACGCGTCTGGCCAGCCGTCAGGCCCGACCCCGCGTGCCGAAAATGGCCTTGCCATTCTCCGGTGCGCGGGGTCCCCTTGGGGGCGACAGAGATGGGGGGCTTCATGCAGGTTCTTACGGAATTCGGCCTTGGCACATCGCTCAGGCGCGCAGACTATACAGGGGCCGCGTCGCGGGCGATCCGCGATGCGCTGTGGAAATGCTCGATCAACGCGGCCGAATGGCGGGGGCGCGAAAAATCCGAGATGCGCCTGAGGGTGCAGGTTGGTGTGCAGGCGCCGGAACAGGTGGATGCCGCGAAACTGTCCGAGGTCTTTCCTTACGGTCAGGCAGAGATTTCCGTAGGATTCGGCGGGCTGGACGTGCCGCGCCCCGAAGGTTTGGGCAACCCGACCGTTATGGCCCATGCGGCGATCACCGTCAGCTTTGCGGAGGAGGCGGCATGAAACAGCGGCTGATCGTGCAGATGGGCATGGGTGTGGGCGACACAGCCGGGCAAGCCGTCGAACGCGCGTTGGCAGATGCACAGGCGCGGGCGCGCCTGCACGTGGATGTGGCTGTCGAGGTGCGCGTGACCCTCGGCGTGCCCGACGCGGCGGAACTGGACACCAGCGGATTGAACCGCATCTTCGGCGCCGGGGAGATGGACCTGAAAGTGGTGCCCGGCGGCATGACCGTGCCGCAACCGGGCGGGGCAGAGGCCATTGTCGTCAGCGCAGCGATCGAGGTCTTTCCGCTGGCCTGAGGGGGCATCCGAAGAGGGGCAAACCGTCCCTCAGAGCCGCTCGGGCCGCGCGCAATCAGCCCATCGAACGGCCCCGATTGCCCCGCTTCTTGGCCTTTTTATAATCGCTGGTCCAGCTCCAGATCGCGATCCCCAGCCAGGTTGCAAAGTAAATCAGGCCAAACCCGATCACCACCCAGCCGGGCAGCGGCCCGACCGCCGATCTGTCCCAGATCTGATCGAACGAGGTCAGTGGCGTCGGATGCACGACGATCTTGCCAAGATAAGAGGCCGACTGGATCAGCAGAATCCACAGGTAATTCCGCCGGATTCGCCGCCCCATCGCGGTCAGGGTCGAGATGTGATACTCGGGTTGCAGATAGTCCTTGGCCAGCACCTCCTGCCAGTTCTCCTCAAGGTGCAGATCCCCCTCCATCAGCATCGGCGCATACAGATGCCGCTCCATGTAGCGGCAACGCGCCCGCCAGACGTTGAAGTAGCGATAGCGCCGCGCCTCCAGCACGAGGAAAAAGATGATCAGCACCCCCACCAGCACCAGTGGCAGCGGCGAGGCATTGGGTGAGGCAAAGGCAATCGACAGCGCGATGCCCAGCGTCACCACCGCCCAGTTTGTCGTTGTGTCCAGCCGGGTGCGCCAGATCGTGCTGCGATAGACCTCCCCCCGCCAGAGATGCGCAATGGCGCCAATCTCGGCCTGCGTGAAATTGCTGCGCGACGGTTCTTCGGTCACGGTGTCTCCTCTCATCCCGAGCGTTCGGGGATGATGACTCAGGCAGCGCGGCGGGTAAACCGCGCAGGTGAGGCGGCGTCATGTCGTTTTCTCCACTCAACTGCCGGAAAACGCCCGCGGCCCGGTCCCGCAGCTTGATATGAGCGGGCAGAAGTTTTCGGGGCAGGGGCTCCGTCGCAATGCGTGGAGACATGACGATGGCAGAAGCAGCAGCGCGCAAACGGGGCCGCGGTGGCGGCGGGGCCGCACGTCGGGCCGAGCGGACCTCGATCCAGGTGGAAACCGCGCGGTTCATCGAGCGGAAGATCCCCAACCTCGAAGTGCTGGACGCCGCTGCGCTGGAGCTGATCGAAGACCGCGCCGAGCAGGTGCTGGAAGAGATCGGCGTCAACTTCGTCAACAACCCCGATGCTCTGGCCCGCTGGCAAGCCGCCGGCGCCTCGATCGACGGTGAGCGTGTGCGCCTGCCGCGTGGCCTCGCCCGCGAATTGATCAAGACTGCCCCCGCGACATTTACCCAGCACGCCCGCAATCCTGACCGCAATGTCGAGATCGGCGGCCGGAACCTGGTGCTGGCGCCCGTTTACGGCCCGCCCTTCGTGCGCGATATCGACGGCGGCCGCCGCTATGCAACGATGGAGGACTTTCGCAAGTTCGTGAAGCTGGGGCAGATGTCCAAGTGGCTGCACCACTCCGGCGGCACGGTCTGCGAACCGACAGACATTCCAGTGAACAAGCGTCACCTCGACATGTTGATGGCGCATATGACTCTGTCGGACAAACCCTTCATGGGCTCTGTCACCGAACCCAGCCGCGCGCAGGACAGCGTGGACATGTGCGGCATCCTGTTCGGCAAGGAGTTCGTGCAGAACAATACGGTGATGACCTCGCTCATCAACATCAACTCGCCGCTGACCTTCGACGATGTCATGATGGGCGCGCTGGAGGTCTATGCGGCCAACAATCAGGCCTGCATCATCTCTCCATTTATCGTGGGTGGCGCGATGGCGCCGGTCTCTGTCGCGGGTACGCTGGTGCAGGTGCTGGCCGAGACCATGGCAGGCATCGCCTATTCACAGCTGGTCCGTCCCGGCGCGCCGGTCATCATGGGCGCCTTTGTGACCTCGATCGACATGAACTCTGGCGCGCCGACCTTTGGCACGCCGGAAGCCTCGCAGATCACCTACGGTGCCGGGCAACTGGCGCGCCGTCTGGGTCTGCCCTATCGATCCGCCGGGTCGTTCTGCGGGTCCAAGCTGCCGGACGCACAGGCCGCCTATGAGACCGCGAATTCGCTGAACATGGGGCTGCTGTCCGGTGTGAACTTCATGCTGCATTCCTGCGGATGGCTGGAAGGCGGGCTGGTGGCCTCCTTCGAGAAGTTCGTGATGGACGCCGACCAGTTGGGGACGCTGCACAAGATGGCCGAGGGTGTGACCGTGACCGAGGACACGCTGGCCATGGACGCCATCCGCGAGGTCGGCCCCGGCGGGCATTACCTTGGCTGTGCCCATACGCAGGCGAATTTCAAGACGTCCTTCTGGCGGTCGGAACTGTTCGATTACAAACCGTATGAGACCTGGTCCGAAGAAGGCGCGCGGGACACCGTGGCGCTTGCCAGCGCCCGCATGCAGCGCCTGCTGGACTCCTATCAGCAGCCGCAACTGGATCCGGCGATCCACGCCGAGCTACAGGCCTATGTCGCGGAAAAGAAGGCCTCGATGCCCGACGCCTTTTCCTGATCTCAATGGGCGGACTCGCGCAATATGCGGGCCTCGCCCATCATTGCGGTCAGCACCTCGACATGCCGGGCCACTGTATAGGCGGCGTCCTGCAGACGCCGCTTTGCATCCAGGTCGGCCTCGATCTCCATAAGCCGCATCAGCGCCGCGCCTGACCGGGGCAGCGCGCCAAAGCCCAGAACGCGGTGCAGGTGCGGATCGCGCCGGTAGTCCTGCGCGCCGATGCGCGCCGCCCGGATCAGCAACCGGGGGCGGCGCAGGTCGTTCAGCATTCCAAGAATATCTTTCATCGCCTCGCTCCTCGCTTTTTGCGAATGTGAGACAACTATGCACAGCCATGACGGGTGTTGCGTCTTCAGCGAACGCTCCGAACGGAGGGTTCAGATATGGTTTAACATTCTTATAAATAGTCACTTTTGCGGTGTTTCGTTAACTCGACAGTAACAAACACACGCCTAGGTTGCAGCTATGGCCACTGGGGATAAAACTGTGGAAAATTGCCCTCGAATCGAACTTGTGCATGGCTGACTCGCGCCTCGACACCCTGGCGGAACCGATGCCGAAATGGGTGCCCGATGCGGCGCGCGTCTACCTTGCGCATACCGAACGGGGGCTCTCGATCCGGGAGTTGGCGCGGCAAGCTGGGTGCCACGCCTCTACCGTCCTGCGCCAGGTGCGCAGGATCGAGACTCGCAGGGACGATCCTCTGATAGACGCGGCTTTGTGCAACCTGGGGGCAACCGGTGGAGAATCGCCGGTTCAAAAGACCAGAAAGGACAAGGATCGGATGAACGCTGCCATGACTCCCTCTCCGCCGGACGAGCAGACGCTGGCGCGCGAAGCGCGCCGCGTGTTGCGCCGGTTGTGCGAAAGCGGTGCCGTTCTGGCGGTCGCTGCCGAAATGGACAAGGCCGTGGTCGTGCGCGACACCGGAGACGGCGGCAGCACCAGAACCGCTGTTGTGGACGTTGCCGTGGCGCAGGCCATGGCGCTGAAGGACTGGATCGCCTGTGACGTACCGGCGCGGATTTCGCGCTATCGGATCACCTCTGCCGGGCGCGCGGCGCTGAACCGACTGGTGGCCGAACAGGAAAACCGGGTCCGGGGTTTTGCCGAGGCACAGGCCGGTTTCGAAACCGGCCGCGATGCCGAGGCCGCGCTGGATGAGGTCGAACGGGACCCGCGCGCGCGCAAGGGGCGGTACATGCTGGCCGAAAGCCCGCTGACCGCCCTGTCGCGGCGGCGCGAGAAAGGTGGTCAGGCGTTCCTGTCAGACGTGCTCGTTGCGGCGGGGGAACGGCTGCGCGAAGATTTCGAACTGGCGCAGATGGGCCCTCGCACCACGCAGAACTGGGACCAGTTCCTGACCGCCGGGGTTGTGACGTCACCCTCCGAGGGTGGCAATACCGGGGCCACTGCCGCGCAAGCGCGGTTGCAGGCCGCGCTGCGGGATCTTGGCCCCGGACTGGGCGATGTGGCGCTGCGCTGCTGCTGCTACCTTGAAGGGCTGGAAACAACCGAGCGGCGGCTGGGATGGTCGGCCCGTTCCGGCAAGATCGTCCTGCGCATCGCCCTGCAGCGCCTGCGCCGCCACTATGAAGAGCGCGGCAAAGGCGGCGGTGACATGATCCGCTGACACACGACAGGCCACCCAGGTCTGTGCCAATGGCAAACCGGCACGGCGCCGGATGCATGGCCCCGGAGCGGCGAGATGCCACTCCGGGGCCTAATGCTTTGAAACATCAGGGATAAGCGCAGGGGGTACTCGTGAAATCTGGGGATAGGCCGCCAACTTGGCGACCTGGTACACTGGAAACGCCCCCTGCTTTCCTTTATTAAAGGCCAAGCTGCTGCCTTATGAGGGGAAAAATCAGTGCGCGATCTCAAAATGCCCGCCGAGCGCCATCCTGAAAAGGCGCACCGCCCCGACAATGCCCAGCCGAAAAAGCCCGACTGGATCCGGGTCAAGGCGCCTGTGGGCAAGGGATATAACGAGACCCGTCGCATCCTGCGCGAGAACAAACTTGTAACGGTCTGCGAAGAGGCTGGATGCCCCAATGCCGGCGAATGCTGGAACGCGGGCCACGCCACCATGATGATCATGGGCGAGATATGTACCCGTGGCTGCTCCTTCTGCAACATCGCCACCGGACGTCCCGATGTGCTGGATCTGTTCGAGCCGGGCCGGGTCGCGGATGCGGTGCAGAAACTGGGCCTCAATCACGTGGTCATAACCTCTGTCGACCGCGACGACCTGAAGGACGGCGGGGCAGAGCATTTTTCGCAGACCATCCGCGCCATCCGGCATCGGTCGCCGGGCACGACCATCGAAATCCTGACGCCCGACTTTCTGAAATGCACGCCCGAGGCGCTGGAAGTTGTCGTCGAGGCGCGGCCGGACGTGTTCAACCACAACCTCGAAACCGTTCCGGGCCTCTATCCGGAAGTGCGCCCTGGCGCCCGGTATTTCCACAGCCTGCGCCTGCTGCAGCGGGTAAAGGAAATCGACCCGTCGATCTTTACCAAGTCCGGCATCATGGTCGGCCTTGGCGAGGACGCGCAGTCGGTGCGGCAGGTCATGGATGACATGCGCGCCGCGGACGTGGATTTCCTGACCATCGGCCAGTACCTGCAACCGACGCCCAAACACCACGCGGTCGACCGTTTCGTGACGCCTGAAGAGTTCGCGTCTTATGAGAAAGCGGCCTATGGCAAGGGCTTTCTCATGGTCTCGGCCACGCCGCTGACCCGTTCGTCCTACCACGCAGGAGACGATTTTGCCCGCCTGCGCGAGGCACGAGAGGCCAAGCTGGCCCGTTAGACGAAGATTTCTGAGAATTGGTAGACAGAAAAAGCTCCGGCCCGAAAACGGCCCGGAGCTTTAGTCATTTCAGGGACGGCAGCGCCTTGACGTAAGCGGCCACGGCATTGCGGTCTTCGGTAGAGAGGTGCGAGAAATTCTCGACCACCTCGACCATGTGACCGCCCACCGTATCGAATTCCGGGGTGAAGCCCGATTCGAGGTAATAGGCCACGTCTTCGGCTGACCAGGTCAGCTCATCCGGGGTCAGAGGTGGAATCGTCCCCTTGCCCGAGGGATTCGGTGCGCCGCCCATCCAGCGGCCCTTGTCCAACGCACCCACCGGGTTGCGCGGCGTGTGGCATTCGGCGCAATGGGCCAGCGTTTCCACCAGATAGCGCCCGCGCTCATTGCCGTTCGCCTCGACCACGTAATCATCCGACATGAAGAGGAACTTCCACCCGCCGACTGAGCGGCGGATGTTGAACGGAAAGCCCACGTCATGCGGTTTGCTGGCCACGTCGCTGACGGGCAGGGTCTGCATGTAGGCCCAGAGATCGGCCACATCCTGATCCGCCATCTTGGTGTAGGATGTATAGGGGAACGCCGGGTAATAATGCTGTCCCTCCGGGTTCACACCCCGTGTGACGGCATTGGCGAAATCGATGAATTCCCAGTTGCCGATCCCGGCTTTCGGGTCGGGCGAAATATTGGGTGCGTAAAACGTGCCGAAATCAGAGACAAATTCCATACCGCCGGTCAGCACCAGCTTGTCCTCGGCACCCTTGGTATGGTGGCACGAGGCGCAACCCGCGGCGGTAAAGACCACTTCGCCGCGCTCTGCATCTCCGGTCAGGCCATCGAATCGCGCGGCATCCACGCGATTCGGGGCCGTAACCCAAAACGCAATCCCGGCGCCGACAACCGCCGCCAGGACCACAAGTTTGAGAAATCCGCGCATTGCCGCTGGTTACTCGGACACGCGGTATTCGTCGTGGCAGGCCGAGCAGGCCTTGGAGAGCGCGCCCAGTTGCGGACCCAAAGCTTCTTTGCCGGTGCCGACCGCGGCAGCCATCGTGGTGGCGGCCTCTCCGAGGGCGGTCCATTTGGCCATCACGTCATCCATGTTGTCCCAAATGTTGGGCTTTGCGCGGCTGCCGGGCACCGAACCGCTGTCTGTGCCCGTCGGCCACAGGTTCGACTGATCAAGCGTGGTGACCGCCACAATCGAATCGCCGGCGGCCTGGGCGGCTGCGGCATCATATTCGATTGTTCCACGCGCCATTCCGGCAAGCACACCCAGATTCAGCGCCATGATCTCGAACTGTCCCTTGCGGGCCTTGACGGCCGGGGGCAGGTCCTGAGCGAAGGCGGGGGCGGCAAAAGCGGCGACGGCGACAAGAGCGGCAAAAGTGGTTTTCATGGGTGACTCCCTGTTATGAATGACGCCAGCATAGTGTCAAAGAAGACAGTGACAAACACAATCTTGCTTTGACAACAGCGTGCCGACTCACAAAGAATTGTGCGGTAATGCCGGTTGAAACGCGGGATTTCCGCCTCTGTTCAAGGGTCTTCCGGTTCCGTCCGTTTCTAGGAGTGTGCGTCATGATCCGCCGGTTTGCCCTGTTGTTCGCCCTTTGGCCCTTTCTTGCCCCGGCGCAGGGGGTGCTGGAACAACCGGTTTCCCCCGCGTTGGCCGAGGCGCGGCAGGCCTGGCTGGACGGTCGTTACGACGGCATCTGGGAGGTGGTGCGTGCCGAGGCAGTGGCGGGCAGCGCTGTGGCGGCGAACATCCTTGCGGCAGGGCTGACGGAAAAGGACGGCGGGCAGGGCATTCCTTATGACCCGGCCGAAGCGCTGGAGTGGTATCAGAGCGCCGCCGATCAGGGCTTTGCGCGGGCCTATTTCAACATGGCGCTGTTCTGGCAGAACGATCACGACGGGTTCGGCATCGACCATGCCAAGGCCAGGATGCTGGCTGAAGAGGCCATCGCGCTGGAGTACCCGCAGGCCTGGAACATCCTCGGGGACATGTATTTCCACGGTCGCGGGGTCGACGCCGACAAGGGGCAGGCGCTTGCCATGTACCGCAAGGGCGCGGATGCCGGGACTTTCAACGGGCTGCGCGAAGTCGGCTACGCCTATTATCACGGCAACGGGGTTGAACAGGACGTGGCCCTGTCGCGCCTCTACCTTGAGCGCGCCATCGCTGCGGGCGACAAGAAGTCGATTCCCGATCTGGCATGGCTGTACGAAGGCAACGACGGTGTCGAACAGGATCTTTTGAAATCCTACCTGCTGTACCGGATGGGGGTAGAGCGCGGCGTGGCCAAGGCCGCCTATGAGCTGGGTCTCTTTGTGGCCTGGGCGGATTACGCAGGGTTCTGGCACGATCCGGTCGAGGGGTATGGCTATTGCCTGGTCGGGCTGGACTGGGGCCATGAAACTTCTGACGGCGACGCGGCAGAGCAATGCGCCGAATTGGCCGAAGTGTTGGACGAAGACCAGCGCACAGCGGCGCAGGCCTTCGCGGTATCGGTCACGGACCGATAGCCGTCGGTCGATTCACGGACGCTTCTTGCCTGTTGACGCCTGCCAGAATACGGCAGTTGGCGTCGCCCCGTCCGGCATTTTCGGGGCCTCGATATTCAAAGCATGGGAACAATGGAACGTGAGTGATGGCTTTGATCGTATCTGGTATCCTACCTTGGCCAGTGTTTCGCAAATCGCAAAGCAGAACACGTCCGCACCTATACGAATGATCTTCCGCGAGAGAGAACGAGAGGGAAAAAGTCATGGCAGATCGGATGACTGTTCCGTCTGATGCGTCGGTCGATGCATTCCTTGCGGAGGTTGAACCGGCGCGACGGCGCGAAGATGCTCTGGTGCTGGACGCGCTGTTCCGCGAGGTGACGGGCTGGCAACCGGTTCTCTGGGGCAGTTCCATGGTCGGCTACGGACGGTATGCCTATACCTATGCCAGCGGCCATTCCGGTCAGAGCCTTGCCACGGGGTTTGCCCCGCGCAAGGCCAATATGGTGATCTACATCATGCCGGGATATGCAGATTTTGGCGCATTGCTGGCGCGGTTGGGGCCGCACAAGATGGGCAAGTCCTGCCTCTACCTGGGGGCGCTGTCCAAGGTGAACCTGGATGTCATCGCGGAACTGATCCGCGCGGGCCTCGATGATCTTGGAACCCGCTGGGAGATCGAGCCAAGTTGAGAGCGCCCCCGGAGCGGTGATTTGCTCAGAGCGCCTCGTTGTCGGACCCCGGCGCGATCGCCTGCGGGATCTCTTCGCCGCGCCTCTTGGCTTCCAGCGCCTTTTCCACATGCTCGGTCAGGAAGTTGCGCGCCCGTCTCTCGGCCAGCCGGATGCGGACGGCGGCGCGAAAGATTTCCTCGGACGAGGGTGAGGAGGCGCCCAGCACATTGGCCACCTGATCGGGCAGGTTCTCATCCCCCAGCGCGTCCATCGCCTTGATCGTGTCGCGCGCAAGCTTGTCGGCCAGATCTTCGACGACAGACATGTCGGGTCTCCCTCAGCGCGTGTTTTCGGTCAGGCGGCGTTTGACGTAGGTGGTCACGGTGTTCATCAACGTCCCCATATGCGGCTCTTCGAAGAAGTGCCCGGATCCGTCCACCTCGTCATGGGTGATCTGGATGCCCTTTTGCTCATGCAGCTTGGACACCAGCGACCGGGTGTCCGCAGGCGGGGCCACGCGGTCATTGGTGCCGTTGATGATCAGCCCGGAGGAAGGGCAGGGCGCGAGGAAGCTGAAGTCATACATGTTCGCCGGCGGCGAGACCGAGACAAAGCCGGTGATTTCCGGGCGGCGCATCAAAAGCTGCATTCCGATCCACGCGCCAAAGGAGAAGCCCGCGACCCAGCAGTGTTTCGAGTTCTGGTTCATCGACTGCAGGTAATCCAGCGCCGAAGCGGCATCGCTGAGTTCCCCCACCCCCTGATCGTATTCGCCCTGAGAGCGTCCGACGCCGCGGAAATTGAACCGCAACACGGTAAAGCCCATGTTGAAGAACGCGTAATGCAGGTTGTAGACCACCTTGTTGTTCATGGTCCCGCCGAATTGCGGATGCGGATGCAGCACGATGGCGATGGGCGCATCGCGGTCTTTTTGCGGGTGATAACGGCCTTCAAGACGGCCTTCGGGTCCGGGAAAGATGACCTCGGGCATGGGGCGGAGCGGCTCCTTATAAGCGGTCTGGTCGGCGGCCGGGACGGGCGCCTGCAATTTCTTGACCAAAACACGCAACTACTTTAGAATTCTTCTAAACAGGTGCGGACGTGGTCCGGGCTGAAAAGCAGATAGGCAATTGAGCGGACAAGGTCAATTGCCGCCGCAAAAGGGGGCGTCGCGCCGTGAAACTCAGCACCAAGGGACGCTACGCCATGGTGGCACTGGCGGATATCAGCCTTCAGGGCAGCGGTACGCTGGTGACCCTTGGCGATATCTCGAAACGTCAGGATGTTTCCCTGCCCTATCTCGAACAGTTGTTTGTCAAGCTGCGGCGCGCGGGTCTGGTGGACTCTGTGCGCGGACCGGGGGGCGGGTATCGCCTGTCGCGCCCGGCCTCGGAGATCCGGGTGGTCGAGATTCTGGCGGCGGTGGATGAGACCGTGGATGCGATGCACGTGGGCGCGGGCGCCTCCGGCGGGTTGTCGGGCAGCCGGGCGCAATCGCTGAGCAACCGGCTGTGGCAGAGCCTGTCGGCGCATGTCTACGTCTTCCTGCACCAGACGCGGTTGTCGGATGTGGTGGACAATTCACTGGCCCCCTGTCCGGCGGTGCCGTCGATCTTTGCTGTGGTCGATGATGACAGGGCGTGATCCGGAGGCGCGCCTGCGGCGCACAGGTTTGAGCGCTGTGCTGGACGCACAGCGCCGCATGGGGTGCTGCCCGTCGCCATTGTCACTTGAACCAATGGCGCAACAACGGCGACCCGGAGGTACTTGGAAACCAAAGAAAACGGGACGCGGATGAGCGGGCGCATCTATCTCGATCACAACGCCACGACTCCGCTGCGGCCCGAGGCCCGGGCGGCGATGTTGAAGGCGATGGATGTGACGGGAAACCCCTCCTCTGTCCATGCCGAGGGGCGCGCGGCCAAGGGGCTGGTCGAGGCGGCCCGGGCGCAGGTGGCGGAGCTGGTCGGCTGTCTGCCGACGCAGGTGGTGTTTACCGGCTCGGCGACCGAGGCCGCGGCGCTGGCGGTGGCGCAGAAGGAACGTCACGCCGGGCGGTTTGGCGCGCTGGCGACGGAGCATGACGCGGTTCTTGTCTGGAGCGACGCCGAACTGCCGGCGATCCACGGGAGGGACGGGCAGTTTAACGGAAACGCATTCGGCGAGGTCGAGAACTGGATTCTCGAAGGCGCGCCAAAGGCGTGGTCCGACAATCATCCTCGCGCGTGCTTGCTGGCCATTTCCGGCGCGAACAGCGAGACCGGCGTGATGATGCCCCGCGGCAAAGTCGTCCGGAGTGATTATGTGAACGCGTCCCGCGCCGGATCCGTGCCCTATTCCGTGCTTTGCGACATCACCCAGATGGCGGGGAAGGTAGAGATCGCCTACGACGAGGGCGAAACGCCCTCCTACATGATCCTGTCGGCACACAAGATCGGCGGCCCCAAGGGCGTGGGCGCGTTGATCAATTTCACCCGTGACGACCCGGTGCCGATCCTGAAAGGCGGCGGTCAGGAGATGGGGCGCCGTTCGGGCACGGAAAACGTGATCGGCATTGCCGGATTCGGGGCCGCCGCGGCGGCTGCGAAGCGTGACGTCGAGGCAGGCGCATGGGCCCGTGTGGAAAAACTTAGAAACATTCTAGAAGAATCTCTTGAGGCTGCCTCCGACATGACTATTTTTGTCGGGAAAGACTCGCAAAGGCTGCCGAACACCAGCTGTTTCGCGACCCCGGGCTGGAAAGGCGAAACGCAGGTCATGCAAATGGACCTTGCGGGCTTTGCCGTAAGCGCGGGATCGGCCTGTTCGAGCGGCAAGGTGCGGCGCAGCCGCGTGCTCGAAGCGATGGGATATGACGAACAGATCTCGGCCAGCGCCATCCGCGTCAGCCTTGGTCTGGAGACAACCGAAGACGACGTGCAGCGCTTTTGCGCCGCATGGACCCAGAAATACCAGCGGCACCGTACAAGGGCCGCGTGATGAGAGAGGAAACCCCGATGGCGGCTTTCGATGAAGTGACGGTCAAAGAAGGTGTCGACCAGGAAACGGTGGACGCCGTCAAATCCGCAGGCACTTACAAGCACGGCTGGAATACCGACATCGAGATGGAATACGCCCCCAAGGGGCTGACGCCGGACATCGTTCGGCTGATCTCGGAAAAGAACGAAGAGCCGCAGTGGATGACCGACTGGCGTCTGCAGGCCTATGAGCGTTGGCTGCAGAAGACAGAACCGACATGGGCGATGGTCGATTACCCCGAGATCGACTTTCAGGAGCAGTATTACTATGCCCGGCCCAAGAGCATGGTGGACAAGCCCAAATCGCTGGACGACGTCGATCCCAAGCTGCTGGAAACCTACCAAAAGCTCGGTATCCCGCTGAAGGAGCAAATGATCCTTGCCGGTGTCGAGGGGGCCGAAAACGCGCCCGCCGAGGGCCGCAAGGTGGCTGTCGATGCGGTCTTCGACTCTGTTTCCGTGGGCACCACCTTTCAGGCAGAGCTGAAAAAGGCCGGTGTGATCTTCTGTTCGATCTCAGAGGCGATCCGCGAGCACCCCGAGCTGGTGAAGAAATACCTGGGCTCGGTCGTGCCGGTCTCGGACAATTTCTACGCGACGCTGAATTCAGCGGTCTTCTCGGACGGGTCGTTTGTCTACGTGCCGCCGGGCGTGCGCTGCCCGATGGAACTGTCGACCTATTTCCGCATCAATGCGGAAAACACCGGCCAGTTCGAGCGGACGCTGATCATCGCCGACAAGGGCAGTTACGTGTCCTACCTCGAAGGCTGCACCGCGCCGCAACGCGATACGGCACAACTGCACGCCGCCGTGGTCGAAATCATCATCGAGGAAGACGCCGAGGTGAAATATTCCACGGTGCAGAACTGGTATCCGGGCAACGAGCAGGGCAAGGGCGGCATCTACAACTTCGTCACCAAGCGCGCCGATTGCCGCGGTGACCGGGCCAAGGTGATGTGGACGCAGGTCGAGACCGGCTCTGCCGTGACGTGGAAATACCCCTCGTGCATCCTGCGCGGCAATGAATCGCAGGGCGAATTCTACTCCATCGCGATCACCAACAACCACCAGCAGGCCGATACCGGCACCAAGATGATCCATCTGGGCCGCCATACGCGCTCGCGGATCGTGTCCAAGGGGATCTCTGCGGGCGTGGCGCAGAACACCTATCGCGGGCTGGTCTCGATGCATCCGAAGGCGAAGAATTCGCGCAACTACACCCAGTGCGACTCGCTGCTGATCGGCGACAAATGCGGCGCGCATACGGTGCCTTACATCGAGGTGAAAAACAATTCCTCGCGCGTTGAACATGAGGCGACGACCTCCAAGGTGGACGACGATCAGCTGTTCTACTGTCGGCAGCGCGGCATGGATGAGGAAGAGGCCGTGGCACTGGTGGTGAATGGCTTCTGCCGCGACGTGCTGCAGGCGCTGCCGATGGAGTTTGCCATGGAAGCACAACAGCTTGTGGCGATCTCTCTCGAAGGATCTGTGGGATGAGGCTGCGTGGGTTCAGCAAGGCGGTTCTTCTGCTGGCCGGTGTGATGATGCTGGTCAGCGGTGTCGGCTGGCAGGAACCGGCGCTGGCCGCCGGACCACGCTTTGACCCGCCGCTGCTGCCCGGGCTGGACGTCCTGGGCGTGGTGGAGATCCGGGATTGCCTGACGCCGGTCCTGATGCCGCGAAACTGCGGCTGGTGGCTGATGTAGGCGCCTGAGGGAAGTACGATGAAACCGGTGGTCAATGTGCACGAGGCCGAGGCGATGGATGTCGCCGGCGGCGACGGCGAAAAATTCGCCGCGCGCTGTGCGCTTGTCGGTGCGCGCGTCGGCTCGTTCGGGCCGGGGGCAAAGTACGTTGCGGTTGAACCGGGCAAGGGTTTCTGGAACGCCCATCGCAATAGAATCGAGTGGGCGGATGTCGTTTTTAATGACTGGGAGGGGGCGCTGTGAACGGAACGCCCGGTCTCATCGACCTGCCGCGCCCCGAGGCGACGGGGGGCGATTACTTTGACCTGCCCGCCGCACTCGAGGCGCTGGAGAAGGGCGAGGCGCTGGTCTTTCCTCCGATGCTGATGACGGTCTGCCGGATCGGCGACCGGGAATTGCGGTTCTGCGGCAACTTCGACCGCGACCCGATCCAGCGCGCGCATCGGTCGGGCGCGTTCTTCGAGACACGTGATCTGGCGCGTCTGGCTGAGGCGCTGCCGGACAATCCCCGCGTGCTGGATGTGGGGGCCAATGTGGGCAACCACGCGCTGTTCTTTGCCACGCAATGCGGCGCGGCGCGCGTGGTGGTGATCGAACCCAACCCGCTGGCGCTGGCGCCGCTGGTGGCAAACGTGGTGCTGAACGGGTTGCAGGACGTGATCTCAATGGAGGCGCTGGGGATCGGCCTTGGCGCGGCCTCGGAGAGCGGGCTGTTCATGAAGCGGCATGACCGGAACCTTGGCGCGACAAGGATGCTGCGCGGTCAGGGTGGCGGGTTGGAGGTGCATGCCGGTGACGCGCTGTTCGGGGATGAGCGGTTTGATCTCATCAAGATCGACGTGGAAGGCATGGAAATTGAAGTGCTTTCCGGCCTGGAAGCGACCGTGGCACGCAACCGTCCGCTGCTGTTTGTCGAGGTCGATCCGCAGAACGAACAGGCCTTTGCCGATTGGTGCGCGGCGCACAGCTATCGCGCCGGATTTGTCATCGATCATGGCGGCAACATGAACCACCTTGTCCAACCCTCTGGAGAGACATGATGATCATCACTACAACTCCCAGCGTCGAAGGCCGCCGCATTACCGATTACAAGGGTGTCGTCGTGAGGGAGGCCATTCTTGACGCCAACGTCTTTCGCGACATCTTCGCCGGGATCACCGATATCATCGGCGGTCGTTCGGGCGCCTATGAGGCAAGCCTTCAGGAAGCCCGTGAAACTGCGCTGCGCGAGTTGGAAGAGCGCGCGGCGTCCCTGGGGGGCAACGCCGTCGTCGGCGTCGATCTGGATTACGAAGTCATCAACAACATGCTCATGGTCTCGGCCTCCGGCACTGCCGTAGTGCTGGGCTGAGACAGGCGCCCACAGGGCGCGACACAGGATGAAAAGGGAAGAAACATGCTGGAAATCAAGAACCTGCACGTCAAACTTGAAGAAGAGGACAAACAGATCCTCAAAGGTGTCGACCTGACCGTCGAGGCGGGCAAGGTGCATGCGATCATGGGGCCGAACGGCTCGGGCAAGTCGACGCTGTCCTATGTGCTCTCGGGCCGGGATGGCTATGAGGTGACCGAAGGTTCGGCGACGCTGTTGGGCGAAGACCTGCTCGACATGGAAGTCGAAGACCGGGCCGCGGCGGGGCTGTTCCTTGCCTTCCAGTATCCGGTCGAGATCCCCGGGGTCGGCAACATGACCTTCCTGCGCACGGCAGTGAACGCGCAGCGCAAGGCGCGCGGCGAAGAGGAGATGTCCTCTGCCGATTTCCTCAAGCTGATCCGCCAGAAGGCCAAGGAGTTGAAGATCGACGCCGAGATGCTGAAGCGTCCGGTCAATGTCGGCTTCTCGGGCGGTGAGAAAAAGCGCAACGAAATCCTGCAGATGGCGATGCTTGAACCGAAGATGTGCATCCTTGACGAGACCGACTCGGGCCTTGACGTGGACGCCATGAAACTGGTCGCCGACGGCGTAAACGCGCTGCGTGATGAGGGGCGCGCTTTCCTTGTCATCACCCACTACCAGCGCCTGCTGGACCACATCAGACCGGATGTCGTGCACATCATGGCCGATGGCCGCATCATCAAGACCGGCGGACCCGACTTGGCGCTGGAAGTCGAACAGAACGGCTACGCGGACATCCTCGCGGAGGTCGCGTAATGGCTTTGCCGCAGACAAAACAGGATGCCACCGCGGCGCGTCTGGACGCGTTGACGCTGCCCGAAGGCGGCTGGGCCGAACCGGCCCGCCGGGATGCTCTGGCGCGCGTGCGTTCCATGGGGTTGCCCTCGGGACGGGACGAATACTGGAAGTACACCCGGCCTGACACCCTGATCAGCGCCGAAGCCCCGGTGGCGGCCAAGCTGGATGCGGATGAACCTCCGCTGTTCGAAGACCGTGCGCGGATAAAGGTCGTCTTTGTGGACGGTGTCTTTTCGCCCGAGGAATCCGACGATCTGAGCCTTGAAGGCGTCACGATCGACCGCCTGGCAGATCCCAAGGATATCCATTGGGCCAAGGACTTGTACGGCGCTCTTGAGGCGAAAGGCCAGGATCCGGTGGCGCGTCCGCTGGCGGGCCTTAACACCGCCTTCGCAAGCGATGGCCTGCTGATTCACGTCACGGGAAAACCGAACAAGGCGATCAGCCTGATCTACCGGCACGAGGCTGATACCTCGGACGCCACGCTGCACCATGTGATCAAGGTCGATGCCGGGGCCGAGGCGACGATCCTTGAAAACGGTCCCGCCGCCGCGCGTTTTAACCACTGCATCGAGGTGGACATTGCCGATGGTGGTACGCTGCATCACGTTCGGGCGCAGGGCCGCGACCATGAGCGCCGCGCCGCGACGCATGTCTTTGCGCGGCTGGGCAAGGAAAGCATCTTCAAGAGCTTTACCCTGACGGTGAACGGCCTGCTGACCCGCAACGAGGTGGTGATCGAATTCACCGGCGACGACGCGGTGGCGCATGTGGCCGGGGCCTGCATGGGCGATGGCGCCTTTCACCACGACGACACGGTGTTCGTGACCCATGACGCGGTGAACTGCGAAAGCCGTCAGGTGTTCAAGAAGGTGCTGCGCAATGGTGCGACCGGGGTCTTTCAGGGCAAGATCCTGGTCAAGCCCGGCGCGCAAAAGACAGACGGTTACCAGATCAGCCAGGCGCTGCTGCTTGACGAAGACAGCCAGTTTCTGGCCAAGCCGGAACTGGAAATCTATGCCGATGACGTGGCCTGTTCGCACGGGTCCACCAGCGGCGGCATCGACGAGGACAGCCTGTTCTACCTGCGTGCGCGCGGTGTGCCGCGTGGCGCGGCCGAGGACATGATGACCATCGCCTTCATCGCCGAAGCCGTGCAGGAGATCGAGGACGAGAGCCTGCAAGAGGATCTGGTTGTGCGGGTCGAAGGCTGGCTGGCGCGGCGGCGCGGCTGAACGGTGCCCGTCACGAGTGATATCGCCGCCAGCTATCGGCGGCCCGGCGCGGTCTTGCGCGCGCATCTTGCGCGCGAGACCCGCGAACCCCGGGCGCTGGCATGGCTGATGGGGGCCTGTGGCGTGATGTTCGTGGCGCAATGGCCGAGGCTGTCGCGTGAGGCGCATCTGCGGGGCACCGATCTGCAACCGGCAATGGGCGGGGCGCTGCTGGCCACGATGATCTTTCTGCCGCTGATCTTTTATGTCATTGCCGGGCTGAGCCAGTTGGCGGCCCGCGCGACTGGCAGCAAGATGGACGGATACGGAGCAAGAGTGGCCTTGTTCTGGGCCTTGCTGGTGGCATCTCCGCTGGCCTTGCTGCACGGTCTGGTGGCCGGGTTCATCGGGCCGGGCAGGGCGCAGATGCTGGTCGGTCTGGTTTGGGTAATGGTTGTGCTCTGGGTCTGGAGCACCGGGCTGCGCGAGGCGCATCGCAAGGCGAAAGAGGAACTGGCGTGACCATGGACGGATACCTGAAGCTTGCGCTGCAAAGCGTGACCAACCCGCGTGAAGTGGCCGCGCTGCTCTTGTCCATCCGTCCCAACCGCGAGGCGCTGTTGACCGCCTTCGCGCTGGTCGTCGTGTTGAACACGCTGGTCTTTTCCGGCTCTGTCCTGCTGGCGCCGGGAACGGTTCCGGCCTTTCTGACCAACCCGGTTGCCTTTCTGGCGATGCAGGCGGTGGTTCTGGCCGGGTCGATCCTTGGCTTTACCGGGGTAGGCCGGATCATGGGCGGACGCGGGCGGCTGGAAGAGGTCGCGCTGCTGATGATCTGGATGCAGGGCCTGCGGGTGCTGGTGCAACTGGCGCTGCTGGTGCTGACGCCGCTGTCACCAGGGCTGAGCGGAATGGCCACAATGGCGGCCACGGCGATTGGCGTCTGGATCCTGATCAACTTCCTCGACGAAGTGCACGAACTTGGCAACCTGCTGAAGGCGGTCGCCGTGATGATATTGGGGGTCCTGGCGATGGCCATTGCCCTGTCTCTGCTCCTCGCGTTTGCGGGGGTCACGCCCGAAGGGATGACAGACTATGTATGACGTGGAACAGATCCGGGGTGAGTTCCCGATCCTGTCGCGGGACGTGAACGGCAAGCCGCTGGTCTACCTGGACAACGGCGCCAGCGCCCAGAAACCCCAGGTCGTTATTGACGCGATCACGCGCGGTTACGCCGAGGAATACGCCAATGTCCATCGCGGGCTGCATTACCTGTCCAACCTCGCGACCGAGAAATATGAGGGTGTGCGCGAGATCATCGCCCGGTTCCTTGGCGCGAAGAATGCCGAGGAGATCGTCTATACCACCGGGACCACCATGGGCATCAACCTTGTCGCCTATGGCTGGGCGATGCCGCGCATGGAGGCGGGGGATGAGATCGTCCTGTCGGTGATGGAGCACCACGCCAACATCGTGCCCTGGCACTTTCTGCGCGAACGTCAGGGCGTCAAGATCAAGTGGGTGGATGTGGATTCGACCGGCTATCTGGATCCGCAGAAGGTGATCGACGCCATCGGACCCAGGACGAAACTGGTGGCCGTGACCCATCTGTCCAACGTGTTGGGCACCGTGGTCGACGTCAAGACGATCTGCGCGGGCGCGCGCGCCAAGGGTGTGCCGGTGCTGGTCGACGGCTCTCAGGCGGCGGTGCATATGCCGGTGGGCGTGGAGGATCTGGGATGTGACTTCTACGCCATCACCGGGCACAAGCTGTATGGGCCCTCTGCCTCGGGGGCGATCTGGATCCGCAAGGACCGGATGAAGGAAATGCGCCCCTTCATGGGCGGTGGTGACATGATCCGAGAGGTCCACAAGGACGAGGTCACCTGGAACGATCCGCCGATGAAGTTCGAGGCGGGGACGCCGGGCATTGTCCAGCAGATCGGCCTTGGCGTGGCTCTTGAGTACATGATGGGCCTCGGGATGGAGAATATCGCCGCCCACGAGGCCCGGTTGCGCGACTACGCGGTGTCGAAACTGGGCGGTCTGAACTGGCTGTCAGTGCAAGGCACGACACCGGACAAGGCGGCGATCTTTTCCTTCACGATGGAAGGGGCAGGGCACGCGCACGACATTTCGACCATCCTCGACAAGAAGGGGGTTGCGGTGCGTGCCGGGCATCACTGTGCCGGTCCGCTGATGGATCACCTGGGTGTCACCGCCACCTGCCGCGCGTCCATGGGACTGTACAACACCGAAGGTGAGATCGACAAACTGGTCGAGGCACTGGAGCTGGCGCACGATCTTTTTGGCTGACTGCTGAAATAACGGTCGAAACGCGACGTCGCATGTCGTTTTTCGACGGTTGTGGTTTTCCTTTGGCGGCGGACGCGGCACACTGTGCGTTGACCGACAGAGGACTTTTTCATGACGCTCCTGACTCAAGCCGACGAAATCTCGCAAATCGCATTCGGATTCATGGGGTCCAAGGCGTTGTTTTCGGCGCTTGAACTGGACATTTTTTCACATCTGGCGAAGGGGGCCATGTCTGCTGCCGAACTGGCGAGGGCCGTCGACGTCCACCAGGATCGTGCGACGACGCTGTTGACGGCGCTGGCGGGTATGGGTCTCGTCGCGGTCAAAGACGGGCGTTATTCAAACGGCCCGGCGTCAGAGGCCTTTCTGGTGCAGGGGGCGAAATATGATTTCTCCGACTACCTGCGCTTGCAGGTGGGGCGGCAAATGTACCCGCTTATGGATCAGCTTGAAGGCGCGCTGACCGGGGACATGCCGGAGGAGGCAACTGCCTCTTACGCCGAATGGTTTTCGGACCCGGACGAGGCGCGGCTGTATTCCGAAAGCCAGCACGCCGGGTCGCTTGGCCCGGCGCGGCAATTGAAATCCGCGCTGGACCTGACCGGCAAGCGACGGATGCTGGACGTCGGCGGCGGCACGGCGGCCTTTGACATCACTCTGTGCAAGGCCTTTCCCGACCTGACCGCCACCGTGCTGGAGTTTCCCAACGTGGCGGCGCTTGGCCGGGAATACGTCGCCAAGGCCGGGATGACGGACCGGATCGCTTATGTCGAAGGCAACGCGCTGGAGGCAGACTGGCCGTCCGGGCAGGATGTGGTCCTGATGTCCTATCTCTTTTCGGGCGTTCCGGGGGACACGCACAACCGCCTGATCCGGCAGGCCTTTGATGTTCTGAACCCCGGCGGCATCGTGCTGATTCATGACTTTGTCGTCGAGGCGGACCGCTCCGGCCCGATGCTGGCCGCGCTTTGGCAGTTGCAGCATACGGCCTTCACCCCCGAAGCCCGGTCGCTGGACACCGGCTGGCTGAAGGGGGCATTGGTCGAGGCCGGATTCACCGAGGTCGGCATTGCCCCGATGATCCCCGAGATGACCATGCTGGCGCAGGCGCAGAAGCCGTGATCCTTTTCGCTTCGCCATATTGCGGAGGCCCGGGGGAGCGGCTATAGAGGCCCGCGAAGCACCCGTAGCTCAGCTGGATAGAGCGCTGCCCTCCGAAGGCAGAGGCCATAGGTTCGAATCCTATCGGGTGCGCCATAAAATCAATAACTTACCTTACGTTTGCCTTTGCTCCGGTCCCGTTTCGGTCCCGAAACTCTTTGGCCTGTGCCGTATCTAAGTGATCCCCCGCTGTGGGGCAGGTCGGTCTGGACAGCCCGATTGACTCATAACCTGAAGGTCGTAGGTTCAAATCCTACTCCCGCAACCAAAAATACCAAACAATACCAAAGCCTTAGGCCTCGCATCACGCGGGGCTTTTTGCTTGTGTGCAATTCATGTCAACGCCACGTCAACGTTTGGCGAGTCGCGCAAAGAATATTCAATGAAATCAACGCGACTGCCCGATGGCGTCCGATCTGTCCTCACAAGCAGTTTGCGGATACGGTTTTCCGAAACAGATCCCGAGTGACCACGATGTCCAAGAAAACACTGAACAAAGCCAATCTCGAAAGGCTTGGCGCGCCAAAGCTCGCCGAGCTGGTGATGGAACTGGTGCAGGGGTCCGCGGCCTTGCAGCGTCGCGCCCGCATGGAACTGAGCGCAGCACAGGGCCCCAGGGAGGTGACAGCCGATCTGCGCAAGCGGTTTGCGTCGCTGCGTCGGTCGAAAAGCTATGTCGATTGGCGCAAGCAGCGTGCGCTGGTCAAGGATCTGAACAGCCTGTTGGCCCAGATCGAGGCGGTGATCGCGCCGCATGATGCAGGCGAGGCGTTTGAGCTTCTTTGGTCCTTCCTGCAACTCGCGCCGTCGATCCATGAGCGCACCGATGACAGCAACGGCTCTGTTGGCGATGTATTTTGCCAGGCCGTTACGATGATCGGGCAGGTGGCGCCCCGGGTCACGATCAATCCGCAGACGCTGGCCGAGAGGATCCTCGATGCAGTCGCCGCTGCGGGCTATGGCGAATTCGACGGCATCATCCCGGAGACGGCAGAGGCGCTTGGCCCGGAAGGGTTGGAGCATCTCAAACAGATAACCAAAGACTGGGCTGACACGCCGCCGACACCCGAACAGCTGGCCGTGTATGAACGCTTTGGCCTGTCCTCGTCGCCCGCAGATTCCGTGCGGCGCGCAAAGCAGTCAACCTGCTCGATCATCCTTGCCGATGTGGCCGACGCGCAGGGTGACGTCGATGCCTACATGGCCCGCTACTCGGCCGAGCAGCTGACCTATGGCACCATCGCCCCCGACGTGGCGCGCCGTCTGATCGACGCGGGGCGCGTCCAAGAAGCCTATGACATTCTTCGATCCTGCATGGCGCGCGAAGCGGACAGCCCCATCCGGAGATTCAATTCCAACCTTGATGAGGTTTATGAAGACTGCCTCAATCGTCTTGGGAAGATGGACGATCTGAAGGTGCATCTCTGGACCACGTTCGAGCAGGGTCTCAGCGCGCGCGCCCTGCGCAAATACCTCAAGCTGTTGCCAGATTTTGACGATGTCGAGGCCGAGGAAAAGGCGCTCGATGCTGTTGAAACCTATCCTCGCCTCGGCGCGGCGATCAGTTTCCTGGTCGACTGGCCCGCTCTTGACCGGGCCGCACAGGTCGTGCTGGCGCGCGCCGATGAGTTGGACGGCGACAACTACACCACGCTGAGCCACGCCGCAGAGGCGCTGGACGCGCGCCACCCGCTGGCCGCAACGCTGTTGCGCCGCGCGATGGTCGAGGACACCTTGAAGGGTGCGAAATCCAAGCGCTACCGCCATGCCGCGCGCCATCTGGCCGAATGCCAGGCGTCGGAGCGGGCGATCACCGACTATGGTGTGGTTCTGACGCATGAGGGTTTTGTCGCAGCGCTACGGCAGAAACATGTCCGCAAATACGGGTTCTGGTCCCTGGTGGACTGCTAAGCGCTGGCATCGACTTGGTGGATGGGAAACAGACATTCGCTGTTGGTGGGAAGTCATCCGGCTGAAGCAAGGGAAGCGGATATTCAAGAGCTGCCTGAATGGGGTTCTCACATCAGCTCCGCAAGTCGCCTTCGAGCCCTTTGTCTTCTTTGGGCCAACGTCGCGAGTCCCGATAGAGACCATTCGGCAGAGAACTTATGCCAAGCCTAGTTCAACTTGCCCGGTTGAGTTCTCCATGTTAAAAACTTCGAAATGGCTGTCGCTCTAGAAACGTTTTCATAACAATCCGCGGGTTAGCCAAGGTGAGCAGTGTTCGGTAAAAAAAGCACCACTCGTATGTACGAAGCCGCCAAGGACAGCTCAGTTCTCGGGCAGTCTCTGGCTTGGCTTGCTATCTGTATAGCTCTGGTTGTTGCAGGTGCTCGTTGGTTGGGGATCCCGGAAGCCAGTCTTGCATGGGTCGACCGCCTTGTAATGTATATTGGTTTTCTTCTGTTGATTCTAGCGTTCCTATGGCACGAATTGCGGACTGTTAGGTCTAGGCGTTACGCTAAGATTCAGCAACATCTTCACTCAATTATGCACACAATAAGAGATCAGCACACAGTATTGGATGCGATTGAAGAAGAGAGAGCACAATTTGAAACGCATGAATACCTTATAAGAAGTAATATCGCTAAAGTATTGGATCAGTTTGCTGTTTCATTTTCAATGCTTACGGGTACCAATTGTCGCACAAGCATCAAACTGATCTTCCTTGATGAAGGTGAAACGTCGAATGAACCTTATGTCTCTACATATGTGAGAGATCAAATCTCGTCCCAGTCCGAAGGGGACCGAGATACCAAACGTCGTGACGGCGCGATGGATGCGATTAGTGACAATACAGATTTCAAGGTCATTTTAAAAAATGGAAAACGATGGTTTTCTGCCAATAACCTTCCAACGCTGTCAAATTATGAAAATACCAGCGATCCTGGACTTATCGATCGGCACTTGAGTTTCACCGAGTCGATCTGGAACCATGTTAAGCCTGTCAAGTGGAACCTACCCTACACATCTACATTCGTTTGGCCTATTCAAAAGCGCCTCTTGGACGAAGTGGACGGAACCGAGTTCGCCATACTCGGATTTTTGACGGTAGATTCACCATCGAGGCGGGTGTTTAACGAGAAACATGACGCTTTTTTTGGTGCTGCTGTGGCGGATACCCTATTTCCACTGTTACGTAGAATGCAACTTCTGGGAGATACGTCTGATGAGTGAAATTGCGGAAAAAGAAGCTATCAGAGAAGTTAATGATGGTTTTGTCGTGAAACGTGAGAGTGGAGAAGGGGAAAACGTTTTTCGGGTTACAGTTAGAGGGGCCAGTGGCGGTGAAAGGATTTTCAAGATCTTCGCGACTAGTCGATCCAACAAAATACTAAAATCCCGCGGCAAGGGGAGTCGTGGTCAGTACGAAGTGAGTGTGTCTGAGAAGTAAGTCTGCCGAACCAGAGCGATGGTATGTGCTTTAATTGGGGCTGATACACGTATCATTTTGAAATGCGATAATTGCCTTGTGCACAGCTCAAATTCTTGGTCAGTCTGGACTCTCCACTGAATTAGGCTGCGCTTGACTTAGTGAATATTGCATATGTGTTGTCGTCATAAGTTGTTTTAGCCCGGCTTATTCATCCAATTCTTTTCTGGAAGGTTGCGTGCGCCTGAAAGCACCGTAGAATCAATCTGTTGAGACGAAATCCGCCGGCAGCCACGGACGCACGCATGGGTGAAACCCTACGA
>JAXMNQ010000031.1:0-72000 GCA_034670345.1 Paracoccaceae bacterium | reverse complement strand
CTGGTCGTAGGGTTTCACCCATGCGTGCGTCCGTGGCTGCCGGCGGATTTCGTCTCAACAGATTGATTCTACGGTGCTTTCAGGCGCACGCAACCTTCCAGAAAAGAATTGGATGAATAAGCCGGGGGAAGTCTACGCAGACGAATTGAGCCAAAGTCGCAGGCCATCAGCAACGACCAACCATGCGAGGCCCCAAACAAAAGACGAGTTTGTAAAACCTGACTTCGGATGCAAGTCAACAGATGTGGAGCAGTGGATAAGCGGGCTCGCGGCCAGGTACATAACTCATTAAAAAGTCAACGGAGTAAATACTGTCTGTAGGCCTTATGATCGATTTCTTGATCCATTCAGAGACTTGATGTTCGGATAACCAAGTCTCGTCGGTGTAAATCAGTAAAATGTCCACGCGTTTTGAGTTTTTTTGATATTTCTTATTCTTCGCCGAAACCAAACTTTCCAGCTTTTGATTGAAGGTTGCCTCAGTCCATTGAGCTTTCTCAAAAAAGCCCGGGGAGTGTGACGTAATATTGATGCCTTGGCGGCGTAGTTTAACAACTTCTGCTAATAGCTCTTGATTCACAAATTCGACAAGCTCGATCGATAACACATCTCCCGCATCTGCCATCAGAAAGAAGTCAGGTGGGTCTTCGCCCTCTGATATTTTTCCTTTTAACTTTTTACTGGATTTGACTGCCACCTCATGCCATTCATCTACGACCGAACGTTCAATAAACTTTTTTTCGTCACTTGTTCGACGCGAGTGCATCCCAGCATGGCCGCGTGAATTTATGACTTCAGCCCAATAGCGAAGCGGTTCTTCGGCTTCCAATATTTCCCATTCTTTTTTTGTTCTCATACCAACCTGCTCACCTCTTTCGCCGCCCTTACAAAATCCCTGAAAAGCGGATGCGGGTCAAAGGGTTTCGACTTCAGTTCGGGGTGGAACTGCACGCCGATGAACCACGGGTGGTCGGGCCATTCCACGATCTCGGGCAGGCGACCGTCCGGGGACATGCCGGAAAAGGCCAGACCGCAGGTTTCCAACTGCTCGCGGTACTTGATGTCGACCTCGTAGCGGTGGCGGTGGCGTTCGTCGATGGCCGTCTTGCCATAGACCTTCGCCACCTTCGACCCCTCCTTGAGCACCGCGTCATAGGCACCCAGCCGCATGGTGCCGCCCTTGGCGTCGTCCGGGCGGCGGTTGACCTTTTCGTTGCCTTGCACCCACTCTTTCAGGTGATAGACCACCGGCTCGAACCGGCGTTCCCCTGCCTCGTGGTCAAACTCCTCTGACCCGGCCTTGGCCACGCCGGCCACGTTGCGCGCCGCCTCGATCACCGCCATCTGCATGCCGAGGCAGATGCCCAGGTAGGGCACCTTGTGTTCGCGGGCGAATTGCGCGGCTTTGATCTTGCCCTCTGTCCCGCGTTCGCCAAAGCCGCCGGGGACGAGGATGGCGTCGTATTTTTCAAGGTAGGGGGCGGGGTCTGCACCCTCGAAGGTCTCGGCGTCGACCCATTCGACGTTGACCTTGACCCGGTTGGCCATGCCGCCGTGGGTCAGCGCCTCGGCGATGCTCTTGTAGGCGTCCTCAAGCTGGACGTATTTGCCGACGATGGCGACGGTGACCTCGCCTTCGGGGTTGTGGATGCGGTCGCTGACGTCTTCCCACTTGGTGAGGTCGGGCTTCGGCGCCGGGCTGATCTGGAAGGCGTCGAGCACCGCCTGATCCATGCCCTCGCGGTGATAGGCCAGCGGCGCGTCGTAGATTGACGACAGATCCTGCGCGGCGATCACGGCGTCGGGCCGGACGTTGCAGAACAGCGCCAGCTTATCGCGTTCCTTCTGCGGGATTGGCCCCTCTGACCGGCAGACGAGGATATCGGGGGCAAGGCCGATGGAGCGCAACTCCTTGACCGAGTGCTGGGTCGGCTTGGTCTTCAGTTCTCCGCTTGCCTTGATGTAGGGCAGCAGGGTCAGATGCATGAAGATGCACTGGCCGCGCGGCTTGTCCTGGCTGAACTGGCGGATTGCCTCGAAAAAGGGCAGGCCCTCGATGTCGCCCACCGTGCCGCCGATCTCGCACAGCATGAAGTCGACCTCATCCTCTCCGATCGAGATGAAGTCCTTGATTTCATTGGTGACATGCGGGATCACCTGGATTGTCTTGCCAAGGTAGTCGCCGCGGCGCTCCTTCTCCAGAACGTTGGTGTAGACGCGGCCCGAGGAGATGGAATCTGTCTTGCGGGCGGGGACACCGGTGAAACGTTCGTAGTGGCCAAGGTCCAGATCGGTCTCGGCGCCGTCATCGGTGACAAAGACCTCACCATGCTCAAACGGCGACATGGTGCCGGGGTCGACGTTCAGGTAAGGATCCAGCTTGCGCAGGCGGACGGAAAAGCCGCGTGCCTGCAGCAATGCGCCCAAAGCCGCCGACGCAAGGCCCTTGCCCAGCGAAGAGACCACACCACCGGTGATGAAGATAAAGCGTGCCATGTGGTGTAACCCCGTGAGTTTGCCTGTTTTTTCGTTTCAAGTACCGGTCGCTGGGACGCAGTATCACGGGAGTTCGCTAATAGAGGATTCGGGACGGCTTGTCTATACGACCTCTATATGATGCGGCGGACTCCCTTGGTTCATGCAACCCCTAGTGGGGGCGGATTGGCGGGTATTCCGGACTGACGTGCCGCTGTGGTTTCTGCCAGTCTGGCCTTGCCCCGCCGGTGCGGGGCCGTTTTTCCAAGGAGTATGTCCCATGACTGATCTGAACCCGATCCCACTTTTGCAGGACGACGACGGCGGCACCCGCGATGTAGTTCGCGAAGCCGGGCTGCGCTCGGACGGAGAATTGGTTCAGGCCGTCTCTGAGGCCACCGATACGTTTGAGTTTTACAGCGGGGGTTCGGTGCAGGAGGGCGGGTTTTCCGAAGTCTCCGGGCTGAGCGCAGAGGTGACCCTGTCCGAGTACCGGGAGGGCGCGGCGCATACGCCGGAGTGGACCAATTTCAATGACGGCGATCCTGGCGGTACGCCGGTCAGCTCTGACCCGGAGTGGCGTTATCTGCCGGTGCGCCGGTTCGCCGACGACGGGGAAGAGGACGTGGGATTCCATTGGGGCGAAGACGGCCTTCTCTGAGTGGAGTCCGGTTCCATGAAATGACAAGGCGGCCACGAGGGCCGCCTTTTGACTTGCCGGTTGGCGGGCGGGCTCAGTCGGCCTTGGGCACCAGCGGTGCGTCGGCATCCACGCCGTCCGCCGAGGGCGGCGGCAGCAGGTCAGACGGGTTCAGGTCGCCAAGGCCGGGCGCGGGTGTCGGCGCATCTGCCGGGGCCGAGGTGCCAAGCCGGTCGAGAATCGAGCTGCCCGTTGCGTTGCGCGCGGCGATCACCGTCAGCGAAATCGAGGTGATGATGAAGGCGATTGCCAGGATCCAGGTCAGCTTGCCCAGAGCCGACAGCGGGGCGCGCTGGCTCATGGCGCCGCCGCCACCGCCGATCCCGAGACCGCCGCCTTCGCTGCGCTGCAGGAGCACGACTCCGATCAGGCCGAGCGCCAGAAAGAGATGGACAATGAGGATGACGTTTTCCATGGGGCCTGCGCCTTTGGTCTGGTTTCGGGGTCATGTATGTCATGCGTCGGCGTGGTGCAAGCAGGGAAAGCCCGGGGTCGGCGGGTGGCTCTGTTTGGCCTGCGGCCAAAGGCGCCCACCCGCCGACCCGGGTCACGCCCCCGGGGCTGTCCTTCTTGCCATGATCGGCCCGGCGGGGCATGCTTCGCCCATGCCCCACGATCATCACGACGACATCCCGCCTCACAGTCTGTTGCCGCCAGAGCCTGCCCTGCGGGTCAAGGCACTGGAAACGCTATTGACGCGCAAGGGCCTGATTGATCCGGCGGCGCTGGACGAGATCATCGAGACCTATGCCCATGAGATCGGGCCAAGGAACGGCGCGGCGGTCGTGGCGCGGGCCTGGACCGATGCGGCGTTTCGCGCGCGCCTGTTGGAGGATGCTACGGCGGCGGTGGCCGAGATGGGATTCACCGGGCGTCAGGGCGAACACATCGTCGCGGTGGAGAACACGCCGGAACAGCACAACATGGTCGTCTGCACGCTGTGCTCTTGCTACCCGTGGCCACTGCTGGGCATTCCGCCGGGCTGGTACAAATCCGATGCCTACCGCGCGCGGGCGGTGCGGGAGCCGCGCCGGGTGTTGGCAGATTTCGGTGTGACCCTGCCAGAGGGGCAGCGCGTGCGGGTCTGGGATTCGACGGCGGAGGTCCGTTACCTGGCGGTGCCGATGCGCCCGCAGGCCACCGACGGCCTGACCGAGGCGGAACTGGCCGCACTGGTCAGCCGGGACGCGATGATCGGAACGGCCCTTGTCGAGCCGCCGCAATGAGCCGGGTGCACGACATGGGCGGGCGCTTTGGCGACGGGCCGGTGCTGCCGGATGCCGATGACGCGCCGGTTTTTGCCGAGGCGTGGCACGCGCGGGCGCTGGCGCTGACAGTCGCGGCGGGGGCCTTGGGGCAGTGGACGCTGGACCGGTCCCGCTTTGCCCGCGAAAGCCTTTCGCCCTCTGAGTACATGGCGTTTTCCTACTATGAGAAATGGCTGGCCGGGCTGGCCGATCTGTTGGTGGCGCAGGGGGTGGTCACCCGCGAGGAGTTGTCCGGGGCAGAGGCTGCGCCGTCTCCATTGGCGGAACGGAGGCTGAAGGCTCAGGCGGTTGCGCCCGGTCTGGCGCGCGGGGCGCCAGTCACTCGGGAGGGGCCGGAACCGCGTTTTGCGGTTGGAGACCGCGTGCGCACGCACCGGCCTGCGCGCAACTTGCAGGTGGAGGGCGGGCACACGCGTCTGCCCGGATATGCCGCCGGTCTGATCGGGCGCATCGACCTGATCCACGGCTGCCACGTCTTTCCCGACGCCAACGCGCATCGGCTGGGAGAGACTCCGCAGCCGCTCTACACCGTTGTCTTTGACGCGGGCGATGTCTGGGGGCAGGCCGAAGCGGCGGGCGATACGGTCAGCTGCGATCTGTGGGAAAGCTATCTGGAGCCCGTGGCATGACCGCACCGCAGCCGGTGTTCGAGGCACCGTGGCACGCCGAGGCCTTTGCAATCGCCGTGGCACTGGAGGCGCGCGGCGCGTTTTCGTGGCCCGAGTGGACGGAAACCTTTGGCGCGGTTCTGGCCGAACACGGACAGCGGCGCGATCTGGACGGCGGCGACGACTATTTCCGCGCATGGATCGCGGCGCTGGAACGGATCTGCGCGGCAAAGGGGCTGGCCGACGCGGGTGCCCTGGCGGCGTTAAGAGAGGACTGGGAGGCGGCCTATCTGCGCACTCCACATGGCATGCCGGTGCGGGTTTAGACCGACAGCGGGTCAGGGTGGCGGTGGTGGCAGTTTGGCGCGCAGTTCCAGTCGCCTTTCCCGTTCAAAGACATAGAGGCCAGAGGCTACGATGATGGCGATCCCGACCCATGTCAGCGGCGTCGGGAAGTCCCCGAACGCAAGGTAGCCGATCACCGTCGCGCCCACGATTTCCAGATATTGCAGCGGCGCAACCGTGCCCGCCGGGGCCAGCCGCAGGGCGAAGGTCAGGAACAGGTGCGAGATGGTGGCCACCACGCCGACGCCCAACAGCGTCCAGACGGCGCGACCCTCTGGCCAGACCGGATCGAAGAGCGCGTTGCCCGTGCCCTGAAAGACCACCAGTGGCGGCAGGATCAGAAGCGTCGCCGCCAGCGCGGTGTGGCCCTGCAGGACCAGCGGGTGCAGCCGCCGCGCCATGGCGCGCGTCATCAGCATGTAGACCGCAAACAGCGCCGCCGTGCCAAGCGGCAGAAAGGCGACCGGCCCGAGATCGGAAAAGCTGGGCCGGATCACCAGCATCGCCCCGCCAAAACCCACCGCGCAGGCGGTCAGGCGACGCCAGCCCACCGGCTCGCCCAGGAACAGCGCGCCCATCAGGATCAGCACGAAAGGTTCCACAAAGAAGATCGAGATCGCATCGGCGATCGGCATGTAGCGCAGCGCGGTAAAAAAGCAGCCCGTCGCTGCCAGCAAGGCAAAGGCGCGGCCGACGTGCAGGGCGATGTCGCGCAGGCTGGCCCGCTGGCTGTAGCCCATCAGCAGGGCCAGCGGCATCAGGAGAGCCACCTGGATGCCAAAGCGAAAGACCAGGATCTGCGGCACCGGCACCACTTCGGGCGTGGCCTTGGCAAAGGCGTCCATCACAGGCGCAAAGGCGCAGAAGGCGAGCATGAACAGAATGCCAAGCGTGGTGCGGTCGGGGGGCTGGGTCATCGGGTCTCTGTTTAATGTTTGGCCGCAGGAAATCGGCGGCGGTGCGGGTCGTCTTGTCCGAAAGCGACCTTGCGGTTTCAGGGCAGCAGCGACAGCCACATCCAGACGGTCAGCACCGAGAGCCCGGTCGAGATCAGCACGCCGGACGCGGCCACCCGGCGCGCGCGCCCGTACATGTTGGCAAAGAGATAGGCGTTGATACCGGGTGCCATCGCGGCGGTCAGGACGACCGAGCGGAAGGCGTCGGTGCTGAGGTTAGAGGCCTTGCCCAATGTCCATGCGATGCCGGGATGCAGGAGCAGCGAGACGACGCAGATATAGGCGATCACCCGGCCATCGCCCTGCGGGCGGTAGCGGAACAGCACGCCGCCCATTCCGAACAGGGCAGTTGGCAGGGCAGTGCGGATGATCAGGTCCAGCGCATCGGTGGCGGCGGTCGGCAGGGTCAGGCCCGTCAGGTTGGCGGTCAAGCCGAGGAGGATGCCGATCACCAGCGCGTTGCGGAACATGGCGCGGGCGACCTTGGCCGGCAGGGCGCGGTTCGAGATGCCCGCGGCCCGGGCGCGGGCGATCTCCATCGCCGTGATGCCGACGCCGTAGCAAAAGGGCGAATGCATCGCGACAATCAGATAGTTCGCCTCCAGCGCGGAGGTGCCGTAGGCGCGTTCGGTCACGGCAAGGCCGATCAGGATGGAGTTCGCAAAGAGGCAGCAAAAGCCGATGGCGACCGAATCCTCCCAGTCGCGCTTGAACAGGTAGCGCGCGCCCAGCAGCCCGGCGACAAAACCGCTGGCCGAGCCGGTGTAGAAGCTGACGAGGATCCAGGGGTCAAACCCGGCGTCCAGTTCCAGCGTCCAGAGGGCGCGGAACAACAGGCAGGGAATGGCGATGTTCTGGGTGAAAGTCATCAGCCCGTCGACGCCGCTGTCCGTGAAGATGCCGCGCCAGACAGCAATGTAACCCGCGCCAATCACGAGGAAGACCGGCAGGATGACGTCGATCAGGGCCTGCAAGGGGCGGGGACTTTCGCGGTGGCGGCCGACGTATGGTCAGAGCGCATAGCGCAGGACCATGCCGTCGAAAGCGGGGGTGATGTGGTCGGCGGTTTCGGCCTCGACCTCGGCGTAGTCAAGGTCATTGTGCATGTTGGTCAGCACGGCGCTGCGCGGGGCGGCGCGGTCGATCCATTCCAGCGCAAGATCAAGGTGCGCGTGGGTGGGGTGCGGGGAACGGCGCAGCGCGTCGAGAATCCAGCAGTCAAGATCTTGAAGGTGGTCCCATGCCGCGTCCGGGATCGTCGCCACGTCTGGCAGATAGGCCAGATCGCCGATCCGAAAGCCGAGCGCGTCGATGTTGCCGTGGTTGACCTCGAAAGGAGTCAGGGTGATCGTTCCGCCGGCCCCTTCGATGTTGATAGGGCCATCTATGGTGTGCAGGTTCAGGATCGGCGGATAGGGCGAGCCTTCGGGTTGCACAAAGGCGTAGGCAAAGCGCGACAGCAGGTCCGACTGGGTCGGGCCATCGGCCCAGACGTTCAGTCGTTGCCGGGTGTTGAACACGATCTGGCGCAGGTCATCCAGACCGTGGGTGTGGTCTGCGTGGGCGTGGGTCCAGACCACCGCATCCAGCTTTCCTATGCCCGCGTCCAGCAGTTGCGCGCGCATGTCGGGCGTTGTGTCGATCAGGACGGATGTCGTGCCATCAGCCGTTTCACGTTCAATCAGCAGCGCGCAGCGGCGACGGGAGTTCTTGGGGTTCGCCGGGTCGCAAGCCCCCCAGTTGCCGCCAAGGCGCGGCACGCCGCCCGAGGATCCGCAGCCAAGGATGGTAAAGCGTATCTCGCCGCTCATGCACGCGCCTCTGATCTGGCGCCGGCATTCGCAACCTCCCATGCGGCCGCCTTGACAAAGAGGCGGTCAAAGTTCGCCTCGGTCGCGGCGGCAAAGTCGTCGTAGTTCAGGCCAAAGACTTCGGCTCCCTTGCGCGCGGTGTGGGCCACGTAGGCGGGCTCGTTCCGCTTGCCGCGATAGGGCGGCGGCGCGAGGTAGGGGCTGTCTGTCTCCACGAGGATGCGGTCCAGCGGTGCGGCGGCAAAAATGTCGCGCAACTCCTGCGACTTCGGGAAGGCGGTGATGCCGGACATGGACAGGTAGAACCCGAGGTCGAGCGCGGACTTGGCGAGCTCTGCTGTGGAGGAGAAGCAGTGCATAACGCAAGTGTAGGCCTGCGCCTTGTGACCTTCGGTCAGGATGCGGGCCATGTCGTCATCCGCGTCGCGGGCGTGAATGATGAGCGGCAGGCCGGTTTCCTGCGCCGCCTCTATATGAATGCGCAGGCTCTGTTTCTGAACCTCGGCGCTGTCGGCGGTGTAGTGGTAATCCAGCCCGGTCTCGCCGATGCCGACGAATTTCGGGTGTTTGGACAGCGCCACCAGTTCGTCCACCGTGGCCAGCGGCTCTTCGGCGGCGGACATGGGGTGGGTGCCTGCGGCGTAGAAGACGGGGGCGTGTGCTTCGGCGATGGCGCGGACCTGCGGCTCATTCCTGAGGCGGGTGCAGATGGTGACCATGCGATGCACCCCGGCATCCAGTGCGCGGGCGACGACGTCTGGGCGCTCTGTGTCGAAGTCGGGGAAATCGAGGTGACAATGGCTGTCGGTGATGGCGGGGGTCGGCATGACGGCTCCTTGGTTGGCCTTGGTATCTAGGATGGAACCGGGAGGGTCAAGACGGGCACAAACCGCCTGACGGGCGGGTCGGGAAAGTGGTGTCCACGCGTGGCGGAACAGTTGGCTTGGCGGTTCCAACGCGTTCCTGGGGCCAATTCATCTCTTGTCAGGAATGGGCTGATCCGAGCGTGACAGGGAAGCCGCTGAATTTCCGTGGCTTCGTCAGGGCGTGCCGAGGTCCGCCGGGCGGGCCACGGGACGCACCTCATAGGGGCCGGGACGGAAGGCCGCGGGGCGTCCGTTGGGCCGGGGAGAGGATTCCGGCGCCTGCGCCGTGGGAGGTCCAAGGTCTTCGAGCGGGTCGGGCTCGATGGCCTCTATCACCTCTGCCAGCGCTTCGGGGTCGACCGGATCGGGCACAGTCGGGGCCGGGGTTGGCCCTGGGGTGGGAACTGGGGCGGGATCCGGCTGCGGGACCGGGTCGGGTTGCTGTGCAGGCTGGGGGGCCGGTGCCGGTTGCGGTGCCGGGTCCGGCGTGGGCGTGGGATCCGGCACTGGCACTGGCGTGGGGTCCGGCACTGGCACTGGCGTGGGGTCCGGCGCGGGCACAGGCGTGGGGTCTGGCGCGGGCACAGGTGTAGGGTCCGGCGCGGGCGGGGCTGGATCGGGTTGCGGCTCCGGCGGCGATGGCGAGGCGCCCGGCCTGGACAACGGGCTGGGCGCGGGGCTGCCCGGGGCTGGATCGACCTGAGTCAGCAGATCCGGTGAAGGCTCCGTCTGCGGGGCCGGGGCAATCGGCAGCGGATCGGCAGAGGCAACAGGCTGCGGCGGGCGCAGTGGCGGCGGGGCCGGGCGCGGGTCCACGCTGGGCAAAGACTCGGCCGCCAAGGCGGCGAACCGGGGGGCCGGTTGACGCGGGGCGTCGGGCGCGGTTGTCAGCCGGGCAGGGGTGAAATCCGGCGCGGAGGTGGGTCCGGCGGGCGCGGGCAAAGCTGCGATCTGCGGAACCTGTGGCGCGGGCCGCTGGCGCGGGGTGGGATCAGGCACGGGCGGAGAGGCCGGCGCGACGGGCGTGGCCGGGGGGCGCGGGACCGGGGTGCGCACCGGCGTCAGGATCTCGGCCATGGGCGGAACCGGTGCGGTGTCGGCGCGCGGGGCGGTCGAGGCCTCTGGCATCGCGGTTTCCGGCGAGCGGTCCCATGCCTCGACCAGCGCGGCCAGATCGGGCGAAACCGGGTCCAGCGACAAGCCCGGACCGGGCGCGGTGCCGCCGGGCAGGGAGATGAACAGCAACAGCCCGGCATGAGCGGCACCCGCAAGGATCAGGCAGGCGATGATTTCAAAGGCACGCCTGCTCATTGGTCCGCCCCGTCGGTGACCACATCGACCCGCGCCGCACCGGCCAGCGCAAGCGCGTTCAACGCGCGGGCGAGGTGCTGTGCCTGGGTCCCGCCTTCGGACTGCAGGCGGACGGGACCGGCGGCGATAGCGGCGCTGATCGCCTCTGGCCCGGACAGCGCACCAAAGGTGAGCGCGCCCGAGCGGGCAAGGATCAGAAGGCGCTGCGCCGGTTGCGGGGCCACATCTGTGGTGAGTGCACGGGTTCCGCCGGATGACGGGTCGGAAAAATGTGCGGCCAGCAGGAAGAACATCAACATCAGGAAGACGATGTTGATCATGGGCACGATTGGCTCGGGGCGCGGTTTCAGCGGGCCGGGCCAGAAACGAGTGGGTTTGCGAAGGCGAACAGGCCCCATGGGATCACTCCACCACGGCCAGCCGCGTCAGTCCAGCCTCCTTTAGTCCGGCCATCACGGCAAGCATCCGGTCAATGTCCGTGCCTGCGGCCGGGCGCAGCAGGATCACGTCCGTGTGTGATTGCATCAGGGGGGCAAGTGCTGCGGACAGGTCCGTCACCGGCAGGCCGTTCAATTGGACCGTGTCGGGCAGGACAGTCACAAGACGCGGCGGGCCGGAATACGGCGTCTGCCCGCCCGGCGCCGCCAGCAGCAGCGAGATGCCCTCGCCGCCGCCAAACCGCGCCACCAGCATGAAGAAGACCAGCAACAGAAAGACCACGTCGATCATCGGCGTCAGGCTGGGCCGTCTGCGGCGCGGAGAGACGGGCAGGTTCAGCATCTACTCTGTCTCCGCCTCTTCGGCGTCTTCGGTATAGGCCCAGGGGGTGGTGAAGACGCGGGTCACGAGGTCTTCGAGGTCGAGCGCCAGTTGATCGGCGATGCCGTCGAACAGCGCCAGCGCGACACTTGCGGGGATGGCGACGGCCATACCGGCGGCGGTGGTCAACAGCGCCTCCCAGATGCCGCCGGCAAGGCTGGCCGGATCTGCCTGCTGGCCACTGTCCTGCAAGGCCTGAAAGGCGTCGATCATCCCCAAGACGGTGCCCAGCAATCCCAGCAGCGGCGCGATGGTCACGACCAGATCCAGCAGCCGCAGGCCAAGACGCGTCTCGTTCAGGACCATGCGGGCTTGCCGGGCGGATTCCTCGCGCGCGTCATCCTCTGGGATCGACAGGCGGGCCTGCATCGCCGCCTGCACCACTCGGCAACGGGGGGAGGGATCGAACGAGATATGTGACAGCGCAAGCGTGGTCTGCCCCTGTCCCCAGAACCGCAGCGCGGTTTCCGCGTTTGCGCGTTTCCATGTACCGGCGCGCAGAAGCTGCAACAGCTTCCACAGGATCAGCGTCAGGGTAAGGACCGACAGCCCGAAGATGGCCCAGAGTGCCGGGCCGCCGCGGTCGAGGAATTCAGGAATTGTGCTCAGCATGGATGCGCCTTCGGGTTGGGCCGACGGGGGCCTTGGGATTTGATGGCATGAAATTCCGCGCTTTGCACCTGTGTCGGGCAGGCCGGGCAAGGGATTGCCGGTTACTTGTGGGATTTGATGGGACGGAATCTGGGGTGGGCTGGTCGAAAATGGCGAATCCTTGCCGAATCTCGGTCGAAATGACGATTCCGGCGTGATTCGCGGGCAGGATTCGGGTTAGATCCCCGGTGTTGGCCCTGTGTTCACGGGCATTGCGGGCCTTGATGGGCATTTTTCTGGGATTGGATGGGAATTTTTTGGGACGGTGAGGGCGGTCTACATCTTGTGTGCTGTTCTGCATGGTTCCGCTAGGTTTGCGCATTTTCTGCTCTCTTGAGTTGAATTTGCCCTATTTTCCAAGGCCTGGCTATGGCAGGTTTTGCAAAATTCCCGTAAAAAACAGTTGATCCCCATAGTTTCCCATGGCATCCCTAGTTCACACGATGAGACGGAGACGGGGCGAACAAGACCCCACACACCGAACTCATAAAAACAACAAGAGCAGGTTTCATACAGGCATCCGCTCTCATCGTGACAACAAGGATCCGGCGCGCGGGCGAGCAGACATCCCCCCAGGTGGCGCGCGCAGTCGGAGACACCCGCTTAGCGGGTCAAGCGGCGGGTTGATCAATGGCAGCTGATCAACCCGCCGCATTTCGTTTCAAACGGGGGAAGAGGGGCCGAGGGCAGTGAGCCGCAGGCTGAGGTTCAGAGGTGAGCATCGACTGAAGGTCGATGGCAAGGGGCGGATGTCCGTTCCGGCCGACTTTCGCCGTGTCCTCGAAGCAGGCGACCCCGACTGGGACCCCACCTCCAAGGAAAATGCCAACCCCAAACTTGTCATCGTGACCGGCGATCCGCGGCAGAAGTGCCTTGAGGTCTATACCGTGCGCGAAATCGAGGACATCGAGGCGCGGATCGAAAAGCTGAAGGCCGGGGCCGCCAAGAAGGCGCTGACCGGCATCTATTCGACGGGCGCAACCCCGGCTTCGGTGGATGAAACCGGGCGGCTGGTGTTGTCGGGCAAGTTCCGCGCGCGTTTCGGCATCGGGGCCGACGCCTGGGCCGTGGCCAATCTGAACAAGTTCGAGATCTGGAGCTCGGACCGCTACGTCCCGACCGACGTGGTGACCGCCGAGGATATGCCGATCGACCTGCCGGACGACCCGATGGAGCTGCTGGACGCCCTGGAGGATCTTTGAGTGGCCGGGCCGGCTGCGGATACCGGCGGCGCGCCTCATGTCCCGGTGCTGTTGCGTCCCTTGCTGGAGGCGGTTGCGCCGGTCGAGGGGGTCTGGATCGATGGCACCTTGGGCGCGGGCGGCTATGCACGCGGATTACTGGAGGCGGGTGCCGATCAGGTGATCGGGATCGACCGTGATCCGCTGGCGCATGAGCTGGCGCGCGACTGGGGCGCCGAGTACGGCGACCGGCTGGCGCTGTGGCAAGGAAATTTCGCACAGATGGACAAGGCGGCAGAGGCCGTGGACGGCGTGGTGCTGGATCTGGGTGTGTCTTCAATGCAGTTGGACCGGGCCGAGCGCGGTTTTTCCTTCATGAGGGACGGCCCGCTGGACATGCGGATGGGGCAGGACGGGCCGTCTGCGGCAGACATCCTCAACGCTGCCGAAGAGTCGGACCTGGCCGACATCCTGTATATATACGGTGAAGAGCGGCAATCGCGCCGCATCGCCCGCGCCATCGTGCAGGACCGTCCCTTTGACCGGACCTTGCCGCTGGCCGGCTTGATCGAGCGGGTGATCGGGCGCACCAAGCCCGGACAGGCCCATGCCGCAACCCGCAGCTTTCAGGCCCTGCGGATCGCCGTGAACGGGGAATATGACGCGCTGTGGCAGGGGCTGATGGCTGCCGAGCGGGTGCTGAAACCGGGCGGCCGGCTGGCGGTTGTCACCTTTCATTCGGTCGAGGACCGCATGGTGAAACGCTTTTTCCAACTGCACGGCGACAAGAAAACCCACGTCAACCGCTACGCCACCGAGGCCGCCGCCGCGACCGAACCCTTCGAGGTGCTGACGCGCAAGGCGGTTGGCCCGGACGCGGATGAGCTGAAAGTCAACCCGCGCTCGCGGTCGGCCAAGCTGCGTGTCGCGCGGCGCACGGACATTCCCGCGCGGCCCGTCGAGGCGGCGGAACTGTCGATGCCGCAGATGGCGGCGAAATCCACCAAGACCACAAGGAGACGATGAGATGCGCAGCCTGTTGTTCCTGCTCTCGGCCCTCGCGGTCATCGGGTCCGGCTACTGGGCCTATCACGAAAACTATCGCACGCAGGCCGAACTGGACAACGTGGACGACCTGCGGCGCGACATCGGTGCCGCGCGCGAACGGCTTGCCATCCTGCGGGCGGAGTGGGCCTACTTGAACCGCCCCGACCGGCTGCAAGACCTGACGGTGATGAATTTCGCACGGCTCAGCCTGTTGCCGCTGCGTCCCGACCAGTTTGCCGGTATCGACCAGATCTCTTATCCGCAGCCCGAAATCATTGATCTGACCCAACCGATCGACGTCACCTCCTATGGAGCGACGAAACCATGACGCGCATTCCCCTTCGCCCGCTTGCCCGCATCCTTGAGGCCCGCCAGAACGGCGAGAACCCGGACGTCATCGAACGCGAGAATCTGCGTCTGCGACATGAGGACATGCGCGACAGGCTGCGGCTGCGGGCCGAGGGGCGTTTGCTGGTTCTGGCGGTCATGTTCGTCTGCGCCTACGGGATAATCGGCGCCAAGATGGGGATGCTGTCCGCCTCGGAACCCAGAGAGCCGCGCGCACAGGCGACCGGTGCCTCTATCATCTCGACCCGCGCGGATATCGTCGACCGGCGGGGCAGGGTTCTGGCCACCAATATGTCGACCCACAGCTTGTACGCGCATCCGCACCAGATGGTGAACCCGATGCACGCGGCCAAAGCGCTGGCCAAGATCTTTCCCGAGATGGAAGTCGAAAAGCTCGTCAAGCGATTTACTGACCCCGATCGCAAGTTCATCTGGGTCAAGCAGAAACTCAGCCCCGAGCAGATGCAGGCAGTGCACGACATCGGCGAACCTGGCCTGCTGTTCGGCCCGCGCGAGATGCGGCTGTACCCGAACGGCGCACTGGCGGCGCATGTGATGGGCGGGACGCGGTTCGGCAGGCAGGGCGTCGCCTCGGCCGAGGTGGTCGGCACTGCGGGCATCGAGAAGTATTTCGACAGTGAATTGCAGGACCCCGCCCGCGAAGGCGCGCCGTTGCAACTGTCCATCGACCTGTCCATTCAGGCGGCGACCGAGGACGTGCTTTACGCGGGCATGAAGCTGCTGAACGCCAAGGGCGCGGCCAGCGTATTGATGAACGTGCACACCGGCGAGGTGATTGCCATCGCCAGCCTGCCGGATTTCGACCCCAACGACCGTCCGCGCCCCCCGACCGAGGGCAACCCCAGCGACAGCCCGCTGTTCAACCGGGCAGTGCAGGGGGTTTATGAGCTTGGCTCGACCTTCAAGATCCTGACCGCCGCGCAGGCGCTGCAACTGGGGCTGGTCAACAAGAACACGATGATCGACACCGCGCCGCCGTTCAAGATCGGTGGCCACAGGATCGGCGAATTCAACAACAAGAACTATGGCAAGCTGTCGGTCGAGGATGTGATCGTGCGCAGCTCGAACCGGGGAACCGGCAAGCTGGCGTTGATGATCGGGCGCGAGCGCCAGCAGAGCTTTCTGAAGAACCTTGGCATGTTCGAAGCGCCGACGCTGGAAATTGTCGAGGCGAAGGGCGGCAAGCCACTGATTCCGGCGCGCTGGACCGATCTGTCGGCGGTGACGATTTCCTATGGCCACGGCATTTCGGTCACGCCGGTGCATCTGGCGGCGGCCTATGCGATGCTGGGCAACGGTGGGCATGTGGTAGAACCGACCCTGTTGAAGCGGGACACGCCGCTGTTGGGCGACAAGCTGGTGCGCGATGACGTGGCGGCGGATGCGCGCGTCATGCTGCGCAAGGTGGTGAACGATCCCAAGGGCACCGCCAGCTTCGCCGAAGTCGAGGGCTATCACGTCGGCGGCAAGACCGGCACGGCGGACAAGCCCAAGGAGCGCGGCGGCGGCTATTACGATGACAAGGTGATCGCCACCTTTGCCGCGCTGTTCCCGGCGCATGACCCGGAGTACGTGCTGATCGTGACCCTGGACGAGCCGGTGGAAACCTCTGGTCAAAAGCCGCGCAGAACCGCCGGCTGGACCGCTGTTCCCGTGGCTGCGCAGATGATCGAGCGGATTGCGCCGCTTCTGGGCTTGCGTCCCTCCTACGATCAGAGGCATTTGAAGACGTCGACGACCGCCTCTGACTGAGGTGTGTGAGGTATGTGACCAGATCGCTGGGGGGCGACACTATGGCTTCGGAGCGCAAGATCATCAGCAAGAGCCTGTCTGAACTGGGCCTGCGGGCGCGGGGCGGGCGGGATGCCACTGTCACCGGGCTCGCCGTGGACAGCCGCGAGGTAAAGGAGGGGTTCCTCTTTGCCGCGCTGCCGGGCACGCGGGTGCATGGCGGAGATTTCATCCAGTACGCGCTGCGCATGGGCGCGGGCGCGGTGCTGACCGATGCACGCGGCGCAAGGATCGCCGAGGCGGAACTGGCGGCTTCTGACGCCGCCCTGATCATTGCCGAAGATCCCCGTCAGGCGCTGGCCTATACAGCGGCGCTTTGGTTCGGCTCGCAGCCGGACACCGTGGTTGCGGTCACCGGGACCAATGGCAAGACATCGGTGGCGACCTTCACCCGGCAGATCTGGCAGGAACTGGGCCTGCGGGCAATCAACCTCGGCACCACCGGGGTCGAGGGCGATTGGCAGGCGCCGTTGAAACACACCACGCCAGAGCCGATCACCCTGCACCGGATGCTGTCGGGGGCCGCGCAATCGGGTGTGACCCATGCGGCGATGGAGGCCTCCTCTCACGGGTTGGCGCAGCGCCGCCTGGACGGGGTGACACTGACCGCGGCCGGGTTCACCAACTTCACCCAGGATCACCTAGATTACCACGAAAGCTTTGACGAGTATTTCGCCGCCAAGGCGGGGCTGTTCGCGCGGGTGCTGCCCGAGGATGGCATTGCCGTCATCAACATCGACGATCCGCGCGGCGTGGACATGCTGGCGATCGCCCGGGCGCGGGGGCAGGAGGTCATGACGGTGGGCCGCGAGGCAGCGGACCTGTGCCTGGAGGCGCAGCGCTTTGACGCCACGGGTCAGGAAATCCGCCTGAGTTTCGAGGGGCTTGTGCGGCAGGAACGTCTGCGTCTGATCGGCGGCTTCCAGGCCGAGAACATTCTGGTCGCCGCCGGGCTGGTGATCGCCTGCGGCGGCGACCCTGAGGATGTTTTCGACGTGCTGCCCCTCCTGGGGACGGTGCGCGGGCGGATGCAACTGGCCGCCCGGCGGGAAAACGGCGCGTCGGTCTTTGTCGATTATGCCCATACGCCGGATGCCGTGGCCACCGCCTGTCGGGCATTGCGCCCGCATGTGATGGGGAGTCTGGTGGCCATCGTCGGCGCGGGCGGCGACCGGGACAAGGGCAAGCGCCCGCTGATGGGCCTTGCCGCCGCCGAGCATGCCGACAGCGTGATCGTCACCGACGACAACCCGCGCACCGAAGATCCCGCCGTCATCCGCCGCGCGGTGATGGACGGCGCGCCGGAGGCGCTGGAGGTGGCTGACCGGGCCGAGGCGATCCTGCGCGGCGTCGACGGGTTGGGCCCGGGCGACGCCCTTCTGATCCTTGGCAAGGGGCATGAGACCGGACAGATCGTCGGCGACACGGAATATCCTTTCAACGATGTCGAACAGGCCAGCGTGGCGGTGGCGGCGCTGGACGGGAGGGGGCTGTGAGCACGCCGCTCTGGACCTCTGCCGAGGCGGTCGCCGCCACCGGCGGCACCACGCCCTGTGACTGGCAGGCGACCGGTGTTTCCATCGACACACGTACTTTGCAATCCGGCGACCTGTTCGTGGCACTGAAGGCGGCCCGCGACGGCCATGACTTCGTGCAACAGGCGCTGGACAAGGGTGCGGCGGCGGCGCTGGTCAGCTTTGTGCCCGAGGGCGTGGACAGTTCCGCGCCGCTCCTTTTGGTCAATGACGTGCAGGCCGGGCTTGAAGCGCTGGGTGAAGCGGCGCGCAGACGGACAGGGGCCAAGGTGGTGGCGGTGACCGGCTCGGTCGGCAAGACATCCACCAAGGAGATGCTGCGCACGGTGCTGGCGGCGCAGGGCAGTGTCCACGCCGCCGAGAAAAGTTACAACAACCACTGGGGTGTGCCTCTGACACTTGCCCGGATGCCGCGCGATGTGGATTTCGCGGTGATCGAGATCGGCATGAACCACCCCGGTGAGATCGCGCCTTTGGCCCGCATGACGCGGCCCGATGTGGCGATGATCACCACGGTCGCCCCCGCGCATCTGGCCGCCTTCGAGAACCTCGAAGGCATCGCCCACGAAAAAGCGGCAATCTTTGACGGGCTGTCGGCTTATGGCACAGCCGTGTTCAACGGTGACCTCGCGGTCAGCGGCATTCTGCGCGAAAAGGCGCAGGAGGGACGGCGTTGGGCGGTCGGATTTGGCGAAAAAGCCTGCAACCAATACCGGATGATGATCGCCACGGTGCGCGATGACTGCACGGTGGCGCGCGGCCGCGCCGGCATTGAATCACGTCTTTTCAAGGTGATGGCCCCGGGCCGCCATTTCGCCGTCAATGCGATGGGCGTGTTGGCGGTGGCGGATGCACTGGGTCTGGACCCGGCGCTTACCGTGATCGGGTTGGGCCAATGGGCGCCCGGCGCGGGGCGCGGCCAGAGAGAGCAGATCAGGCTGGACCCGGTTGATGCGCGCAAAAGCGTCGAACTGATCGACGACGCCTATAACGCCAATCCGGCCTCGCTGGCGGCCTCTTTGGAAGTGCTGGCAGCGGCAGAGCCGCGAAATGGTATTGGCCGGGTCGAGCGGGGGCGGCGCATTGCGTACCTAGGAGACATGAAAGAGCTGGGTTCCCAAGAAGTTGCGCTGCACCGAGCGGTGGCGCAGGTGCCCGCGATCGAACAGATCGACGTCGTGCATTGCATCGGCCCCTTGATGCGGAACCTCTGGCAGGAATTGCCCACCGAAAAACGCGGCCACTGGACCGAAACAGCGGAAAAGATGGCCCAGCGTGTGGCGCGCGATCTGGATGCGGGCGATGTGGTGCTGGCCAAGGGCTCGCTTTCGATGGGGGTGGGCCGCGTGGTTGACGCGATCCGGAAATTGCGCCAAGCGACACCGGACCTTGAGGGGTAGAGGGAGTAAATCATGCTTTTCTGGCTGACAGAGCTCAGCGACGGCGGCGACGTCTTCAACCTCTTCCGGTATATCACATTCCGCGCGGGCGCGGCCTTTCTGACCGCGCTGGTCTTTGGCTTCCTGTTCGGGCGGCCGCTGATCAACGTGCTGCGCAAGCGGCAGGGCAAGGGCCAGCCGATCCGCGACGACGGACCCGAAGGACATTTCGCCAAGGCCGGCACGCCCACGATGGGCGGCCTGTTGATCATCGGGGCGCTGGTCACCTCGACGCTGCTCTGGGCGCGGCTGGACAATCCCTTTGTCTGGATCGTGCTCTTTGTGACCATGGCCTATGCGGCGATCGGCTTTGCTGACGATTATGCCAAAGTCAGCAAGCAGAACACCGCAGGTGTGTCCGGCAAGGTGCGGCTTTTACTGGGATTTGTCATTGCGGGTATCGCGGGATACTGGGCCTCTCTGTACCACCCGGATGAGCTGTCATACAGACTGGCATTCCCGATCTTCAAGGACGCGCTGCTGTATCTCGGATTCTTCTTCATACCCTTCGCGATGATCGTGATTGTGGGGGCGGCCAATGCGGTCAATCTGACGGATGGGCTGGACGGGCTGGCCATCATGCCGGTGATGATCGCGACCTCGACACTGGGTGTGATCGCCTACGCAGTGGGCCGGGTCGATTTCTCTGAATATCTGGACGTGCATTACGTGCCGGGTACGGGCGAAATTCTCGTCTTTGCAGCAGGGGTCGCGGGCGGCGGTCTGGGGTTCCTTTGGTACAATGCGCCGCCTGCTGCGGTCTTTATGGGTGATACCGGGTCTTTGGCCCTTGGCGGGGCTCTCGGGGCCATCGCCGTGGCGACAAAGCACGAGATCGTGCTGGCCATTGTCGGCGGGTTGTTCGTGGTCGAGGCGCTGTCGGTCATCATCCAGGTGCTGTACTTCAAGCGAACCGGGAAACGCGTGTTCCTGATGGCCCCGATTCACCACCACTATGAGAAAAAGGGCTGGGCCGAGCCGACCATCGTGATCCGGTTCTGGATCATCTCGCTGATCCTGGCCATCATCGGTCTGGCGACGCTGAAGGTACGCTGAATCAGTGGGTTGCGCTGCATTTCTGAAGTGATGGGAGAGGGGCCATGATCCCGGTTCGCGGATTTGACGGAGCGGTTGTCGCGGTGCTTGGACTGGGCCGGTCGGGCCTGTCAGCGGCGCGGGCGCTGCGCGAGGGTGGTGCGCAGGTCGCGGTCTGGGACGACACGCCCTCTGCGCGCGAACGGGCCGAGGCGGAAGGGTTCGAGGCGCGGCGGTTGGACCGGCCCGAGGCTTTTGACGATGTGGCCTGCCTGGTCACATCTCCCGGCATCCCGCATCTCTACCCGCAGCCCAATGGCGTCATCGCGGCGGCGCTGAAGGCCGGGGTGCCGGTGGACAACGACATTGGCTTGTTTTTCAGAAGCTTGGGGGAGGGGTGGGACACCTACGACGCGCCGCCCAAGGTGATTGCGGTCACCGGGTCGAACGGCAAGTCCACAACCTCGGCACTGATCCATCACGTCCTGACCGCGTCAGGCCGGTCAAGCCAGTTGGCGGGGAACATCGGACGCGGTGTACTGGACATCGATCCCCCCGAGGACGGCGGTGTCGTGGTGCTGGAACTGTCCAGCTACCAGACCGAACTTGCACGCAGTCTCACGCCGGATGTTGCTGTTTTCACGAATTTTTCTGCCGATCACCTGGACCGGCACGCGGGGCTGGGCGGCTATTTCGCGGCCAAGCGCCGGTTGTTCGCCGAGGGCGGACCGGACCGCGCCGTGATCGGCGTCGATGAGGTCGAGGGCCAGTTCCTGGCCGGTCAACTGTCCGAAGGGCGGGCAGATGACCGGGTGATCCGCGTGTCCAGCGGATCAAAACTGTCTGGTCCCGGCTGGTATGTCTATGTGCGTAAAGGGTTTCTGTCCGAATGGCGCAAGGGGCGGCAGGTGGGCTCCATCGACTTGCGCGAGATCGCCGGTCTGCCTGGCGCGCACAACCACCAAAACGCCTGTGCCGCTTATGCCGCCTGCCGGAGCCTTGGACTTGCTCCGCGCCAGATCGAGTCGGGGATGCGCAGTTTTGCCGGCCTGCCGCACCGCAGCCAGCGAGTGGCCGAGTTGAACGGCGTCACCTATGTCAATGATTCCAAGGCGACAAACGTGGACTCTGCCCTGAAAGCGCTGCAGGCCTTCGCCAAAATCCGCTGGGTCTGCGGCGGGCTGATGAAGGAAGGCGGGCTGGAGGCGTTGCAGCCGGGCCTGAGCCATGTGGTCAAGGCTTATGTCATCGGCCGGGAGGCTGAGAGCTTTGCCCTTCAACTGCCTGGTATTGATGCGGAAATCTGTATCGAAATGGCAAAGGCGGTGGCCCGTGCCAGCGCCGATGCGAAACCGGGCGAAGTTGTCCTGCTGGCCCCGGCAGCGGCCAGTTTTGACCAATACGACAATTTCGAGAAGCGCGGAGAGGATTTCATCGCCTGCGTCAGATCTGAAACCGGCCCGGAATGACGCCGCGATCTCAGGTGTTTGCAATATGGTGTCCGGCAGCAACCGCCGACGACCATGCCCATTGGAAATTGTAGCCGCCCAGCCAGCCGGTGACGTCGACCGCCTCGCCGATCACGTAAAGACCGGGAAGATGCTTTGACATCATGGATTTGGAGTCCAAGCCTTTGGTGCTGATGCCGCCCAGTGTGACCTCTGCGGTGCGATAGCCTTCGGACCCGGTAGGTTTCAGGCGCCAGTGGGTGAGGTGATCGGTCAGAGCCTCTATGCGGGTGTCGGAGAGGTCTGCGATATTCCCTTTCAGATCAATCTCCTGCGTGAGGAAGCTGACAAGCCTTGCGGGCAGATTCTGGCCGAGGGCGGTGGTGAGGGCCTGTCGGCCTTCGGTCTGCCGCGCCTCTTTGAGAATGGTCGCAAGATCGGTCTGAGGGAGCAGGTTGACAGTGATCTCCTGCCCCTCGTGCCAGTAGCTGGAAATTTGCAGGATTGCGGGACCGGAGAGGCCGCGATGGGTAAACAGAAGCGCCTCGGGGAAGCTGGCTTTGTCGTTTGAAATCAGGGTGCTGGTCGAAACACCTGCAAGCGGCGCGAAACGGTCGCCGAAGGTCAGAGGCACCAGACCGGGGCGGGTTTCGGTGATCTGGTGGCCGAACTGGGTGGCGATGTCATAGGCCAGCCCGGTTGCCCCCATCTTGGGAATGGACTTGCCGCCGGTGGCGAGGATCAGGTTTCGCGACGTGATTTCAATAGGTTCGCCTGAGCGTTCGACCCGGGTGCGGAACAGGCCATCTGCGTTGCGAACGGACTTGACCGTGGTCTGCAACCAGAGGCGCGCGCCGGATTTCTCCATTTCCTTCATCAGCATATCCACGATCTGCGTGGATTTTCCGTCACAGAAAAGCTGCCCCAGCGTCTTTTCATGCCAGGCGATGCCATGGCGCCCGACCAGATCGAGGAAGTCCCATTGCGTGTAGCGCGCCAGCGCGGACTTCATGAAATGCGGATTCTGCGACAGGAAGGCATTGGAATCACAGTACATATTTGTGAAATTGCACCGCCCACCACCGGAGATGCGGATCTTTTCACCGGGCTTTTTCGCATGGTCGATGACAAGGACATCCGGCCCGGAATGGGCGGCGGCCATCATGCCAGCGGCACCGGCGCCAAGGATCAGGGTGGAAACATGCATGGCGGGCGCAATAGGGGCAATTTGCGCATTTGGCCAGCGGTTTGGCATCAACCTGCGATGCAGTCCGCGGTTTGAATCCTCCAGATTTGCAAAGCAATTTTCCGCGCCTGCGCCAGCGTTGCTTGGGGGGCACAGCGCCGGAGCAGGCTGGCGATTCCTTTGGATCGGTGCGCCAATTCGCGCTACACTGGCCGTCAGACCCGGCAAACGGGCGGTTCGAGGCAGTAGAGCGGTGTTCAGATGACAGAGATGGTTTACGGCACGGTGCCCGTGGCGGGTGGCGAGCCTGTTTTGCCCAAGTGGTGGCGGACAGTGGACAAGTGGACCCTGTCCTGCATTCTCATGCTTTTCGGGGTCGGTTTGCTGTTGGGCCTTGCGGCCTCGCCGCCGCTGGCGGAACGGATCGGATTGCCGCCGTTCTACTATGTGCAGCGGCAGGCCTTTTTCGGCGGGCTGGCGATTATGGCGATGATCCTCACCTCGATGATGAGCCCGGTCATGGTGCGGCGGTTGGCGGTCTTGGGGTTCCTCGGGGCCTTCGTCGCAATGGCCCTGCTGCCGGTGCTGGGCACGGACTTCGGCAAAGGGGCGGTGCGGTGGTACAGCCTCGGGTTTGCCAGCGTGCAGCCCTCGGAATTTCTGAAACCGGTCTTCGTGATCGTGACCGCATGGCTGATGGCGGCGAGTCAGGAACTGACCGGTCCTCCGGGCAGGCTGTATTCTTTTGTGCTGATGATCGCGATCGTGCTGCTGCTGGCATTTCAACCGGACTTTGGTCAGGCGGCGCTGGTGCTGTTCGGCTGGGGCGTGATGTGGTTCGTCGGCGGCGCGCCGATGCTGCTGCTGGTCGGGCTTGCGGGTGTGGTCGTACTGGGTGGCATGTTCGCCTACAACAATTCGGAACACTTTCAGCGCCGCTTTGACGGTTTCCTGAACCCCGAGGTCGATCCGACCTCGCAGCTTGGCTATGCCGAAAACGCAATCCGCGAAGGTGGATTTCTGGGCGTCGGTGTCGGTGAAGGCACCGTGAAATGGAGCTTGCCGGACGCGCATACGGATTTCATTATCGCCGTTGCGGCAGAAGAGTACGGATTGATCATGGTGATGGCGGTGCTGACGCTCTATGCGGTCATCATCCTGCGCTGTTTCATGCGGCTGATGCGCGAACGTGACCCGTTTATCCGACTGGCGGGCACCGGTCTGGCGGCGATGTTCGGCGTACAGGCGATGATCAACATGGGCGTCGCGGTGCGGCTGCTGCCCGCCAAGGGCATGACGCTGCCCTTTGTCAGCTATGGCGGGTCCTCCCTGATTGCGGGCGGGATCGCGGTTGGCATGTTGCTGGCCTTCACGCGGACGCGACCACAAGGAGAGATCCGCGATATCCTGCGCGGCCGTGGCCGGTGAGCCATGATCCATGCGCGATAACTTGCCGCCTTGCCCCTTGTGATGGACGCTTGCCCGGGGATGGTATATCGGCGCGTGGATCTGTGACGGAGTGGGGAAATGGGCGAGCGCAGGCCTTTGCTGGTGATGGCGGCGGGTGGCACCGGGGGACATATGTTCCCGGCGCAGGCCTTGGCCGAGGTCATGCTGGCGCGTGGCTGGCGGGTGAAGCTGTCGACCGATGCGCGGGGCGCGCGGTACACGGGCGCCTTTCCCGAGGGGATCGAGATCGAGACGGTATCCTCGGCCACCTTCGAACGGGGCGGGGTGCTTGCCAAGGCGCTGGTTCCGTTCCGGCTGGCCACTGGAGTCCTGTCCGCGATATTCGGGTTGCGGCGCGACAGGCCCGACGTGGTGGTGGGCTTTGGCGGCTATCCCAGCGTTCCTGCGCTGACCGCCGCATGGCTGTTGAAACTGCCACGGATGATCCACGAACAGAACGGCGTGTTGGGCCGGGTGAACACATGGTTCGCGCCCAAGGTCGATGTGATCGCCTGCGGGACCTGGCCGACAGAGCTGCCGGAGGGCGTCGAGGGCGTGCATACCGGCAACCCGGTGCGCCATACGGTCTGGGACCGGGCGGGTGCGGGTTATATCGCGCCGGGGCCTTACCCGATGTCGATCCTCGTGATCGGCGGATCGCAGGGCGCGCGGGCGCTCTCGGACGTGGTGCCGCCGGCGATTGCGGCCTTGCCGCTGGACATGGTGGGCAACCTGCGGGTCAGCCATCAGGCGCGCGAGGAAGACGTGGAGCGGGTGGCGACCTATTACGCGGAAAACGGGCTGGACGCGGATGTGATGCCCTTTTTCCACGATGTGCCGGCGCGGATGAGCGAGGCGCAGCTGGTGATTTCACGCGCGGGCGCCTCCTCGGTTGCGGATATCGCGGTGATCGGGCGGCCCAGCATCCTGATCCCCTATCCGCATGCCACGGGCGACCATCAGACGGCGAATGCGCAGGCGCTGGTCGAGGCCGGTGCGGCGATCCGGTTGCCGGAAAGCAAGCTGACGATCGAGGAGTTGACCACGGCGATCCATGCCGTGTTGTCGAACGAAAAAGGTGCGATCCGCATGGCGCAGGCGGCGCTGCGGGTCGGCAAGCCGGAAGCGGCAGAGCACTTGGCGTCGCTGGTCGAAGAACTGGCGGGATATACAAAAAACCAAGACGAGGGACTGGCGGATGAAGGATCTGGCGATTGAGCGGAGCGCCTGCATGACCGGGGCGACAAAGCTGCCCGGCGACGTGGGCGCGATCCATTTTGTAGGCATTGGCGGGATCGGCATGTCGGGCATCGCCGAGGTGCTGCTGAACCATGGCTATTCCGTTCAGGGCTCTGACCTGAAGGTCTCGAAGATCACGCAGCGGCTGACCGAGCTGGGCGCGCAAGTTTTCGAAGGCCAGCGGGCCGAGAACCTTGAAGGCGCCGAGGTCGTGGTGATCTCTTCGGCGATCAAGCCGGGCAACCCGGAGCTGGACGAGGCGCGCAGGCGCGGTCTGCCGGTGGTGCGCCGGGCCGAGATGCTGGCCGAACTGATGCGGCTGAAATCCAACGTCGCCGTGGCCGGAACGCATGGCAAGACCACCACCACGACGATGGTGGCAACGCTGCTGGACGCGGGCAAGTTCGACCCGACGGTGGTGAACGGCGGCATCATCCATGCCTACGGCTCCAACGCGCGCATGGGGCAGGGCGAATGGATGGTGGTCGAGGCCGACGAGAGCGACGGCACCTTCAACCGTCTGCCTGCGACGGTGGCCATCGTGACCAACATCGACCCCGAGCACATGGAGCACTGGGGCAGCATCGAAAACCTGCGCGACGGCTTTTACCAGTTCGTGTCGAACATTCCGTTCTACGGGCTGGCGGTCTGCTGCACCGATCACCCCGAGGTGCAGGCACTGGTGGGGCGGGTTTCGGATCGCCGTGTCGTCACTTATGGCTTCAACGCGCAGGCCGACGTCCGCGCCGTGGGCCTGACCTACAAGGCGGGCGTGGCGCATTTCGACGTGGTGTTCCAGAAAACCGGTGAAACGATCGAGGGCATGACCCTGCCGATGCCGGGGGATCACAACGTGTCCAACGCGTTGTCGGCCATCGCCGTGGCGCGCCATCTGGGCATGACCGGTGAGGAGATTCGCGAGGCACTGGCGGCCTTCGGTGGCGTCAACCGGCGCTTTACCAAGGTCGGCGAGGTGAACGGCGTCACCATCATCGACGACTACGGCCACCACCCGGTGGAAATCGCCGCCGTGTTGAAAGCGGCGCGGCAAGCCAGTGAAGGCCGGGTGATCGCGGTGCACCAACCGCACCGTTATTCGCGCCTGTCGCACCACTTCGAGGAATTCTGTTCCTGCTTCAATGAGGCGGATGTGGTCGCCATCGCCGAGGTCTTTGCCGCCGGCGAAGACCCGATCCCGGGCGCATCGCGGGATGATCTGGTGGCGGGCCTTGTGCGTCACGGACACCGCCACGCCCGCGCGATCCGCGACGAGGATGATCTGGAGCGGCTGGTGCGCGAGCAGGCGCAGCCCGGCGACATGGTGGTCTGCCTGGGGGCGGGCACGATTTCGGCCTGGGCGAACGGTCTGCCGCAGCGGCTGGAGAAGGCGGCGGGGTGAACCCCGCCCTACGCCAACGTGTTAAAGGGGCCTATGTGGCGTCCGAAAGGACGTCCACCGGCGAGATGAAAAGCGGCCCTTGCGGGGACCGTTTGTCCTGACACATCCGCCCGGAGGTCTATTCCCGGCAAGATCCTCGTTTCCCTGCGGTCGACACCAGTTGGGCCTTTGGACCCTAAAAGTGCGTGCCCCGTCGGCCCGGTGTGTATCGTCGCAAAACCGCCAACATCTGGTGGACAGGCCTGACCGCTACACCTAAACTTGTGCCAAACCGGTTTCGGTGGGCTTTGTGCGGGAGTGATCCGGATGACGAAGAATACTAGTCTGACGCGGCGGCGTCTCTTCGAAATTTCTTGTGGGGCCGGTCTGGTCTTTGCGGCCGCCCCGGTGCTGGGGCAGCATGTCTTCAAGGAAATTCACGAACTTCAACCGGGCGAATTCACCTGGCACCCAGAGCGGCAACCTTACGGACCCGTGGCCGTGGTGGTTTCGATCGAGGAACAGCGCGTGCATGTCTACCGCAACGGCGTGCGCATCGCGGTGTCGACCTGTTCGACCGGAAAGCCCGGTCATGGCACCCCGACGGGGGTCTTCGTCGTTCTTCAGAAAGATCGGGATCACCGGTCCTCGACCTACAACAACGCGCCGATGCCGAACATGAACCGGCTGACCTGGGACGGAATCGCGCTGCATGCGGGCAATCTGCCAGGCTACCCGGCATCGCATGGCTGCGTGCGGTTGCCGCTGGATTTCTCCGCACGCCTCTTCGACGTGACCCACCTGGGCACGCCCGTCATTATCGCCGACAGCCATTCCGCGCCGGAATCCGTGGTGCATCCCGGAATGATCCTGGCCGGATATGCAGAGCAGGAATTTGAAACCGTTCTATCCACGCTCAAGCCGAAAAAACACCCTTCTGACTGGGACATCGACGAGGCGCATCCGGTCACATCGCTGATCGCGTCGTCAACAGACGAGACCGTCCTCTTGATCGAAAATGACCGGGAAGTGGCGAGCGGGCCGCTGATCTGGGACGGAAAGCCGCTTGGGTCGCATGTCTTCGTCTTGCGTGGCGCGCACGAAGAGCAGCAGGGCATGCACTGGGAGGCACTGACCTATGGCGCAGATGGAAGCGACGGGATGCGAGATCTGAATCGGGTCAAGTCGGACGCGGCTTTCAACCAGGTCATGCGCGAGTATGTGCATCCCGGAATGATCTTTGTCTTTACCGACCTGCCACTGCATCCCGACAATCGGTCGGGCCGCGATTTTGTGATCATGTCTTGATGGGGCTTCAAAGATGAACATGAACCGGACGTCACTGGTTGGAAACGCGAGTCCCGCGCGGATGCAGGAAACGGTATCGAGCGGGGCTCTGCCCGAAAATCGCTGGGGGGGGTGTCTGAGCCGGGGCGTTCAAAAGATGGCGGGTTTGGTCGTGCGGTCTTTCGGTTTTGCCACGGCGCTGATGATTTTCGTCTCTGGCGCGGCAATGGCACAGGACGGCCCGCGCGGTCTGTCGTCTGACGTTGGCGGGGCCGACCGCGTGGTGGTGAGCGGCGTGTCAAGCCGGTTGAACATCCGCGCGAGCCCGACGCTGGACGGAAATATCGTCGATCGGGCCCCGGTCGGCACGACATTTGGCAACGGCGGGTGTGAGACACACGGCACGCGCCTCTGGTGTTCGGTTGTGTTCCTCGACGATAGCGGGCGCAAGGGCTGGGCCGCCGCCGAGTTCCTCAAGGCCGTCTCCGCCCGCAGCCGGGCCGAAGGCGGCGAGTTCGATCAGATCGGGAAACTGGATTGCCTGCCTGCCGGAGAAGCCGACTGGTCGCGGTGCGATTATGGCGTGGCCCGTGGCGGGCAGGGGGCGGCCGCGCTTGTTGTCTACCTCTCGACCGAGACTGAGCCTCTGTTGCTCTGGGACGGCGCGGGCCTGTGGTTTGCCGGGGAAACCGGCGATGTCCGGTTAGAGACCGATGTGGTCGATGGCGTGTTCACCGTTTCGCCCGAGGGTCACGGGATCAGGGTTCCGCTGGCGGTCCTGACCGGCTCGTAAAGCGGCGCGCCCTGCGTCATCAGGGCTTAGCCTGCGCCATGGCGGGCCGTGCGGGGCTTTTATGTTCCGTCGCGGGCCTGTTTTGTCGTGGGCGACTGCGGGCGCGGTGACCGACCCCCTCTTTTTCTGCAATTGCATCTATAGCGGGGGTTGTGCGATTGGCGCGGCTGGCGCATTCTGTTGCTACCTCTGGGGGGACACGGAGGGCAGAAAATGTCACTATCGCTGATCTTTGCCTGTACATGGGCCGTGCTGGCCAATGTGCTTGCGATGATACCGTCGCGCGACAATCACTGGACGTGCGCCTATGTGCTGATCGCGCTGGGCATTCCTCTTGTCGGGTATGTCACCTTCCAGAACGGTCCCTGGGTCGGGCTGTTCGTTCTCTTTGCGGGGATGAGCATTCTGCGCTGGCCTCTGCGCTACCTCGTCCGCTGGCTGCGGCAATCGGTGTCGCGGGCCTGAACGCAAGAGGCTGGTTGAAATCCCACGCTACGGACGCGCCAACGGGCGGGTCCGGGATTCCGGACTTTGCCACTTGTCCCCGATCACGCAGAATTTCCCCGACACCAAAAGGGGAACCGACATGCTGCTTGCCATTCCGTTTTCGAGCTTTCTGATCGGCCTGATCCTGGGTCATGCTGCCTTGCGCCGCGCCGGGCCGGAGGCGGCCTTTGGGCTGTTTCTGATGTTCACCTTCGGTGCGCTGTACCTGCTGTGGCGCGAGACGTTCACGGTGGGCATCGACGTCTTTGTCTACACGCTGGCCTTTTGGGGGGTGGCCGTGCCTGCGGCGCTGGCCACCGGCATCGGGGCCTTGCTGGGCTGGGCCGAAGGGGCGGGAACTCCTGCCCGGGCCGAGGTCTGAGCGATGGTTTTTCTTATTCCCGCCGTTGCGCTGTCGATCGGTCTGGCCGCCGGATGGATTTCCCTGCAGATGGGCAAGTGGATCGTGGCCGCCGCTTTGGCGCTGTTGCTGGTCGGCGGCATCCTGTGGATGTTGGTCGAGCAGGAGGCGGCGACCGGGCTGGATGGGCTGACATATGCGGTGATCTGGTTCCTGATGCTGGCGCCAGCGCTGTTGGGGCTGGGGGTCGGGTCGATCATAGGTCATTTGCGGCGTCAGTGGCGGACACTTGCGGAAGCGACGTGATCCCTCTTGCAGGATGCGCGTCGGCGGCCTAGCAACCGGCGCATGACAGATTTGCCCACTCCGCGCGGACGGCTGACGCCGGATCGCCCTTTGAATGACCTGACATGGCTGCGTGTCGGCGGACCGGCGGACTGGCTGTTCCAGCCAGCGGACCGCGATGATCTTTGCGCCTTTCTTGCGGATCTGCCGGGGGATGTGCCGGTCTTTCCCATCGGGGTCGGATCGAACCTGATCGTGCGCGATGGCGGCATCCGGGCGCTGGTGATCCGGCTGGGGCGCGGGTTCAACGGGATTTCAGTCGAGGGCACGCGGGTGCGTGCCGGAGCTGCGGCGCTGGATGCACATGTGGCCAGGCGTGCGGCGGAAGGCGGGGTCGACCTGACCTTTCTGCGCACCATCCCCGGCAGCATCGGCGGCGCCGTTCGGATGAACGCGGGGTGCTACGGATCCTACGTGGCGGATCACCTGATCGAGGTGACGGCGGTGACACGGGCGGGCGAGATCGTGACCCTGCCAGTGTCCAGGCTGAACCTGCGCTACCGCCAAAGCGACCTGCCCGAGGGCTGGGTCGTGATCGAGGCGGTGTTCGAGGGCGCAGAGGGCGATCCGGACGCCTTGGTGGCGAAAATGGACGCGCAGTTGAAAAAGCGCGATGAAACCCAGCCGACCAGAGACCGCACCGCGGGCAGCACCTTTCGCAATCCGGCCGGGTTTTCCTCGACCGGCAAGGCGGACGACACGCATGACCTGAAGGCGTGGAAGGTGATCGACGACGCCGGACTGCGCGGGGCGACCCGTGGCGGGGCGCAGATGTCGCCCAAACATTCAAACTTTCTGGTCAACACCGGCGGCGCCACGGCCGCCGATCTGGAAGGTCTGGGCGAAGAGGTGAGAAAAAGGGTTTTCCAAGAGTCTGGAATAGAGTTACACTGGGAAATCATGCGGGTCGGGGAACCGGCGCGCGGCTAGGGCCTCTCAAAGACAACAGATCAAGAGCAGGGGCCCCGCAACCACAGGCAGGTTGCGCTACTTCAAGGCGGATCAACCGCTGAAAAAGGGCAAGCGTGGGGCGCACTGGCGATCCCACGGGAACGAGGGGGGCAAACCCCCGGACAGTTGAGGCGATTTGGGAATGTCGAGCAGGACACTCCCGAAAGTGGTGGTGTTGAAAGGCGGACCCTCGGCAGAGCGCGAGGTGTCGCTTGTCTCCGGGCGCGAATGCGCCGCCGCTTTGAGGGGCGAAGGCTACGAAGTCATGGAACTGGACGCTGGTGCGGACCTGGCCGAACGGCTGGGTGAGACCGCGCCTGATGTCGTGTTCAACGCCCTGCATGGACGCTGGGGCGAGGATGGCTGTGTGCAGGGGCTGTTGGAATGGCTGCGCCTGCCCTACACGCATTCCGGCGTTCTGGCATCGGCGCTTGCCATGGATAAGGAAAAGACCAAGGAGGTCTATCGCGCCGCCGGGTTGCCGGTGGTCGAGAGCCTGTTGGCGGACAAGGATCAGGTGCAGGCGCGGCATGTGATGGCGCCGCCTTACGTGGTCAAGCCCTACAACGAGGGATCTTCGGTTGGCGTCTACCTTGTGCATGAAGACGCCAACGGACCGCCGGTGCTGGACGCCTCCATGCCCGAAGTGGTCATGGTCGAGGCTTTTGTCCCCGGACGGGAACTGACCGCAACGGTCATGGGCGACCGGGCGCTGGGCGTGACCGATATCGTGACCGACGGCTGGTACGACTATGACGCCAAGTACAAGGCAGGCGGGTCGCGGCATGTGTGCCCGGCGGATGTGCCTGCGCAGATCTACGACGCCTGTCTGGACTATGCCCTGCGCGCCCATCAGGCGCTGGGCTGCCGGGGCGTGACCCGGACCGATTTTCGCTGGGATGAGGCAAAGGGCCTCGACGGGCTGATCCTGCTGGAAACCAATACCCAGCCCGGAATGACGCCGACATCGCTGTCGCCCGAACATGCTGCGCTGGCAGGACTGAGTTTTGGCCAGTTCTGCGGCTGGATGGTGGAGGATTCCTCATGCGACCGCTAGACGCCTACGGGGGCGACGATCCGCAAATGGCGCGGCTGGACCCGCGCGCTTCCAAGTTCAAATACCGGATCGAGCGGCTGATGCTGACGCCGCTGGTCCGCTTTACCCTGCGGGTTCTGCTGCCCTTTGGCCTGTGCTTCGGGGCAGGCGCGGCATGGTTCGCGGTGGAAGAAAACCGCACGGCATTTCACCTGATGCTGAGCGATGTGCGGGCTGCGGTGGAAGACCGCCCCGAATTTCAGGTCAAGCTGATGGCGATCGACGGCGCCGGGCCCGAAGTGGCCGAGGCGATCCGGCGTGAATTGCCGATTGATTTCCCGATCTCCTCTTTCGATCTGAAGCTGGACGAGATGCAGCAGGTTGTGACGGCGCTGGACGCGGTCAAATCCTCTGATCTGCGGGTCCGGCAGGGCGGCGTGTTGCAGGTGGACGTGGTGCAACGGCAGCCAGTGGTCCTGTGGCGCAATGAAGACGGCCTGCATCTGCTGGACGAAGAGGGTATCTTTGTCGGCTCTGCCAGCGCGCGGGCCGAATTTTCCGATCTGCCGGTGATCGCCGGCGAAGAGGCGGAACTGGCGGTGGAAGAAGCCCTGCGGCTGTACGCCGTAACCGGGCCGATCAGGTCACGGCTGCGCGGATTCGAACGCGTGGGCGCGCGGCGCTGGGATGTGGTTCTGGACCGGGATCAGCGCATCATGTTGCCGGAAACCGGGGCCGAACAGGCGCTGCAACAGGCGATTGCCATGGCGCTGGCGCCAATGGTGGACCTGCTGTCGCGCGACCTGTTGGCGGTCGACCTGCGGCTGCAGCGGCGGCCAACGATACGAATGACGGACGAGGCCACACAGCAGATGTGGCAAATCAAGGCGATTGAGGCGGGTAAGGGCGTTACACAATGATCGAGCTTTACGAAACCCAGCGGGCGATGCGGAACATGCGCCGCGCGGCAATGCAGCGCGGGGTGGTGGCGATCCTCGACGTCGGCTCGTCCAAGATTGCCTGCCTCGTCTTGCGGTTTGACGGCTCTGACCCGTCGGACGAAGGCATCGGCTCGCTGGCGGGACAGTCCGGCTTCCGGGTGATCGGGGCGGCGACCACGCGGTCGCGCGGGGTGCGCTTTGGCGAGATCCACGCCATGGGCGAGACAGAGCGCGCCATTCGCACCTCGGTGCAGGCGGCGCAGAAGATGGCGGGCATCCGGGTCGACCATGTCATCGCGGCCTTTTCGGGTGCGGAACCGCGCTCTTACGGACTGGCGGGCAATTCCGATGTTTTGGGCACAACGGTGGATGAACAGGACGTGGCGCGTGTGCTGTCGGCCTGCGACGTGCCCGATTTTGGCCACGGGCGCGAGGTGCTGCACGCGCAGCCGGTGAATTTCATCCTGGATCACCGCTCGGGGCTGATTGATCCGCGCGGCCAGATCGGCAACGAGCTGGGCTGTGACATGCACATGCTGACGGTGGATGCACAGGCCATCCAGAACCTCGCCCATTGTGTGAAACGCTGCGATCTGGAACTGGCCGGGCTGGCCTCTTCGGCCTATGTCAGCGGCGTTGCGGCGCTGGTCGAGGACGAACAGGAGCTGGGCGCGGCCTGCATCGACATGGGCGGCGGCGCAACGGGTCTGTCGATCTTCATCAAGAAACACATGATCTATGCCGATTCCGTGCGGATGGGCGGTGATCACGTAACCTCGGACATCTCCATGGGATTGCAGGTGCCGATGGCCACCGCCGAGCGGATCAAGACCTTTTACGGCGGGGTTCATGCCACCGGCATGGACGACCGCGAGATGATCGAGATCGGTGGCGATACCGGCGACTGGGAGCACGACCGCCGCACGGTGTCGCGGGCCGAACTGATCGGAATCATGCGCCCTCGGGTCGAGGAAATCCTCGAAGAGGTGCGGGTGCGGCTGGATGCGGCGGGCTTTGATCATTTGCCCAGCCAGCAGATCGTTCTGACCGGCGCGGCCAGCCAGATCCCCGGCCTGGACGGGCTGGCGTCCAAGATCCTGGGCCAGCAGGTGCGGCTGGGCCGCCCCTTGCGCGTGCATGGCTTGCCGCAGGCGGCCACCGGTCCGGGCTTTGCCACCGCCGTCGGCCTGTGCCTGTTCGCGGCGCATCCGCAGGACGAATGGTGGGACTTTGAAATCCCTGTAGACCGTTACCCGGCACGTTCGTTCAAACGCGCGGTGCAGTGGTTCCGCGACAACTGGTAACGCGGTTTTCTCCGAATACACGCGCTGCGGTGGGCAGGGGTGTTTTTCCGCAGGAAAACCACCAGCCCGCACCCTGGCTATTCGGGGTGCACGGCTTGGTGTCGCGCAAAAGGGGGGCCGCCAGAAATTTCTGTGGATAGGAAAGAGAATCTTGTTTTTGGCGGGTGACAGCCTCGAAAAGGGGGGCTAAGTTACCCACAGGTGCCCGTGGATAAGAGGCATCAGGAGGGTCGGGCAGGCTTTCCAGTCAGTTTTGGATTTGTGGTCTCGCGCGGTGGCTTGGCGTCGCGTGCGCCTTCGTCGTTTGTGTCGACTTTGCTGGCGCACACCACATGTGTGGATATATCCGATATCGGCGAAAAATAGCGGGCAAATCGGCCATATTTGGTGGCAATTTTGCGTTTTTCGCGTGACGGACCATCCCGCAATCGGTAGGATTGGTGGGAACAGGTCGTGTAACAGGCCTGAAATCGGAAAATGCACAGGCGGACGACATCATGGCACTCAACCTAACGATGCCCGGTCACGAGGATCTGAGACCCAAGATCACGGTCTTTGGCGTGGGCGGTGCAGGCGGCAACGCTGTCAACAACATGATCGAGAAAAACCTCGAAGGCGTCGACTTTGTCGTCGCGAACACCGACGCGCAGGCGCTGGCACAGAGCATGTCTCAAAGCCGGATTCAGCTTGGCGTCAAGGTGACCGAGGGGCTGGGTGCCGGCGCGCGCGCCAGCGTGGGCGCGGCCGCGGCCGAAGAAAGCATCGAGCAGATCGTCGATCACCTGGCCGGGGCGCATATGTGCTTCATCACAGCTGGAATGGGCGGCGGCACCGGGACGGGCGCCGCGCCGATCATCGCTCAGGCCGCGCGTGAACTGGGTGTCCTGACGGTGGGTGTGGTGACCAAGCCCTTCCAGTTCGAAGGCGCCAAGCGGATGAAACAGGCCGAAGAGGGTGTCGAAAGCCTGCAGAAGGTCGTGGATACGCTGATCATCATCCCGAACCAGAACCTGTTCCGTCTCGCGAACGAAAAGACTACATTCACCGAGGCGTTCAGCCTTGCGGACGATGTGCTGTACCAGGGCGTCAAGGGCGTCACCGACCTGATGGTCCGCCCGGGCCTCATCAACCTCGACTTCGCCGACGTGCGCGCGGTGATGGACGAGATGGGCAAGGCCATGATGGGCACCGGCGAGAGCGAAGGCGAAGATCGCGCGATCCAGGCGGCGGAAAAGGCGATTGCCAACCCGCTGCTGGACGAGATCAGCCTGAAGGGCGCCAAGGGTGTCCTGATCAACATCACCGGCGGCCCCGACCTGACCCTGTTCGAACTGGACGAGGCGGCCAACCGCATCCGCGAGGAAGTGGACGCCGACGCCAACATCATCGTGGGCTCGACCATGGACGAAAGCATGGGCGGCACCATGCGCGTCTCTGTTGTCGCCACCGGCATCGATGCATCGGACAACGTTGGGGACATGCCGGTTCCGCGCCGTCCGATGTCCAGGCCGCTGGGCTCTTCGGCAGCCGCGGCTCCGGCCCCGGCCGCTGCGGTGGCCCCCGAACCGCAGCCGGTTGTCGCCGAGCAGCAGGAACCCGAGCCTTCGCTCTTTGGCCAGATGGACACCGAGGAAACGCTTGAGCCTGTCATGTCGCGTGAATACGACGAGGTGATCGACGATACGCAGGACAACGACGGCCTGCCGCCGCCGGCCTATCGTCCGCAAGTGGCCGAGTTCCGGCCCGCGCCGGACACCATCGAAGCCGATCCGCAGGACTTTGTCGCGCCGCGCGCTCCCGCGCCCGGCACGCCCAGCCCGGCGACGCTGGACCGGCTGAAGGCCGCCGCCGCACGCACCCGCGAAGAGGCCGCGCAGCAAGCCGCGCCCGCCCCGGCCCCTCACGCCGAGGAAAAGCCGCGCTTCAGCGTCAACTCGCTGATCGGTCGGATGACCGGCCACGGTGAACAGGCGGCCCCCGCGCCGCAACCGCGCCGTGCCGCGCCGCCGCCGGTGCAATCGCATCGCCCGGCACCGATCCATGACCACGAGGCCGATGCCGAGGACGACCGGATCGAGATCCCGGCCTTCCTGCGCCGTCAGGCCAACTGAACAACGCCCGGAAATCAGGCAGAGGTCCGTCAATCTGCCTGAAACTCCAAACCTCGTGAGATCGCCCTTTGCCCCGGCAGAGGGCGGTTTCGCGTTCTGGGGGTTGATCACAAACTGTTAGCAATTCGCAACAGTCGTAAGGAAACGGGTGATTTGGCCGCGATTCGACATGCGGATGGCAGCGGCTTGACGCGTGTTATTTTCTCATTAAATCAGTCGTTTAAATGCGCTAACAGGGCGGTGCGGCAGGGTTCCGCCGACCGCTCGCAGCGCATGTTTCACACGGTTACAATCTTTGATTTGAGAGGTGGCCGACGCTCCAATATGCCCACTATCAAAGCCGCGTCCAGGTTGGGGGGACGTGAGCAACATCAGAGGCATAACCGTGCAGACAACGATCAGATCGCAGATCTCCTTTACCGGTGTCGGACTTCACTCCGGCGCAACGGCACGGCTGACCATTCACCCGGCCAGCGCCGATTACGGCATCTGGTTCAAACGCACCGACATCCGCCTTGGCGACACGATGATCCCGGCGCTTTGGGACACGGTCGAAGCCTCCCCGCTCTGTACCAAGATCGTCAATCGCGCGGGCGCTTCGGTGTCGACCGTGGAACACGTCATGGCCGCGCTGGCAGGCTGCGGCGTGCATAACGCCCTGATCGAGATCGACGGACCCGAGGCCCCCATCCTCGACGGCTCCTCTGTTCCCTTCGTGCGCGGTATCCTGTCTCGCGGCCTCCGCGCCCTGCGTGCCCCGATCCGCGCCATCGAAATTGTCAAACCGGTCTCTGTCGACACCGACAAGGGCGGCGCTCGGCTGTTGCCGGGCGAGCCGGGCGAGGGGCTGACCATGCAGTTCCACATCAGCTTTGCCGATGCCGCCATCGGCACGCAGTCGAAGCGGCTGAACCTGGCCAACGGCACCTTTGTGCGGGAACTCTGCGACAGCCGCACCTTCTGCCGCGCGTCGGATGTGGACGCGATGCGCGCGGCGGGCAAGGCACTGGGCGGCACATATGAAAACGCGGTGGTCGTCGACGGGGACAGGGTTCTGTCGCCGGGAGGTCTGCGCCATGCGGATGAGGCCGTGCGCCACAAGATGCTGGATGCGCTTGGCGACCTTGCACTGGCCGGTGCGCCGATCCTCGGCCACTACGAAGGCTACAAGGCGGGACATGCGATGACCAACGCGCTGTTGCGCGCACTCTTTGCGCAACCGGACGCTTACCGGATTGTTATGGTTGATGAAATTCAGGCCGCGCGCCTGCCGGGAGCCGGGGTGGAACGGCACGAGATTCCGGCTGTCGCCTGACCGGATGTCACATGCGCGCCAAGACGCGCATTATTCGGCTCTTAAGACATTTTGCACCGGAATTATCTGTGTTAGACCCCTCGCAACGGGCGGCGATGATTGAGGCTGCCATGGGAAACAGAGGACGGTCGGACATGGCTGTGGGCGGATCGCGCAAACTGATGTTCGGTGTAGCAGCCACGGCGCTGCTGCTGACGGGCTGCGGCGAATTTCAGCGCCGCGATGTTGGTCCGGGCAACACACCCCTCGAATCCTACACCGCCAAACAGATCTTTGAACGTGGCGAATATGAGCTTCAGCGCAAGGATCCCGAGGATGCGGCCTTTTACTTTGGCGAGGTCGAGCGGCTTTATCCCTATTCGGACTGGGCCAAGCGTGCGCTGATCATGCAGGCCTATGCCTATCACGAGGACAAGGATTACGAGAACGCGCGCTCTTCGGCGCAGCGGTATATCGACTTCTATCCGGCCGAAGATGATGCCGCATATGCGGCGTATCTTTTGGCGCTGTCCTATTACGATCAAATCGAACTTGTCGGACGGGACCAGGGGCTGACCTTTCAGGCGCTGCAATCGCTGCGTGCGGTGATCGAACGGTATCCCGACAGCGAATATGCGCGTTCTTCGATCCTGAAATTCGATCTCGCTTTTGATCACCTTGCGGGCAAGGAGATGGAGGTCGGGCGCTACTATCTCAAGCGTCAGCACTACGGCGCGGCGATCAGCCGGTTTCGGGTGGTGGTCGAGGATTTCCAGACCACGACCCACACGCCCGAGGCGCTGTTCCGCCTGATCGAAGCCTATTTGTCGCTTGGCCTGCTGAACGAGGCGCAGACCGCCGGTGCCATCCTTGGTTACAACTACCAGTCGAGCGAATGGTACGACGACGCCTTCAAGCTGCTGACACGGCAGGGGCTGGAGGCCAAGGCGATCGGCGACAACTGGCTGTCTGCGGTCTATCGCCAGATGATCAAGGGCGAGTGGTTGTAAGGGGCGGCGGGGCCTTGTAGGCCTCTTGCGATCATGCTGCGCGCACTTGAAATCCGGGACATGCTTATCATCGAACGGCTGGAACTGGAGTTCCAGCCGGGTCTGAACGTATTGACCGGCGAAACCGGCGCGGGAAAATCCATCCTGCTGGATTCACTGGGGTTCGTTCTGGGCTGGCGCGGGCGTGCCGAACTGGTGCGCGCCGGGGCCGAGCAGGGGGAAGTGGTCGCCGAATTCGACCTGCCCGAAGATCACGCCGCATGGGCGGTCCTGGAAGAGGCGGGCCTGCCGGCTTCGGACGAACTGATCCTGCGGCGGATAAACACCAAGGATGGGCGCAAGACCGGCTGGGTCAATGACCGACGCGTCTCGGGTGAGGTGTTGCGGCGTTTGTCCGAAACGCTGGTGGAACTGCATGGACAGCATGACGACCGTGGCCTTCTGGACCCGCGCGGCCACCGGGCCATTCTGGATGCCTTTGCCGGGGCAGAGGCGGCGCAGGGCGAGGTGCGTCGGACCTGGCGCGAACTTTCGGGCGCGCGCAAGGCTCTGACCGAGGCGGAAAAGGCGCTGGCGGCGGTGCGCTCCGAAGAAGAATTCCTGCGCCACGCGGTCGCCGAACTGACGCAGCTTGGGCCGGTCGAGGGCGAGGAGGCGGAACTGGATACCCGGCGGCGCATGATGCAATCGGCAGAAAAGATCCGCGATGACATTGCGCAGGCGTCCTCGGCGCTTGGCTATGAAGGCGCCGAAGGGGCGATGGCGAATGCGTTGCGCTGGCTGGACGGTGTGGCGGACAAGGCCGAAGGCCGTCTGGACGCGCCGATCGGGGCGCTGACTCGGGCGATGGCGGAACTGGACGAGGCCGCGCGCGGTGTGGCCGATTGCCTTGAGGCGCTGGAATTCAACCCGATAGACCTCGATGAGACCGAGGAACGCCTGTTCGCGATCCGGGGACTGGCGCGCAAGCATTCCGTGCCGCCGGATGACTTGCCGGGTCTGGCGGAATCCCTGGCCGGTCGATTGGAGGCGCTGGACGCCGGGGAGGCGCGGTTGGACGACCTGCAACGTGCCATCCGCGCCGCAGAGGCCAGTTACGATACGGCGGCCGGGCACCTGACGGCGCTGCGGACGACGGCGGCGGAACGGCTGGACAAGGCTGTGGCCGGGGAACTGGCACCGCTGAAAATGGAGCGCGCGGTCTTCCTCACGGCTGTGACCGAAGTGTCGGATGGACCGGAGGGGCGCGATGGCGTCAATTTCACCGTTGCCACCAACCCGGGCGCCCCGGCCGGGGCCCTGAACAAGATCGCTTCTGGCGGGGAATTGTCGCGCTTTTTGCTGGCGCTCAAGGTCTGTCTGACCGAGGCGCAGGGCAGGGGCGCGACGATGATCTTTGACGAGATCGACCGCGGTGTCGGTGGGGCCACCGCCGATGCGGTTGGTCGGCGGTTGAAGGCGCTCTCCGAAGGCGGGCAGGTCCTGGTGGTGACCCATTCACCGCAGGTGGCGGCACTTGGCGGGCATCACTGGCAGGTGGCCAAGCGGGTTCAGGACGGCGTGACCCTGTCCGAGGTTGTGTCGCTGGAGGCTGGCGAACGCGAGGATGAGATCGCGCGCATGTTGTCCGGCGACGTGGTGACAAAAGAGGCCCGCGCGGCGGCACGGGCCTTGTTGAACGGTTGAGCCGCGCTCAGGCGGTGTCGAGACGGTATTTCAGAAAGATGTCATCGCCGTAGCGGGTTTCGCCAAGGGCCTTGGCCCCCATGCGGCGCAGCGCGCCGAGCCTGGTCCGCGACGGCGGCAGCAGGAAGGTGACGAAAGGGATGCGCGGGTCGGCCCGCGCCATGTCCAGCGCCTGGCGCGCGATCCGCATACCAAGGCCAAAGTGGTCAGGGCAAAGCACGAGGCCGAAATCCCATTCCGCGCCTTCCTTCTGGAAACCGCCCCAGCCGACATAGGCGCCGTCGCACAGGATGGCCCAGTGTCCGAGACCGTCCCGCGCCCAGCAGGCCTCCTTGGCGTCAACGAATTGCGCCACGGTGTCGACATCCCAGCGACTGGTCAGCAAGGGCATGTGCACTGCCACGCGGGGGTCGGACATATGGGACAGGATAAGGTCCGGGTCGATTTCCGGCAGGCGGGCAAAGCGGATGGTCGGGGGCATGGCGGGCCTTGGCTTGCGGGTCTGGAGTACGAGGCTGGGCGCAGGAAAAGCGCGTCTTGCGCCCGGGAGCAAGAGCGCACCGCAAGTGTCACGCGGGTTTGAAGCGCCCGGTTGGACGGGCTTGGGGTCCGGCGCTTCAGTCTCGGCGCGTCGTGATGGTCAGTTGCCCGGAACCACCTTGCCGGGGTTCATGATGTTCTGCGGGTCCAGCGCGCGTTTCACCGCCCCCATGACGGACCATGCCTCGCCGTGTTCAGCCTGCATGAGGGGCAGTTTGCCATAGCCGATGCCGTGCTCACCGGTGCAGGTGCCGCCCAACCGCAAGGCGCGCTCTGCCATCCGCCGGGCCAGTGCCTTGGCGGTGTCCAGTTCCGCAGGCTGATCCGGGTCGATCAGCAGGATGGCATGGAAATTGCCATCTCCCACGTGGCCAAGGATCGGGCCGGGAATGGGGCTGGCGGCGATGTCGGCCTGTGTCTCCTCGACCGCCTGGGCCAGGCGCGAAATCGGCACGCAGATGTCGGTCACGATGGCGCGCGCACCGGGCCGCGCGGCAAGGATCGCGTAATAGCCGTTGTGGCGCAGCGACCAGAGCGCGCGGCGTTCTTCCTCGCGCACCGACCAGCGGAACGCGCCGCCACCGTGATCGGCCACGATCTCGGCAAAGCGTTCGGCATCCTGCGCGGCGCTTTCGGGGCTGCCGTGGAATTCCACCATCAGGTGCGGGGCCTCGTCCATGTCGAGACCAGCGTAGCTGTTGAAGGCCCGCGCGGTGTCGGCACAGGCGAATTCGATCCGCGCCAGAGGCAGGCCCATCTGGATCGTCTCCATCACCGCCTGCGTGGCGCTGCCCATGTCGGGAAAGGCGCAGATCCCGGCGCTGACCGATTCCGGCTGGCCGTGCAACCGCAGGGTCAGTTCGGTCACCAGACCCAGGGTGCCCTCGGAGCCGACCATCAGCGCGGTCAGATCGTAGCCCGCCGAACTCTTGCGGGCGCGGGTGCCGGTGCGAATCACGCGTCCGTCCGCCAGCACCACCTCCAGCCCCAGCACATTGTCGCGCATGGTGCCGTAGCGCACCGCCGTGGTGCCCGAGGCGCGGGTCATCGCCATGCCGCCGAGCGAGGCATTGGCACCGGGATCGACCGGAAAGAAAAGCCCGGTGGCGCGCAACTCCTCGTTCAGAGCCTCACGGGTCACGCCCGGCTGTACGGTCACGTCCATGTCGGCGGGGCGGATTTCCAGCACCTTGTTCATGCGCTGGAAGTCGACAGTCACGCCTCCCTGAATCGCCTGTGTGTGTCCTTCCAGCGAAGTGCCGGCGCCCCAGCCGATCATCGGAACCCCGTTGGCGGCACAGATTTCGGCGATGCGGCGCACTTCTGCCGTTGTTTCGGGAAAGACCACCACATCCGGCGGTGTGGTCGGAAAATAGGATTCGGACGCGCCATGTGCCTCCAGAACGGGCTTGGACAAGCTGGTGCGTTCGCCTAGGAGGGTTTTCAGATCGTCGATCGCCTGAGCGATGGGCATGAGGAACTCCGGTATCGTGCGCTTTGACCATATCCACAGCGCGCGGCGCGGGGAAGCCATGGGATCAAAGGAGTTGTCCGTGTCGAACGTCCTGACAGAGCAATTGCGCAGCATCAGGGCGGCCTTTGGGCGCAGTTGGGACCTTTTGCGGCACAAGGGACCCGGTCAGGTGACCTTTTGGTTCATCGCGCTGGGGATCGGCGTCGCCTCTGGCCTTGCGGCCATCGCCTTTCGTTTCGCCATCGAGACATTGCAGACCTGGGTCTACGGCACGCCGGACGTGAACACGCTGCACAGCTTTGCCGAGGGGCTGCCCTGGATCTGGATCATGCTGATCCCGGCCATTGGCGGTATCGTGGTGGGGCTCATCCTGCATGTGTCCACGCCGGACGGACGGGTGCGCTCGGTGGCCGATGTGATCGAAGGGGCGGCACTGAACGACGGCCGGGTCGAGACCAAGGCCGGCATAGCCTCTGCCCTGTGTTCATGGATCACCCTGTCGACGGGGGGCAGCACCGGCCGGGAAGGGCCCGTGGTGCATATCGCGGCGCTGATTTCCAGTTGGGTCGCCAATGCGCTGAAGGTGGACGGCATCACCGGGCGCGACCTGCTGGGCTGCGCGGTGGCGGCGGCGGTCTCGGCCTCGTTCAATGCGCCGATTGCCGGCGCGCTGTTTGCGCTCGAGGTGATCCTGCGCCATTTCGCCCTGCACGCCTTTGCGCCCATCGTGGTGGCAAGCGCGGCTGGAACGGTCATCAACCGGCTGGTCTATGGCGATGTGACGGAATTTGTGCTACCCGGCACGACAACGGTGGAATTCTACCTTGAACTGCCTGCCTTCTTTATCCTCGGACTGGTTTGTGGGCTGGTCTCGGTTGTCATGATGCGGTCTGTGTTCTTTGCCGATGATATGGAGACACGGCTGCAGAAACGGCTGGGCCTGCCCTATTGGCTACGCCCTGCGGTGGCGGGGCTGTTGCTGGGCGGCATCGCGATCTTTTTCCCGCATATCATCGGGGTCGGCTACGAGACGACCTCGCGTGCGCTGACCGGCGGGCTCTTGATGCATGAGGCCCTTGTCTTTGCGGTGGTCAAGGTGGCGGCGGTGTCGATCACGGTGGCCGGTCGCATGGGAGGCGGGATCTTTTCGCCCTCGCTGATGGTGGGGGCGCTGACCGGGCTGACCTTTGGCCATATCGCGACGGGGATGTTCCCCGAGGTGTCGTCGGCCTTCACGCTCTATGCGCTGGCGGGCATGGGGGCGGTGGCGGCAGCGGTGCTGGGGGCACCAATCTCGACCACGCTGATCGTGTTCGAGCTGACAGGGGACTGGCAGACCGGGCTGGCTGTGATGGTCTCGGTCTCGATGTCGACGGCGGTGGGCAGCCGGTTGGTGAACCGGTCCTTCTTCCTGACCCAGCTGGAACGACGCAATGTGAGCCTTGCAGAGGGGCCGCAGGCCTATCTGCTGGCCATGTTCCGGGTGCAGGGGGTGATGCGCAAACCGACACATGAAAAAGCGGCGGACGAAGAGGCCTGCCTACGGATGATCGAACAGGGGCTTTATATTCAAGCCAGCGCGACACTGGAGACGGCGCTGCCCCGGTTCGACAAATCCGGCGTCGCCTATCTGCCGGTGGTGACAATCGAAGACGATGAACCGGTGCTGCAGGGCGCGCTGTTCCATGTCGATGCCTTGAAGGCCTACAACCGGGCGCTGGCGGCAACGGCTGAGGAGGAGCACAGCTGAGGGTGTCCAAGCATGGGCAACCCTGCCTGACGCGACTATTCGGCAGCCGCCTGATGGGACGGCGGAACGCCTTTGCCTTCATCGTACAACCAACCGAGATTGAACCGAGCGCTTTGCGCTCGGCGGGAACTGGTTTGATCCGACAGAAAAGGGGCGGGCCAGACCTGGCCCGCCCCCGGATGCGGCATTCAGGGAGATCTTACCAGTCGCCGTGACCCAGCGGCAGATATCCCAACTTGTTCAGCAGGCAGCTTTCAAAGTCCTGCCTTTTGCGACCTGCGCAGATCAGCAGCGCCTGAGCGAGGTTGTCTGCCTTGGGGTCGCCGTGCTGGGGGTCGTTCTTGTCGGGACCGTTCCACGGGACGGCGACGTAGTCCTTGTTCTTGCCGCCCTTCTTGCCACCTTTCTTGCCGTGGTTCTTGTCCTTCTTCGGGGCGGGGGCATAGCCGGGGTCCTGCTTGACGAGGTAATCGCCATGCGCCCAGCCGGTTGCGCCAGAGCCGTGCCGCAGCAGGAACCAGTCGCCCTGACGGCCGAGTTCCTGCACCTTGTCACGCTGCTGCATGGTGACGATGACGTCATAGGTGGTGCCCGGACCTGCGCGCAGGTTCAGGCCGCCATAGCCCGGCGCGTAGACCCAGTAGTCCTGTCCGGTGGGCTGGGCGTGATGGCCTCCCTTGTTGACCTTCTGGGCCGAGAGGAACCGCTGGTTGACCCAGCCGGTCCGACCGTCAAAGCGCAGTTTGTACCATTGGTCCTGCTTATGGATCACGTGAACCTTGCTGGCGTGCGGGATCTGGAGGACCGTCTGATAGTTGCGCGACGGGCCGGCCAGCATGTTGAGAAAGCCACGCTGGGGGGTGTTGACCCAGTAGGGGTCACCCGCATCCTGCACCGTGACCTTTTGTTCCGACAGGAATCCGCTGTGCGCCCAGCCGACAAGACCGTCGATCCGCAGTTGGAACCACTTGCCATGCTTGCGGATCACGCGGACCTGGCTGCCATGCGGCAGCTTTTCGATGACGTGGTCATGTGTCGATGGACCGGCCCGCAGGTTCAGAAAACCATGACGCGGGGCGTTGATCCAATAGGGCTTGCCGTCACGGACATGGCCGCCGTGATCACGGTCATAGCCGGCTGCCGGTTGCTGTTGGCTGAGGAACCCGCCATGCGCCCAGCCGACAAGGCCGGAGACATGCCGCACCTTGACCCATTCGCCCGGTGCCTGAAGCAGATTGACCTTGCTGCCATGCGGCATCTGGCCCAGCACGTTGTATTGCACGGAGGGGCCGCTGCGCAGGTTGAGATAGCCGTCGCGGGGGGCATCGACCCAAAGGGTGGTGGCCGCCGCCGCGCTGGCAAGAAATATTGCCGAAAGGAATGTGAGCAGTCGAAGCATGGGTTTTGTCCTTTGTGCCTGAAGCGATGAACCAGACTTGGGCCATTTCCCCTGCGCAGAGCAATATCGGGACTCTGTTAGGTGATAGCATCATTATTCATCAAAGGGTTAACGTTGGCGCGTCTTCCGGCGAACGGCGTGCGAAATGACTGTTTCGAGGCCCGCCACAAGGAGAAAAATGCCCTCTACATCTGGTCCTGTCTGCAGAATACTCCCTTTTTGGGTTGTCGTCAGGAGCGGGCATCCCGGCAGGACAGCGACAGCCGGACAGGTGGACGGGGCAGCGGCCGGGATGCGGATCGTGGGTGGCTTCAGACGTTTTCGACGTTCACACCGTCCTGTTCATAAAAGGCGATGTGGCCCTTTATGGCGGCGACCGCCTCCTTGGGATCGTCATAGGACCATGCCGCGTTTTCGTATGTCTTGGATTTGGACGCGATCGAGAAATAGCTGGCCTGCCCCTTGTGCGGGCAGGTGGTGCTGTGGTCGGTGGCATCCAGAAACGCCATCGCGATATCGCCACGCGGGAAATAGATCACCGGCTCATAACCGTTTTCCTGCAATTGCAGCGCATCGGAGGATTCGCCCAGCACGGCGCCGCCGGCGCGCACAACCCAGGTGCCTTTGGCCGGCGTGATCGTGATAGTGCTCATGTCTTCGCTCCCCAGTCTATGCCCGCATCACAGACACGGGATTTGTAACGTTGTTATGTCAGATGGCAGAACATGCGTCCAAGAGCCACTGACCCGTTGCCGCATCCAGATGTGGGGCAAGCATCTCTTGCACCCGCCGATGGTAGTCGTTCAGCCAGTTTCGTTCGGCGTCTGTCAAAAGGTGCGGGTCAACAAGGCGGGTGTCTATGGGCACCCATGTCAGCGTTTCGAATTGCAGCATCTCGGCCACGGTCTGCCCGTAGAGCTTGGGCGCGAGTTCGACGGCCACCAGGTTCTCGATCCGGATGCCATAGGCGCCTTCGCGATAGAAACCGGGTTCATTCGACAGGATCATCCCGGTTTCCAATGGCACGGTGCCGGTGCGGGCAATGCGCTGCGGGCCTTCATGAACGGACAGATAGGCCCCGACGCCGTGGCCGGTTCCGTGGCCATAGTCCAGCCCCACCTCCCAGAGCGCGGCGCGTGCCAGGGGATCGAGGTCACGGCCTGCCAGCCCCTTGGGAAAGCGGATCCGGGACAGTGCAATCATGCCCTTGAGAACGCGCGTGAACGCCTCTCTCTCCTCGGTGCCGGGCGTGCCGATGGCGATGGTGCGGGTGATGTCGGTGGTGCCATCGACATATTGGCCGCCTGAATCGACCAGCAGCAATTCCCCCTCGCCGACCTTGCGATCCGTGGACTCGGTCACGCGGTAATGCACGATGGCGCCGTTCGGCCCGCTGCCAGAGATCGTCTCGAAAGAGATGTCGCGCAGGGCATTGGTGGCGCGGCGTTCTTCCTCCAGCTGTTTGACCACGGCGATTTCGGTCAGGCTGCCCGCCGGTTGCGCGTCGAGCCACGCCAGAAAGCGCACCATGGCCAGTGCGTCGCGGTGGTGTGCGGCGCGGGTGCCGTCCAGTTCGGCGGCGTTCTTGCGCGCCTTGGGCAGCAGGCAGGGATCGGGGGCCTCGACCGTCTCGGCGCAGGCCTCGGCTACGGCGACCGGACAGGTGGCCGGGTCGATCTGGACCGGGCCGGTCTGTGCCTTGAGGTCGGGCAACAAATCGCCGGGCGCGCGCAGGGTCACGGCGTCCCCCAGATGATCACCCAGATCCGTCAGCTTGGCCGCGTCCATGTACAGGGTCACGCGTGCATCGTCGTGAAGGACTGCAAAGCCATGAGGCACAGGATTGCGGGGAATGTCGCTGCCGCGAATGTTCAGCAGCCAGGCGATGCTGTCGGGCAGTGTGATGACGGCGGCGGGGGCCTTCAGCGTCTTGGCGAGGAGGGCGATCTTGTCGCCCTGCGCCTCACCGGCCAGTTCCAGCGGTTGGGCAAAGACCGCGCCCTGCGGCGGTGCGGGCTGATCGGGCCAGATGGCGTCGATCAGGTTGTCTGTTGCAGTCAGCGTGACATCCGGCAGCTTTGTGCTGAGGGTGCGGTGCTGGTCTATGCTCAGCAGCCAGGGGTCAAAGCCGATGCGCCCCTTGGGCTGCGCCTGGGCGATCCAGTCCGCAAGCGAGGTTTCGGGCCAGTTGACCTTTTCAAAGAGCTCATCCACCTGCGCCTTGACCTGCACGCGATATCGGCCGTCCACAAAAACCGCCGCGCGATCCTTCAACGCCACGCACCAGCCCGCCGAGCCGGTGAAGCCGGTCAACCATGCCAGCCGGTCGTCACGGGGGGCGACGTACTCGCCCTGATGCGCATCTGCGCGCGGCACGAGGAACCCGTCGAGATCGGCGGCAAAGAGTTGCCCCCGCAGCGCGGCAAGGCGCGGTGGCCCCTGGTCCGGAGAAGCGGTCTCGGTAAAGGTCTGGAACATCGGCGGACTCCTTTCGGGCGCAGGTTAGTGAAAGCCCGGCGCGTGGCAAGAGGCGGTGGTCAAGGACAAGGACACCATCTGTGCGTCGTGAGAAACACGTTGTTTCTGCGCGGTGGATTTTCGCGCCGCAGTGCCTTTTGCCGGGGGGGCTGGGGAGCAGGTCGGGTCGGGCGTAGATCAACGCCCTGCAATTCGCCGCCACCGGGGACAACCTGCCGAGCGCCGCGGGGCGCAGGCTCACGGACCCTGAAAGGGCAAGGGCCCGAACATTCTGTCTGTACAGACGCTGTCGGCCCAGCCAGCCATTGTTGCGGGCCCAAGACCCGACCTTACGACGCGTATTGATCGGGGGCCTGGCGGCAATCCAATCCACGCTCCGATGACGGGGCTGCCGCGCTCAGGACGCGCGCTTGAGGCCCATGAACCGCGCCCGCGCCCGCGGGTCACTGTCGAACAAGGCCGCCAGTTGTTCGGTCATCGCACCTGCGAGTTGTTCGACATCGGTGATGGTCACGGCGCGGTCATAATAGCGCGTCACGTCATGGCCGATGCCGATGGCCAGCAGTTCCACCTGGCGTTTGCGCTCGACCATGGCGATCACGTCGCGCAGGTGCTTTTCCAGGTAGTTGGCCGGGTTCACCGACAGCGTTGAATCGTCTACCGGCGCGCCGTCCGAGATCACCATCAGGATCTTGCGCGCCTCGGGGCGGCCGGCCATCCGGCGGTGCGCCCATTCCAACGCCTCACCGTCGATGTTTTCCTTCAGCAGGCCCTCTTTCATCATCAGGCCAAGATTGTCCCGCGTCCGCCGCCATGGGGCGTCGGCGTGTTTGTAGATGATGTGACGCAGGTCATTCAGGCGACCGGGCTGTTGTTCGCGGCCTGCGTTCAGCCAGTCCTCCCGCGACAGCCCGCCTTTCCACGCGCGGGTGGTAAATCCAAGGATCTCGACCTTGACGCTGCAGCGTTCCAGCGTGCGCGCCAGAACGTCGGCGCAGATCGCGGCGATGCTGATCGGACGACCGCGCATGGAGCCGGAATTGTCCAGCAGCAGCGTCACCACGGTGTCGCGGAACTCCATGTCCTTTTCGACCTTGAACGACAGCGGCGTTGTCGGGTTCGCCACCACGCGGGCCAGCCGCCCGGCGTCAAGGATGCCTTCCTCGCGGTCGAACTCCCAGCTGCGGTTCTGCTGCGCCTGAAGCCGCCGTTGCAGCTTGTTGGCCAGACGGGACACCGCGCCCTTCAATGGCTCAAGCTGCTGATCTAGGTAGGCGCGCAGCCGTTCCAGCTCGATCGGTTCGGCAAGGTCCTCGGCGGCGATTTCCTCGTCATGGTCGGTTGCGTAGACGGTGTAATCCGGGTCTGCCTCGGAAAACGGCTGCGGGGCAGGCGGGTCCAGGGGGGCCTCGCCTTCGGGCATTTCGGTCTCTTCGCCAAGCTCCTGGTCGGCCATGTCGTCCATGGTGACCTGCGCCTGCGAGGGGTCCTGGGTTTCCTCCTGCGACTGTTCGGGCGAGGCATCGGCCTCTTCGCCGTCATCATCGTCGTCGCCGGTTGAATCCGGATCCTGCTGATCGTCCTGATTGTCGTCGGTGCCGTCCTCGTCTGACTCGTCGTCGAGATCGGGATCGTCGCCCAGCTGATCGCCATAACCCAGATCGGTGATGATCTGGCGCGCGAATTTCGCAAAGGCCCCCTGATCGGCCAGCGTGTCATCGAGCCGGTCCAGCGTGCCGGCGGCCTGATTTTCCATGAACCCGCGCCAAAGCTCCATGACATTGGCGGCGTCGGGCGGCAGGTCGCGGCCCGTGGCAAGGTGGCGGATCAGGTAATTGGCGGCCATCGGCAGCGGCGCCTCGGCGGCCTCACGGATCTGACCATAGCCGCGGCGGGCGGCGTCGGCAGCGATCTTGGCGTCGATGTTGCCGGCAGTGCCGGGCATGTCGCGCGCGCCCATCGCCTCGCAGCGGGCGGTTTCCATCGCCTCGTACAGATCGCGCGCCATGTCGCCCTGGGGCATGTAGCGCGAGTGGGTGCCCGCGTCGTGATAGCGGTGATAAAGCGCCAGCGCGTCGGCGGTGCCACGGGCCAGCATGACCTCGTCGCGGGTCATGCGGCGGCTGACCTGCGGCAGGCGCATCGCCTCACCCGACACACCGGCGGGATCGACGGTATAGCTGACCGAAAGCTCCGGGTCGTCGGCCATCACCTTTGTGGCCTCGGCGAGGGCCTTCTTGAACGGATCGGCGGGGTTGTCGCTGGGCTTGCTCATGAGGGCTGTTATCCGCCCTTTGACGTTATCCTGCAAGGGGGCGCGGGCTTGGTCGAAAGCGCATCATGGGGTAAGAAGGGCAGATTATTCGACCAAACTTATTGCCAAAGGATTTCCATCATGGTGCGCCAGATCTTTGGCCTTCTGTTCTGCCTGCTGCCCGGGATTGCACCGGCCGATGTCACCTGTACCCAGATGCAGGCCGCGATGCGTGTTCCGCCGCCTGCCTCTGGCGAATCCAAAGATCCCGATGGGCCGTTGGGCTGTACCCACGAGGCCCTGTTGATGTTCGAGATCAACCGCATCGCCCAGGACCGCGCGGAGCCGGTGACCGACCCGGCAGACCTGCACGGCGCCTGGCTGGGAGACCGCGTTCTGTCTTACGTCGCGGGCATCACGGTGCAGGGCAGGAACTGCTGGTCTTTGCGCCGGGTGACAGACCCGAGACGGTGGTTGTGACACAATACGGGATGAAGGCGCTGTTCCCTCGACGGGCTCAACCGCTCTGGACCGAGGAGGGACGCTATCAGGGCGTGGCTGCCGAGGCTGTGCTGTTACACCTCGGGGACGGCGAATTCGAAGTCGAAGATAGCGGCGATGCGACCCGCTACGACACCCACGTCCTGGAATTCAAGCGCTCGCGGGATCTGTTCATCAAGAGAGCATTGAATCACCGTTCACATCTGTCCCTCGGCATTCCATAAATCAATACCAATCAGTAGGTTAATATCCCACCTTGTTCCAAGGTGTCTTGACGTGTCCGCCCGTATCCCCCAATTGCCGGGGATAAATTGGAGGATATCTTCGAAGGCCGAGACCATGGAATTGAACGCCTTGTTCGTCAAGAACGCCCCGCCGGGAAAGTACGAAGACGGCAATGGTCTTCGCCTGGTCAAACGGGTGGATGGTGGCGGTCAGTGGGTCTTCAGATACACCGTTCTGGGCCGCCGACGCGAAATGGGGATCGGCGGCTTGACTGCGGTGAGCCTGAAAGACGCGCGAGATCACGTCGGAATACCGGTCGATGGTCGCTCGGGATATCGACCCGATCGAGCAGAGAAAGAGGAAACGGCGAGATGCCATCAGTCGGCGCAAGGTGCTGACTGACGTTGCGCACGACGCCTTCAAAAGTTCTGGCAGGCTTGATCACCCGCCACGGTACGCCGCCTTCTCAAACACCGTCACCCATTTCCCGGCATAGCTGCTACTCGTCCTGACGGGATGAATGACCGGTTTTGAACTCTCGAGCGAATGCTTCTGCAAGGGTGCGGGAAGCGATCATCAGCCACAGTCAAGATGAGCGGGCTTAATTTCAATGAGCTTACGGTGGTCGCGGTCGTTTCGACGTTCGGATACTCAAAAGTGCTGTCCATGCCGACAGGTTGCAGACAGCAACACCGGATATCACCCCACCACGGCTTCGATCGCACGGCGCGATCGATGCAGATATGGAGGATATCTGATGCTGATAACAGGAATGCTGACCGGAGCGAAGCTTCTTGGGCATGTCGGGTTCCCGACGACCGAAGTCCTGGGGCCCGACGCGACAGAAGATGAGATCCAGGCCCTGATCGACGCCCACAAGCTGATCTTCATCAAACCCCTATTCCGTGGCGGTGTAGGCAAGAAAGGCAAAGCTGGGCTGATCGGCAAGGCAAGCGACCTGAAAACTGCGTTGGACGAAAAGGAACGGCTTTATTTCGCAGAGCACCGACACGGCAACGCAACTGCCAAGGCAAACGGCGTCACGTTCGAGGCCGGGGTTCCGGCAGAGCACGAAGTGTATTTCGCCATTTCCGATGACAGCCGCTTCCGCGCACCGACGATGACCCTGACCCATCGGGGCGGGATCGACATCGAGGACCTGGAGAAGCATGAAATCGCATCGGTTCCCTTCGATGCGCTGACAGGCCTCAAAGCCTTTGTAGTCGCCAACGCGCTGAGCGATATCAACGCCCCGCGCGAGATCATCTCGCCTCTGGTCCAGCATCTGCCAAAGCTCTGGGAACTGATGCACCACTACGGCATGACGACGCTGGAGCTTAACCCGATCCGGATGCGTCCGGGGCGCGATGGTCGTCTGACGCCGGTGGCCTGCGATTTCAAGTGCGGCTTTGACCGTGACGATGCCCGCGTCTCTCGGCTTGGCCTGCCGGATTACCTGTTCGCCTCAGATATCTCCGCCTTTGAGCAAGAGGTGAACCAGTTGCGCACCCATCAGGGCCAGTCAGATGTGTTCGTCATCAACGACAAGGGCACGATCCTTGCACCCACCTTCGGCGGCGGTGCCAACAGCCTTGTCACCGAAGTCCTTGGCGACGCGGCGATCATTTCCTCGGATTTTGGCGGCAACCCGCCCTATGAGAAGATGAAGTCGGTGGCGTCGATCTGCTACAAGCATTTCCTGGCCCAAACAAACGTTCTTTTCATCATCGGTGGCAAATCCAACAATACCGATATTCTGGAAACCTTCCGGGGCATGGGCGACGCGCTGCGCGAACACTTCTCCGCGCATGGCCCGACCCCGCTTTATGTCGTCGTCGGGCGGGGCGGTCCGAACCTTGTGCGCGGGATGGGCAACCTCGCCGACACGCTTGACAGCCTTGGCGTGCCTTACCGGTTCTTCGGCTTTGACAGCGCGATTTCCGAAGTCGTCAATCATGCCAAGAAGGTCGATCTCTGGATGCGAAACGGCGGGCGCGAAGACATCGCGCGCAACCTCGGCATTACCAACGCGGCTTAAGGGAGAGAGAGAACATGAATCGTCAAGGAATTGAGAGCTTTCCCTATTACGTAGGAATAAATTCCCTCGACCAGATCGCCACGCGCGGGGACAGAGTCTGCGTGCTCAATATATTGGGCGGAGAATCCCGTCAGGTGACCCCGACCAGCCATGCCTTTTCAGGTGGCAACGTTGTCTTCGGCACGTCACCGGGGCGGGCGGGCCAGACTCTGAAAACACCGGTCGGCGACATTCCCGTCTTCAACAACGTACGCGAAGGGCTGGATGCGGGCCATGCCTTTAACGTGGGGGTCGTCTACCTGCCGCCGACCGGCGTGCGCGACGGGGTGGCGGAACTGATCCGGGTCAACTCCGGCCTGACCAAGATCGTCATCATCACCGAAAAGATCGCCGTACACGATGCCCGCGAAATCCGTGCGATGGCGCAGGCCAACGGCATCGACATCATCGGCGGCAATTGCCTTGGCGTGGCTGACAGCTGGAACCGGGTGCGCATCGGCGGCGCGCTTGGCGGTGATCATCCCGAGGAATCGCTGCTGAAAGGGTCGGTGTCGATCTTTTCGAATTCGGGCGGCTTTACCACGACCATCGCGCAGTATCTGTCGACCGAAGGCTGGGGCACCTCAACGCTGATTTCCTCGGGCAAGGATGTCTACATCCACTATGCCGCGCGCGATTTCGCCCATGCCCTGCGCCACGATGAGCGCACCAAGGCTGCGGTGCTCTATGTCGAACCCGGCGGGTACTACGAACATGGCGTCAGCTTTGGCAAACCCACCGTTGCCTGCGTCGTCGGGCGGTGGAAGTCGAAACTGACCCGTGCCGTCGGTCATGCGGGCGCGATGGCCGGATCGGGCGATTCCGCCGAGGACAAGGAAAACTGGTTTCTTGAGGCCTTTGGCGTCGACCGTCCGTTCACGCTGGACGATCCGGTTGTGTCGGCCAAGGGCGCACTGGTCACCAACATCGCAGATATTCCGGCGGCCCTGACGGCGGTGATGAAGCTGAACGGTATCGCGCCGGACTTTGCCTCCACCGGTAGTCTGGCGCTGAAACCGTGGATTTCCAACGATCAGGGTCTGACCCTGCCTGACGATCTGATCATGCCGGTCGTCGAAGCCCCCGAGCCCTACAACGCCCAGATCGCCACCATCGGCGAACAGGTCGGCGCGGTCATTGCGCGCCAGACGATGAAGGACCGGTCAGGCGCTTCGGTTATGGACCCGAAGACCCAGGTGACAAGCGTGCACGGCCATTCCGTTCTGGACATGGCGCTTGAACCGCTCGAAGCGATCTTTGCACTGCCTTTGGTGCATGAAATCGCAACTGCGAACGACCGGGCGATGCTGGACGTGGCCGTGGCCGCCGAAGTGAACCTGGTTGGCGATCCGATCCTCGTGGCGACCGATGCAGCGCGTGAGGCTGGCAATTCGCCCAATACGGTGATGGCGGCAGCAGCGGCGATTGTGGGTCCAAAGCGGGTGCAGCGTGCGCTTGACTGCACCAAAGCGCTGATCGCGCTTTTTGCGCAATCGGGCCTGAAGGACAGCCGCGACGAGAGCTTTGATTTCAGCAAGATCCAGGTGGACGAGGCCACCCGGGCGCTGTTTTTCGCAACCGAAGCAGAGGCCGACGATCCGCGTCCCGAAGCAATGCTCGCCGCGATCAAGGCGCGAGGCGGCAAGTCGGTGTTCCTCAAGTTTCTCCAAACGCTCGATGGCCGACTATCGCGCGACGCGATCCTTGCGGCAATCTCCACGACGATTGCCTGGGGGCCGCTGGTGCGCAAGCGCATCTCTCGGCTGACGGCGGAAACGCTGCCGTGGTATCTGCGGCTTTACGGCGTAATGGTCGGTGCTACGATCCCCGGAGAGCATCACCAGCACGGGTCGCTTTACGGTATTCCGCGCGAAGACCGTTTCGCGAAATGGACGATGGCCGACATCTGCTATCTGGCGATGACCGGCAAGAAACCCACCAAGGAAGAGGCGCTGCCACTGCAGATCCTGATCGGACTGTTGATATCCAACGGTCCCGGTTCGATCTCGGCGCAGGGGGCCAAGGGGGCGGTGGCGGCGGACGGTCCGCAATCACCAGAGCGGGTGCAGATCAACAAGGCGATGATCGGATTTCTGACCCATTCCGGCTACAGCCACGGCGGCAACGGGTTCGAAGGCATGGCCTTCCTTCTCGACCAGTTCAAGGACGCCGATCTGAAGGACCCGACCGACCCCAATCACGGACTCGACCTCAAGGCGATGGCCCGCGACTTTGCGCTGGCCTACAAACGCGAAAAGGCCGAAGCCAAAGAGCTTGGTAGCGAGGTCCGCGCGCTTCCGGGCGTGCATCACCCGGTGTTCAAGGGCAAGGCCGAAAACTTTGACCCGCGCGAAAGGTTCATCGCCGATTTCATGAAGAAGCGCGGCGATTACAACATCTTCCATGCCTACTACCGCGAGGTTGTCCGCGCGCTTTTCGACGTGGGGGCGAGCCGTTATGTCTTCTGCGTCAATGTCGATGCGATCATTGCGGCGCTGCTGCTGGCGCTGCTGTGGAAGGACTACAAGTCCGGCGCATTGACCTCCAGCCATCTGGAAAACGCCGCCTTTACGGTGTTCCTCTTCGGACGGATGATCGGGTCGGCGGCAGAGATTGACGACCACCTCAATCGCGGCCGCAACATGGACACACGGACGCCCGCGTCCGATTGCCATTTCGTGGTGTGATCATGGGGGAGACACAGAAACCGCCTGAGGATCAGCCGTCGATCCGCACCATCGCCATGCCGTCTGACACCAACCCTGCCGGTGATATTTTTGGCGGCTGGCTGATGTCTCAGATGGACCTGGCGGCGGGAAACCTCGCCGCCCGGGTTGCCGAAGGGCGCAGTGCGACCATCGCCGTCGATGCAATGAAATTCCTGCGACCGGTAAAGGTGGGTGACGAAGTCACGCTTTTTGCCGATCTGGAAAAGGCCGGTCGCACCTCGATGCATATTCATGTCGAGGCGTGGCGGCGGCATCGCTATGGGGATCGGTCGGAAAAGGTCACCGAGGCGACGTTCATCTTTGTGGCGCTGGACGTCGAGGGTCGTCCAAGGGCACTGCCGGTCCGATCCTGAGGGTTCGCAGCTGTAACGCTGAGGGCGCGGAAAATTCCGCGACCTCAGGGATTTTGGACATTTGCGGATAGGGCAAGTGCTGCAGTGCGTCGCCTGGTCTTGCCGAAAACGTGTGGCAAGATCATTGATATGCCGGTGGCATCCGACTCAACCGTCAGAACCCCTTCCAGACGCTCCCCGGCACGAATACTTCGCCCCGCGCAAGCAATCTGGCGGTGCGCAGCAGCCCAGCGGATCGGAGTTGAAAACCTTCAGGGCGGTTTTCATAGTCGACCGTCACCTCGATCGTGCCCGAAGGGTGTTCGATCACCACGAGTGCGGGAACGCCATCGGGCGCGGCAAACAGACCCTCGGCAACAGTCCCCGGCGTCAAGACGCAAGACGCGAGGCATTGCGAGCCTGTCACCGCCATCGTCGGATGGCAGCTTTTGGGCATGAAATAGCGCGCGGCAATCGTACCCCCCGCCCGCGGTTCGGCAAGCAAGCCGAACTTTGGTGTGACCGAGCCCGAGACGTCGCCCATGCCCATCCGCTTGCCTGCCTCGATCCGGATCGGCTCCATTCGCGCAAAAAAATCGCGGTTGGCGTCGATCTCGGCGGCGGTCTCATGTCCGGTCAGCCCGAAATCGGCGGCTCGGGCAATCGCCATCGGCATGGCGACATCCATGCAGGTGACCTCGATCCCGTCGATCACGTCGCGCACAGCGCCGGTCGGCAGCAGGGCGCCGGTGCCGGACCCCACCACATCCATGAAGTTGAGATAGATCGGTGCGGCTGTCTCCGGCACGCCGTCGATCGCGGCGGAGCCATCATAGCGGACGTTGCCGCCGGGGGTTTGCACCACCGACTCGATCCGCGCGCCGGTGTTCACGGACAGAACGCGGACGCGAGTGGTGTCACCGGAGGCCGCGACCAACCCCATCTCAAGTGCGGCGGGGCCGACACCGGAAAGGATATTTCCGCAGGTCGGTTTGAAATCGACGGTGCGATCCTCGACCGAGACCTGGGCAAAGAAATAATCCACATCCGCGTCCGGATCGGCAGACCGCGACAACATCGCGACCTTGGTTGTTACTGCCGCGCCACCACCGATCCCGTCGATGTTGAGCGGATGGCCGGAGCCAATGACCGACAATAGCACTTTGGCCAGTGTCTCGCGGTCATCGGGTAGTTCGGCGCGGTTGAAGTAAGGCCCGCGCGACGTGCCGCCGCGCAGGAATAGGTAGGGGATCGCCGTCTGGGTCATCTCCGTGTGCTCAGCGGATCGGCCAGGGCAGATCATAGGCGCTTTGCAGCCAGCCCGAGGGGAAATTGAGGCTGAGCATATAGGCCAGGCCAAGGATAAAGCCCGCGGCACAGGCCGTCATCACCAGTGTCTTGAGCCACGACGCCTTTGCACGCAGCCGCAGGAACGCCAGGAAGAACACGATCATCGCGATGTAGAAGCCGACCAGCGCGGTCGCCGCGACCAGTGCGGCGATCCAGGCCGGACCAGTCCAGAACCAGCTGTTGCCTTTGTTGCTCACATGATCCCCGACGATCTCGTAGTCGAAAAAGGCCGGATGGTCCTCGTGGCCACGCCACAGGTGGACGAGCAGGATAAGACCGAACACGACACCCACAACGCCAACCCCCAGCGGGAAGATCGCGCCGAGGAAGGTGTGGCCAGACGCATCCCAAAGCGCCATGCCGAAAAACACAATCATCGCAACAGCAAAGGCGATCTGGATGTTGCGGCTGGTATGTGACTTGACGACCGTTTCGCCGGTGGGGCCGGTGTCATCGACGCGGTTCTTGAGGCCGAAATAGATCGACGTCAGCGTCAGCGCTCCGATGATCAGCACACCCGGGCGGATCAGGAATCCCCAGCCGTTGAACTGCAGCGCCTGATAAAAGAACGTCTCGGCCTGCGGGGCAAGAACGTAGCCGATCAGCAGGGCAGGGCGTGGCCAGCCAAAACGCTTCATCAGGATACCGACAAGACCGATGGCCAGTAGTGCCACGAGGTCCGACAGATCGCGTGTCGCCTGGAAGGCGGCAAAGCAGATCAGCGCGATCATGCAGGGTGCGAGCAGCTGGAACGGGATTGCGGTCAGGCGCGAAATGGGTTGCGCCAGCGCCATGCAGATGCCCGCACCCATGATGTTGGCAATCGCCAGCGACCAGATGATCGAATAGGTGACATTGAGGTCCGGGCCGACCATCGATGGCCCTGGCTCGATCCCGATCAGGACCATGCCGCCCAGAAACACCGCCATGGAGCCGGAACCCGGGATGCCGAACAGCATCGTCGGCAACAGCGCGCCGCCCTGCATCGCGTTGTTGGCACTTTCGGGTGCCACGACGCCGCGCGGATCACCCTTGCCGAACTGCGAGGTATCCTTGGCCGACTGTACGGCGTGCCCATAGGCGATCCAGTCCACAACCGACCCGCCAAGGCCGGGGATTGCGCCGATCATGCAGCCAAAACCCGAACAGCGGATCGACAGAAAGATGTTGCTCCACCAGTCGCGCAGACCCAGAAGCCAGCCGGAGCCAAGTGCATTGCCTTCGGCAATGGTGCTGTTCTTGCGCAGGAGGTCGGAGATTTCGGGGATAGCGAAAAGTCCGAGACCGATGATGACCAGCGGAATGCCGTCATAGAGGTATTCAGAGCCGAAGATCATGCGGAACTCGCCCGTCGCGGGCGCGGCCCCGATCGACCCGATCAGCAGGCCGACGGCGCAGGCGGCAAGACCTTTGGGCAGGCTGCGGCCCGCCAGCACGGCGACCATCGAAAGACCGAAGAGCGCGAGCATGAAAAGCTCGGCAGACCCGAACATCAGGATCAGCGGGCGTGCGATCAGCACAAAACCGGTAAGGATAATGGCCCCGACAATGCCGCCAAACAGCGACGAGATGAACGCAGCGGACAGCGCACGGGCGGCCTGTCCCTGTTTGGCCATCGGAAAGCCGTCCAGAACGGTGGCCTGACTGGCGCTCGATCCAGGGATCCCCATCAGGACCGAAGAAAAGGTGTCAGAGGTCGGGATCACTGCCACCAGACCGATGAGCATCCCGAGTGCCGAGATCGGGTCCATCCCGTAAAGGAACGGCACCAGAAGCGACAGGCCGGCGATGCCTCCAAGGCCGGGGATGACGCCGATGACCAATCCGACGGAAACCCCGAGCAACATGTAGGCCATGTGCTGAAACGTGAACAGGGTCACCAGTGCTGTAAAAAGTGTATCCATCATGGTAGGGTTCTCCGGCCCGGCGCGCAGCGGCACCGGAAAAATGGGTATCGGGGATCGGAATGTCCTGGGCGGCGGCGGCCCAAGATAAAACAAGGGCCGCCGCTCTACCGGTTTGGTAACAACGCCTTCGGCGTCAGTCTTCGCCCAGCCTGACGCCGTAATCGGCGGCGAGCATATCCACAACCTGCTTGCGCAGTTCAGGCGTGATCTTTGTGCCCTTCTGGAACAGCGCGTCGGCAGACTGTCCGACCACCTGTTCGTAGGTGCCAAGGATCGCTTCCTTGTTCGCCTGATACTCGGGGTCTTGCTTCATGGCCTCAATGGCGGCCTGATAGGCGTCCACGATCTCCTGCGGCGTATCCTTGGGCAGGAACACCATCTTCTGCGCCGGGAAACCTGCCGTGAAGAAGGCAAAGTAGGCGTCATAGTCCGCGCCCTCGGGCGCCTTGCCTGTCAGCATCTCATAGGCTTCGCCGAAATGCGGAAGATCGGGGAAGGTCGGATCGCGGACAAGGTTGCCGCTCTCATCCAGAACGCCCCAGCTGAACAGCGGGACAGCCGTCCCCGCCTCGACGAGCGGCTGCACGTTCTTGATGTAGGCCGACGAGGTCTGGTAATCGATATTGGTCTCGCCCCGTTCAAAGGCCAGACGGCCATCGCCCCGGCCCTTGAATCCAAAGACGTGCTGGACTTCGAGCCCCATCATCTTGAAGCCCAGAAGCGGTACGAGGTCGAGCGATGTCGCGCCCTGGCTCGCGTAGATCAGCTTCTGGCCTGCCAGCTTGGCGATATCCTCGGGGCCGGTCACTCCGGTCGACGGAGAGGTGTAGACGACGCCGCCGGTCGGCGAGGCCATGGCGATCTTCCAGTCGGCATATTCATAGCGCACACGCGGATCGCCCAGCAGATAGGGGAACTGCGTGGAGCCTGACGTGCCGAGGATCGTCAGGCCATCGGGTTTGGCGCGGGCCGCGAACAAGTTGGCGCCCTTTGTGGAGCCGCCACCGGGTTCGTTGACGACAACGACCGTGGGTTCGCCGGGAAGGTATTTGCTCAGCAGGGGGCCGTTGAAGCGGGCCCATGTGTCCGAGCCGCCGCCCGGTGAGAACGGAATGATCCATTCGATGGTCTTTCCCTCAAAGCTCACCTGAGCCGAGACCGGACCGGCAAGCCCGAATGCCGCCAGCGCGCCCAGTGCCATGCCGATGGCGCCCCTGCGTGTGGTCGTGAATATTCTTGTCATGTAGGTTCCTCCCTTTAATGACTTCATTCTTGGACTTGCGGGACTTGCGAGTGGTGACGATCGCTCCTTCCCGACTCCCCCCAAAATCCGCCGCACAGGCGTTTTCACGCCAGCGCGACTTGATATCGTGTAAGATAAGCGCGCATCCTGTCGAAAACCTGTCGGACTGACCACATGCGTATCGTTCTTATCGAAGACAACGAAAGATTGGCGCTGGGAATTCAGAATTCGCTGCGTGATCAGGGCTATGCGGTGGACTGGATCTCCGATGGAGTTGACGCCGACCGGTTTCTCACAACCGAGGGGGCCGACATTGCCATCATTGATATCAACCTGCCCGGGCTCAGCGGTTTCGATATCGTTCGGGCGCTCAGGAAGCGCGGCGGCACCATGCCCGTGATCATGCTTACCGCGCGCGGTAATCTCGATGACCGGGTGGAAGGGTTGGATTCGGGCGCGGACGACTATCTTATCAAACCCTTCGAGATGGCTGAACTGTCGGCTCGGATCAGGGCGCTTTCCCGGCGTCGGTCCGACATTCAAACCGGAACTCAGAAAGTCGGGAGATTGGTTTTTGATCGGATCGCCCGAACCGTGGCCGGTCCAGATGGGCAGATCGACCTTCCGCGGCGAGAGCTTGCGCTGTTCGAATGCCTCGTGGATCACGGCGGCAGAATCGTATCGAAGGACCGCATTGCCGACTCGCTCTACGGGGTAGGATCCGATATGGACTCAAACGCCGTGGAATTGCTGATATCGAGATTGCGCCGCAAGTTGGCTGGCGGAGGTGTCACGATCCGCACCGCGCGGGGGCTGGGTTACCTCATCGACGACGGCACCACATGAATTGTTGGTCGCTGCGCAGCCGGCTCTTTGTCCTGATTATCCTGCCGTTGATCGCCATCGCGAGCCTCGCCGCTGCGGCGCGATACGCCATGGCCGAACGAATGTCACAGGATCTCTATGATAACACGTTACTGACCGTTGCCCTGACGATTTCACGCGACGTTGTTCTCAGTGAAGGAGATGTGCTGACCGTACAGTTGCTCGATGCCCTTACAAATGCACTCGGCGATCCGGTCTACTACCGTATCGAGGGGCCGGAAGGGCGTTTCGTAACCGGCTACTCCGATGCGCCGCCGCGGCCCGATGGGGCTGAAGTGGAACCCGGCATACCCTTGTTCTATGACGCATTCAGCTTGGGTGAGCCAGTGCGCGCGGTAAGATTGCGTGAGTTCATCGCGGAGCCGCAAATCGGCGGCTGGGTCACGGTTGACGTCTGGCAAACCGTCCACCAGCGCGATGCGCTCAGCCTGGAGCTTCTTGCGCAATCGGCCGTCCTGATGGCCGTCGTTGTCGCTGCGGCGGCGCTTCTCGTCTGGTTCGGGATCAACCTCGGGCTCAGGCCGCTCTTGCAACTGCGCGAGGCTGTCGCTCTGCGGTCTCCGGATGATCTGGGGCCCATCAAGCGGAAGGTTCCCAAGGAAGTTCGAAACCTCGTCGGCGCGATGAATTCCTTGTTCGCGCGCCTATCGGACGCCTTTGCTGACCGCGACGCCTTCATTTCCGATGCAGCACACCAATTGCGCAATCCGATTGCCGCGTTACAGGCACAGGCCGAGGCGGCCACGACCGCGCCAAACGAGCCGGAGCTGCGCGACCGCGTGGCCGAACTCGCCGAGACCGCACGACGCACCGGAAGACTGACTCAGCAGCTTCTTTCAATGGAAAAGGCGCGCGGTCGCTTTGCCTCGATAAGTTGGCGGGCTGTGGATATTCGAGCGCTTGCCGAAGATCTGGCCAAACGGTTTGCGGAACGGGAGTTGCGGCGTGGCGTTTCGGTTTCTTTCGATGTGTCCGGCAATGAACGCCCGGTTTCGGTCGATCCGATCATGTTGTCTGAAGCCATGGAGAATTTGATGGACAATGCGGGTCGTTATGGGTGCCCGGATGGCGGAGAAGTCTGTCTGGACCTCGATTTCAACGACGAGGATGTGGTGATCCGCGTGACGGATTCAGGACAGGGCATTCCCGAAGACGTTCGTGACCGCGTTTTCGACCGGTTCTTCCGGATAAGCGACGATGCGTCGGGGGGCTGTGGGCTTGGCCTGGCGATCGTGCGGCAAGTTGCGGAGGCGCATGGCGGGTCAGTTCGCATCGCCGACCGCCAAAGGGGTACGGCCGTGGAGTTTCGCATTCCCGCTGGCGGCTAACGTACCAATTTAGATGGAGGCACGCCTGAAATACGGGCTTCTCACTTGCTGCCGGAATGTGCGCTGATGTGATAGGGCACATGCGATTGTCGAAGAAATCAAGTGAATTCCGGCTTTTTGGAGGTCAAATGCCGGAGAGAGCGAGGCCTCGCTAAAAGAGCATATTTTTTTGATAACAATGCCTTGCGCGACCATCGAGTTCCGCAAGCTTATCTACGGGCTTGTTGATAAAAATATAGCAATATCAATTGGTTATTATTGCAATCGTAAGTTCACTCCCCTTCCGTAAAGACCCAAAACAAGATCGCCCCAGTGTCCCCGCGTCACTTAGGACTGCCCTTGACCAGCACAGGCTGGCAGCCTCCAAGGACCACTTGGCCAAATTGATCGAGGCGTTCCAACCGCAACACCTTTGGCTTGCCGAGCCGATGCTCCGCGCCGAGTTTATCGTGTTGACCTACAAAACGTTTCCGAAAGCTTACTGACGGCGGATTCACTCCACCAATCCGCTCGAACGCCACAAGAATGAGATCAAGCGACGTACCAATGTTGTTGGCATATTCCCCAACGAACCAGCAATCAAGCGCCTCGTCGGAGCTCGGATGCTGGAACAGAACTACAAACAGGCAGTCGCACACCGCTCCATGACGCTGAAATCTGTCGCCTCCATCTGCGAGGATACTCCATGGCCCCGACGAAAATCGCCAGCTTTCAAACCGGCAAATCTCAGCCAGAGAACAAATGACACCATATCCCTGGACACAACCCCCGCGTCTCGATTGTCAGAACCATCCGCAGCGAATGGCCTGTGTGGATGGCTCCTGCGTAGCAAGACATTTTTGAAGATATGTGCATTTGTCAGAAGCAGTCATGTGTCCGGCCTGTTTGCGCGGTTTTGACCGCTGGCCCTGATGGGTTCCGCAAACCAGGTCCCCATCAGCTTAGCGGGCTACAAGGCCCGTGCCATTCGGCGGGGTGTCCTGGTTTTGGCGGCAGAGTTATGCACCATCATCTCGCAGGTCTTGGCTCAACTCTTTGTTCCTTTTCCTATCAGGCTGTGTGGGGGGTATATGGTTTGTTGCGGGTCAGGACCGCCCAGACGATCCGGGCGGTCTTGTTGGCCATGGCGACAGTAGCGACGCGCGCTGGTTTGCGTTCCAGCAGTGACGTCAGCCACTTGCTTGCACGCCCTGGGTGCGACTTGGTCTGTCGAACGAGCGATGTCATCCCGACGACGAGCAGTGATCGCAAGTATTGATCGCCTATGAAGTGACAGCAGTGCTTGTTGTTCAACCGTCTTAACCGCAACAAACCGCATCGTCGGACGGGTCACCGCTTCACAAATGGCCGCGGCATCAATCGCATCAGACTTACCGCGTTTGACATATGGTTTGACATACATCGGTGGGATCAGACGGACATCATGACCCAACGCCGTCAGTTCCCGCGCCCAATGATGCGCACTGCTACAGGCCTCCATGCCAATGAGGCAGAGTTCAATTTTCGAGAAGAACGGCAGAAGCTGAGCTGAAACTGTCCATTGCAGAGGCCCCAGGTCGTGTCGCGAAAGCTGTGGAAATTCCCTGGCGGCGCGCTCCGGGCATGTGAAGGTTTGGTTTCTCAGGTGGCGAGGTCAAGGGGCATCGGCTCGAGGGGCTGAGAGAGGGTTTCCCAGCCATCGACCTTGCGCATCCGCTGCCCGGCGGTGGTTTGCCCGCAAACCATGAGAGGGGGGATCTGGCCGGAGGCCAGCAGCGCCCAGAGCAGCATGGGCACGGTCTCTGCGCAGGGCAGCACAGTCTGGGTCTTGATGCGGCGGCGGAACTCCCCGTTCAGGCGCTCGATCATTGCCCGACAGGCGATTTGCAAAGCAAATCTGCCGAAATGGGCGTTGGTGGTGCGGGCCGATTTCCATTGCGACGGATCGAGGCGGGTAAAGGTGAAGAGCCGATCTCCGGCTTCCTCCAGACTGTCGGCGACCGCGCGGCACGTGAGCCGCCAATTGCGCAGGACGGCCTTTCGGCGGGTTTCGATCTCTGCCGCGGTGTCGGCGTAGATCATGTCGCGGTACTCTTCGGTCAGCTCGTCGTGCAGGTGCTTCGGCGCATGGGCCAGGAGGTTGCGGTGCTTGTGAACCGTGCAGCGCTGGATCGGCAGCTCCTCGCCCCAGAGCGAGGTCAGCGCAGCTTCCAGACCCGGGGCGCCGTCCATCGCCCGGCAGGCGCATGGCAACGCCATGCTGCCGAGAGGGACGATCACGAACTCCGGTCGTTTCAGGCCGCGCGCGTCCAGGTCATCGAGGTGAGGGTGGACCGTGGCCGCAGTGCGGCCGCGCAAGCCACCCGAACGGCGCCAGGCGGCCGTGCTCTCCCCGCCCATGTTTCTGATGGATAACAGAACCTTCTGTCCGTCGCTGCGCACGCCCCTCTCGGGACCATGCTGCGCATGGCCCTGCCGGGCAAGGGATGGCGGCCAGCACCGAAATGTTCGTGGCCTTCCGGTCCAGCCGAGTCTTGATCACGGTGCCATCGAGGATCAGGCGGACGATGTCCTCGTCGGCCAGGCTGCGGCCACACCAGGCGTCCCGGTCGACCTTCACCTTGCGCCAGGCACGGCTGACAACATCCTTGCTGACGGCGCCCTCGAACAGCCCGAACAGCGCCCGCTTGACCCTGCGCGTGTTGGTTCCGGAGAGGTAGACCGCTGCGATCAGGGCCTCGTTCGTCGGGACAACAGCGCCCCACGCTGTTGTCCGATCCTCCTCACTCCTCGTCAGCCGCGGGTAACGGGGCAGTCGCCTCGACCGTAACGAAGCCGACCGAGAAAGAGGGCCGGCTCTTCTTCGAACACGGCCTCGATGGTCGCGCGGACGTTCGCCCGCAGTCGATCCTCGATCGGGTCAAACCCGGCTTGCCCGGCCAGTAGCGCAAAGCTCGCAGTATCGGTTCTGGTTCATGGCGTGATCTCCCTGGCGGTTGCCGCCGCCGGTTGGGTGGTTGCAAGTCACCCGGAGATAACGCCGCCCTCGAATTTCCACCAACTCCGCGACACGACCAAGCTGCGCCGGCAAGGTCGTCTCTCAAATATCCAATTTCCAATTTTTTGATAGAACCGCTCTAATACCACTGGTCGATGATCCCGGCGAGCAATCGGACACCCGGTTCGATTTCTTCCTCAGGCACAGCCGCAAAGCCGAGTTGCAGCCCGTTTGGGGCAGCGCTTGGGTAGTCATAGGTTGAGAGGGCCCGGGCGACGATGTCCATCGCCATCGCTCTTTGCGAGACTTCGAATGCCGGCACCCGATCCGGAAGCAGAGCGATGATCTGAAGGCCACCCGGCGGGCTCACGACGGTCACCCGATCGCCAAGCACACTTTCAAGGCTTTCTATCAAAAGCGCTCGGCGTTTCTCGTAGAGTTTCCGCATGCGCGAGATGTGCCGGGTGAAATGCCCTTCGGCCATCAGGTCTGCGAGGGCTGCCTGCACATGCAAGGCAGGTTCGGTCGCTGAAAGCCAGCTGTGCTGTTCGAACCATTCCACTGTGCCGGATGGCACGACAATGTAGGCGGTTCGAACGGAAGGCGCGAAGGTTTTCGAGAAGGTCCCCATATAGACGACCTGCTCTGAACCCGATGCATACAAGGGAGCCAGAGGGGGGGTGCCGAAGCGAAACTCGCTGTCGTAATCGTCTTCGACGATCCAAGCCCCCGAGGTTTCGGCCCAGGCAATCAGACGGTCGCGCCGGACCGGATCGAGGGCGACCCCGGTCGGCCAGTGATGCGCGGGTGTGAGGTATACACCGACACAGTCATCGGAAGCGGCGACGAGGCTTTCGACATCAATGCCCCGATCGTCCACAGGGACACCCAGAATTTCATGCCCTGCGGCTTTGAGCACCCGCGATGCAACAATGTAGCCGGGCTTGCCGACAGCCACCGTGGAGGCTTTCGGCCACAGGACGGACGAAATCGTCGAAATTGCCGACCGTACGGAGGTCACGACGATGACCTGTTCAGGATCGCATTTCACGCCGCGCGAACTGCGCAGGTAGGTCGCGATCTCGTGTCTCAGGGGCGTATAACCGCCGACATGCGCATAGTCCAAAAGATAGTGATCACTGCTGAGAGCCTTTCGCGCCAGCAGGCGCGACCACATGGCATGCGGGAACGCGTCAAATGCAGGAATACCGGGTTGAAACGCCAGGGTCGACGGTTCATTCAGCTCATAGAGCTTCTGCAAATGCTTGTCATGCGGGTCCATCGGCGACGGCGCGTTGCGCCTCGCGTTCGACTTGTCCCGGAGTCGCGTGCCCGAAAGATCTTGCGTTACGCGTGTTCCGGCACCCCGCCGAGTCTCGATCACGCCTTCTGCAGACAACACCTCATAGGCCTGGAGGACAGTCACGCGCGAGATGCCCAGATCCGCCGAAAGAGTCCGGGTTGATGGCAGCGAAGCGCCCTCCACCAAATCACCGTCAAAGATCGCATCGCGTATCTGATCCGAAATCTGCTTGTAAAGCGGATGCTGCGATTTCCTTTCGAGGTGCAGCCAGTTCAGAAGCGCAGTCACCTGTAGCGTCTCCTTCAATCAGTATTTTGCAACTGTCGTTTCGCGCTCCATTTAGCGTCAAACCAGTTTCTGGTGGCGTTGCTGCATTAATACGCCCAAACCGTTGTAATTGCTTGATTGTACGACCCGCACGCTTTGACTGAAAGTTCCTGTTATTCAGAGGGTTACTCTCATTTGTGCAACAACTCTACACCAAGGGCAATCCTTGCTGTTATGCACGAGGGCGCCTCGGCGCGCGTGAGTCGCACGGTCGAAACCGGACTGGTCCTATCGAAAAGCGCGCAATTGGTCGTTGTCGCCCGACAGTGTTCGCGGCACGCTTGGCGCGGATCCAAACAATTGAAGATGCCAAATAATCTTTGCTTCCGCGGCGCCGTTGACGGCCCGCGCGCGGCGAGACCATGCCTCTATGAAAGGAGCCCCACATGCCAGCCAACAGAAAAGGTGGCCTGAGATCGGACGGCGAGCTCGTCCAGGCCCTTGCCGACACGTTCGACTTCGCGATCCCGCAAGAGGCGTCAGGCCTGCTGTTACCCGCGGTCCTACGGGCCTCGGAGCCCCGCCGGACGGCGGACAAGGACCATGACGACTGGATCGAGATCTTATCGGTCGGCGTCTCCCGCAGCCGAAGCGATCCCGACGACGACGGTCTGCCGGATATTATCGTCTGGTGCATCGACGGCGACGGCGCCGGCAGCGCGACGGACGAGATCATGGTCGCGTTCGACCTCCGCGAGCAGGAATGGTCAGTCAATGGCGAGATCGTCGATGATGCCGGGCTGAGTTCGCTTCTCTGGCTTTAGGCCAAGCGGGCCCGATGTCCATTCCATGCGCATCTTGAGGAGACTTCTCGGAATGTTCGCAAAAGCGTTCATCGGGCCCGTTCCGGGTTGGCGTCCGGCGTCGGCGCCGCACCGGTCGGGGCGTTCAGCGACCTCGACCTGTTCCACAGCTTCACCTTCAACTCCGGCAACCAGCCATCGGGGGTCGATTTCGCCTTTGCCCCTGCTCTGCAACTGACGGAGAGCGTCGACGTCACGCGCGACGCGCCGGTCACGACCGAAACGCCAGATGGCCGCCGTGCCACTGCCCGGGAGCCGTCCGCTTCCGGCATTCGCCGCAGGCGGCTTGCTTATCCGGCGCCGGAGGCAGCGCAGCTGACAGGCCGCGACTATCCATTTCAGACTGAGAAAGGATTGATGTTATGATTCTTGACAAAGTATTCAGAGCGACAGGACTGGGCCTGATCGCGGCTCTCGGGCTCACGCCCGCCGCGACCGCGCAGCAAGGCTACGGCCCGCCGGGTCTGTCCACATCCATCGACGAAGAGGTCGAAGCGGTGATGGCCGATCTCGGCATCGTTGGCATGACGGTCGCCGTGACCAGGGAGGGACGGCTGATCTACTCGAAGGGGTTCGGGCGGTCGCGGCACGAGGACGACAGCGATGGCGGCATCTACGTGATGCAGCCCACGGATCGCACGAGGATCGGCTCGGTGTCCAAGGCCATCGTTTCCGGCCCCGCGACGTTTCAGGCGCTGGAAGAACGCGGGCTCGATCCGGACACCACCAAGGTATACGGTGCCGACGGCATCCTCGGCGATACCTACGCCACGTATCAGCGCATGGGGATACGCCGGTTTCAGCCGATCGTCACGCTCGCGATTTCGCCGCAGGACCTTGTCCACGCGTTCTACGACAACGGCACATATAGCGTCGGAACCAGCACCGATCTGACGGCCCGTGCGGCGCCCGAGCCGTTCGAGACCGCACCCGGCAAGACCGTGGCCGACCTGCACGCGGTCGCCATCGACAGCGCCGGTCGGGTGCATGCCTGGTACAAGGATGGCAGCATGAGCATCGGCACCGCCGCCGATCTCGCCGCGATCCGAGAGACCGAAATCGACGGAGAGACACCCACGGTCCGCTTTCCCGTCGGCCGCGACGGAGACCGGCGGTCGATGCACGATGTGGTCGGGATCGATTTCGCCAAGTCCGACGACGATGTCTATATCTGGTACGATGACGGGTCGGTCAGTTCGGGCACGCCGATGGATTTCACGGCGAACTTCGTCAACCGCCACTACGCCTCCCCGATCCTGCTTAACCAGCCCTCGCGCTTCCAGATCCGCGGTATGGGAATCTCCGCCGGGGACCGGGTCTATGGCTGGACGTCCTCGAAGGCGTTCTCCGGGACGAGCGGCAATCTGACTGCCTACCACGCGCCCTACGACTACACCCATGCCTTCGATCAGAACTATCCCAACCGCTACCGCGACATCACGGTGGCCCACCTCTTCGCGCACAGGGCCGGGTTCACCCGCTCCGGCGACGTCGCCGCCACGGCGCGGACCTTCCGAAACCAGGCGCCGCCGGGGACCGAGCCCAGCTACGACCTGATCCACAAGCACTTCCTGTTGACGCGGCCGCTGATGTCGGATCCGGGCACGAGGTACGCGTACTCCAACCACGGGGTCGGGATGACGACGCTCCTGGTCGAGGCGCTGACGGGGCGGAGTTTCGAGGATTACACCGTCAATGCCTATCTTCGGCCGATGGGGCTGAAGAGGAAGGTCCGACCGCAGAAGGGGTCGCCGGACGAGGACGACTCCTTCGCCTACCAGTTGCAGGACGGTGGCCCGGTCTCCGTTCCCTTCGAGGCGGCCACGACGGGGCTTGCAGCCGGCGGATGGACGGCGTCGGCCCAGGGCGTTCTCGCCGTTACGGCAGAACTCGCCCAGAGATACAGCGCAGCGGAGATGGACGGCTTCGGCTGGCATGCTTCCGCGACAGGGCGGCTTTACCACTCGGGCTCCATCGGAGGCGGTTACGCCTATGGCTCGTTGTTCCCGCCGGGCTACGTCCACCCCGACGGACACGACGTCGCCGGGATCCATGTGGTGATCGCGTCCAACACCCGGGACTCCCGAGCGGACTTCAAGGATCGGTTCGGGTCGGAGATCGCGAAACTCTCGGGCCGGATCGCCATCGATGCCGGAGCACCCGGCGCTGCGCCAGCGGATCTCGACTACTGGCCGCAAGCGTGGGACTAGTGGAGGCTGACTGGAGTGCCCCCGTTTCACCGGCCAGCCTGGCTAGGGTTGAGCGCGGCATTGTTGCACGAAGCTTGCCCGGGATTCACAATGGGAGGCCAGCGGCATTGTTAGCTTCGTGTGGGAGAAAGCAGGGGGATCGGGCGTGACAAAATCGACCGTTTCAGATAGGTGTGATGCAAGAAATTTAGGTGCTTTAGCGTTGTTTGGACGGATCAGAATACTAGAGATACACTCTTTTCTTTGTTTGGTTTTGTGCTCCACAAGCCTACACGCAGAATCACAGCCAAACTTTGAACTTATTGGGCGAACTTTGGGGTTTGACATTTCCTATGAGCGTGAGTGCAAAGAAACAGGTCTGATACATGAGAGCGGGAAACTTGTGTTCCTAACATCATATGCTGATGCGTTGTCAAGTTTTGCGATATCACTTGATGAACAGCATCGTAGGGCTTTTTTGTCTGAGTTCATATCTGCTTCTGTTAGGCTCCATACGGATTGCGTAGGCGCGAAATCCGAACTGGACCGATATTGGTCGACTCTAGAGAATATAGGAACATCAAAAGAATGCCTGATTAGGCACTTGTCGGATATTTCTCTTCCCATAAAGTGTGAGAACAGAGATTGAACTGGATGATAGTTTTCCTTTTGTGGACTGCCCTATTTTTGCTGGCACGATCGCTGATCATGCTAGCCGGCATGTCCAAGCCCGCCCCGACCCGCTGCCGCACCCTGAACTGGGCTGCCTATAACGCCGCGATTCGTGAGCGCGGCTCGCTGACGGTCTGGTTCGACCCATCGACGCTTTGGGACGCAGCGCCGTCGGGCAAGCGTGGCGGGCAGCCGGTCTAAAGCGACGCAGCGATCCAGGCGTGCCTGACGGTGAAGGTCCTGTTCGGCCTGCCGCTCTGGCAGACGACCGGCTTCGTAGCCAGCCTGCCGCGGCTCGCCGACCTGGACTGGCCGGTCCCGGACTTCTCGACGCTCTGCCGGCGGCAGAAGGTGCTGGCCGTGCAATGCCCTGCCGGGGCTCGGGCGGCCCGCTGCACCTGCTCGTCCCCTCTCGGGCATTGCTGCGCAATACCATGCCGGGCAGTGGACAGCACCGGCATCAAAGTCCGGGGCGACCTCCGCGAGATGACCGATGCTGCGCGTAGTCGCCGGCGACCGCTTTTGAGACGCCGCGCCGCGGCGTTGGCATGTCGTGTGAAGGTCCTGTGTGGATGGCTCCTGCATTGCAAGCGTTTATTGTGATTGCGATGGTCTGTCAGCCCGCGTTATTCGCCGGGACGGTCCCGTGGCGCTCTGGGAGCGGCTTGATGTCGTTCCTACGGTCGCTTGGGCACGAGTTTGCTGCGAGTGATGGGCGCGCTTCGCGCCTGGGCTGAGCGAGTTC
>JAXMNQ010000030.1:0-72015 GCA_034670345.1 Paracoccaceae bacterium | reverse complement strand
ACTCGCTCAGCCCAAGCGCGAAGCGCGCCCATCACTCGCAGCAAACTCGTGCCCAAGCGACCGTAGGAACGACATCAAGCCGCTCCCAGAGCGCCACGGGACCGTCCCGGCGAATAACGCGGGCTCAGGATGATGTGTTCGAATAACATCTACTCATCGTCCGACATGAGAACTCGTGCCAAGCCGGTCCCGATTACAGAAACCATCTTGAGTCATGATCAGCGGTTGGTGGGAATCCCTTTTGTCAACGCGTCCTGGCGCGGAAATTTCATGATGTCCTCAGACTTCGGTTCATAAAAAGGAGCGTCGCGGCCCAGTAGGCGTGAGCCGCGACGCGGACTGGATCAATCGTAAAGGACGGCCTGGATTTCGGCGTCGTCGATGTTGGACTGATCGTAGTAGTAGAAACCTGTGTCGATGATCGCAGGCAGCGTTTCCCCGTTTATCGCGGCAACCGCGGCTTTCACAGTTTCATAGCCGATGCCAACAGGGTTCTGCGTGATCGCACCTGCCATCAGACCTTCGCGGATCGCGTCGGTTTGTGCCTTGCCGGAATCGTAGCCGATAATGGTCACGCCTTCGGTGCCCATTTCGCGCACGGCGTTGACAATCCCGATGGCAGAGCCTTCGTTGGTGCCGAACATGCCGCCCAGATCAGGGTTGGCTGTCAGGATCGCCTTGGCCACTTCGGTGGATTGCAACTGGTCGCCCGCGCCATATTGAACGGTGACAATTTCGATGTCCGGATACTCGGATTTCATCCGATCGAGGAAACCATCACGACGGTCGATGCCCGTGCGGCTGGTTTGGTCGTGGGCCACAACGGCAACCTTGCCCGCGCCACCAAGGAACTCGGCCATCTTGTCAGCGGCAAGGGCTGCGGCAGCGACGTTGTCCGTCGTAGCTGTTGCGACCGGAATGTCGCTGTCCACGCCACTGTCAAACGCGACAACCGGAATGCCCGCGTCCGCAGCCTGGCGCAACAGGGGAATGGCGGCCTGGCTATCGAGAGCTGCAAAGCCGATGGCCGCCGGTTTGTTGGCCAAGGCAGCGGCAAGCATGTCGATCTGGCGATCGACCATGGTTTCATTGTCGGGGCCTTCGAAGGTGATGCGGACTCCAAATTCTTCCGCGGCCTGATCTGCGCCGGTTTTTACGGCCTGCCAGAACTGGTGCTGAAAGCCCTTGGAAATCAGCGGGATGTAGACTTCATCCTGCGCAAATGCGGCGGGCGCAGATGCCAGTGTCATGGAGGCGGCCAGTGCGCCTGCAAGGGTACGACGTGAAAACATGATAGTTCCTCCTGTGGTGTCGTTGAAACCCGGATCTCCTCCCGGGCAGTGGTTCCTGGTTGGTCAACTTGTCTTGTTGCGGCGCAACATGTCGGCATAGACCGCCAGAATGATGATCGCGCCGGTGACGACTGTCTGCCATTCTTGCGCCACGGAAAGCACGCGCAGCCCATTGGTCAAAACGGCCATGATCAACGCTCCGATGAGCGAACCGAGGATCGAGCCGCGTCCGCCTGACAGGGACGTGCCGCCGATGACCACCGCCGCAATCGCTTCGAGTTCGTAGCCAAGGCCCAGAGCCGGTTGGGCAGAGTTCAAACGCGACGCGATCAGCAGCCCCGCGATGCCTACGATTGATCCAGCAAGCGCGTAGATCGCGATCTTCCAGCGTTCGGTGTTCACGCCTGAAAGGCGCACGGATTCTTCGTTGGATCCTAGCGCAAAGCAGTAGCGCCCAAGCACGGTGCGGTTCAGAATATAGGCTGTTACAGCAGCCACGATGAACAGGATCAGCACGCCGTTGGGGATTGGCAACGAAGGGATAACCTCGCCGATCAGCGACCCACGCGATATTTCGCTGAAACCCGGGGTGTCGTTGAAATAGATCGGGCGCGTGCCCGAAATCACAAGGCTCAACCCCTTCAGGATCAGCATCATGCCAAGGGTCGCGATGAAGGGCGGAATGGCCATTTTCGCAACGAAGGTGCCGGAACAGGCGCCGCAGATTGCACCGGTCAAGACAGCCGCAACGACCCCCAGAAGCAGCGGCATCCCCGCATAGGTCAGCACAACCCCGGTAATGACCGCGCAGAAAGTCATCATGGTTCCGACGGACAGATCGATCCCGCCCGTGATGATGACCAGCGTGACCGCGACGGCAAGAACGCCGTTCACAGACGTGGCCTGCAAAATTGCCAGCATATTGGAGGTTTGCATGAAGTTGGGGGACGCGATGGAAAACCCGATCAACAGCACGATCAGGCTGGCGAAAGCCAACACCCGTTGGTGCGTGCCCGCCGCGATGATCCTGGACAGAGCGGACTTTGGCGCATCTATTGTTGTCGTGGTCATAGTACTTCCTCCGAGCCACTCAACGCGGGGTCGCGTCGGGTGGCCAACTCCATGATCTGTTCCTGCGTGGTGCCCTCACCGCCGGGCAGAATGCCGGTCAGCCGCCCTTCGCACATGACAGCGATGCGGTGGCTCAGGCGCATGACCTCGGGCAATTCGGACGAAATCACGATAATCGCGCGCCCTTGTGCCGCCAGATTTTCAAGCAGCGCGTAGATTTCGGATTTTGCGCCAATATCAATGCCACGGGTCGGCTCATCAAAGATCAGCACTTCGCAATCCCGCAGCAACCATTTGGCGATAACCACCTTTTGTTGGTTCCCACCCGACAACAAGCGCACGTTCTGCATGTCAGACGGGGTGCGGATGCCCAATTGACCGATGTACTTGACGGCCGTCTGTTTCATCGCCGCTTCATCCAGCACACCGGCGCCACCGGTGAAGTTCGCAAGACTGGCCATCGCGATGTTGGCCCGCACGGTCATATCCACGGCCAAGCCAAAGTGTTTGCGGTCTTCCGACAAATACCCGATCCCTGCTTCGACGGCGGCATGCGGTGTGCGGATATTGACCGGTTGTCCGTCAACCAGAATCTCGCCCTCGTCGCGGGAGTCCGCGCCGAAAATGATCCGGGCGACCTCTGTGCGGCCAGCCCCCATCAGGCCGGCAAATCCCAAGATCTCGCCCTTGCGGACGTCAAAGCTGACATCGCGCACGTCTTTGCCGCGCGACAGGTGACGCACTTCCAACGCGATCGGATTTTTCGATGTATCCGGGATGACAGGCGCATTTTGAGAGACTTCGCGGCCAACCATCAACTGGATGATTTTCGACAGCGGCGTATCGGCGGCCTCGACCGTGTCGATATAAGCACCATCGCGCAGGATCGTGACGCGGTTTGCGATGCGCTTGATCTCGTCCATCCGGTGGCTGATATAGACGATGCCGACACCGTCCGCCCTGAGCTTTTCGATCACCTTGAACAGTTCCGCGATTTCGGTGTCGTTCAGGGCCGCCGTCGGCTCATCCATGATCAGGACGCGCGGCTTGTAGGACAGCGCCTTGGCGATCTCGATCAACTGTTGGCGTGCAATGGTCTGGGTGCTGACCTGCGTGCGCGGGTCCATCGACAGATTGAGCGAGGCAAAGATTTCGGCGGTCCTTCGGTTCAGTTCCGGTTCGTCCAGCCGACCAAAGCTGCGGCGCGGTTCGCGTCCGATCAGCACGTTTTGAGCGGCTGTCAGATCATTCATCAGGCTGAGTTCCTGATGAATGATACCGATGCCAAGATCCTGTGCGGCACGCGGGCTGTCGGGGGAGGCGGGTTTGCCATCCACGAACATCTCACCGTCATCGCGTGAATAGATGCCCGACATGATCTTCATCAGGGTCGATTTGCCCGCGCCGTTCTCTCCCATGAGGGCATGGACTTCGCCGGGCTTCAGGTCGAATTGCACCGCCTTCAGCGCGTGAACGCCCGGAAAGCGTTTTTCGATCCCCTTCATTTCTACCAGATAGCTCACGTTGTTCCCCCTCCCGGACCAACCAAACGCTAGATCGTGCAGCCTCCGTCGACCAGCACGGATTGCCCCGTCATGAAACTGCTGTTGTCCGACAGCAAATGCACGATTGTTGGCGTCAGATCGTCAACAGTGGACAAACGGCCCATGGGTTGGCGCGCGATGAAATCCTTTTCCGCCTGAACCGGGTCCGGGGCAGATGCTATCCGGCCTTGCAGGGCCGGGGTGTCGACTGTGCCCGGGCACAGGGCATTGCAACGCAGGTTCTGCGCAACGAAATCTGCCGCAATCGCCTTGGTCAGTCCGATCACGGCGGCCTTGGTCGCGCCATATGCCGTGCGGTTGACGAACCCTTTTTCCGAAGATGCCATGGAGGCCATATTCAGGATAGAGGCCGTGCCTTCGCTGTTCGCGCGACGCAACAGACCGGGCACGAAGGCGCGGCACATGCGCACCATCGATGTGACGTTGAGGTTCATGGAAAACTCCCATGCATCATCGTCAAGCTCCAGAATTGATCCTTGGTGAACAACACCGGCACAGTTGAACAAGCCGTCAAGATCCGCAAGCTCCGAAGCGAGCGCATCAATCGCTTTCACGTCCGTCACATCCAGGACGCGGGTTTCAATGCCGCTGACATCGGCGAGATTGGCCAGCAGGTCACCATTGATATCCGTCGCAAAGACCCTGGCCCCGGCCTCGGCGCAGGCCCGGGCGCTCGCGGCTCCGATGCCCTGTCCGGCTGCGGTGATCAGGATTGTCTTGTTTTCGAGTGTCATATCGCCCCTCATGATCACATTACCGCGCCGATTTGCCATGGCACGAATTCGACACCGCCAAAGCCGAGGTCTTCGCTCTTTGTTTGTTCGCCCGATGCTATACGGATGAACATCTCGAAAATCTGTTGGCCCTTGTCAGCCAGGCGCACGCCATCGCTGATGATGTCCCCGCAGTTGATGTCCATGTCATCGGACATGCGTGCATACATTTCAGAGTTGGTGGCGATCTTGATGCAGGGCGTGGGCATGTAACCCGACACCGATCCCCGGCCCGTCGTAAAGACAATCAGGTTTGCACCCGAGGCAATCTGCCCCGTGACCGAACAGGGATCGAAACCGGGGCTGTCCATGAAGACAAAGCCGGGTTTTTCGATTTTCTCACCGAACAGATAGACATCGGTCAGCGGCGCACGTCCGCTCTTGGCGACGGCGCCCAGTGATTTCTCAAGGATCGTGGTCAAGCCGCCACGCTTGTTTCCGGGGCTGGGGTTGTTGTCCATCTCACCCTTGTTGCGGGCAGTGTAGTCTTCCCACCAGCGCACGCGATCAATCAGCTTTTCGCCCACCTCTACCGTCGCGGCGCGGCGGGTCAGCAGGTGCTCGGCGCCATAGATTTCAGATGTCTCGGACAAGATCGTCGTCCCGCCGTGACGCACCACCAGGTCAGAGGCAACGCCAAGCGCCGGATTGGCGGTGATGCCGGAATAGCCGTCTGACCCGCCACACTGCATGCCGACCATCAGGTTTGATACCGGCGCGGGTTTTCGTGTGGCAGTGTTCGCCAGTTCGGCAATGCCGCGCAGTTCCGCCAGCCCTTTTTCAATCGTCTTGCGGGTGCCGCCTTCGTGCTGGATCGTCATATACCGCAGCGCGCCATCGGCGCGGATCGGGCGACCGCCGACAAGGGCAGAGACCTGCATGACCTCGCAGCCAAGTCCGATCAACAAAATCCCGCCAAAATTCGGGTGCTGCGCATACCCGGACAACGTGCGCAACAAGGTGTCATAGCCTTCGTTTTCGCCCGACATGCCACAGCCTGTGCCGTGGGTGATCGGAACGATACCATCGATATTCGGAAACGCATCCAACAAGCCCGATTTTTCAGCCGCCTCGGCGATGAATTTTGCAACGGAACCAGAGCAGTTGACCGACGTCAGAATGCCCAGATAGTTGCGGGTTCCGACGCGGCCGTCCGCGCGGTGGTAGCCGTCAAATGTTCGACCTTCCAGAGCGGGGGCCAGCGCAACTGCCTCGCTCGCATGCGCATAGTCCTGGGCGTGATCGCCCATGCCGAGGTTCTGCACATGCACATGCGCGCCGACGTCAATGTCGCTGGTTGCTTGTCCGATGATCTGACCGTAGCGCAGCACGTTTTCACCAGCTTTGATCGGCGAAATTGCAAACTTGTGACCGCGCTTGACGGACTGCAGCAGCGTCACACCGCCCTGACCGCCAAGTTCCCCCGCGCCGATGTCGTCCAGTGCAATGGCGACATTGTCCAGCGGGTCAAGCGTTAGCATGCGGGGCAGTCCGGTCAATTGACGCATTCCTCTCGCTGACAGTGATCCTGCCCGATGATATGATGACTAACTTGACTAACGGCATGTGTCAACTAACATGTCAGTTGAAGGAGCTCACCATGGACTTGCCAGGCCACACCCTTGATATCAATGGCTTAGACGGTCCGCTGGGGCAGCGGGTCTATACGGTATTACGCGCCAGCATCCTGGAAATGGCGCTGAAACCCGGGCAGATTCTGCGAAAAGGGGCGCTCTGCGACCAATTGGGCGTGTCTCGGTCGCCCGTGGCCGAAGCCTTGGGCAGACTGTCATCAGACGGGCTTGTCGACATCATTCCGCAGTCGGCTACCCGCGTCTCGCGATTCTCAATGGCCGAGCTGATGGAAGAAAACTTCCTGCGCGAAGCGGTCGAGGTTGCCGCGGTGGCGCGGGTCGCCAAGGACCACACGGACGACCAACTCAAACGGCTGTCCCGCAACCTGCGTCTTCAGGCCTTGCTTGTCGAAGACCGGGACTTTCAAGGCTTCTTTGAAACCGACCTCGCGTTTCACGAAATGATCCTGACATTTACAGGCTTCAGCAGAGTAAACCTAGTGGCCGACGAGATGACCCTGCAACTGCGCCGCGCACGGAAGCTGATGTTGCCCGATCCGGGTCGCCCTGCGCAGGCCGTTGCAGAACACAGGGCCATCCTCAACGCAATCGAGGCCAAAGACGTCGATGCTGCGCGCAGCACGATGGAAGTTCACCTGCGCCAATTGACAAAACGCATCGTGCCTCTTGAACGCGAATACTCGGAATACTTCCGCACAACCTGAATTGAGAAAACATGAAACTGGCCAAGAAGACCCCATTAAACAAACGCACAAGAGCCCCTGTTCTGTTGACCCAGCTTGGCTTTGGTGGTGCGGCATTGGGCAATCTGTATCGCAAGCTGAAGGAAGCTGATGCTCAGGCCACCCTTGATGCCGCGTGGGACGCGGGCATGCGCTACTTCGATACTGCGCCGCAATATGGGCTTGGCCGGTCGGAGATGCGGTTTTCCCAGGCCCTGACCAGATTTGACCGCGACGCCCTGACGCTGTCCACAAAGGTTGGCCGTATCCTGCAGGATTGTGCCCCCGAAGAGGTCACCCCGGAAGCATTTGTTGACGTCCCGCAAAAGCGGATCTTCTTTGACTTCACCTATGAGGGGATCTTGCGCAGCTATGACAGCAGCATTGCGCGCCTTGGGTCGGACAAGATTGACCTGCTGTTTCTTCACGACCTTGATGCAGGCACCCGAGGACAGGCATTCGAAGACAACAACCTGCGCCAATTGTTTTCTCAAGGTGGCTACCGTGCACTGTCAGAGTTGCGGGAGGCGGGCAAGATTTCCGCCATCGGCGCAGGCGTCAACACCTGGCAAATTTGTGAACGACTGCTGGGCGAGGCGGATTTTGACGGGTTCCTTCTGGCCGGGCGTTACACCCTTCTCGAACAAGCCCCCCTCGACAGCTTTCTGCCGCTGTGCCTCAAACGCGATGTCGGGATAATATTGGGCGGACCTTATAATTCGGGTATTCTTGCGACCGGAGCAGTCGAAGGCGCGCGGTATGACTACGCCCCCGCCACCGAGGAAATCCTGCAACGGGTCCGCAAGCTGGACGACGTTTGCGCCGCCTACGACACCCCGTTGATTGCGGCCGCATTGCAATTTCCCCTTGGCCATGACGCCGTGAAATCCGTCATTCCCGGCGCGTCCAGCCCAGAGGAAGTTCGTCAGAACGTCGCGATTTTTGAAACCTGTATTCCGCAGGCGCTTTGGTCGGATCTCAAGGCCGAAGGCCTGATCCGCGCAGATGCGCCCACCCCGATGGGAACAGATCAAGCCGCGTAATACACAAGCCATCCTGTGACCGGGCTTGCTGCAAAGCTGGCTGAACGTCCAAACCTGCTTGGAGTGCAGCAACCCGGCCGCTGGGATCGTCTAGCCAGACGGGCCCAGTTGTTTGCCTCGGCGCGACAGCCTCGACAGGCGGGAACCGACCGGAGTGTCGCACAGCCACATCGTCAGCCCGGCAGACCGCTGTCGATGCGCAACCCGGTTTCGCTGTCGAAAAAATGCAACCGGTCCGGCATCAGCGAAAGCGCAACTGTATCTCCGGGTTTGAAGTTGCGGCGTTCCGACATGCTGACGTTCAGCAGCGTTCCCTGCACTTCGACGGAGAGGTTCAGACGGTCGCCGGTGTTCTCGGCGCTTTCAACCCGTCCGGTGACCTGCTCCTGACCGCTGTCCGCGATGGCCACGTGTTCAGGACGCACGCCCAGCGTCACCGGGCCTGTCACCCCGTCCGGAACAGCCAGTTCGACGCCCAACGCCCGGACACGACCTGAACCCAGCGGCGCGGTCTCGATCAGGTTCATCGGCGGGCTGCCGATGAACGCGGCGGTGAACAGGCTGGCTGGCCGGTCGTAAAGCTCCAAAGGCGGCGCGAATTGCTCGATCCGGCCGCCGTTCAGCAGCATCACCCGGTCCGCCATGGTCAGCGCCTCGACCTGATCGTGGGTCACATAGATCGCCGTCACGCCCAGGCGTTGTTGCAACCGCCGGATCTCGCCTCGCATCTGCACGCGCAGCTTGGCGTCAAGGTTGCTGAGTGGCTCGTCGAACAGGAACACCTTGGGCTCGCGCACAATGGCGCGAGCCATGGACACCCGCTGGCGCTGGCCGCCGGACAGGTCACGCGGCTTGCGATCCAGATAGGGTGTCAGGTTCAGCAGGTCCGCCGCATTGTCCGAGCGTCGCGTGCGTTCCTCGCGCGACTGGCCCAGCACCTCAAGCGGAAACTCGATGTTCTCTCGCACCGTCATGTGCGGATAGAGCGCGTAGGTCTGGAAGACCATGGCGATGTCGCGTTCTTTCGGGGTCAGGTGGGTCACGTCGCGGTCGTCAATGTCGATCTCGCCTGTCGTGCTGTCCTCCAGCCCCGCGACAATGCGCAGGAAAGTGGACTTGCCGCAGCCACTTTCGCCGAGGACGGCGATGAATTCGCCATCCGCAATGTCGATATCGAGGCCATGAAGCACTTCGACCGAACCGAAGGCCTTGCGCAGGTTGCGAATGGTCACGCGCGCCATGTCACGCCTCCTCGTGCAGGTTAAGGTCAAGCCGGGCATAGGCTTCTGGCGGCGCGTCCTGCCGTAGCAATTCGGAACAGAGCAGGTCCGTCATACGCGCCTCGGCCTTCGGGTCGTTCATCGGGGTTTGCTGCCCGGGGTCCGCCCCGACATCGAAAAGCAGCGAGCCACAGGGTTCCATCACCGCTGGACCATGCGACTGGTACCAGGCCGAGGATGGCAGGACTGGCACCTTCAGAACCGGGTAGCCCGCGGCGAAATCGAGGTCCGCGATCAGGGTCGCGGCAGACAGTTCCTCTTTGCCGAACGGGACCAGCATGTGGCTGGGCATCAGCGTGTATTGATAAAGCTCCTGCTCCAGTAACTTGGCGGGGTAGCGGAAGAACACGTGCTGCCCGTCGGTGACGTTCACGGCCCCGCCGAAATAGCCAAAGATCACCGCCGCATGGCCGGGGTCTTCTGGGTCCGCCAGCGCAGGCAGCAGCGACCGGCCGCGCACCGCCTCCGGTACGTCGCAGCCGAAGGCATCGAGGATCGTCGGCATCAGGTCCGGCGTCTGGAACAGGCCTGCGTGGGCCGATCCATCGCGATCTGCATGGTCCGGGTGGTGGATGAAAAGGGGGATATGCGCGATCTCCTGGTAGGCGGGCATCCGGTTCTTGGCCCACCAGCCATGTTCACCCGTCAGGTAGCCATGGTCGGTGGAGACGATCAGCATCGTGTCTTCCCACATGCCAAGCGTGTCCATCTTGTCCAGCAACCGGCCGAGTTGTTCGTCGCAATGGGCCAGGAGGGCCTTGTAGTTGGCGCGCATCTCGTCGGCTTCGGAGTCGTCCTCGGTTACCCGCGCATAGGGGGGCCAGTCGCGGACCGGGCCGTCCCAGCCAGAGGCATATTTTTCCTTCAGCCGCGCGGGGGCGTCAAAGGGTTCGTGGGGGTCGAAGGTCTCGATCTGCAGGAACCAGTTGTCGGCACTGTGGTTGCGGTCAAGAAAGTCGCAGCCGTGATCGAAGCACCGGACCGAGGAGAAGTCCGCCTCGCCTTTCCTTTCCGCGCGATTGACCATGTTGTGATAGCGCATGTCGCCGGGTTGGTCGCTATACTGCGCCGGGTGATAGGCGGCGCGCCAATCGTCAACCGGCGGGTTCAGTTCGGCCTTCCAGCGGTCCCCCTCCTGACCGCGCACCATCTCGAAACTGCTGAAGGCGTTAAGATAGCCAGCCCCGCCTACCTCTGCGTAGTGATAATGATCGGTGATCATGTGGCTGTAGATGCCTGCCTTTTGCAGAACCTCGGTCATCGCAACGTCGAAGGGTTCAAGCGGGCCCCAGCTGCGGTGCAGGAAGTTCAGCCGCCCGGTTTGCAGATCGCGCCGCGCCGGCATGCAGGGCAGCGAGCCGACATAGTGGTTGTCGAACCGCACCGAACGGTCCGCCAGACGCCGGAAATTGGGAGTTTCCATGACCGTGCCGCCGTAGGGCTCCAGGTAGTGCCGGTTCAGGGTGTCGAAGAGGACAAAGATCGCACGCATGAGAGTCAGGCTTTCAGCAAAGTGGAGTGGTTCGCGAGAGCGAAATGTCGAGGGCGAAACCCCGTCCCTCGCCGGGTGCAAGGACCGGCAGTTCGCCGGCCTCTTCGGCTGCGCGCCGGGTACGGTGTACTGTCGTGCAGGGTTCGATCCCGGCCATGTAATAGCCTGCGCCGCGCAGCCGCAGCAGTTGCAGGCAGGGCAGGGTGGCGGTGTCGAATGAGATTGACAGATCCAACCCGCGGGCCGGGTTGCTCAGACGGCAGGTCGCCATGCCGGGGGCCTTGGGGCGATGGACCGAGATTTCGGACAGGTGGCTGTCGTCGGGCGGGCCGAAAGGCGCGCGCGGGTCGTGCGGCACGCTTTGCCAAAGTGCGTCAGTGTCCACCGGGTCCAGCCTGCTTTCGGCATCCACCAGCGGATGACCAAGGTTGAAGTGATAAAGCATCATGCAGGGCGACGGGTGCGGGCCGATATTGTCCACCTGGTCCCGGATGCGCAGATCGCGCCCGCCCAGCGGCATCTCGATCCGCCGCCGCAGGCGCAGCGCGCCGCGAAAGGTCATCGACTGGATCACCTCGCCTTCGCACCACAGATACGGCGCGTCGCTGTCCTCGCACAGACCGTGGCCGATCAGGCGGGCGGGTTGATGCGCGCCGTGACCGTGCAGCGGGTAGGCAATCTGGTCGCCGGGATGCAGCGGCAGGCCCTCTGCCGTGCCGGTCTCGGGCTGGCGGATGTGGTCGAAACCGCAGGTCGACAGGAACCCCGAGAGCCCGCGCAGATAGCCTTGTCCGCCATCTCCCTGCGCATCGATCAGCGCCGGATGGCGGTAGCCGTTCGGCGTATGCCAGGACAGTGTTTCGCCCTGCAGGGACAGCCGCCCGATGTCGAAGGTCCGGTCGACGACGATCTCTGCCTCCAACCCGCCGCCAGAGCGCATCTCGATCACCCGCAGACCGCGCCCCGGCCCGTCCTCAAGCGTAACAAGGCGGGTCCCGGCATAGGCGTCGAGGCTCGCGTGGCGGCGGCGCAGATCCGTCAGGTTCGGGCTCATTTCACCGCCCCCGCCGTAAGCCCCTTCACGATGAAGCGTTGACAGAAGATCAGCACCAGTAGCGCCGGGATCGCCGACAAGACCGAGGCGGCAGCCATCTGGGTATACTTGATCTCGTTCTCCTGCGCGAACTTGGCGATGCCCACCGGCACAGTGGCCGACTGGTTGTTGGTCAGCGCCAGCGCGACCGGGAATTCGTTCCACGAGAAGATGAAGATCAGGATGCCGGTGGAGACCAACCCCGGCATCATGATCGGCACCACGACGCGGCGCATCAGTCGCACAAAGCCCGCGCCATCGACCACGGCAGCCTCTTCCAGCTCGGTCGGGATTTCGCGCAGGAACGACGACAGTAGCCACAGCGCCATCGGCAGATGCAGCGTGGTGTGGGCAAAGATCAACGCGGTCAGCGTGTTGGTCATGCCGACCAGGCGGAACACCTCGTACCAGGCCCCGGCAAGAGTGACCGGCGGCACGAGGTTGAACACCACTGCCCACATCAGGAACAGGTTCACCACTGCCCGCGGCCACCGCATTCTCAACAGCGAATAGCCGGCAAGGAACCCGACGCTCAGCGCGATCAGCGTGCTGACCGAGGCGACAATGACCGAGTTCAGAAAATTGCGGGTGAAGGTCGAGGTATTGCCGAACAGCACCTCGGCATAGTTCATCGACACCGGCTTGAACGTGACGGTCCCCATCAGCAGCGCGATCTGCGTCTTCAGCGAGGCAAGCGCGATCCAAAGGAACGGCGCGAGGGTCAGCACGGCAGCGGCGATCAGCGCGCCATGCAGGACGAGAGTCACCATGCGGCGCGAGGTAAAGCGGCGGGCGGAAACGCTCATTGTGTTCTCGCTTTCTGGCGGGTCATCGCCACGCCGATCACCAGCGCGACGAGGAACATGACAAAGACCGACATCGCCGCACCGTAGCCGGCGCTGTCCTGCACGAAAAAGCGCTGGTAGATCGTGAAGCTGATCACCTGGGTCGAGGTGCCGGGGCCGCCGCCGGTCAACAGGTAGACCTCGTCGAAAACCTTGAAGGCGATGATCGCGCGAAACACGAACGTGGTGAAGATGGCGGGCCAGAGCAGCGGCAGCGTGATCCTGCGGAACGTGCGCCAGGCCCCCGCACCATCGATCTCTGCGGCCTCGAAGACGTCGCGCGGCAAGGCCTCGACCGCCGCCAGCAGCAGCAGGAAGGAAAACGGCGTCCAGTGCCAGACATCCACCGCGATGACCGAGCCAAGCGCCAGCGAGGACGAGCCAAGCCAGTCAACCGGCCCGAGACCAACCAGTCCGAGCGTCTGGTTGATGATGCCGAATTGCGTATTGTACATCAGCTTCCAGATCGCGCCGATGATGATGCCCGGGATCAGGATCGGCAGCAGGAAAAGCGTGCGGTAGGCCTTGGCGCTGCGCCCCAGCCGCGAGCAGATCAACGCGAGGCCCAGCCCGATGCCGACCTGCAGGGTCGTGGCGACGACTACCAGGATCAGTGTGTTGAGGATGCCCGCCTTGAAAAGCGCGTCCTCGGCCAAGGCGGTGTAGTTCGACAGCCCGACCCAATCCCATTGGGCGTGGCCCTCGACCCAGCTGACCATTGCAAAGCTGAGCGCCAGCAGATTGGCCAGCGGCAGCGCCGACAGCAGAACGAGGAAAAGAAGGGCCGGCAGGACGGTCATCACTCTGACCGGGCCGCTGGCTTTGACCGTTGCCATGTTATGTCCGGATGAATTGGGCCGCACCGCCTGGACGTTTTGCCAGGGCGGGCCGGTTGCATGTCTTGTCGGGGCGGGCCACCTGCAGGGCGGCCCGCCGTCGTGTTCAGGTGTCGGGGCGCACCGCGATCATTCTGTCAGATCGGGCAGACGGCCGGTTTCGTAACCTGCATCCTGCATGATCTTCTCGATCTCCGCAGCCATCGAGTTCAGCGCCTCGACCGCACCGATCTCTCCGGCCACAGCGCGATTGAGGCCCACCTCTGTCACGGCGACAATCTCTGCGCCTTCGGGGATGGTCCACATCCGCCGGGCGGTGGGCAGCGCCTCTCGCATCACTGGCATATAGCGATTTTCGGGCTGCTCTGCGAAGTCGCCCTCGTAGGCCGCGGCGCTGACCGGCGAACCGCCCAACTTGGCATATGCGACCTGCGTTTCGGGCTGCTGGAACCAGTCGAGGAAGGCAAGTGCCGCCTGCTTGCGCGCGTCGGGAATATTCTTGGGGATACCGCCCAGCCAGTGGCCGATTGCGGGGGCCGGTTCACCGTCTGGACCAGCTGGCAGGTTCATGTAGCCGATCTTGCCCACTACGGCGGACTTGTTGGGATCGTCCATCTGCGACTGCGCCGCCACCGGCAGGATCGCATGCGCCGCCTGGCCGGTGACAAGGTACTGGATCAGCGTGGCCTGGTCCATCGAGGCGGGGTTCGGCGGGCCAGCCTCTGCGGCGATCTTCAGGTACATTTCAAGCGCCGCCAGCGATTTCGGGCTGTTGAGCGTCACAAAGAAGTCGCCGTTGCCCTCATCGCGGAACAGGGATCCGCCATAGCTGTTCATGTAGGGCCAGTAGTCCCAGCTGATCGAGATGGTCGCCCGCGCCGCGCGCTGCATCATGCCGACCATGCCCTCGGCCTCTTGAATGGCCTTGGCATTGGCCAAGAGCTGGTCCCACGTCTTGGGGATCTCCAGCCCGTGTTTCTCGTAGAGGTCTGCACGGTAGAACATCATGGTGATGTTGGGGTTGACCGGGATGGTCAGCAGGTCGCCGGTTTCGGCATTCACCGTCTTGGTTTCGCTGTCGTAGTAAACCGTTTCGTCGAAGGTGTAGACCTGCGGGTTGAGAGCGAAGTCCGGGTCGATATTGGTCAGCGGTTCGAGGAACCCGCCCTGATACATCTCGGGATAGAAGATTCCGTTGACGATCAGCACATCGTATTCGCTTTCGCTGGCGCGCACGGCGTTGCGCTGCTTCTCCAGACTGCCGGCATAGGGGTTCACGTCGAGCGTGGCGGAATTGCCGGTCTGTTCTTGGTAGAGATCGACGATATTGGCGAAGCCCTGCAGCCAGGGCGACTGGTTGATGACGATGTTGATCGGCTCCTGCGTCTGCGCCCGGCTTTCCGGCGCGGCGAGGATGGCGAGTGATGCGGCGACGGCAAACGGAATCGCCCGCAGCGAAATCGGCGTGAAGCCCATGGTTTCCTCCCTTGAAACTCTGCACATGGTGCCTGCGCCAAGGTAAAACTACTAACTTCTTTTTTGTTCAGTTATACAACTTTTGATTATACCTGAATTAACCACACCCGGGGGCGACCCATGGTCAACCTGCGCCAATACCGTCATTTCATCGCCGTGCTGGAAAGCGCCAGCCTGCTGGAGGCGTCGCGCAAACTGAACATCAGCCAACCCGCCCTCAGCAAGAGCATCGGATCGTTGGAGACTTACTATGACGTCGCCCTGTTCAAGCGCTTGCCCCGCGGCGTGAGACCCACGGCCTTTGCCCTGACGCTGGAGCCGCATGCCCGGCGCTTGCTGCATGACGTGGCCGAAAGCCGGGAAGAGATGGCGGCGGCGGCGTCCGGGTCGTCCGGCACGGTGATGATCGGGGTCGGGGCGGCTTTTGTGCAGATCGTCAGCGACACCATTCGAGAGCTTGACCGCGCAGTGCCGGACGTACGGTTCAAGGTCATCACCGATCACGGTCACAACCTGCGCCAGGCGCTGCTGGCGAACAGGATCGAGTTTTACCTTGGCATGGCCAACAACGAGATGACCGACCCGGCCTTCGACGTCGAGCTGCTTTTTGCCGATGCGTTTGTCGGCATCTGTTCGCCGCAGCACCCCTTTGCCGGACAGCTCGTCCCGCCGGAAAAGTGCCGGGAAGGCGAATGGATCGTCCCCGACCTCGAAGAACCGGGCCGGGCTGCGCTGGATGCCTATTTTCTCTCGACCCTGCAGCAAAAGCCGAACATCAAGGTCACGACAAACGCGGACCTGCTGATCCGACAGTTCCTGTCGGGCACCCGCTATCTGAGCATCGCGCCGGAACTGACCTTGCAGATGTCCGGGTATCAGGCCTTTGGAAAATTCAGGCTGAAGGATTTCGGGTTCCGGCGCGAAGTGGGGATCGTCCGGCGGGCAGGCCATTTCAGCACGCCTCTTGGCCGCCGGTTCTCGGAGATGATGTCCGCCGGATTGCGTGAGATTGCACGATCCTGAATTTCAAACTGCGCGTACTGATGTCGTACACCTGACACATGATACCCAATCGGCTCGCCATGCGCTTTCCCTTACCCAATGGAAGCTTGGAGGTCAGCAAAGCGGACAAAGCTGCCCTCCGCCATTTGGGGAAAGGATCGATGACAACCTGACGCGACACGTTCTGACGGGTTCGCTGTGCGGAATCTGCCGATCATGGTACTCTGAGAACTTATTCCGCAGAGGTTAGATAGCTATGTGCTCGCCAGATGTCATTCGCCATGTAATTGGCGCTCTTGGGCCCGCAGATCAGTCCAGCGGAGGTGCGCATCGACCATCGCCCGCGCCAGTCGGTACGAGCGGGTTCAAAACTTGCTTCGCCGAAGTGTGCGACCTGACCCATCCGCTGTCGGAGGATTTCCCCAGCGCGAACGGGGACCAGTGGGTCGAAGTTGAGGAGTTCCTGACCTTCGAGGAGACCGGGATCAATTTCAAACGCTGGTCGATCCATGAGCACATCGGTACGCATATCGACGCTCCCATTCACTTCTCGGAGAATGGTGCCACGGTCGATCAGATTTCCATACAGTCGCTCGTAGTTCCTTTGGCGGTCGTTGATATCCGTGAGCGTGCCGGTTCGAACCCTGATGCTGAACTCACGCCGGACGACATACGGGCTTGGGAAAGCCAATATGGAGAGTTACCGGAAGGATGCTGCGTCGCGATGAATTCCGGCTGGGATGCCCGTGCAACTGGTGCCGGTTACCGGAACGCCGACAATACCGGCGCCATGCACTTTCCAGGTATTCATATCGAGGCGGCCCATCTGCTTCTGGAAGAACGCAAGGTTGCGGGTCTGGGGGTGGACACTCTGTCAGTCGACAACGGCCCCTCGACGGATTTTCCGGTGCACAAAGCGTGGCTCCCCTCAGGACGGTGGGCAGCGGAAGGACTCGCGCACCTATCCGGGCTGCCCGCAGTTGGAGCGACCATCGTGGTGGGCGCACCCAAAATTGTCGGAGGCACAGGCGGGCCGAGCCGCATCATAGCTTTGATCTAGCGGACCTTAACCATTCAGCAGTCCGCTATGGGTTCGGAGCGGTCACCTGACGGTTTCACTCGGGTATGCTGAATTGCTGTCTAATACGTTCTTCCACTTCGGTATCATCTGTCGGCTGGCGGACGCTAGGCCTCACTTCGTCCGGCCCCCGTACTCGGACAGGCCACCGGTCCGCGCGAAAAAAAACCGTGCTGGTTTCGAGAGACGCCACGACCCCACGCCCGAAAAGGCAAGCGCTGTCATCCGGGGTGACGTGGCCTCCTCGTGTCACGGCTCTTTCAGCGCCAGATCCTCACGCAGGGGCACCGTCTGGCGTTCGATCATACGGTGCACGACCGGCCCTCCTTCACCCCGGTGCAGCCTGCGCAACTGCTCGCCCAGGGCCGCATCGTCATTGGTGCGGCGTTCATTGTGGCGCACATATTCGCCCCATGTCGGGACATGATAGCTTTCGCTCCAGTGATCCGGGTCCTGCAGGTCGCGCAGCAACGCCCATTGCTGTGCCCCGTCGCGGATGCGCACGCGCCGCCGCTGGCTCATCGCGGCCAGGAATTCAGGGACATCCGCCTGTGCGATTTCATAATCCACGATGATCATGACCGGCCCACTGCGGTAACTCAGATCGAACCGCGTGTCGGGTTCCCTGAACCGGTTGAGCGGACCTAGGTCGAGGCCCGCGAATTCCGGCAAGGGCAGTTTCAGACCGATCAGCGCGCCGCCGAACAGCAGGGCGGCGGCGGTCAGCAAGGCGATCGAGGGTCCATTGGCGTCGGCCATCATGCCCCAGATGACGCTGCCCGCCGACATGCCGCCGAAAGCGCCGGTCTGGTAGAGCGCCAGCGCCCGGCCCACCACCCAGCGCGGGGTCGACAACTGGATCGTTACGTTGAACATCGACATGGCCAGGACCCAGCAGGCGCCTGTCACCCAGACCGCCGCACCCGCGATCCATGTGTTGCCGGCCAAGGCCAGCACTGCACAGCCGGTCCCGAACCCGACAAAGGCCCCGCGCGCGATGACCTCGTTGCGAAACCTCTCGCGCAGCCGCGCATTTGCAAGGGCGCCCGCGACCGCGCCGACGCCAAAAGACCCCAGCATCACGCCGTAGATGAAGGCCGTGCCCTGCAACATCTCGCGCACCACGACCGGCAGCAAGGCCAGCAGGGCGACGGCCGACAAGCCGAACCAGAACCCGCGCAGGATCACCCGCAACAGGTTGGGCGACATGGCGACATAGCGCAGCCCGGCGGCGAAGGCGCTGCCAAAGGGCTCTCGCGGCAAACGCATGTCGCGCTCTGGCGCTTTCCAGCGCAGCAACGCAAGGATGATCGCCACATAGCTCAGCGCATTGACGGCAAAGGCCGCCGCCGCCCCTGCAATGGCGACAATGGCCCCCCCTGCCGCAGGGCCGATGCTGCGCATCAGGTTGAAGCCCATCGAGTTGAGCGACACCGCCGAGGGCAGTTCCTCGCGGCTGACGATATCGCCCATCGTCGCCTGCCATGACGGGTTGTGCAACGCGGTGCCGCATCCGATCAGGAAGGTGAACGACAACAAAAGCCAAGGCGTCAGCCAGCCCTCGTAGGCCATGACTGTCAAGACAACAGAGACGCCGAACATGAAGCTCTGCGCGATCAGCATCACGCGGCGGCGGTCGAAATTGTCGGCAAAGACGCCCGCCAGCAGCGAAAACGCCATGATGGGCAATGTCACCGATCCCTGAACGAGGGCCACCATGTTCTGGGAGTCCGACAGCGAGGTCATCAGCCAGGCCGCGCCAACCGCCTGCACCAGCCCGCCGAAATTCGACGCCAGCGCCGCGATCCAGAGCGACCGGAACGTCTGGTTTCGGAACAGGATCAAGGGGGAAACACGGTCTGGCACGGAGGAAAAGAACCTTATCAATCGAGAGGGTGGCGCGCTTTGTGGTTACACCCCGGGGATGGAATTGGAAATAACGGGTGCACCTGCTCGACAAAGAATGCCTACGCCGCGCGTTGATTTGTGGGAAGCGGCAAAGCCCCCTTACGTCAGCTTGTCGGTGGCGTTTCGGGGAGCGGCCCGGTCTATTCGATATTTGCGCGGACTGCATCGAGCAGTGCTTTGACGACCGGGAACTCTTGGATTGATCGGCGCAGGAAGGCACCCGCGGGCAGGGAGGCAATCGCCGGTTCGGTGCGGTTGAAGGCAATGTTTCCGACCGAAAGTTTTGAGGCCAGAGGAAGCGGAACCATCATTGCGCAATTGCTTTTGGCCACGGTTTTGCAGGCCAAGCGTGAACGACTGCGTCAACAGCGAGACGTCTGGTGACGTGCGGCCTTCGCGCGCAAAAAACGCATCCACCAGAACGGAATCCTCGGGGTGGTCGCCATGGATCACCCAGTCGAGGTCCTGGAGGACTGATGCCACAAGCGGGCGGCCGGTCAGGATAGGATGTCCCTGTCGCAAGGCGACGCCCTGTTCGACGCTGGTCAGCCTTTCGAAGATCAGCTTGAGGTGAACCGGTGTGCCTTCGTCGGCGCCAAAGACGATGTCGAGTGTGCGGCCCGGGAGACGGGGCATGGTCTCGCGATACAAACCAGTCACCACCTCAACCGTCGTCTCCGGGTGCGCAAAGCGTAGCGCCAGCAGCGCATCGGCCAGATAACGCAGGTGACACAACGGACCTGCCCCGATCCGCAAGACGGTGAGACCCTCGCCCCCCAAGGCGGCCATGGCCTCGCGCGATTGCAAAAGCTCGCTCTCGATCCGTTCCGCATGTCGCCTGAGCACCTCACCCTGTTCAGTCAGGGTTGCCCCGTGGACGCCACGCACGAACAGCGCATGCCCGTGGTCGTCCTTGAGAAGTTGCAGGCGCTTGGTCAGCGACGATTGCGTCATGTGGAGATGGTCGGGCGCCGTGACCTGCCCACCTTGGGCCCCTCGTTCATAACGAGAGTCTGCGGATTTGAGATTGCTAGTCTGGCCGGTCGTTCTGGGCAAGCGCGCCGGGCGCGGAGATTTCAACGCGGTCGTCCAGAGGTTCTTCAGGACGATCGAGGCTGACCTGCAGTGGCATCGATCCCGGCCCAAGCGCTGCGCCGCAGACCTGGCGATCTTCCAATACATCACCGGTTCTACAATCCACGCCGCAGGCACGCGGGCCTGGGCTGGAAAAGCCCATTGGCCTTCGAGGCTGAGGCTGCGTCAAAGAGAGATTGCAGCGGCGCAGTGCCGAGACAAGTCCAGTTTGCACCGTGCACGATCCGGCCCGGTGCTGTTCCCGGCCCGGCCCGCGCGGTCTCAGCTTAGATGTTTCTCGAGAAAGCCTGCCGCCCGCTCATGCGCCGTGTTGGCGGAGTCGGGCACATGGCTGGGCCGGGCGTCGTTGGCAAAGGCGTGTCCGGCCTCGTACATGTGGATTTCGGCCTGTGGGAATCGGGCGGCAAAAGCCTCGCGCATATCGGGCGGAACATGGTCGTCGGTCGTGCCCAGATGCATCTGGACCGGCGCCTTGAGGTCGTCCTCCTGGTACAGATTCAGCCGCGTGCCATAGAAGGCCACGGCCGCCGCGATGTCCAGAACCTGAGCCGCGCGCACGGCGAGGCCACCGCCCCAGCAAAAGCCGATCACGCCGACCTTGCCGTCGCCGCCGACGCGGACCGCTGCGGCCTGCACGTCCTGCATGACCTCGTCGGCGGGCAGGGACAGCATCAGGTCGCGGCCCACCGGACCTTGATCGAACGGCACGACGGTGCCCGGCTTGCGGCGGTCGAACAGGGCCGGGATTGCAACGTCATAGCCTTGCGCGGCATAATGTGCGGCCACGCCTTTGAGCTGGTCGGTGACGCCGAATATCTCTTGCAGGATCACTATGCCGCCTTTGGCGGTGCCCTCTGCGGGGTGGACCCAGCAATCGAATTGATGCCCGTCTCCGGCGGTCAGGCGGTCCATCTGTGCAGTCTGTGTCATTGTCGCTTCCTTTGTGTGGTGAATCGGTCAGGTGCCGCCCCAAAGGCCCTTCAGCCCGGCATAGATCAGCCGTGCCGCGAGCAGCAGCAGTATCGTGTCAAGCGCGATGCGAAAGCGCCGGTCGTCCATCCTCCGCAAGAGCCGCAGCCCGGCCAGAGTGCCCGCAAACCCGGCGAGCATCATCGCAAGGATGAAGGCCCACCAATCTGCAAAGGCAAAGCCCAGCAGGCCAAAAGTCAGTGTCTTGATCCCGTGCTGGACCGTCATCAGAGAGGCGTGGGTGGCCACATGGGCATGGCGCGGCAACTCTTGCGCCTTGGTATAGGTGGCGACGAACAGGCCCGTGGCGCCAAAGAACATCGTCAGAAAACTGGACACCGCGCCCACGGTCAGGGGCCAGTCGCGCACGCCTTGCGGGGCGCGGCCCAGAACCGACCAGGCGACAAATCCGCCGATGCCGATCTGCACCCATGCGGCGGGCAAATTCACGACCAGCAGACCGCCCAGCCCCGCGCCCAGCACCGATCCCACGGCAAAGGCGGGCAGGGCGGGCCAGAAAACATGCCTGATCGTGACCGCGGCGCGCCCAAGATTGGAGGCGACCTGGATTACCCCGTGCGTGGGGATCAGCGCGGTCACCGGCACCAGCACCGCCATGACGGCCAACAGCAGCCCGCCGCCGCCGATGCCGAAGGCCACGGTGATGAACGAGCCGAGGAAACTGGTGATCAGAAGAACGATCAGAACCAGCTCGCTCATCTCGCCGGGCAGCAACAGGTCTGGTATGGCGATCATGCGTGCGGCCCCGGCAGGGGACAGACCCGCGCGCTGACGTCTTTCAGGAGCCGCTGACATGCGCGTGAACTACCTCGGTCTCGAAGCCTTTGTCGCGATTGCAGATTTCGGGTCATTTCAGCGCGCCGCCGATTCGCTGCACCTGAGCCAGGCGGCGCTGAGTCACCGGTTGCGCAAGATCGAAGACGACCTGGGCGCGGCACTGCTGGCGCGGTCGAGCCGCGAGGTGTCGCTGACGCCGTTGGGGCAGGGTCTGTTGCCCGAGGCGCGCCGCCTGTTGAAAGAGCTGCAGGATACCTACGAGACTGTCAAGGCCGGGGCGCAGCGTCAGGCCAAGCGGTTGGCCTTTGCCTGCCTGCCGTCGATCGCCAACACGATCCTGCCTTCGGTCCTGACCCGTCTTGTCGCGGAGCGGCCCGATATCGGGTTCGAGATCCTTGATATTCCCGTGGCGCGGATCACCGACGTGGTGCGCAACGGGGAGGCGGAATTCGGCGTGACCATCATGTCGGCCGAGCTGTCCGATCTGCGGATGCGCCCGCTGGTCGATGAGGATTACATGCTGTTTGTCCGGGCCGATCATCCGCTGGCCACCAAGGGCCGGGTTTGTCTCGAAGATCTTTTCGACAAACCCATGGCGCGAATTTCGACGCAATCCAAGAACCGGCAGCTTCTGGATGCGGCCTTCGGCGCGGCGCGCGACCGGATGCGCTGGCATTTCGAGGTGCAGAACGCGACCATGGCCATGCGGCTGGTCAGCGCCGACGCCGCCATGACGATCCTGCCGCAATCGGCGGTGTCCATGGCGCCCGCCTCCCTGGTGGCCCTGCCGTTCGAGGATGTTCGCCTGACCCGGACCATCGGGCTGGTGTCGCGGCGCGGTGTGCCGCTGACGGCCAATGCGTCGGACCTTCTGGCGCGGATCGAGTCCGAACTGGTTCATAACTTCACATCCCATGTCGAGCTCAGCACCGCGCCCCTGTCCAGACCTCGGGATTGACCATGTGGTCGGGTGCGCCCGCCGCATATGCGTTGACCAGGTTGAAGATGTCGGTGAACTGCCGGTCCAGCTCTTCTGCGGTGACAAAGCCCACATGCGGCGTCGGGATGACCCGGGGGTGAGAGACCAGCGGATCGGTCGCGTCGGTGACAGGCTCGGCGTCGAAGACGTCCAGCGCCACGCGCCCCGGTCGTCCCGCCTCCAGTGCGGCCAGCACCGCGCCCGGCTCGATCAGCCCGGCGCGCGAGGTATTGATCAGGACGGAATCCGGTCCCATCGCCATCAGGTCGGCGCGGGTGATCTCGGACCGTGTCTCCGGGGTCAGCCGCTTGTGAATCGACACCACGTCCGAACTGGCAAAGAACGCCTCGCGGCTGTCCGGCACAGTCTCGCCATCGGCGCGGGCGCGGGTGCGGCTGTCCTCTGACCCCCACCATTGCACCTGCATCCCGAAGGCGCGGGCAAACCCGGCGACGGTCTGGCCGATCTTGCCGTAGCCATATAGCCCGAGCGTCTTGCCTGCCACGTTGCGGCCCAGCGGCGCCGCACCCTGCCATGACCCGGCGCGGGTCGACGCGATCTGGTCGGGCAGGTATCGCAGGCCTGACAGCAGCAGGGCAAAGGTCAGCTCGGCGGTCGACACGGACGGCCCGTCCTTGGCCATGTGTGAACAGAACAGGATTCCGGCCTCGGTCAGTGCACTTGCGTCGACATGGTTGTGCTGCCCGCGCATGGCGATCAGGCGCGGGCCGTCCAGCAGCGCAGCAAGGCTGGCGGTGATGGGCGTTCGGTCACGAAACAGCACAACCGCATCGGCGGGGGTGAGCCGTTCTGCCAACTGCGCATCGCTTTCGGCGCGGTCGGTCCAGACGGTGACATCGTGTCCGTCCAGCAGGCCGAAGCAGGGCAGGTGGCGCAACGTGTCGTACCAGTCGTCGAGGATGTGAACCTTCATAGCAATGCCTTTATGTCGATCGGAATTTCGGTGCCCGCATGTCCATTGGGATGCGCCCGGCGGATGACCGGCGAGGCGACCCTGTCCGAGATCGGGAAATCCCAGACCGCCGCGCCGCCGGTGCGGGCAAAGTCTTTGACCATACCGGGCAGGTTGGCCAGATCGTCAACCCGCACCCCGCCGATGCCGAAGCCGCGCGCGATGGCACCCAGATCGGTCCGGCCAAACACCGCGCCCGCATCGGACAGGCCCTCGTCGCGCAGCTTGTGGATCTCGGATCCATAGGCGCCGTCGTTCAGCACGCAGATCAGCACGTTCATGCCGTGGCGGCGGATCGTCTCGAGTTCCTGCACATGCATCAACAGCGACCCGTCACCGTCGAACATCACCACCGTATCGCCGGGCCGGGCAGCAGAGACGCCCATGGCATAGGAGATCCCGTTCCCGATTGCGCCGAATTCGCGGATCGTCAGAAAGCGGTCAAAGGGGCGGTCCATGTTGGCGAAGTAGAACGAGCAATGGCCCGAGGAATTCACCATCTGCCAGTCCTCCGGCAACGTGTCCTGCAGCGCCGTGACCACGTCGCGCGGATCGTGCACGCCCGGATCGGCGTCGAATTGTGCCGTGTCGCTGGGCGCCGTTGCGATGGCATCCCTGATCGCGTCGCTGCGCCAGCCCGCCGCCTCGGGCACCTGCGCGGTCAGCGCCTCGATGCACAGACGGGCATCGCCGCGCAGTCGGTGCGTGGCCTGAACCATCCCTTGCGACAAGGCGCGAGGCGCGGTGTCCACATGCAGGACTTGCGCCTTCGGAAACAGCTTGCCCTTGTCGAGATTGTGCTGCGTCAGGCTGCACCCGGCTGCAACGACCAGATCCGTCTCGGCCAATAGCGTGCGGGCCAGCGTGTTGCTGAAACCGCCCGCGATGCCCAGCGAAAACGGATCGCCGTGGAACAGGCCCCGCGCGGGCAGGGTGGTCGCCAAAAGCGCGCCGGTCCGCGCCGCCAGCGCCCTGCAGGCCTCCGCCGCGTCCGATTCAACTGCGCCCATGCCAGCCATGACCACCACGCGTTGCGAGGATGCGATCAGCGCGGCGGCGTCCTGCAGATCGCTGTCATTGGGTGGTATCGGTCCGGGACGTGGTAGGATGCTGTCGGATGGGGACGGCAGGGTCAGCCCCTCGGGCACGGCCTGCCCCTGCAGGTCGAAGGGCACTCCGATGACCACGGGCCGACGCTCTTCCCGTGCCTCGACAAAGGCATCGCGCACACCTTCGGGCATCCGTTTGACGTGATGCAACGGGCGATAACTTGCCCCGGTGGCCGTGACGAACGGCCCCTGGTCGATGTGCTGGTTGTACCAGGCCGCGCCAAGGGGGGCCTCGCCCGCGAAGATCACCAGCGGGATCCGGGCGCGGACGGCGGCGGGCAGGGCGGTCAGCACCTGCGTCAGACCCGGCCCGCAGGTCACGGTCGCTACGCCCACCCGGCCGGACTTGCGCGCATAGGCGGTCGCGGCGGCCACCGCGCAATGTTCGTGGCGCACGTAGATCATGCGCGCACCACGGTCGGCCAGAGCCGTGGCCCAGTTCATGTTGGCATCGCCAAGCAGGGCAAAGCAGGTCTCGACATTCTCGGCGACAAAGCTTTCGGCCAGCAATTCGAAGACGTGATGCGCCATGGCAAGGCTCCTTCCGGTCGGCTGTGGATCAGCCCGGTTGTCGTGGCGTGGGAATGAATTCCGGACGGTCAAGCTCGGCCCGGGCGCGTTCCAGGCGGCGGCGCGTGTCGAGCAGATGATTGAACTGCGCGTCGCAGCCCGAGATGGGACCGGGATAATCCGAGATCGCCATGGCGATCAGGTTGTGTGCGTCGCTCAGGGCGGTGCGGGCGGTTTCAAGAGGGGACGTAAGGGTCATTGTGTGCTCCAAGGCATTTCGGTATGCGATGGTATACATTACTGAAGTGAGTCGGGGAAGCCCGCCCAGACGGTCCCCGGGATCAGCACTTCGCCCCGCGCCAGCAGCCGCGCCGTCCGCTCCAGACCGGCAGAGCGGATCTCGACTCCCGTGCCGTTCCGGGTGAAATCGACCAGCACCTCGAAGAGGCCGGCCGGGTTCTCGATCCGGACGGGCAGGGGGGACGTGCCCCCGTCGAGCCCGGCGGACAGGCCGTCGGCCACGGTGCCGGGGGTGATCGCGCAGGCGGCGATACATTGCGCCCCGGTCACGGCCATCGAAGGGTGGCAGGACCAGGGCATGAAATAACGTGCCGAAATGGACCCGCCCTGCCGCGGCGGCGCCAGCAGCGTGATCTTGGGCGTGACCGATTGCGAGACATCGCCCAGCCCCATCATCTGCCCGGCTTTCATCCGGATCGCTTCAACCCGGGCGAAGAACGCGCGATTCTCGTCCAACTCGGCCCGGGTCTCGTAGCCGGTCAGCCCGAAGGCGTCGGCGCGCGCCAGCATGACGGGCATGGCCACGTCCATGCAGGTGACCTCGACCCCGTCGATCACGTCGCGGATCTGGCCTGTCGGAAACAGCGCCCCGGTCACCGATCCGACCGTCTCCATGAAGGCCAGCCGGACCGGCGCGGCCCGACCCGGTACGCCCGCGATCTCGGTCTCTCCCTCGTAGGTGACATGCCCGTCTGGCGTCTGGATCTGCGCTTCGATCACGGCGCCGGTGTTGACCGCGTGAATGCGCACGATGGTCTCTGGCCCCGACACGGGCACAATCCCCATCTCGATGGCGGCAGGGCCGACCCCGCAGAGGATGTTGCCGCAGGTCGGGCGATAATCGACTTCGCGCTTTTCCACCGCGACCTGGGCAAAGAAGTAGTCGACGTCGCAATCCTCGCGCGTCGAGGGCGACAGCATGGCGACCTTGGTTGTCACCGCGTTGCCACCGCCAAGGCCGTCGATGTTTAGCGGATGCCCGGCCCCGACGGCGGCCATGAGCACCTGGGACAACAGGTCCCGATCCTCGGGCAGGTCACTGCGCCGGAAATAGGGCCCGCGCGAGGTGCCGCCCCGGATGAAAAGATAGGGTATCGCGGTTTGTGTCATGGAAACGTGCCTCAGGTGAACGGCCACGGCAGATCGACCAGCGTCTGCAGGTAGCCGGGCGGGAAGTCGCGCCCCAGAACCGCCGCCAGCCCCATGATGAAGGCCAGCCCGAGCGCCGTGCAGATCAGGCTGCGTTGCCAGGTAAAGCGGCCCCGGATGCGGAAGAACGCGATCAGGAACACGGTCAGCGCGATGATCAGACCAACGACGAAGGTCGCCGCGACCAGCGCCACGAACCAGGCGAGCGTCGACCACAGCCCGTGCGGGGCCTCGCCTTCCTCGCCGCGTTCGAGGTCAATGAAGACGTCGTCCGTGGCGGGCTTGCGGACCATGCGGACCAGCAGCAGCACCGCTCCGGTCAGTGTCACTAGGCCCACGGTCAGCGGAAAGATCCGGTCTTGCAGGCGGCCGACATGCCAGGCGTCATAACAGGACAGGGCAAGATACAGCGTCAGGACGGCGAGGAAGATCGCCGGGGCGCGCTTGTCGACCGCCGGGGAATCGATGTTCTGACGGATGTTCTTGGACGCGCGGATGCCGACGACGACCGAGACCACGATCAGGATGACCAGACCGATGGAGATTGGCGAGGAAAGGTAGTCCCATCCCGCCTCGGCGCTGCGACGGAACCGGGCCCCGGCGATCTGAAAAGCCTGATTGACGAAAACCTCGGTCTGTTGGCTGAGCACGAACCCGATCAGGAAGGCGGGGCGCGAGAAGTCGAAGCGGCGCAACAGGATGCCGAAGATGCCGATCCCGATCAGCGCGGCGAGGTCCAGCGCCGATTGCCGCGACTGGAAGGCGGCGAAGGCGATGATCATGAACAGATACGGCGCCAGTACCGTGAACCGGACCGTGGTCAGCTTGGCGATCCAGCGCGACAGCAGGATGCACAGCCCTGCGCCAAAGACATTGGCCAGCGCCAGCGACCAGACGATGGTATAGGTGATGTCCAGATTGTTGCGCACCATCTGCGGCCCGGGCGACATGTTCAGCAGCGCCAGCCCGCCCAGAAAGATCGCCATCGAGCCGGAACCGGGAATGCCGAAGATCAGCGTCGGCACCAGTCCGCCGCCTTCCTTGGCGTTGTTGGAGCTTTCGGGCGCGATGACGCCGCGGATGTCGCCCTTGCCGAACATCGACTTGTCCTTGGCGGTCTGCACGGCAGAGCCATAGGCCAGCCAGTCGACGACCGACCCGCCAAGCCCGGGGATCACCCCCACCAGCACGCCGATCACCGCGCAGCGCAGCGACAGCCATTTGTGCTGCCACCAGTCGGCAAGGCCTTGGGTCCAGCCGTCGCCCAGAGTGCCGCCCTCGGCAATGGCGCGGTCCTGCCGCAAGAGCGAGACGATTTCCGGCACCGCGTAGATGCCCAGACCGATGATCACCAGCTGAAATCCGTCGACGAGATAGGGCATGTCGTAGGTGGACATGCGCAGGCTGCCGCCTGCGGGGGCAGCGCCGATCGTGCCGACCATCAAGCCCATCCCGGCGGCGACCACGCCTTTCAGCGGCACGCGACCGGCGAGGATGGCCACCATCGACAGGCCCAGAATGGTGATCAGCAGCATCTCGGGCAGGCCGAAGGCCAGGATCAGAGGTTTCGCGGCGAGAATGAAGAAGGTCAGGATGACGGCGCCGAACAGTCCGCCGAACAGCGAAGAGGTAAAGGCCGCCGACAGCGCCCTTGCCGCATGGCCCTGCTTCGACAGCGGAAAACCGTCAAGGACCGTGGCCTGACTGGCCGACGACCCGGGTATCCCCATAAGCACCGATGAGAACGTGTCAGACGTAGGGATCACGGCCACGAGGCCCACCATCAACGCCAGCCCGGCCACCGGCTCGATCCCGTAGAGGAAGGGCAACACCAGCGCCAGCCCAGCGATCCCGCCCAGCCCCGGCAGGACGCCGATGGACAGGCCCAGCAGCACGCCACACAACAGGAACAGCAATTGCATCGGCTGAAAGATCAGCGAAAGGGCCTGCCCCAGTTCGGGCATGGCGTTCAGGATGATGTCCACTGGGATCTCCGCCGGTTTTCCGGATCAATTTTGCCCGTCCGGGCCCTGGGGGCGCCGGACGGATCATAGTGGCGAAGCGGCGGTTTACTCCAGCGAGATACCGTAATCTTCCATCAGCCAGTCGGTGACGTATTGCTTGGCTTCGTCTGAAATCGACGTGGCCTGCTTGGTCGCCTCGATGGCGGCCGCACCAGTCAGCTGCGGATAGACACCCAGCACCTCGTTGGCGTCATCCTTGAAGCCGTCTTCGGCAACCACGGCCTTCAGCGCCTCGGTATAGATGGCGACCGTCTCGGCCGAGGCAGAGGAGGGCAGGAAGATCGTCTTCTGGTTCGCGAAACCGGCGATGAAGAAGGCCTTGTAGGCATCCCATGCGGTGCCTTCCGTCTCGCAGCCTTCGGTTGCCTCGCAGACTTCCTTGAAGGTCGCCATGTCCGGGAAGGTCGGGTCGCGCACGATCTCGCCCGCCTCGTTCAGAGAGCCCCAGCTGAAGATCGGCACCGCGAGGCCGTCATCCACCAGCGGCTGCACGTTGGCCAGATAGGCGGCCGTGGTCTGGTAGTCGATATTGGCCTCGCCCCGTTCGAACATCAGGCGGCCACCGCCGCGCCCATCGACACCGAAGACCGGGTCGACCTGCAGGCCCAGCATCTTGAAGGCCAGCAGCGGCACGAGGTCCAGCGTCGTGGCCCCCTGGCTGCCGTATAGGTAGAATTCCTCCTTCAGGTCGTCCATGTCGCCGTCGAAACGCTCTGCCAGATCGGGCGGCAGGTAGACGACGCCGCCGGTCGCCGTGGCCAGCACCGGCTGCCATTCGGCATAGTTGTAGCGGACGCGCGGATCACCCAGCAGGAAAGGAAACTTGGTCGAACCGGAATCGCCGAAGATGGTCAGACCGTCGCCTTCGTCCTGCTGACCCTGAAACCAGTTGGCCCCCTCGGTCGAGCCCGCGCCGGGGCGATAGCGCACAACGACGGTAGGCTCGCCCGGCAGATGCCGGGACAGGCGAGGCGCGTAGAAGTTCGCCCATTTCGCCGAGCCGCCGGATTCCGAGAACGGGATGGTGTATTCGACGGTTTCGCCTTCGTAGGACTGTGCATTGGCTGCGCCGGCGAACAGCGCAAGGCTTGCCGCGGCCGCGGATGCGGTAAGACGGGACAGTGTCATTGGATTTCCTCCCAGTGGTCCAATATGGCGCGCGGTTCGAGCGCGCGCCGCTTCACCGGTTTGAACCGGTCTGTCTCAAGAGGGTGGCAGCCTTGTTTGCCACAATCAAACTCATTTAAGGAAAGGTCAGATGAAAAAAACTAATGTGGCGGCTTTGGCGATCGCCAATCTTTTCCGCGTACGCCGATCAGTGCCGCAACAATGGGCGCCCCGACGATCACCACGACCAGCCGCAACAGGTGGTGGACAACGACAAAGCCCAGATCCGCCCCGGCGATGATGGCCAGCACCGTCATCTCGGCCTGACCGCCGGGCGCGAAAGCCAGAAAGCCCTCGACCGGGGTGGCCAGCCCGAACTGTACCACGATTTCGGTGATCACGAAGGCCAGAAAGGCGAGGATGCCGACAAAGGCCATACCGGCCAGCACGTCGCGCCGGATCTCGGCCAGCGTCACACCGACATAGCCCACGCCGATGCCGATCCCGATGAAGAACTGCGCTGTCAGGATCGCCTCGCGCGGGGGACGGTGTTCAATCACGCCCGACAGGGACAGGACCGCCGTCACGATCATCGGCCCCAGGATCGCGGCACCGAACAGGCCCAGGCGTTCGCCACCCTTCCACCCGATCAGCGCGGCGGCGGCCATCAGGATCAACTGCGTGACGGGCAGATCGGCGGCCGGGGCGCCGATGGGCTCGACCAGCGGGCGGTCGAAGACGTTCAGCAGCAGGAACGGCACGATTGTCACGATCAGCAGCACCCGCGTTGCATGGATCAGCGACAGCGCCCGGACATCGGCGCCGGCCTCCTGCCCGAAGAGAACCATGTCCTGCAACCCGCCCGGCATGGCGGCGAAATATGATGTCGGCAGGTCAAACCCGCAGATCTTGTGGAAATAGGGCACACCGATCAGCCCGATCAGCAGGACGTAGAGCGGCACAAAGGCGATGGAGCCCAGCATTTGCGGCAGCTGGTGCAGGACCTCGGGCGTGATCGACGCGCCCACCGCGACGCCGAGGATTGTCCGCGCGCCCTTGGAGACCTGTCCGAATCCCCGCAACGGCGCGCCCAGCAGGGCGGCGGCGAGGCAGGCGAACATCGGGCCGAAGAGAAACGGCAAAGGCAGGTCAAGCAGCCAGAACACCCATGTGCCCAGGGCCGCCACGAGGAAGGTCCCCGGTCGTCGAAGCACCGCGGGAACGCGGGGAGAGGAAGAGTCTTGACGCATGTGTATCCAGATGTATACGAGTGGATGCATGAAGGAAACAGGAAAACTGACGGTTGTCGCGCAAGAGGCGACGGGCCGCCCGTTGCAGGGCCAAAGTGCCTATGAACGGCTGCGCGACGATATCCGCGAAGGTATATTGCCCCCGGGATCCCGGCTGACCGAGACCGAGATCGCCGACCGTTTGGCCGTCAGCCGCACCCCTGTGCGCGAGGCGATCCGGCGGCTGGAGGCTGAAGGTCTGGTCGACCACCAGCCCCGCACCGGCGCCATCGTGCGCAAGCTGGACTATCCCGAGATCATGGAACTCTACGAGATGCGCACGGTTCTGGAATCCACCGCCGCGCGGCTGGCCGCCCGGGCCGCCTCGGCGATGGAGATCGAGGAGTTGTCGGCCATCAATGCGGAAATGACCCGCGTCATCGAAACGCCGGACCGGCTGGCCGACCTGAACCGGCTGTTTCACGACCGGCTGATGGATGCCGCGCGCAACCGGTTTCTGCTGCGCTCCAAGGCCTCGGTCGAAACGACACTGCTGATCCTCGGACCCAGCAGCATGGAATCGCCCGACCGCGCCCGCGAGGCAGTGCGCGAACACGCGGAAGTCTTGCAGGCGGTGGCCGACCGAGACGGGGCCGCCGCCGAGGCGGCGATGCGTGCGCATATGGAACATGCCCAACTGATGCGGCTGAAGATGCTGCGGAATGCCACGTCATGACAGACGTTGCAAAACTCGCAGCCCGGGACTGGGACGTCGTGATCGCAGGCGGGGGCAATGCCGCGCTTTGCGCCGCCATCGAGGCCGCCGAGGCCGGTGCCAGCGTGCTGATGCTGGAAGGCGCGCCCAAGGCCTATCGTGGCGGCAACTCGCGCCACACCCGCAACTTTCGCTGCATGCATCACGGCGATCTCGGCCCACTGGTCGAGACCTATGACGAAGAGGAATTCTACGACGATCTGTTGCGCGTCACCAAGGGCGAGACCGACGAAACACTGGCCCGCCTGTGCATCCGCACCTCCGAAGACTGCCTGCCCTGGATGCAGGATCACGGCGTGCGCTTTCAGCCCTCGCTGGCCGGGACCCTGTCGCTGGACCGCACCAACGCGTTCTTCCTTGGCGGGGGCAAGGCGCTGGTCAACGCCTATTACCTGACCGCGCAGGACCTTGGGGTGCAGGTGCTCTACGAGGCGCAGGTGCAGCACGTGGCGCTGGACGGCCGTCGCGCCACCCATGTCGAGGTCGAAATCGGTGGCACGCGGCACCGGTTCCGGGGCAAGGCCTTCATTCTGGCCTCTGGCGGGTTTCAGGGTGACATCGACTGGCTGGCCCGCGCCTGGGGCGAGAGCGCGCGCAATTTCCTGATCCGTGGCACCCCTTACAACAAGGGCGTCGTGCTGAAGGACATGATCGACCAGGGCGCCCACAGCGTCGGCGACCCGACCCAGTGCCATGCCGTCGCCATCGACGGACGCGCGCCGAAATTCGACGGCGGCATCGCAACCCGGCTGGATTGCGTGCCCTTCTCGGTTGTTGTGAACAAGAACGGTGAGCGCTTCTACGACGAGGGCGAGGATGTCTGGCCCAAGCGCTATGCGATCTGGGGCCGGCTGGTTGCCGCCCAGCCTGAACAGGTGGCCTATTCGATCATCGACAGGCGCTCGATCGACCTGTTCATGCCCTCGGTCTACCCGCCCGAGACGGCCGAGACGATCGACGGACTGGCGCAGAAGCTGGGATTGCCGACGGCGCAGTTGAAACAGACCATCGAGGAATTCAACGCCGGGTGCCGTGAAGGCACGTTCCATCCGCAAGAGCTTGACGGGCTGGCCACCGAAGGCGTGGAGCCGGCCAAGACAAATTGGGCCCGTTCGATTTCGGAGCCGCCCTTCTACGCCTATTCGCTGCGGCCCGGCGTGACCTTCACCTATCTGGGGCTCAAGGTCGACGAAACGGCGCGCGTGTCCGGCGCAGAGGGGCCATATGACAACATCTGGACCGCCGGAGAGATGATGGCCGGGTCGATCCTGGGGCAGGGCTATCTTGCCGGGTTCGGCATGACCATCGGCACGGTGTTCGGACGGATCGCAGGGCAGGAGGCCGCAAGACATGTCGTTTGACGTGACGCTACAGACCGACCCCGGAGAGATTTCCGACGACCCCGTAATCGAGGCCCGGCGGCAGATCGAGATCTGCAACGCCTGCCGCTATTGCGAGGGCTTCTGCTCGGTCTTTCCGGCGATCACGCGGGACAAGGTCTTTGCCGATGGCGACGTGACCCAGTTGGCCAACCTCTGCCACAACTGCCGGGGCTGCTATTATGCCTGTCAGTACACCGCCCCGCACGAATTCGACCTGAACCTGCCGCAGGCGCTGGCCGCCGCGCGCGCCGACAGTTGGGAACGGCTGGCCTGGCCCAGCGGGCCGGCACGGGTCTTCCAGACTCATGGCGTTGCGCTGACCGCGTTCCTCGTCGCGGCGACTGCGCTGATCTTCCTCGCCATCGCCGCGCTGCCGGGGGAGGGTGAAGGGTTCTACGCCTGGCTCGGCCATTCGGCGATGGTCGCGATCTTCCTGCCCGCCTTCCTGCTGCCGCTGGCGGCCATCGGCGTCGGATTGCGGCGCTACTGGCAAGAGGTCGGCGGCGGACCCGTGACATGGGCTGCCCTGCAAGAGGCCGCGTTGTCGGCGGGCCAATTGAAGAACCTCTCCGGCGGACAGGGGCAGGGCTGCAACTTCGAGAAGGAAGAGCGCTTCACCGACGCACGGCGCCATGTGCATCAGGCGATCATGTACGGCTTTCTGCTGTGCTTTGCCTCCACCAGCGCGGGCACGGTCCTGCACTATGTCTTTGACGCTCAGGCGCCTTACGGCTTCTGGTCGCTGCCCAAGCTGCTGGGCGTGCCGGGCGGACTGCTGATGGTGGCGGGCTGCGCCGGGATGATCATGCTCAGGCGCAAGGCCGATCCGCAGCTTGGCACGCCGGGACGCAGTTCGGGCGAATGGGCGTTCCTGTGGCTGCTGGGGTTCGTGGCGCTGAGCGGGCTGCTGCTCTACGCCGTGCGCGGCACCGGGCTGACCGGTACGCTTCTGGCGCTGCATCTGGGCAGCGTGTTGACGCTGTTCCTGCTGACACCCTATTCCAAGATGGCGCATGGCTTCTACCGCTTTGCCGCGCTGGTGCGGGACGCGCAGGTGAAGCAGGGCCAATGACGGGGCCGGTGGTACGCGCCTGCCGGAAAGGGTATCGCACATGAACATCGCCTTCATCGGGTTCGGAGAGGCCGGACGCGCCTTCACCGACAGCCTTGCGCCGGGTGGCCACAAGATTGCCGCCTTTGACATCAAGGACACGTCCGAAATGGCCGAGGCGATGGCCGCGCGCGGCGTGACCCGGGCGGCTACGCCGGAGGCCGCGATTGCGGACGCCGACTGGATCTTTGCCGCCGTCACCGCCGATCAGAGCCTGATCGCCGCGCAAAGCGTCACGCCCCATCTGGTGCAGGGGCAGGTCTACATCGACATCAATTCGGTCTCGCCGAACCGCAAAAGGGTCACGGCCGCCGAAGTCGAAGAGGTGGGCGCGCGCTATCTGGATATGGCGGTCATGGCGCCTGTGCATCCGCGCGGCCATGCCACGCCGATCCTGATGGCGGGGCACGGGGCCCCGGCGCTTGCGCCAGAGTTGCTGGCCGCCGGGTTCAAGGGTGAGGTGGTCGAGGAGGCCCCCGGCGCCGCCACCGCGATCAAGATGGTGCGCTCGCTCTTCGTGAAGGGGCTCGAGGCGATCACGGTCGAAGCGATGCTGGCGGCGCATGCCTCGGGTTGCTACGACCGGGTTATGGCGTCCTTGTCGGGCAGCTTTCCCGGCCTCGGCTGGCCCGACAACGTCAGCTACAATTTCGAACGTACCCTGAAACATGGCAAGCGCCGTGCCGCCGAGATGGAAGAAAGCGCTGCGACGCTGAACGATCTTGGCCTGAACGGTGCCCTCGCCGCAGAGGTGGCCCGGGTGCAGGCCCTCATGGGCGCGCTGCCGGTGGACGACCTTCCCGGTGACACGCTGGAGACGGCAATCGGCCGGGTGGCGGACTTGCGGCGCGGCACCGGTCAGAGCTGAAGCGCGCTGGGCCGACGGCCCGAACGGCACCACCGGAGCGTGGTTGCCGGTCGCGCAACCCTACCTTGAAATTTGTCCAGAAACAGCTTGGGGCCAGAGGCGGATTCGGTCCTGGAAGCAGGGTCGTCATGGCTGATGTGTCATGGGGTGTATTGTTTAAGTATATGATTTATATAGTATAAGTTGAATGCACTTCACGTGATATAGCGTCCGCTTATAGCTCCATCGGTATTTCGTTTTTCATGCTCTCCATCGCCCTGTCCTAGTGTCGGACAGCATTCAAACGCAGGACGAGCCCCCGGAGACGCATGACAGACACGTCACGACATATCGTCTGCATCACCAAGAACGGCACCAATCCGGCCTATGAGGGCGCGCGGATTGGCGTGCGTCGGATCGCGGAGCGGGCAGGCTGTCGGGTGACGTCGCTCTGGCCCCATACGCCGGACGATCCGGACGAACAGGCGGCCCTGCTGCGCGCGGCCCTGACACAGGGACCTGACGCGATCATGGTCGCCCCCGCCGATCCGGCGCGGCTGGACCCGGAACTTGAACACGCGCGGGCGGCAGGACTGCCCGTCGTCTCCTTTGTCAGCCGCTCGGCCGCCATCGCGCCGGATTGTTTTGTCACCTCAGACAACCGCGCGCTGGCCGAGGGCATCGCCGCGCATCTTTTTGTCGCGCTCAACGGGCAGGGCCGCGTCGGGATCATCGAAGGCAATCCCGCCTCCGAGACCAGCGCGCCCCGCACCGAGGGGTTCATCTCCGCCATCGACCGCGCACCGGGCATCACGCTGGCGGCGCGCGGAATCGGTTATTACCAGCGCGACCGGGCGGCCCGGGCCACCGACGCGATGCTGGCCGAGACGCGCGACCTCGACGGATTGCTGGTGGCCAACGATTTCATGGCGCTCGGCGTCATCGAGGAATTGAAACGGGCGGGCCTGAACATCCCGGTCGTCAGCGTGAACGCCATGCCGCAGGCCGTCGCGGCACTGCAATCCGGCGATCTGCTGGCCACTTCGGCCTTTGATGCGATGAAGATCGCCTGCGCCGCCACCTTGGCCACGCTGCGCCTGCTGGAGGGCCGGGACGTGCCCAGGAATATCACGCTGCCGGTCGAAATCGTGACCGCGCAGAACTGCACCCCGTGGGAGCGGGGCTACGAAGACCGTCCATTGCCCGATTGGGAGGACATCGTCGGGCACTGACGGAGCCACACATCAGAGGGAGGAAGACATGTCATTCATGAAAACCATCGCGGCGGCCGCCGTTGGTCTGGCAATTGCCAGCCCGATCCAGGCGCAGGACACGCGCGATTTCCTGATATCGACCGCCGGGACAGGCGGGAGTTTCTACCCGGTGGGCGTGGGCATCGCCACGCTGGTCAAGCTGAAGCTGGGCACCCGGCCCGAGGACAAGATCAACCTGTCGGCGCTGACCTCGCAAGGGTCATATGACAACGTCAACATCCTTGCGGACGGACGGGCAGATTTCGGCATCATCCAGTCGCTCATGACCGATTTCGGTTATCACGGCACCAATGACTTCGATGGCAAGCCAAAGGAGAACCTGCGCGCCGTCACCGCGCTGATGTTCAACACCAACCAATTCATCACCTACAATGAGAACGCGCCCACCGGCACGATCAGTGACATCCTCGACATGCAGGGTGACAAGGTGGTTCTGGGGGCCAAGAACTCGGGCGGGCTGCTGGAATACCGCATGTTCATCCAGAAACTCGGCGCGCCGCAGGGCGAGGGCTTCTTCGACGAAAGCTACATGGGCTTCCGCCAGCGGGCCGAAGCGCTGATCAACGGCAACCTTGATGGCATCAACTTGACATCCGGCGTGCCGAATTCCTCGGTCACGCTGGCGCTGTCCAGCCTGGGCGACAAGGTCACGCTACTGGGCTTTTCCGAGGACCAGACCGCCAAGGTCACCGATGGCACCGTCTGGGGGCCCTACACCATCCCGGCCGGCACCTACCCCGGGCAAGACGCGGACGTGCAGACGGTGGCGCAGCCGAACCTGCTGGTGGCGACAGCCGACACGCCCGAGGACGTGGTCTATGAGGTGGTCAAGACCATGTATGAAAATCTGCCCTTCCTGCGCAGCGTGCACGGGTCTCTGAACGACCTGACGCCTGAAAACGCACTCAAGGGCATCACCGTGCCGCTGCATCCCGGCGCGATCCGCTATTACGAAGAGATCGGCATCGCGGTGCCGGATCATCTGAAGCCGGTCTGACGGGCCGCCCGTGACCGACACATCGCTCACCGAGACAGCCGTGGGGAGGGACGCAACGCGCGTCTCTCCTGCATGGTTGCGTTGGTTCACGGCCGCCGCCGCGCTGGTGACGGCGGCGATCCACCTTTACTACAACTCGATCGGGCTGATTTCCGAGCTGCGCTTTGCCGCGCTGCATTTCGGCCTGTTCGGCCTGATCTGCGCCCTGACCGTCCCGGCGCGGGAATCGACGCTGGTGCGGGGGCCTGTTGCCCTGGGCATCGACGTGGCACTCGGTCTGACCGCGCTGTTCTGCGGAGTCTATTTCCTCGGCGGCGAAGACCCTTACTGGGAGAGGGGCGGCCGCATGGCCGGGCTGGACTGGTACGTGGCGCTTGGCTCGATCCTGCTGGCGCTGGAATTCCTGCGCCGCTGCATGGGGATCATGATCCCGATCCTGATCGTCGTGGCTTTGAGCTATGCGGCGTTCTGGGGCCAGCACATCCAGGGAGTGTTCCGCTTTCCCGGCATCGCCGTCGAAGAGCTGATCGCGCGGGCCTATTTCGTCAATCTCGGTCTGTTTGGCGACATCGCCCAGATTTCTATGACCTACGTCTTCATGTTCGTGCTGTTCGGCAGCTTTCTGGTGAAATCCGGGGCGTCGGAATTCATCATCGACCTGTCGCGCGCCATCGCGCGCCGCGCCATCGGCGGGGCCGGGATCGTGGCCGTGCTGGGTTCGGCCATGATGGGCTCGATCTCGGGCGCGGCGGTGGCCAATATCGTCACCACCGGCGTCGTGACCATCCCGTTGATGAAACGCTCGGGCTACAAGGGCACCTTTGCCGCAGCCGTCGAGACCGCCGCGTCGACCGGCGGGCCACTCTTGCCGCCGATCATGGGGGCCGGAGCCTTTGTGATGGCGAGCTACACGCAGATTTCCTACCTGACTATCGCCGCCGTCGCGGTACTGCCCGCGATGCTCTATTTCCTGTCGGTGATCTACCTGATCCGGATGCAGGCGCTGAAGACCGGCCTGACCGAGTTCGAGGACACCGACGCCCGCCCGGTGGGCCAGGTGCTGCGCGAAGGCGGTTTCACCCTCGCGCCGGTGGTGATCCTGATCGTGCTGCTGGTGGTGGGCTATACCGCGACCTATGCCGCCTCGGGCGCGATCCTTGCCAGCATCGCCTTTTCCTGGCTGACCCCGCGCCCGATGCGGCCGCGCGACGTGGTCGAGGCGGTGATCGACGGGGTCAAGAACGCCACGCCGACCGCGATCCTGCTGATCAGCATCGGCCTGCTGGTGGGTGTGCTGGGCACAACCGGCTTTGGCCCGACCTTTTCGCTGATGATCATCGACTGGTCCGGCGGGTCGCTGATCGTGATGCTGGGGCTGATCACGCTTGTGTCGCTGGTGCTGGGCATGGGGCTGCCGGTGACGGCGGCCTATATCGTGCTGGCCACGATATCCGCCCCCTCGCTGGCGGACCTGATCACCACCACCAACATGATCGAGGTGCTGACCAGCGGCGCGGTCCCGGAGACGGTCACGATGATGCTGAGCCTTGTCGATCCCGGCATCGGAGAGCGTCTGGCCGCCGGTCTGACCGAGGCCGAGGCCCATGCCCTGCTGGCCGACATGCCGGTGGAACTGCGCGCGGCCCTGAGGCCCGAGTTGCTGGATCGCGAGCTGATGACCGCTTCGCTGTTGGCGGCGCATATGATCATCTTCTGGGTCTCGCAGGACAGTAACGTGACGCCGCCGGTCTGCCTGCCCGCCTTCGTCGCGGCGGCTATCGCCAAGAGCCCGCCCATGGCCACCGGCTTTGCCGCCTTCCGGCTGTGCAAGGGGCTGTATATCATCCCGCTGCTCTTCGCCTTCACGCCCTTGCTGAGCGGAGACTGGGTGCAGATGTTTGCCGTGTTTGTGCCGGCAATGCTGGGGCTGCACGCCCTGTCCGCGGCGATGAGCGGCGTATTGGAGCGACAACTCGAGCTGATCGGACGGGCGATTGCCGCAGGATTTGGCGTGGCGCTGCTCTGGCCGCTGGGGATCTTCGTTCACGCCGCGCTCGGTGTGGTCTATCTGGCATGGGCGGGATATGACTGGCGGCAAAGACGCGCCGCGACAGTCGCGGCGGTCGGGGCGAGGCAGGCCTGAGGTTGAGTTCAGACACGACACAAAGGTTTCCTGCCGGGCGGATCGGGCTGTCCTCGGCGCTTTTCACCGTTGCGGCCTGTCTGGCCGCTTTGGGCGCGCTGCTCGAGGTGCGCCCGGTTCTGGCCCTGGCCGCCACGGCCCTTGGGGTCTTTGTTCTGATTGAATTCCGCCGCATCCCGCGCGCGCAACAAATAGCCGCTCTGTTGCTCGTCGCCATTGCGACGGTATCAGCCCTGCGGATGGGGGATGTGCTGCAGGTCTACGGCGACGGGCTGGTGCGCACCCTGCCGTTCCTGCTGGTCTTTGCGGCCGTCGGTTGGCTGCGCAAGGCGGCCGAGCAGAGCCCGTCGATCCAGGCGTTGCGCGCGGGTATGGGGCAGATGCGCGAAGGGCATCGGTTCCTGTCGCTGGCGCTGTCGGCCCATGTGATGGGGGCAGGGTTCAATCTTGCCGGGATCGGGTTGCTGGCCCCCATGCTCGACGGCAACGAGACCGGGGCGGACACGGCCAGACGCCTGCGCTGCGCGATCATGTGGGGATTCAGCACAGCGGCAAGCTGGTCTCCGTTCCTTGTGGGCACCGCAGCCGTGCTGACCGCCTTGCCTGCCATCGGATGGATAGACGCGCTGCCTTACGGTTTGCTGATCGCGGCGGGGTACCTGGTCTGGTCGGTGGTTTTCGACAATCTGACCCGGCGCAGCCCCCGGACAAAAGCGATGGAAATGCCGCCGCTTGGGCAGCTTGGGCTGTTGCGGCCGGTGGGGCGTCTATTGCTGGCCATTTCGGTGCTGTTCGCCCTGACCATGGGCCTGATCGAGGGCGTCGGCATGGCGCTGACCACCGCCATCGCCATCGTCGGCCCGCTTTATGCGACTGGCTGGATGCTGCTGGTCCACGGTCCCGCGCAGGGCGCGCGGGTCGGCAATGCGGCGATACAGGTGATTTCGGGCTATCAGGGGATGCGCACGGAAACGACGCTCTTCGTGGCGGCTAACATCTTTGGCGTTGCCATGTCCGAGGTGCTGCCCGGCATGGCCGGGGATGTGTTGAACTTCTGGCAGGGCGGGCTGACCGGTATGTTCTTTTTCGACACGCTGATCATCCTGTGGGTTTTTCTTGCCATCTGCGCCATCGGGATTCATCCGATCGTGTCGCTTGTCGTGTTCACGTCGGCCTTCGCGCCCGAGACCCTCGGGATCCCGCAGGCCCTGCTGGGGGCCTCCATGATGGCGCTCTGGGGGATGGGCACGTCGGTTTCACCGCTATCGGGCACAACGCTTTTCATGTCGCAACTCTCGGACGTGTCGTCCTTTACCATCGCGTGGCGCTGGAACGGGCTGTTCTACCTGCTGGGCAGCGTTTGGGTGGCGGCGGTGATCACACTGGCCCGCTGATCGCCATTTGCGTGGTCTGCCGCCACAATCCGCTGTCGCATCCGGCCCGGGATCCAGAATGCCCCGGGCCGGGCGAACCTTGCCTCAGACCATGCCGCCATTCGGCTGAACGATCTGGCCATGCACCCAGGACGCGCGTTCAGAGGCGAGGAAGCTGACGACCTCGGCCACCTCGGCGGGTTGGCCAACCCGGTTGAACGGGCTCATCCCGCCCGAGCGCTGGACGGCCGCCTCATCCTTGCCGGAGCGAAAGAGATCGGTGTCGACGGGGCCGGGGGCCACGCCATTCACGCGGACCTTGCGCCCGGCCAGTTCCTTGGACATCGACCGCAAGAGCGATTCCACCGCCGCCTTGCTGGCCGTGTAGGGACCGCCGCCGGGGGCGGCGACGCGGACCATGGAGGTGGTCAGGCCGATGATCGTGCCGCCATCGGCCACATTGCGCGCGGCGGCGCGCAACACGTTGAAGGCGCCGACGATATTGACCTCGACCAGATCGCGGAACCGGTCGTCGGGAAACTCCGCGATGGGTCCGGGCGGCACGTTGATCCCGGCATTGGCGACGACGCAGTCCGGTGCCTTGCCCAGGGCGTCGAACACAGCGGCCACTTGGGCAGGATCGCGAATATCCGCCTCGTGCATCGTGATGGTGGCCCCGTCCGGCACCTCGGGCTGTGCGGGTCGGGCGCTGGTAAAGGTCAGCGCCACGTCGAACCCGTCGCGCGCGAGGGCCTGGACGACAGCGGCCCCGATGCCGCGTGAGCCGCCGAATACAATTGCTGTCTTGCGTGTCATGTTGATGTCCTTTCCGTGGGGCGCGTCTTGCGGTGCGCCGTCTCAGGTGCTGATTGTAATGATCCGTTGCTCGGTCATTTCCTCGACCGCGTATCGCGGCCCCTCTCGCCCGAAGCCGCTGTCCTTTGTGCCGCCATAGGGCATCAGGTCCACGCGCGAGGACGAGGTTTCGTTGATGTGGACGCCGCCCACCTCGAGATACCGCGCGGCGCGGAACGCATCGTTCAGCCGGTTGGTGAACAGCCCCGTCGCCAGCCCGTAAGGCGTGGCGTTCACGATGCCGATGGCCTCGTCCAGCCCGTCGAAGGGCATGAGGCAAAGCACCGGGCCAAAGACCTCTTCACGCACCACCTTCATTTCCGGGGTCACGCCAGTCAGGAGGGTGGGCGGCACGACCGACCCCTCGCGCGGTCCACCGACGAGACGGGTTGCGCCCTGCGCAATGGCCTCGTCTATCCAGCCCTCGACCCGGCGCGCCTCTGCCTCGCTGATCAGCGGACCGGTCAGGACACCCTCGCGGGCGGGGTCGCCATAGCGAACCTGAGCGACTTCAGCCTTCAACCGCTCTGTCATCTCATCGTAGCGGGCACTGTGGATCAGGGCGATCTGGACCGAAGTGCAGACCTGCCCGGCCTTGCGGAACGAGGCCCCGGTGATGCGGGGCACGGCGCGGTCGAGATCACCGTCATCGCAGACCACCGTGAAGGCGATGGAGCCCAGTTCCATCTGGGTGCGGCGCACACCGGCGCGGGCCTGGATTGCCCGGCCCACGGCGGTCGATCCGGTAAAGGCGATGTAGCGCACGCGGTCGTCGGCGACGGCGGTTTGGGTGACTTCTGCTCCGCCCAGCAGCACCGACAGGAAACCCGGCGGCATTCCTGCCTCCAGCAGGACCTCGGCCAGCTTCAGTGTTGTCAGCGGCGTAGCAGAGGCCGGTTTGACCACCACCGCGTTGCCCGCCGCAAAGGCCGGGGCGACCTTGTGGCAGACGGTGTTCAGTGGCGAGTTGAACGGGGTCACCGCCAGCACGACCCCCAGCGGCACCCGCAGGGTAAAGGCCATGCGATGCGCCTGATTGGGCGCGCCCTCGATCGGCACCACCTCGCCGCGCAGGTTGCGGGCTTCCTCGGCGGACAGGCGCAGGGTTTCGCGGCACCGCGTGACCTCGGCCGCCGCATCGCTGCGGGTAAAGCCGGATTCCAGCTGGATCACCTCGCGCATCTCATCGCCGCGCGCCGCCAGGATCTGCGCCGCCCGGTCAAGGATCGCGCCGCGTTCGTGAGAGGTGGGTCCGCCCGCCCGGAACGCCGCATGCGCGACCGAGATCATCTGGTCGACTTGCGCCGCATCCGCCTCGTTCCCGCGTGCGACCGGCACCTGGCGGTACTTGTCCAACACTTCCATGGGCTTGCCAGCGCCGGGTACCGCGGCCCCGTCGATCAGCAGGTTCAGCGTCCGGACATCGGCATCCCTGGCAGGCGGAGTCATATCATTACGCATTGCAGGTCCTTCTCACATCACAGCCAAAGAATTTTCTTGCGGTAGTCGAGGTTGTCCAACAGGTCCGCGGCGGGGCCTTCGTGGAACACGGCGCCCTGTTCCATCGCGTAGACCCGGTCGGACAGGGCCAGCACGAGGTCGAGATTGTGCTCGACGATGATTATGGGCACGAGTGTGCGCAGTTGATCGAGCACGCGGAACAGGTCCTCGACGACGGCGGGCGCGAGGCCCTCGAACGGCTCGTCCAGCAACAAGAGCTTCACATCCGCCGACAGCGCGCGGGCGATGGCCAGCATCTGCTGTTCGCCGCCCGACAGGAAATCGGCGTGGCTGGTGATCCGCTCCTTCAGGCGGGGGAAAAAATCGAAGATCCGCTCTTCGGTCCAGTAGACTCCGCCTTTTCCCTGCGGCCGGGCCAGCCGCCCGAGTGCCAGGTTGTCGCGCACCGTCATGCCCGAAAACAGGCCGCGCCCCTGTGGCACATACCCCACCCCGGCGCGGGCGATGTCGGGGGCGGACATGCCGGCAATGTCGGTGCCCGCGAAATTCACCACGCCGTCGCGCGGGCGTACAAGCCCGGACAGGGACTTGAGGAAGGTTGATTTGCCCGCGCCGTTGCGACCCAGCAGGGCCACGATCTCGCCCTCGCGCACTTCCAGCGCGGCGCCGTTCAGGATGTGGCTCTTGCCATAATAGCTGTGCAGGTTCTCGACCTGCAGCACCGGGGCACCCTCTGCCTCATGTCCCGCGCGGGCGCCGGTCACGGCGGGGGTGCCGGTGCCGGTATAGATCTCCTGCACACGCCGGTCGTTGCGGATCTCGTCCGGGGTTCCGGCGACCAGAACCGCGCCCTCGTTCATCACCGTGACAACGTCGGACAGGCCGAGGATGCGGTCGATGTCATGCTCTACGATCAGCACGGGGATATACTGCGCCATCGTGGTGACCAGCCGCGAGACTCGTTCGCGTTCCGCCGCTGCCAGCCCGGCCAGCGGCTCGTCCAGCAGCAGCATCTGAGGTTTCGTGGCCAGCGCAATGCCCAGGTCCACCAGCCGCTGCCCGCCGTAGGACAGGTCTGCGCCCAGCGTGTCCTCGATCCCCTCCAGCCCGAGGAACCTGATGAGTTCCGCGGTCTCGGCGTCGATGTCGCCATAGCTGTCCACGTCCCGCCAGATGTTGTGGCGCCCAGCGTGCTGCGCCTGAAAGGACAGACGCAGGTTTTCGCGGATTGTCAGCCCCTCGAAAAGCGAGGTGATCTGGAAACTGCGCGCCAAACCGGCCCGGCTGATGCGGTGCGGCGACAGACCGGCGATGGAATGACCGTCCAGCAGGATCTGACCACCGGTCGGTGCGTATTTGCCCGAGATCAGGTTGAAGAAGGTGGTCTTGCCCGCGCCGTTCGGCCCGATCAGCGCATGGATCTGCCCTGGTGCCACGCTCAACCCGGCTTCGCGCACCGCCTTGATGCCGCCAAAGTTCTTCGACACGCCCGTTGCGCTCAGAACCTCGGCCTTCTCAAAGGGCGCGGGCCGCAGCGATGCGGGCAGGTCGAGCCCTTCGTAGATCTTTCGGTTGGACATGGCGGCGGCGGTGTCGGGCGGCGGGTTCAACCTGTGCTGGATCTTCTGCACGATGCCGACGATGCCGCCGGGCAGGTACATGACAAATCCGACAAAGACGAGACCGAACCAGAACAGCCAGTCCGAGGTCCAGCCCGACAGCACCTCGCGGAAGAGGGTAAAAAAGAGAACCCCCAAGGCAGGCCCGATGATCGACCCGCGCATCCCGCCGATCACCACCATGGCCAGCAACTCGCCCGAGAATTCGATCGAGGTGCTCTCGGCCGTTACGATATAGTGCTGAAAGCCCGACAGGATGCCGCCGAGGCCCGTCACCGTCGAGGACAGAACGAAAACGCCCAACTTGTAGCGGTTGACCGCGTAGCCCTGGAACTCGGCCCGTTCCTGGTTCTCGCGGATCGCCATCAGGACATGGCCGAAGGGCGAATGCACGACACGGATCAGGCAGAACAGCACAGCCAGTCCGAAGGCGGCAGTGAAATAGTAGTAGGTCAGATTATCCGACAGGTCCAAGGGCAGCAGGGTCGCGCGGTCGAACCCGCCGAGCCCGTCCTCGCCGCCCGTGACGGCGGTCCAGCGGAAGGCGATGGAGAAGGTCAGCGCCGACAGTGCAAGTGTCATCAGCGCGAAGTAGACGCCACGGCGGCGCAGCATAAGCGCGCCGACGACCAGCGAAAGAGCCGCGACAAAGACCAGCCCCGCCACCATCGGCAGCAATATCTGGCCGTGGAACAGGTGCTTTTGCGAAAGTGCTGAGGCATATGCGGCCAGCCCGAACCACGCGCCATGGCCGAAGGACACCAGCCCCGTGTAGCCCATCATCATGTTCAGACCCAGCGCCGCGATGGTCAGCACGACGATCTGCGTCGCGGTCGAGCTTGTCAGGCCCAGGAGCGGCACAACGAACGGCAGGACAAGCAGGACCAGCGCCGAACCGAGAAGGGTCGCGGTTTTGTTGGACATCTCAGGTCTCGAACTTCTGGATCGACTCGCCCAATAGGCCGCGCGGGCGCAGCAGCAGGACAAGGAACATCAGAACGTACATCGACGCTTCGGAGGCGGCGGGTACGAAGAACACAGTCACGCCGCGCACCACGCCCACCAACATCGCCGCGCAGACCACGCCCCAGAAGCTGCCAAGACCCCCGATGATGACAACGACGAAGGCGATGGTCAGGATCTCGGCGCCCATGGCGGGATGCACGGTCGTGATCGGGGCGAACATCGCGCCGCCCAGGGCAGCAAGGCCGACCCCCAGCATGACGACCGTCGTCATGTAGGGTTGCAGCCGGATGCCAAGCGCCGCGACCATGTCGGGATCCTGGATGCCGGCGCGCACGACTCGACCGAACGAGGTCCTGTTCAGCAACAGCCAGATCCCGGTCAGGACCACCGCGATCACAGCCAGCATCAGCAGCCGGTATTTCGAGAACAGCAACGGGCCAAGGATGACGGACCCGCGGATTTCGGAGGGCAGGTTGGCTGGCAGCGGGGCGGAACCCCAGATCATCCGGATCGCCTGTTCCGCCACCAGTGCCAGCCCGAAAGTCACAAGCAGGCTGAGGATCGGATCTTCGCGGTAGAAGCGGCGCAGGATGAATCGCTCGAAGAGGATGCCCAGCAGGGCCACCAATACCGGTGAGACCATCACCCCCAGCGTGAACCCCGTGACCCCCGAAATGGTTACGAAGACATAGGCGCCAAGCGCGTAGAACGCGCCATGCGACAGGTTCACGATGCCGCCGACGCTGAAGATCAGCGACAGGCCGAGCGCGATGAGCAAGTAATACCCGCCGAGCACGAGGCCGTTCACGACCTGCTCGAACAGAAAGACGATCTGCATGGAGTTTCTGTTCCCTGGATGCGCCGCACCCTGCATTCCGGGCGCGGCGGCGGTGTTGATTTACACAGGCAGCTTGCAGGCGCCGTTCTCGACCGATGGATAGATCGTCGTCAGCGGCTGATCGGCGGCGGGCACCGGAGCGCTCAGCGCCAGCATGTCGTGTACGTCGTCATAGGAACCTTCCTCCTTGACGCTGAACGCATAGGCCTCCTGCACAAGCTGGTGGTCCTCGGCGCGGAAATAGGCCGGACGGTTCTTCATGATGTCGAACTCGGACCCGCTTTCGAGATATTCGATCAGGTCCGGTGTCGCGGCGCCGCCGGTTTCCTGCATCGCCTTGGCCATGATCTGGATGGCGATGTAGGAGATCCATGCGTGGTTTTCCGGGATCTTGTCGTACCTGGTCTGAAAGCGGTCGACGAAGGCCTTGCTTTCCGGCGTGTCCAACGTGTGCAGCCAGACGGTGGGCCAGGTGCCCGACAGGTTGCCGATGCCGGCGGCCCAGGCGTCGGCGGTGTTCAGGTTGAAGCCGATCATCGGATAGGGCAGGCCGAACTCGGCATATTGCTTGACGAAGTTGGTTACCTGGTTGCCCGCGAGATTGAGGCAGACATAATCCGGGTTCGCCTGCCGGATCTTCAGGATGAAGGGGCTGAAGTCGGTGACATCGGTCGCGATCAGCTCATCCCCGATCAGCTCGGCGTCGTTGCGGTCAAAGAACGCCTTGGCCGCCACCAGCAGGTCATGGCCGAACACGTAGTCGGCGGTCAGGGTGAAGAACTTCTTGCCCGAGATGTCCTCCTGCTGCTTGAGCGAGGTGCCCACGGCGTTGACCATCACGGTGTTGGGGATGTCGGTACAGAACATGTAGGGCGAGCAGCGTTCGCCGCGCAGCACGTCCGACCGCGGACCCACCGCCATGAACAGCTTTTCATTGCGCGCCGCGACCTCGGAGATGGCCAGCGATGTGGCGGAACTGATCTCGCCCAGGATGAAATCCGCGCCGTCCTGTTCCAGCATACGCTGTGCCTTGGTGGCGCCGTTCTCGGGGTTGATGGAATCCTCGCTCATCAGCTCGATCATGCGACCGGCGACACCGCCCCCAGCGTTGATTTCATCGACCGCCATGCTGGCGCCATCGACGGCCCAGCCGCCCAGTGTGCCCAGAAATCCGGTCATGGGGGTCAGGTGGCCGATCCTGATCGGCCCGGATTGCGCCCGGACGAGCGCAGGGGCGCCAAGCAACGAGGCTGCCGCCGTGCCGGTGGCGAGTTTGAGGGCCGATCTGCGGGTAAAGAGCGTTCCAGCGCCGCCGGAAGCGGTCCGCTTGCGAAATGTCATGGTCTTTCCTCCCTGTCGTGGCGGACCTTTCCGGCCTCGCACGGGAGCACCTTACCAACTGCGCGGGACGCCAAATAATACCGATTTCGGAACGGCGTATAAGCTTGCATTATACCCCGCCGCACCGGTAGATTTTTCACCATGGATATTCGTCAGCTTCGCTACTTCGTGCGCATCGTCGAGATGGGCAGCCTGTCCAAGGCCTCGCAAAGCCTGCATGTGGCGCAACCCGCGCTCAGCCAGCAGGTCGCCAAGCTTGAGGACCAGGTGGGCAAGCAGCTATTGGTGCGGTCCTCCCGGGGGGTGACCCCGAACGAGTCGGGACGCGCGCTTTATCACCATGCCCGGCTGATCCTGCGGCAGTTCGAACAGGCGATGACCATCGCCCGGTCCGACAATGGCGAGATCAAGGGCGTTGCCTCTGTCGGCCTGCCAGCCACCACTGTTGCGGCGGTGGGACTGCCCTTGGTCAAGCGGGTGCGGCAGAAATACCCCGGCATTTCCCTGAACGTGGTCGAGGCCATGAGCGGGCACGTCGCGCATCTGATCCGCCAGAACCGGCTGGATCTGGCCGTCCTGTTCTCGCGCGATCTGCCCAGCGATCTGTCGGTCGAGCCGCTGATGGTCGAAGAACTGTTCCTGATCCTGCCGGGCGAGAGTGACCTTCTGCCCGGGCGCGACAGCGTGACCATGGCCGAGATGGCCAAGGTGCCTCTGGTCCTGCCCACCTCGGATCACGGTTTGCGCAAGCGGATCGAGGCGGAGTTCGAAAGCCGGGCGCTGTTCCCGAACGTCGTGGCAGAGATCGACTCTCTGTCCCTGGTTATGAATGCCGTGCACGATAATATCGGCGGCACGATCAAGCCCATGGGCGCGATCATGCAAGAGGGCCATCGCGGGCGGTCCTTCCGCTGCCTGCGGGTGTCCGACGCCTCGCTGCACCGGTCGAACTACCTGTATTCGCTGCCGCCCAATGCGCTCAGCTCTGCCGCCAGCGTGGTTGCGCATGAGCTGCGTATTGTCGTCGAAGACCTTGTCGCCTCGCCGGACTGGACCGGTTTCCTGCCCCGGCCCGAATCCGCAGAGAGCTCGCCGGAGATCCCACGCGAAATCGCCTGATCGGGGGCTGGGCCCGAGGCGCTATTCGTCGGTCACCGGTGACGTTGCGACGATGAAGGTCAGATCGCCCAATCCGGAATTCTGGATCGAATGCCATGTGCCCGGCGCGATGAAAATCACATCGTTGCGGCGCACCACCCGGGTCTCGTCGCCGATCTCCATCAGGCCCTCGCCATCGAGGATGTGGTAGACCTGTTCCTGCACCTTGTGCACATGTCGTTCGACATAGGCCATCGGTTGATAAGTCGAGATGCGGTAGTCGATCAACTGTGAACCGGTCGTCTGCGGCGCCACCAGCGCCTTGGACAGGGCAGAACCGAAATGCCCGGGATATTGCTGCCACGGCTCTTCGGCGATGTTGCGGATCACGCTCTTTCGTTCGGTCATGATGTCTCCTCCTTGACCGGGTTTCAGGGCCGCCACGGGCCGCCGAAGGCCGGTTCCTTCGGCTGCAGGGGCGGCAATTCCCAAGTGCCCGTCGCGGGCGGGCGGATGTCCGCATCCACATGCACGTCGATCAGCGATGGACGGTTCGAGGCGATGGCGGTTTCCAGCGCCCGGGCGAAATCCTCGGAACGCTTGACGGAATAGCCATCGACGCCGGCGGCCCGCGCCCAGGCGGCGAAATCGGGGTTGTAGGGTTCGCGGTTTTCGCCGGCGTAAAAGGCGGTGCCGTATTCGCGCCCGTCGAAATAACCGTATTGCAGATCGCGGATCGCGCCCCAGGCAAAGTTGTTCCAGACCACCCAGACGACCGGAATGTCGTACTCCACCGCCGTGCACAGCACATGCGGCACCATGGTGAACCCGCCATCGCCGCAGACCGCCACGCAGGGCCGGTCGGGGGCGGCCAGCTTGGCGCCAAGGATCGACGAGGGGCCGAAGCCCATGCCGGAATAGCCCCAGGTGTTGAGCATGGATTGCGGGCGGCGGGCCTTCCAGAACTGCATGTACCAGTTGTGATGCACGCCGGAATCGAGCGACAGGATCACGTCCTCGGGCAGTACTTTCTGGCAGTCTTCGACAATCCGATAAGGCGAGATCGGCGAGGTATGTCCACCCCAGTTGGGCGCAATGAAATCCGCCCATTCCCTGCGCCAGCCCTCGATCTGTCCGGTCCAGCCGTCATGGGCGGGCTGCAACTGTCCCTTGGCCTCAAGTTCTGCCAGCAACTGCCGCAGAAACGCCCGCGCATCGGCGAGGATCGGCAGGTCGGGCGGGTAGTTGCGGCCCAACTCGCCATGATCCATGTCCACATGCACCAGCTTCGTATGCGGAAAGTTCCACGAATAACCCGGCTTCCAGGACGAGGCAGAGCGGTCGTCAAACCGCGCCCCGATGGCCAGCACAAGGTCCGCGTGCCGCCCGGCCTGATTGGCCGCGTAATCCCCGTTGCGTCCGATGAAGCCCAGCGACAGCGGGTCCTCCATGTCCAGACAGCCCATGCCGTTGGGCGACGAGATCACCGGGATGCCGCGCCCGCGCGCCAGCGCCGTCAGCTCTTCAGAGGCTTCCGACAGGGCAACGCCGTGTCCGATGAAAATCACCGGTCGCTCGGCCGCCAGCAGCCAGTCGGTCACGGTGGCGATATCCTCGGCGCTGGCGCCGCTCCGCCGCCTGCCAAAGGCGCTGCCGGGGGTTTCGCGCGTCACCTCGGCCTCTTCCTGGAAAAGGTTGTAGGGGATGTCCAAGTTGACCGGCCCGGGCCGCCCGGTTGTCATCGTGGCGGCGGCCTGTCGCATGGCAAGCGGCAGCATCTCGACCCGGCTGGGCTGAAAGCTGCGCTTGACCACCGGCTTGATCACGCTGTTGAAATCCGCTTGGTGGTGCATGTTCAATTCCTGGAACGGTGCCCGGTTGAACTGCGACGTGGGTACGTTGGCCGTGATCGAATAGATCGCCGAGCTGTCGGTCTGCGCCACCGCCAGCGCCATGATCTGGTTGCACGATCCCGGCCCGGTCGAGGTCAGCGTCGCGGCGGGCTTGTGCGAAACCCGAAAGAACCCGTCCGCCATATGCACCGCGGTCTGTTCGTGCCGGGGCGAGATCAGCTTGATCTGGTCCCGCCGCTGATAGAGCGGGTCGAGCAGGCCGACATTGCCGTGCCCGCAGATGCCAAAGACATGGTCAATGCCTTCTTCGATGAGCGTCTCGGCGATCAGGTCGCCGCCCTTGATACTGGCCATGGTGCCTCCCTAAAATTCGTTCTTGCCGTGTGCGGCGTGGCGGGCAGCCCGCCAGGCAAAAGTCATCGCCTGCCCAAGCTGCGCCCCGGCACCCGGATATTCCCCGCCAAAGGCGGATTGCATGTCGTTGCCGCAGGCATAGAGCCCTGCGATCGGCCGGCCCTGCGCGTCCAGAGCCTGCCCGTCGATGTCGGTCAGTATGCCCCGGCTGGTGCCCAGCGGCGTCGGCTCCAGTTTCACGGCGTAGACCGGGCCGGGGCCAACGGGACCAAGGCAGGGGTTCGGCCCATGCGCGGCATCGCCGTTGTTGCGTTCGTACAACGTTTCGCCCCGGTGGAAATCCGCGTCCCTCCCGCTGGCGGCGAAACCGTTGAACCGCTGGACCGTCTCACGCAGCGCGGCTTCCGGCATATCGAGAGCACGGGCGAGCGCGGGAATGTCAGGCGCTTCGGTCAGGTAGCCGTTTGCCACGTAGCGGCGCAGCGATGGCGTTCGCGGGCGGATCAGGCCGAGTCCGTATTTGCGGATGAAATCGCGGCCGCAGATCATCCAGCAGGGCACCGAATGGCCGGTCCTGTTGGCCCGGTACATGCCGCGCACGAATTCATGGTAGGACACTGCCTCGTTCACGAAACGTTGGCCCGTCGCGTCGACGCAAAGCGCCCCCGGCTTGGCGCGGTCGAGGATGATATGAGGCCAGACAGCTGTCGAGCCATCGGCGCGCCGCATGGTCGAACTTGGAAACCACAGCGCGTTGTCCTGCCCCGAGGGGCCGAGCGCGGCGCCCGTCTCCAGTGCCAAGTCCAGTGTGCGGCCCACGGATCCCGGCGCGGCGGGTGTGTGCGCGGCGACCGGCGCGGGCAGTTCGCGCGCGCGCCACGCGGCGCTGGCGGGAAACCCGCCTCCGGCGAGGATTACCCCGCGCTGCGCCGCGATTTCACGTCCATCCTCCAGCGTGACGCCGCACACCGCGCCATCCTTTTGAACCAGCGCCTTTGCCGAAACATCGGTCAGGACCAGCACGCCGCGATCAAGGCACGCCTTCAGCAACCGCGCCACCAGCGCATTGCCCAGCACCAGCCGCGTCCCGCGTGCATGGCGCAATCGGTCGCGCAAGTACCGCGCGCCCATCCGTACAGCCAGCCACGCCGCCCCGGGTGAGCGGTCTGCCCGCAAAAACTGCGCCGCTTCGGGCCGGGTGACCATCATGCCGCCCAGCACCATCAGCTCGGGCAATGGTGGGGCGAGCTTTGGGAACCAAGCCCCGAGTGCGCGCCCGTCGAAGGGCAGCGGGTCCAACGGTCGCCAGCCCGGCGCTGCCCCCGGCAGATCCTGACGGTAATCGGCAGCCGCGGGCATCGGGCGGAACGAGATCCCGGCCCGGTCTTCCAGATCCCGCTGCATGCGTGGTGCGGTCTGCAAAAAGGTCTCGCGCATCTTTTCGGGCGCACGGGTGCCCACCAACGCGTCGAGGTATTCGCGGGCGGGCCCGGCGTCACCCGTGTGACCGGCATCGTGCATGTATCGGTTGTCGGGAATCCAGACGCTGCCGGATGAGCGGGCCGAAGTGCCGCCGATCTGCGGCATGTGTTCGAGAACCGTGACGCTGAGCCCTTCGAGTGTGGCGACAAGCGCTGCTGTCAGCCCCGCGACGCCACTTCCCAGCACCACCACATCCGCATCTTGCGGCAGGGTATCGGATCCATTGCCAGTCAAGGCCACGCCCTCCGGCAATGGCCGGGGCGGCTCGTCTCTAGCGGGATCTGGGCGCTTTCCATGGTCTTCAAGTCAGGCTCCGGTCCGGTCTTGCCGCTCATATTGATAGGCGATCCATCGCGCTGACATGAAACACCGATTTCCGATACCGGCATAAGGCTGGCTTATGCGACGGACCACGACACACAGGTGCCGCCCGACCCCGGCGAGGCGGCGGACATACGGTTTGGCCCTGGCACGCGCCTGGCCCATGCGTCGTCGGGCAGGCTTTATGCGCCGATTGGGCTGGCGGAAACGGCACGAACCGGGGCAGTCAGGTATTTGCCGCGACGAACCCTTCGGCGATGGCCTCGGCGAGGAATGTGTCGAGTGCGGCTGTCATGTCCGCGTCATGACAGGGCAGAACCATCGCCTGTCGGACTGTCGTGATGCGGCCGGGCAGGACACGAACCCCGCTTCCCGCAGGAAAGGCGCGTTGCAGGCTTTCCAGAACGCCGCCCACGATGTCGCCTTCTCCCTGGCGGAACCTCTCGAAGGACTCGCCGGGATCCGCTGCCCGGACAAGGTCGGCGTTGCGCAGCGTGGCCGTCAGATGCAGGTCATAGGCCGACCCGTGACCCACCAGGATGGATGTGCCGGGCGTGTCGGCCTCTGCAACGTCATTGATCGGGCTGTCGTCGCGCACGGCGTAGGTTGCGATGATCTCCTTGTACGGGCGCGTGAAGGAAACCTTTTTTGCGCGCGCGGGATCAATCGCCAGGAAAGCCAGGTCCCAGACGTCCTGCGTCGCGTCGGCAAAGGTCTTGCCTGCGCCGTCGTAGAGGATGAACTCCACCGGCTTTCCGATCTTCTCGGCAAGCCGTCTGGCAAGGGCAGGGGTGATGCCGCCAAGGGTGTCGCCGTCCTGTCTGGCCAAGGCGCGGTTGCCCAGGTTGATTGCGGCACGCAGCGAGGCTTTCGGTGCGATGCGGGCGAGATGTCCGGTCATGTCTGAATGGCTCCAATCGGGGATCACATGCGGCGGGTTGCCTGCACCCGCCGGCAACGGGTCAGGTCCGAAGTCCGGCACGACACAGGCCAGTCTGTCCATCGGGCGGCTTCGATTTCGTGCGAAGTGGGTGCGGCCTGCCCATGCGACAGGGCAGACCGGTATGCAGGTCGGATTACTCGCCCGCAGGCACGCCCGCCTCTTCGAAATAGCGCAGAGCGCCAGGGTGGTAAGGCACGGTGCTGGCCGGTGCCATATTGTCGAAATCGGCATTGTTGAAGGCGCCGAAAGAGGCGGCGAGGGCCTCCTTGTTCTGGTGGATCACGCTGGTGAGGTTGTAGACCGTCTCTTCATCCGTGTCCGCATTGGCCAGCAGCATCCACGGCACCGAGACGAGGTTGGCGCCCCAGCTTTGCAAACCGTTGAGATTCTCGTTCTGCGGCAGTGCCCGCACCGTGCCTGTGGGCAGGACTTCGACATAGGCGGCGACGCCCTCTTCGCTGTCGTTCATCGAGATGTAGCAAAGCCCGCCGCGGCCTTGCATCTGCACGCCCGCCTGTTGGCCCGCCCCGGCATTGAGGCTGACCAGCGCGATGTCCACCAGTCCGTCACCAAGCGCGTTGATCCCGTCGACGAAGCTCGACACCGGAACCTGCTGGAAATCCGAGGTGCTCATCCCGCCCGAGGCGAGGATGCCCTCGATGTAGAAGGGGATGATGGTCGAGGAAGTATATTCAGAGGCCACCCGCAGATCGTTGCGGCCCTCAAGGTCAGCCACGGTCTTCAGCCCAAGGTCGCAGGGTGCCATGATGCCGGTCGTCAGCGGGAACATGACGCCGACGAGGCGCACGTTCGGATGCTCGCGGTCGAAATTGCCGCTGGCGGAAAAGGCAAAGGCCGCCTCGGCGCCGTTGGAATAGCCGAACTCGACCTCGCCGGAGTTCAAGAGCGGCATGTAGCCCACCAGTGGCTGGGTGCGCACGGTCAGCCCGTTGTCATTGGCCACGACCGCGACCGCCTGACCCGAGTTATACGCGAGCGACCCCTGCGCCCCCGTGGCCATCGAGATGACCTGAGCCTGAGCCGCGCCGGTCAGCGCGCATGTTGCGATTCCTGCGGCTACGAGTGTCTTCAGTGTCATGGTGTGTTCCTCCCTTACCATGTTTCTTGTTTTCAGGTGATGTGGTTGGTCTGGCGCGGTTTTTCCCGTGTCATCAGCAGGGCGCCCGCCAGCGCAACCAGCGCCAGCGCGGCCAGTCCATGCGCCAGTGTCGAGAGCGAGAAGAACCCCAGCGGCAGCGTCAACACGCCGAGAACGACGAAGGCGAGGCGCAGCAGGGGACCGAGATTCCGGCCCCAGTGCCCCACGATGCCGGTCGTCACGCCCGCCACACCCAGCGCGGTGAGCGCGGTCGCGATGGCGACCTCTTGCAGGCTGCCGTTGAACAGCAACGCCGGGGTAGAGACGAAGGCGAAAGGCAGGATGAAGGCGGCCCAGCCGATCCGCATGGCGGCAAGCCCCGTCGCCACCGCCCCGGCCCTGGAGATGGCGGCGGCGGCAAAGGCGGCCAGCGCTACGGGCGGGGTGATCATCGACATCATGCCGAAATAGAGGATGAAGAGATGCGCCGCGATCGGCTCCACCCCGGCCTTGACCAGTGAGGGCGCGACAAGGCTTGCAAGCAGGACATAGACACCCGAGGTGGGCATGCCCATGCCAAGGATGATGCAGACCACAGCCGAGATCAGCAGCAGCAGAATCAGGCTGGAGCCCACCGCATCGACCAGAACCAGTGTCAGCGCAAAGCCCAGCCCGGTGACGTTCAGAATACCGATCACGAACCCGGCGGCGGCCACCACGAGGATCAGGTCGACCATCGAGGTGCCGGTATCGACAAAGACCTTCCCGAAGCTCCTGGGCGAGAGCCGCGTGCCGTCATAGCCGCGCAGGAACCCGGCCGCGACGATGGCCAGAGAGGCCAGCAGGGCGGCATCCTCCGGATCCATCCGCATCCCGAACAGCGCATACAGCAGCACGGCAAAGGGGATCAGGAAATGCCAGCCTTTGGCCAGAACCTTGCGCACGGTCAAGTCTGCGTCCTCCGGTGCGGCGATGTTGTCGCGAGCGGCGATCAGGTCGACCTGCATGAAGGCGCCGACGTAAAACAGGATCGCCGGGATCAGGGCCGCCGCTGCGACCGTGGCGTAAGAGATGTCGAGGAATTCGGCCATCAGGAAGGCCGCCGCGCCCATGATCGGCGGCGTCAGCTGGCCGCCGGTGGAGGCCACGGCCTCGATCGCGCCGGCGTCTTCCTTTGAATAGCCACCTTTCTGCATCAGCGGAATGGTGATGACACCGGTGGTCGCCACGTTCGACACCGCAGAGCCAGAGATCGACCCGAAGAGCGCCGATCCGACCACGGCGATCTTGGCGCTGCCGCCACGGGTGCGCCCCGTCGCGGCCATGGCGAGGTCGGTGAAAAAGGCGCCGCCGCCCGCGGCGAACAGGAGCTGGCCAAAGAAGACAAAGAGCAGGACCGTGATCGTCCCTACGGCCAGCGGCGAGGAGAAGACGGCGGAGCTGTCAAAGCCCACGTAATCGACCAGCCTTTGCGGCGACAGCTCGCTCCCGACCAGCCGCCCCGGCACCTTGTCCGCGACCAGTGCATAGAGCAGGAACACCGCGACGATCCCGAACAGCATCCAGCCCGCGCGCCGCCGGATGCCCTCCATCACGGCCAGCACCACGACCGCGCCGACAAGTGTGATCTGCCAGGGGCGATAGAACTGCTCTTTCAGCAGCCAGACGAAATCGAAGGCCGCATAACTCAGCGTGCCGAGGCACAGCAAAGCGATGAGCAGATCGACGATGTTTGGCCGTCCGACCGGCGCCCCGCGCGGCCCATAACGGAGAAAGGCGATGGTCAGTGCGAGGCCCAATTGCAGCGCCATGTATTGCTGGCGCAAGAGCGCAAAACCGGACCGTGTGTGAAGTTCAAGGTTGTAGGCGATGCAGGCCAGGCACATCAGGGTCGCAAGGCCCGCAACCGCCCATTTGACCCATCCGGTCGGTTGCGCGTCGACGATCATGCCTCGCGCTCCTCGGGCCAGTAAAGCGCCATCGGGTTGTCGATCAGCAACTGCCGTTGCAGCGCCTCGGTCGGGGCGATGCGCGGGATCATGTCCACCAGCGCGCCGTCGTCGGGCATGTGCGAGACCATGTTGGGATGCGGCCAGTCCGTGCCCCAAAGCACCCGGTCCGGGAAGGTCTCGACCAGCCTGCGGGCGAAGGGCTCGACATCTTCGTAGGGTGGGCCGGTCACGCTCAGCCTCTCGGGGCAGGAGACCTTGATCCAGAACCGCGCGTCGCCTTGCATCAGCGCCATGACCCGGGCGAACCCGTCTCCGCCGGGGCCGTCCTGCACCTCGGGCCTGCCCATGTGGTCGATCACGATGGTGCCGGGCAGGGCGGTGATAAAGGGGGCAAGATCGGCCAGTTCCGCGCTTTCGAAATAGACCACGATGTGCCAGCCCATGGCCGCCACCAGTTCGGCGATGCGCAGGTAGTCGTCTTTCGGCGCGTCGCCGACAAGGCGTTTGAGAAAATTGAACCGCACGCCCCGGATCCCGCCCTCGTGCAGCGCCTGAAGCTCGGACTCAGAAATGTCGGCATCGACCACGGCCACACCGCGGGCGCGTCCCTCGGAGCGGGCGATGGCGTCCAGCATGGCGGCATTGTCGGACCCGTGGCAGGTCGCCTGCACGATGACGTTGCGGCTGAAGCCCAGATGATCGCGCAGCGCGAAAAGGGTCTCGGCGGGCGCGTCCACCGGCGTGTATTTGCGTCGGGGCGAGAACGGGAAGCGGGAGGCCGGGCCGAACACGTGGCAATGCGCATCGACAGCACCTTCGGGCGGGCGGAAGGCCGGCACCTTGGGCGCGGGGTGGAACGCAAGGTAGTCGGCATCCGGTGTCGTGACGGTCTGCGGCTGATCCGGAACGGCGCTTTTCATTCTCCATCCTCCCAGTGGCGGGTTCAGATTGACATGGGTCGAGATATTTAGGAAATGGATACTCGTGTATATATTCATCATTCAGAATGATGCAGGGCTGAAATGCTTGCGAATTTTGACCTCAACCTGCTGATCGTCCTGCATGTTCTTCTGGAAGAACGCAGCGTGACCCGCACGGGCAAGCGACTCGGGCGGACCCAGTCGGCGATCTCGAACGCGCTCAAGCGGTTGCGCGATCATCTGGGCGATCCACTGCTGGTACGCACACCGCGCGGGCTCAGCCCGACGCCGCGCGCGGTCGAATTGCAGCCGCTGGTGGCGCGCATTGTGGCCGAGGCTGAACTCTGCGTGAGCCAGCCGGACAGGTTCGATCCGGCCACCGCGCGGGCGCGCTTTACCATCGGCGCCCCGGACCGCTTCAACCTGCCGATCTTCCTGCCGCTCCTGCGTCATTTCGGGCAGCAAGCACCGGGTATCGTGATCAACCTGCGCACCACCGACCGGGACTACGCAATCCGCCTGATGGAGGCGGGTGAGGTCGACCTTGCCGTCGGCTGGTTCGATGACACGCCACCGCATCTTGCCCGCAGCTTTGCCTTCGAGGACCGCTTTGTCTGTCTCTGCCGCAGCGATCATCCGATCCTGAAGGGCGCGCGCCAGCCGACATTGGACGACATTCTGGGCTATGCACATCTGGTGGTGAGTTCCACGGGCGACCGCCGCGCGGCCTTTGATGCTGTGCTCGACCGCCACGGGCTGAGCCGCCGGATCGCGGCCACGCTGATGAGCTTTACCATCGTGCCGGAATTGTTGCTGCAATCTGATCTCGTCGGCGTCTTCACGCACCTGACTGCCGAGTATTTCTCCGAGCGGCACGATCTGACGCTGGTCTCGGTGCCGCTGGAGGTCGCGCCGATCGCCAATCACCTGATCTGGCACCGTCGCTTCGACAGTGATCAGCCCCACAAGTGGCTGCGGGGGCAGATCGAAATCGCCTGCGCGGACCGGCTTTCCTCCGGTGAGGCGAAGTCCTGATCGCAACAGTTATCCTCCGGCTCTGGAAATCGGAGGGTTCGGACCCTAAAATGGCCATCTGTCAGGAACAGGACAGGCGAAGGTCCAGTTCGTTTCCGGTGGCTGGTGCTGGCCAGACACCACGGAGTGACCCGAGGCCAATTCTTGCACAGCCCAACCTCCGCCGTATCTGCGATCTGGAAGTCGAACTGGCCCAGATCCGGGAAAGGGGTCCGGGCAGAGGCGGATCGGCCCTATCGTTGGCGGTCGGGTCACGGGGGCGGGGCTCACCGGCAGGATCCCGAACCTCGGGGCCGACTGGAAGATGTGACCTCACTGTGAAGTGCAGTATCTGATTTGTTCCTCTACTCCAGCCGGTTCCGTATTTCCATCAGCGCGCTTTCGAAGACTTCAGCGGGCGTCCGGTTGCCGAGGCACTTGCGCGGCTCGACAGGCAGGTCGTCGTGTCGCTTTTCGCGCTGGAATGGTCAGTTGAGGTTGAACAAGGCCCGGAACCTGTCGAGATTCTCGACCGACTGCCGCATCGGGTCGAAGCCCGGCTCGGGGTGCGGCTGGACGACGTCCCAGTGCTCGGCCATCTGGCCCCGGTCGTTGAAGCGCACGAAATCGGCAAAGACATGGGTTGCGCTGATCTTGTGCAAGATGACCATGTCGCCGCAGGCAAAGGTCTGCACCGGCCGCCATTCCTTTCGTCCCGGACGGCGATAGGCCACTGTCTCGATGTAGCGCCGCAGCCCCGCGCGGCCCTGTCCGATACCGGGCGTGTGCTGGATGTAATCCTCGGCCACCAGCGTGTCGATCAGCGACAGGTCGTCGCCGTGCATGCAGTCGCGCATGAAGGTCAGCAGGGTCTTTTCGTTTGCCGTCAGATCGTCGCGCGACCAGGGGTCATAGGGGTTGGGTTCCATCAGTCGATATCTCCGCTGGTGTCCACCGCTCCCGAATGGGTGACGGCGCCGCGCTCGGCACCCTGCACCGAAGCTGCGTATTTCTCCAGAAGCCCGCCGTGGCGCGGCAAGGGTACGGGCCCGCGCGCCGTCTCGCGCCGCGCCAAGGTGTCCGCGTCGACGTCCAGCGTGATGCTGGCCACCTCGGGGCGGGCGTCGATGGCGATGATGTCGCCATCCTCGACCAGCCCGATGGGGCCACCCGCCGCCGCCTCGGGAGAGGCATAGCCGATGCACATGCCGCGCGAGGCGCCGGAAAAGCGGCCATCGGTCAGAAGCGCGGTCTTGGCGCCCATGCCCTGACCGTAGAGCAGCGCCGTGATCCCCAGCATCTCCTTCATGCCCGGCGCGCCTTTCGGTCCTTCGCCGCGCACCACCAGCACCTCACCCTCGCGGTAGGTGCGGGTCTCGACCGCCGCCTGCGCCGCCGCTTCGCCATCGAACACGCGGGCCGGGCCGCGGAAGGTGAGCGAGGGCAGGCCCGCGACCTTGAGCAGCGCGCCCTTGGGGCAGAGGTTGCCGGTCAGCACAACCACACCGCCGGTGGCCGCGATGGGGGTATCGGCGCGGCGCACGATCTCGCCGTCCGGGGCCGGGGCATGGGCAACGGCCTCGGCCAGCGTCTGACCGGTGACAGTCAAGGCAGAGCCGTCGACATAACCGCCGGCAATCAATTCCTTCAGGATGACCGGCGTGCCGCCGATGGCGTGGACATGCGCCGCGAGGTAAGTGCCGCCGGGACTGAGATTGCCGATCAGCGGCGTGCGCTGAAAGACCTTGGCCGCATCCTCGATGCCGAAGTCAATGCCGGCCTCATGGGCGATGGCGGGAATGTGCAGCGCCGCGTTGGTCGACCCGCCGGTTGCCGCGACGATGGCGCAGGCGTTCTCGATGGCGGTGCGGGTGACGATATCGCGGGGCAGGGGGCCGTCGCCCTCGATGGCGGCAATCAGCGCGCGTGCCGCCGCGTGCATCAATTCCGGGCGCGACGGATCGGCGGCGGGAACCATCGACACGCCGACGGGCGAGAGGCCCAGCGCCTCGGACACCATGCCCATGGTGTTGGCCGTGAACTGGCCCGCGCAGGCGCCGGGACCGGGGATGGCGTGGCGCTGGTAGTCTTCCAGCTCGGCCCGGTCGGCATCGCCCGCGATCAAGCGGCCGATGGTCTCGAAGGCGTCCAGCGCCGAGACCTCGCGCCCACGCACCCGGCCCGGCAGGGTGGCGCCGCCGTGCAGGAAGACCCCCGGCGCGTTGACCCGGACAAGCCCCATCATCAGCCCGGGCAGGTTCTTGTCGCAGCCGCCGATGGCCAGCAGCCCGTCCCAGCAATGGGCCCGCATCGTCGCCTCGACGGAGTCGGCGATCAACTCGCGCGAGATCAGCGAGAACCGCATCCCCGGATGCGCCATGGTCAACCCGTCCGAGACCGACACGACCGGGGTTTCGTGCGGATAGCCGCCCGCCGCGTGCACGCCCTCGGCAGCATGGGCCCCTTGCGCGGCGAGGTTCATGTTGCAGGGGCTCATCCCGCCGCCGGTATGCGCCACGGCGATCTGCGGTTTCGCGATGTCGTCGTCGGTCATGCCCATACCGTAGAGAAACGCCTTGGCGTTCTCGCGCATGAGGGTCGAATAGATCGTCGGAAACCGTCTCATTTCATGGTCTGCGGCAGCCAGAGCACCAGCGCCGGGATCGCCACCAGCAGGACCAGCCGCAGGACATCGGCGGCCACGAAGGGCAGCACCCCCCGGAAGATGGTCGTCAGCGAGATGTTTCTCGCGATGGAGTTGATGACAAAGACGTTCATTCCCACCGGCGGGGTGATCAGCCCCAGTTCGACCGTCATGACGATGATGACCCCGAACCAGATCGGGTCGAACCCCAGTTGGGTGACGATGGGAAAGACGATCGGGACAAGCAGGATGATCATCGCCATCGCGTCGAGGATGCAGCCCATCAGCACGAAGAACATCAGGATCAGCGCCAGCGTCCCGTAGGCGCCGAGGTCAAGCTCCACGAGCCAGGCGGTGATCTTCTGCGGGCTTTGCGTGATGGCCAGGAAATAGCCGAACAGGATTGCGCCGATCAGGATCGTGTAGATCGCGACCGAGGTGCGCAGCGCCTCGACCAGGCTTTCGAGCAGCAGGCGCGGCGTCAGTCGTCCGCGCAGCACGCCGATGAGCGCGGTCAGGAATGACCCGACGGCGGCCGCCTCGGTCGCGGTGGTGACGCCGAAATAGATCGAGCCGATGATCAGGATGAACAGCAGCATCACCGCCCAGACGCCCGACAGCGACCTGACGGCCTTGCCAAGCTGGAAGGGCTCTCCGGCTGGCAGGCGACTGCCATAGGCCAGGCGGACAGCGCCCATGTACATCAGGATGGCAAGGATGCCCGGCACGATACCGGCGATGAACAGCACGCCCACGTCCTGTTCCGTGATGTAGCCATAGACAGCCAGCACAACCGATGGCGGGATCAGGATGCCCAGCGTGCCCCCCGCCGCGATGACCCCGGTGGACACCTCGTCCGGGTAACCGGCCTGCTTCATCTCCGGCAGCGCGATCTTGGTCATGGTGGCGGCGGTGGCGACCGACGAGCCGCAGATCGCCGCGAACCCGGCACAGGCGCCTATGGTCGAGATCGCCATCCCGCCCTTCATGAAGCCGAACCAGTTTCGCCCGGTCCGGAACAACTCGCGCGACATGCCGGAATTGGTGGCCAGCACCCCCATCAGCACGAAGAAGGGGATCAGAGTCAGGTTGAAGTCGGTGACGGTGCGGATCGGCGACTGCGCCAGAAGGTTCAGCGCCGGCTTCCATCCGGTCACTGCCGCAAAGCCGCCCACGCCGACAAGCCCCATCGCGATGCCGACGGGAACCCGCAGCATCATCATCGCAAAGAGCGCGCTGAATCCGCCAAGGGCAATCAGGTCGCCGCTCATACTTCGTCTTTCACGTCGATGCTTTCGTAATGGTCGAGCGACCCGCGCCCGGTGATGATCAGCAGCAGCCGTGCCAGGATCGTTGGCAGGCTGACCGCGACGCCGAGCCAGATAAGCCCCATCATCGGCCAGGCGGGCAGGCGCATGTCCATGGTGGCCTCACCGCTTCCGGCGGCGCTGGCCACGCGGGCGAACATCTTCCAGGTCAGCAGCACGGTAAAGATCAGCAGCACCGTCCAGGCGAAGCCATCAACCCAGCGCCGCGCGCCCGCGGGCAGGCGTTCGGCCAGCAGGTCTACCTTGATGTGCGAGCCGCGGTAGCCGACGCTGGCAAAGCCCCACATGATCGCGGCGCCCAGCAGGAGACGCGACATGTCGAAGGCGTCGGGCAAGGGATAGGCGAACAGGTACCGCCCCACAGCCGAGGCGACGACCAACAGCGTCACCACCCCCATGATGATGCCGGCCACGACTTCGATGCCGTGCGAGATGCGTTCGAGAATGTGCTGGAAGCGCTGCATGGGCAGGTCTGCGGGCGGCGCTGAACGCCGCCCACGTCATCAGCTCAGAAGCGGGCGTCGTGGCGGTCGAGCGCCTCGACATAGCCGTCGTAGTAGCCCTGGGCGCCTTCGCCAACCTCTTCCTTCCATTGGTCGATCAGCGGAACGGCCGCATCGCGCCACATCTGCACCTCTTCCTCGGTCGGCGCATGGAGCGTGTGCTCATCGCTGTCGATCATCTTCTGACGGCCGGAGGCTTCGTTCTCGGCCCAACCTTCGGAGAAGCGGCGCGACCATTCCGGCGTGCAGTGATCATCGAGAATGGCCTTCAGATCGTCGGGCATCCCGTTGTAGGTGTCCTTGTTGATCAGCAGCAGTTGCGCCGAGATGTAGAAGGGCATGTCGAGGTGATACTTGGTCTCGCTGTCGATGCCGAAGATGTAGATCGAGTTCCAGGGAAAGGTGATCGCGTCGGCGGTGCCGTTGGCGATGGCCTCACGGGCCTCGGGCGCGGGCACCTGCACCGGGCCGCCGCCGAGCGAGCTGATGAAGCGCGACATGGTGGCATGGGCCGGGCGCACGTTCAGGCCGTCCACATCGCCCGGCACCTTGATCGGAGCCTTCGAGTGGAAGGTGCCCGGATCGTGCGGGTTCGCGATGCAGAACTTGACGTCCGACATCTCTGTCTCGGCGATCGGCAAATACCACTCGTGCAGCGCCTGCGCGCCGCCGGTGGCGTTGTTCGCGTGAAACGGAATCTCGATCAGGCTGTAAATCGGGAACCGCCCGGCCTGGTAGCCCGGATTGGTATATGTGATATCGGCGATGCCATCGCGTGCCATGTCGTAATGGTCGGGGGCCGCGCCAAGCTGCTGCGCCGGAAAGATCGTCACGGCGATCCGTCCGTCCGAGGCCTCGCTCAGCGATTGCACCCAGGGCTCGATCCCCAGTGTCTGGATTGGATGGGTCGGCGGCACCCAGTGCGACAGGCGCAGCGTGACCTCCTGTGCAGACAGCGATCCCGCCACCATAGCGCCGAACACGGCGCCAATCGTCATTGTCCCGATCTTCATAATTTCCTCCCAAAGCCTTTTCCCGACTCGACGCGGCCGGATTGTCGAAGGACCATGGCGCATGCAATGTGTCCTAGCAAGTGCGACGCGCATCGCGGACGCATCCGGGGAGACCGACATGACGATCACGCTGGACGGAACAAGCCTGACCCTGACCGATATCGAGGCCGTCGCCCAGGGTGGCACGGCGGTCACGCTCAGCGCGGACCCGGCGGTGCTGGCCCGGGTGCGGGGCGCGCGCGAGGTCATCGCGGGCGCGGTCGAGCGGGGCGAGGAGATCTATGGCGTGACCACGCTGTTCGGCGGCATGGCAGACGTGCATGTGACGCGCGAACAGCTGGTCGACGTGCAGCGCATCGCCCTCTGGCAGCACAAATCGACGACCGGCCCGCGCCTGCCCGATGCGGATGTGCGGGCGGCGATGCTGCTGCGGGCGAATTCCCTGTTGCGCGGTGCGTCGGGCGTGCGGATGGAGCTGATCGAGCGGTTGGTGGCCTTCCTCAACGCGGGCGTGACGCCGCATGTGTATCAGCGGGGGTCGATCGGCGCCTCGGGTGACCTGGTGCCCCTGTCCTATGTCGGGGCCTCGATCCTTGGCCTGTCGCCCGAGTTCCTTGTCGAGTTCGAAGGCCGGACCTGCGACTGCGTCAGCGTTCTTGACCGGCTTGGTTTCGCGCCGCTCGACCCCGAGCCCAAGGAAGGTCTTGCGCTCAACAACGGCACGGGGGCCTCGACCGGCGTGGCCGCCAACGTGATGAACCGGGCGCTCGACGCGGCAGTGATGGCGCTGGGTGTCCATGCGCTTTTTGCCCAGGCGCTGCTGGCGACCGATCAGAGCTTTGACCCCTACATCCATGCGTTGAAGCCGCATCCCGGCCAGGTCTGGACCGCCGCACGCATGGCGGACCTGGTGGCCGGTGGCCGGACGATCCGCTCCGAGGCGGGCGGCGACCGGGCGCGGCGCAAGGGCGACCTCATCCAGGATCGCTATGGCATCCGCTGCCTGCCGCAATTCGTCGGCCCCATCGTCGACGGACTCGCCACCGCCGCGCGGCAAGTCGAGACCGAGGCCAACACGGCAAACGACAACCCGCTGATCGACCCGGACAGCGGCGAGACCTTTCACACCGGCAACTTTCTTGCCCAGTACACGGCCGTCGCGATGGATAGCACGCGCTACCTGATCGGCCTGATGTGCAAGCACATCGACAGCCAGGTCGCGCTGTTGATCACACCGGCCTTCTCGAACGGGCTGACCCCGGCGTTGGTCGGCAACATGAAGACCGGGGTGAATGTCGGGCTGAAATCGCTGCACATCGGGATGAACCAGATGTCGACGCAGATCTCTTACCTCGGCCAGAGCGTCGCCGACCGCTTTCCGACACATGCCGAGATGTACAACCAGAACATCAACAGCCAGGCGATGAACGCGGCCAACCTCGCACGCGACCAGATGGACGTGACCGAGCATTTCCTTGCTGCGGCGCTCTTGACCGGGGTGCAGGCGGTCGAGGTGCGCGCGCTGGCCGAGACCGGCTCCTGCGACGCCCGCACGATCCTGTCGCCGGGGACCGTGCCGCTTTACGAGGCGGTGCGCTGCGCGGCGGCAGGTGTGCCCGACGAGGACCGAACCCTCGTCTGGGACGACATGGACGGTTTCCTGCAGCCGAAGGTCGAGGGCATCCTGAGCGATATTGCGGATCGGGGGGCGATCCACGCGGCGCTTGAACCGCTGCGCGCCGCGTTTGACGGGTTTCGGTCCTGACGCGCCACTTGTTTTGCGTGCCGAGGCACGCGCCCGGTCGGCGCCGTGAGACCGCTGACCGGCAGCCCGGGCAGATCACTCTCGGATCGTCCGGCCAACGAGCCAGGAATCTCGGACAAAGCTCTTAGCTGTCGGGCGTGTCTGCACGGGCATGTCAAAGGCACGCGCCCCGCGCCCGGGCACTGTTCCTTTTTGCGGGGTCACCCTTCCCACAGTTCTGTCGAGGGGTGAAACTGGGACCAGGCGAACCAGAATGCCTGATGGCTTCCCAGATCACCGCCATTGCTATCGACGGCCCGGATGCCGCCCGCATCCAGAATGAGCTTCACATTCTCGAATGTGACCTCCCGACCGTCCGACAGAGCGACAAGGGCGGTTGCACGCGGAAAGGCGACAGGGGTGCCGGACGCGGTGACGATCCCGATGACATCCTCATGCACGGGCAGGCGCGGGTCGACGTCACCCACCGGAAAGATGGGACCGTCGGCATCTCGGGTGTTGCGGAAATCAAAGTCTCGTCCAAGGGCGAGCGCCTCGACAAGGACGGTGGTGTCAGGATGCGCCGCTTTCCAGTCGCCCCAGGTCGTCGTTATGACAGGGACCTGTTCCAAAACGATGTTGCGAGCCGCCAGAGGTCCCGTCACGGCCCGGCCAAGGAACGTATCAAAAACCGACCCGCTGGTGATGTCATACATCACCTTGTTCGAGCGGATGAGCAGGCCCGAGGTCCTGAGGATCGGCCTCTCGACACCCGCAGGCAGCTGATCCGTGTAGTAGGCCTGCGCCGCGCCGCAGAGCGTGCAGTAGGGAATGCCGAGGTCCCGACCACCCAGCGTATCATTGACCATCTCGCGCACTTCCATGATCCGGCGCGGATAGGCCCGTGCTTCTCCGTTGATTTCCAGGCCAAAGACAACGGCGTTGTCGGATAGCCATGTTGCACCTTCTGCGTTGCTGACCTTGGGGTTGTCGGCGGCGGGGATGCAATTGCAGCGCGCGTCCGTGGTGTCATAGGGCCTGTCGTCGATAAAGACGCCGCCCCAGGACAGGTGCCGCCAATCGACGTCACCGTCTGCGACAAAGACCAACTCCCAGCCGGGCTCCAGCCGCATGAATATGCGCCGCTTGTAGGACAGGTAGTCCGGCGGTGCCGGGATATCCCAGGCGATCAGGTGATTGGTCATCGTGCCCCAGGGATCGGGCCGCTCCAGGTCCTTGCCCAGCAGCGTCGATGCGGCCTGCATGAGTTTCGCGTTCAATGAGCGATCGGAATAGAAACGGACCATATCGCTGATGATCCACGCGATGCGGGGATCTCCGGACACGGCAATGGTGGACAGGGCAGTTGATTGTTCCGGCCCCCAGACCGCGTTCACGACGCTATCGGCGAAGGCGGTCTGGACCGCTTCGGCCAAGGCATCTGGGTATGCGCCTGTTGGAACGGCTGGCGGCGGGCCGAATTCAGCAATGACATGGTCGGGCAGATCCGCCCGTTCCTGTGCGAAGGCGCCGATCGCAATCACGCCGAAGAGGACGCAGAGGCTCAGAATTGCGGTGCGTAGTTGAAGGGGGAGAGAACTCGGCATCATCGGGATCTTTCGAAATCGAACACCGGCAGCTTGATGCGAAAAACTCTATCGAGGCCAATCAAAGGTGCATCACGGTTCGGTGAAACGATGCGCGGCAACTTCGGGTGTGGTCCCGACGCTGACGAGCCCGCCTTTTGCTGCATCTGCAGAAGCCGCAGACGACTTTACTGACACTGTGCGGACGGAGCCGACATCAGAGTAAGGCATTTCAATGGCCGCTTGCGCATTCTTTCACAGCATGAGCAAACTCGAGTGAACAGCGACTTTTTCGGTTACCGTTTTGGCAGCAGCACTTGTATTCTTAGCGTTGGTTCCTGCTTCGCTTTTGGCGGGTTTTGTTTTTGCCTTATGGCCGCGACACGTGTTGTCGCTGAATTTCCTAGCTTTTATTGTCATTTCGTTGTTCTTCAGCACAGTGATCTGGTTCGGTGCCGTTTGGGCTGCCGATGCCCTGATGGTTCAGGATTGCGGTCCGCTGGAAGGCAAGCCAGATCACCTTCAATGGTGTTATTGGTTCGCGGCCCCTTAGCTGAAGCGGACATTCGCTGCGAGACAGAAACCGGGAGGTTTGGGCTCAGACCAGACTGTCTCCGCAGCCGCATCCCGGGGGACCCCTGAACCGGGAAATTCGGGTTACTGATGTCGCGGATCATGCTGCACGACAGACCCATCATGGCCAGCGCCAACTACTGGCCATTTGCGCCTGCCGCTCGCTCGAGCTGGTACTGGGGCCGTGTGGTTGGGCAAGGCCGTCCAGCCTCAGGTGGCTCCCGTAACACGCCAGATGATGTCACCGACGTCATCGGCCATCAGCAGGGACTTGCCGTCAAACCCCAGGGTCACGCCGACGGGCCGCCCATAGGCCAGTTTCTCGTCCTCGGACAGGAAGCCCGAGAGGATGTCACGAGACGAACCACTGGGCACACCGCCTTGAAAGGGCACAAAGATCAGCTTGTAGCCGCTCAGCTTTGATCTGTTCCAGGAGCCGTGCTGGCCGATCACCATACCGGAACCAAAACCCGGCAAGGTGCCCTCGGGCATCCAGCACAGGCCAAGCGATGCCGTGTGACCGCCAAGGGCAAAATCCGGCGTGATCGCCCTGGCGACCATGGCGGGATCCTGCGGAACGCGGTCGTCCACGGTCTGTCCCCAATAGCAGTATGGCCAGCCGTAGAAACCGCCCTCCTGCACGGAAGTGAGGTAGTCGGGCGGTGTTTCGTCGCCCAAGCCGTCGCGCTCGTTGACCGCGGTCCAGAGCTTGCCGGCCACCGGTTCCCAGGCCATGCCCACGGCATTGCGCAGGCCCGAGGCAAAGATGCGGGCCCGCCCGGTGGCCACGTCCAGTTCCCAGATTGCGGCGCGGCCCTGCTCGACCTCCATGCCCTGATCGCCGATATTCGACAGCGAGCCGACACCGGCATAGATCTTCGTGCCATCGGGTGAGACGAGCAGGCTGCGCGTCCAATGGCCGTGCGGCTTGAAGTCCACCAGTTTCTCTCCGCCACCCGAAAGCGCATCGTCGCCCGGCTTGTAGTCAAAGACCCGGATGCCATCGGTATTGCCAAGGTAGAACCGGTTTCCCACCAGCGCCATGCCAAAGGGCTGGTTCTGGTTCTCGACAAAGACTTTGCGGATCTCCGCCTTGCCGTCGCCGTCGGCATCGCGCAACAGGGTCACCCGGTTCGCGCTCTTGCCGATCGCCTTGACCCGCCGCATCGTCGCCTGTGCGGCGTGATCCATCAGGGTCTTGGGCGGTCCCGCCTGTTCTTTCGATTCCGCCACCAGAACGTCGCCGTTCGGTAGCACTTCGATCCAGCGCGGGTGGTCCAGTCCGGAGGCGAAGGCATTGACCGACAGGCCCGGCGCGCAGGTGGGCAGGCGGCCATCCTTCCAGCCTTCGGCGGCCGGCATTTTCAGGGTCATGATCCCCTGTTTGCGTGCCTCCGGGATCTCCGGCGTGGCGCCGAAGGCCTGATGTGCGGGCGCTCCCATGCGGCGCACGAAAGCGACCGTGCCACCCACCAATGCGGTTGCTTTTGCGATAAGTTCCATGTCTGCACCCCTTTTCAACCGGAACAGCTTATCGGAGGTGACAGGACAGTTACAGCAGCTTTGCGTCAGTCCCTGAGACGGAAGCAACTGCTCGTTCGCCATTATCGCTTTCAGCCAACATTTCGTTTCCACACGGCAATGTGCGCCGGAGCAGGAAACGCGACAGAGCCATCTGCTGCCGCAAACCTGGCCAATTTCCGTTCGGCTGCCGCTACCAGCGCTTCAAACCCCGCATCGTCTATGTAGTCGGACAGGGTCCAGCCGCGGACATCCATTCGAACCCATTCCCGGATTGAATCAAATCTGGCCGTTCCGGTCACGGTCTCCACGGTCACGTCGACCATTCCGCCTTCATTCAGGAGGTTCTGAAAGGCCTGGCGGTCGCCGAGGACAAACGGCGCCCTCAGCGCATCCGCGGCGGTCCTTCCGAACATGTCTTCGATCAACCCGATCATGCCCGCATATCCGGGCGAATTGCCGACATCATCCCAGACCGTCAACGCAATTTTTCCTTCTGGCCGGACCACGCGCGTCATCTCGGTCAGGGCTTTGGCCCTGTCGTCGAAAAACATCAGTCCGAACTGGCACAGAACCGCATCGAAGGTGTCGTTTGCGAAGGGCAGCGCCTCTGCGGTGCCCTCGACCCACTCTATGGCCGGTGCGCGCGCGCGTGCGACGTCGAGCATCCCGTGATTGCAGTCGAGGCCGACAATGCGGCCTTGCGCACCAATACGTTTCGCCGCTTCGCGGGTGGTGGCGCCCGTCCCGCAGGCGATGTCCAGCACCTCTTGTCCCGGCCCGATTTCCGCAGCATCGCATAGCGGCTCGGCCCATCTTCCGAATAAAGCGGGCACAAAGAAGGCATCGTAGATTTCGGCGGCAGTGTTGGAGACTTGACCGGCTTTGGCGGCACGCGATGTCATGGCTTCACCCTTTGGTTCGATTTCAGATCGCCTTCAGCGTGACGTAATGTGCCCGATCAGGTATAGTTCGAAATCTGTAGTAGGCTGGAGGGGGCGCATGAAGTCCTACGGTCAGTTCTGTCCCGTCGCCAAGGCGGCGGAGGTCTTTTGTGAACGCTGGAACGCCCTGATCATCCGTGATCTGGCGGCAGGGCCGCGCCGGTTCTCGGAGTTGCAGAGGGGCGTCCCGCTGATGTCGCCCTCTCTTCTTTCTTCGCGGTTGAAGTGGCTGGTCGCGGAAGGTGTCGTTGAGCGTCACGACATGGGCGAGAGACGCCCCGGCTATGGTCTGACCGAGTCCGGCCGCGAATTCGTACCTCTGGTTTTGGCACTGGGTACATGGGGCCAGCGTTGGACGCGGCGCGAACTCAGGGAGCACGAGATCGATCTCGGACTGCTGGTCTGGAGCCTGGAAAGCTCCTCTGATCCGAACGCATTCGGGCCGAAGCGCTGCCTGATCCGGCTCGAATTGACCGATCAGACAGAGGCGAAGCGATGGTGGTGGTTTCTGAACCTGAAGGGGCGCTGCGAACTCTGCGTCGACGACCCGGGAGGGGACGTGAACCTGTACTTGGCGACCACCCTTCCGGACGCAATCTACATCATCCGTGGCGACCTGTCCTTGCCAACGGCGATCGACACGGGACGGCTCGAATTGCTGGGCAAGGGCTGGGCAACGCGCGCCTTTGCCAAGTGGCTTAATCTAGGGGCTGTTGACGTTCAGGATTCCCAATTCACCTGACTTCTGATTCAAGGTTGCGAACAGAGGAGAGCAGCCTTGACCCGAAGAGTCCTGACCGATGCCCAGTGGAGCATCATTGAGCCATA
>JAXMNQ010000029.1:0-74520 GCA_034670345.1 Paracoccaceae bacterium | reverse complement strand
GCTTCATCGGGGCTCCGAAATTCGCAAGGTTTCGAACGCCAGAATACGAAATCCTGCAATTTCAGGCCAGCGTTTCAGCGTGACATGCAAATGAAATCAGCAGGTTGGGGATTGATCAGGCTGAACTAAGTGGTATCGAATAGGGAGGCTGTGGGGGCAGACAGCAGCCTATAGCCGTTGGGGTCATTGGGTATGGCAGAAGCTCGCGACCGGCCCGGAGACGGCATTCAAAACAAGCGGCGTCGCCGCGGTGTAGATTCACCAAACCAGTCATTCATCGGCCCAAAGATGCTTGGCGACGGCCTGAACCGGCGGGAGGGCGCGGCGCTGCAATCCGAAGATCCAGTCGAGATCGACGGCCGCGTTTTCTTACCTAAAAATTCGCAAGCCCATTGTTTAACCAACAGAAAATTGATCATCTTCGAGCCCACAATATTCCCGTGATACTTCTTTCCATAGCCGACGAAGTAGTGTGTCGGAATCGGGAATATGGAAAAGTTGCTTTGACTGCGCCAAAATCTCAGCAACCATGAGCGAGTCGAGAAGTATATGTCCGTTCTGCTCTGCCAACCTTTGCGCTCCGCTCTGATACCCGTTGTGAGCGGTCCAGAGGCCAAGAAGGGGCGCCGGACTGTTGCGAAACCAAGGCGGGACCACCTCCTGTATCTCAAATTTATTATGGCGAATAGAATCCATTGTATTGTTAAATGACTGAATGGCGCCGCGCTGGATTCGCCCTTTATACAATTTCGACTGCCCAACAATCCGAACACCTCGCGGGCCGGAGACAAACAATTCACTTCTCGAGTAAGCCGGAACAATTGCAAGAAAGTCGATTCCGAATTCGTTCCCTGAACTGGTCAGGTGGGTTTTTGTGGCACCCAGATGTCGCATCAAGACGACACCCAAGCATTCATACAGCCGGTTATTCAGCTCAGAGATCCAAGCGTATACCAGTGCGCGGTTTCTCAGATAAATTCGAGCCCGCTCGTCCGAAACCATTTGCCTTCGCCAGCGAACAAGGAGCTTCTCGGTGTTTTCTCGCTCAATCGACCTTAGCCCACCCTTCTTGCGGTGTGTATCCTCGAATATAATTAGGTCGTTGAGAAGAGCTCTTCGATATTTTCCTACAAACTCTTCGTCATTTAGCGTCACTTTTCCTCTTACATGAGCGATCGCTTCGAGTGCCAGCTGATCGATTGTTCGGATCTTATGATCCGGTGGTAGTGCATAGATGAAGGAGACGACCTGTGACCTGCTGACTGTCATTCTGGCCGGTTGAACGCTTCAACTTTTTCAATGACTTCAGTCAATGCCCCAGTAAGCTCCAAGAGGCGACGACGCTTATCACTATCTGACAGTATAGAGAAAGGCGTCTCATTCAGTTCCCTCAATGCGCCTTCGAGGCTTTTATAGAATATCTCCTCAGCAGATCTTTCGCCAGATCGGCTCTCTTCGATTTGGTTATACACCGCAGTGTTGTATGCCTTATCGAGGTCAGTTCCGCTCCGGAATGCCATCCATTGTTTTGGAGCATCATGGATCATGTATGAAATTTCTCGAAGATTGTCCCTCTTGATAATTCGTCTATTGCTCCAGGCCGCTTCTACCTGAGCCTTAGTGGGGTCCTTTGGATCGACGGCTGCATCACCACCTTCGTCTTCTACAGGAAAAAGCCAGCCCGCAAACTCATTTAGAGCGGCGCCGTCCTTGAACTTCTTCTCAGCATCGTCCCACCGCATCCAATCTTTCAACTGAATGCTGCTTCTGCCGAAGACCTCTTGAAAGAATGGATAAACTTTCTCGTCAATATACCTGCCGACATCTGTTTCATCTTTCGCTTGCATGAATGCGAAATATCCGCGGACCCACTGGCCGGCACCATGGGCGGACAGACCAAAGCTCTTACCAACTTCAGTGAGGCTTAGGCCATCCTCCTCCATCCGATCAACGAGCAGCTTGGCCTTGTTGTATGCGGGCCAATCTGAAATTCCGGAGACATGTCTCAGTCCTTGAAATATCCAAGCAGCATTCTGACCGCTATTACGTCCCTCGTATACCAGGCATGAAATGTTCTGAAATGTTCCCATGATGTCTTCTGAAATTTGTTCTCCGTCGTCATGGTGTCCAGTGATATCTTTTGCTGCGCAGATGCGTCTGTTCCCCTCCAAGACGACATAGTTGTCGTCGTCAAATTGCCGAACGACGACCCGGTCGATTGGAAGAAATCCGTTGGACTGCATAACAAGCCGCAGCTTATCTACATCGTGATGATCAATTAGCCTGCGGCGAGCGGCTTGCTGCACAGGGAGATTCATGATCTCATCATCCGGAATAAAACTCCAATCGCTACCTACGAAGCGCGGATTATTCGGATCAAGATATATTTTGCTGAGGGGGATGTCTTTCGGGGTTAGGTCTGCAGCTAACGATGACATAGTTTCTCCCTATTACTGATCCAGCCTCGTTATGGTAACCGCCCGCCGGGGTGATTGAAAGCGGTTGTGTGATAGCCGCGTGTTCCGCAGAAGCCCTCGTCTCTCAGATTCTGCTGCCGCCTGCCCCCCCCGGGACGCTGGCTCTAAGCTCTTTTGCACCAATTTGGTGCAGACGGCCCGAAGCAGTCATTCGGTGTGAATGCAGTAGATGAGCGCTCCCAGCCCATACTGTTGAAAAAACTTCGCCACGCCAAAATCACCGCAAGAATTTTGGTGCACCGTTCTCGCCAACGGTCAGTTGGAAAACTTAGGGTCAGGACTCATAACCAATAGATGACGAGGGCTGCGAGTGCGATGGCAGAGAAGAACACCTTTGGACAGCGGTCATAACGGGTCGCGACGCGCCTCCAGTCCTTGAGCCTGCCGAACATGATCTCGATGCGGTTGCGCCGCTTGTATCTGCGCTTGTCGTATTTGACCGGCGTCTTGCGTTTCTTCCGGCCTGGGATACAGGCGCGTATCCCCTTGTCCTGCAACGCTTCTCTAAACCAGTCAGCGTCATAGCCACGATCCCCAAGCAGCCATTTGACGTTTGGTAGGCCGCTGAGCAGGGCCCGTGCGCCGATGTAATCACTCACCTGTCCGGCGGTAACGAACAGGTCGATCGGTCGCCCCTGACTGTCGCAGATGGCGTGCAGCTTGGTGTTCATGCCGCCTTTGGTTCGACCGATAAGGCGACCGCGCCCCCCTTTTTGGCGGCCATGCTGGTCGCCGTTCGATGGGCCTTGAGGTATGTCGCGTCGATCATCACTGTCTTCTCTTCACTGTGTTCCGCCGCCAGCCCGGCCATCATCCGCGCGAAGATGCCCTTTTCGCTCCAACGCTTCCATCGGCTGTAAAGCGTTTTGTGAGGGCCATACTCCTTCGGCGCATCACGCCAGCGCAAGCCATTGCGGTTGACGAAGATAATCCCGCTCAGGACGCGCTTGTCGTCAACCCGGGGCTTCCCGTGTGACTTCGGAAAGAAGGGTTTCAGACGTGCCATCTGCGCGTCGGTCAGCCAAAAGAGTTCGCTCATGTCACCGCTCCGTTGTTGGAGCCGTGAATCATGATGTCCGCACGAAATCAATGCATCCTGACCCTACGCATCACGCTGATAAATCTGCCAATTTGCTGCGCTGCGCACGAATGGAAAGTCTGGCGAAGCTACGTCGCAGCATCAATGCGAAGGGTGGACGTCGGCCATTAGCCGGGCGCGCTCATCTCTGCTCCTAATGCTCGCGACTTTGCAAAGATCACTATCTGCGCTACTGACGTTCCTGGGCAGCGCAGCGAAGGTCCGGTGTCCGCCCACCCGAACATCATCAGGGGCTTTCCCTGGGGCGTTGATTAGGTCCAAGATCAGCACCCTAAGCTGCTGCTTATCTGATGCCTTTGCCTTCGGCCCTGGTTTGGCACCCACCCTAGCCTCCTTCTCCGTAAACGCTTCAGGCAACCAGTCTTCCCACACCTCCTCCACCAGTTGCTTCACCTCAGGGTGGTCAGACCAGCGATGAACGTCGATCGGGCGGGAGTACTGTGGGTTCTTTATCAGGGGCATAATATCTCTTGTGCTGTGTCAGGTGAACTCTACCTAGACACTTCAGAAGAGGCTTTAAAGACCATGTAAGTAATTATTTATGCTTCATAAATTAGACTTTTCTTTCTTCTGGTACTTTTCTCTTTATCCAGTACTAGTACCTATTCCATTCAGGTTCACTTGTCACACGCAGCCCACCTTCTATGATGATCCACCGAAGCCATGTGGTGGGGCTAAGGGAGGCAGGAGAAGTATAGCTTCCTTCTGGACACCCTATTTCTTTAGAGACGTTTTTTTTCTGGTTTTGCTTTATCCATTACTAATACCTATTACCTGCTATCCCCACCTTAGCTTCCCCACTCCCGAGACTCACACACAAGCCCTCCTGACCACCAGAGGTTCCCAGAAGTTCCTTGTCGGCAGCGAAGAAGGGAGGGGCAGAAGGTGGGGCATTTCCGGGGGCATTCCTCCGACCTGAGGCCAGAAAGCGCATCACCACGGTATGTTAGGAAAAACTGGCTGGGGTGGTAGGATTCGAACCTACGGTACGCGGTACCAAAAACCGTTGCCTTACCACTTGGCTACACCCCAACCGTGGCGGCTGACATACGAGAACGATTTGCCGGGATCAAGACCAAAGTTTCAGGAATTTTCATCTGCTTGCGACTTGCGACGCGCCTTCCTTGGCGTCCCCTCCGGAAAAGAAACGATATTGCGCGCGACCAGCCCGTTTCGACACGTAAAGAGCGACATCAGCCTGTTCCAGAAGCTCGGCTGAGTCCTCACAATGTCTGTTCGCGATTGCGATTCCGATGCTGGCTGACACCTGGCATTTGCGCCCTTCATGCAGGATCGGTTCCTCGATCCTCCGGATCAGGCGCGAGGCAATCTCTGCAAGGCGGCTTCTATTGGTGAGACTTCCGAACACGATGACAAATTCATCGCCCCCGACCCTTGCCGCCGTGTCATCCTTGCGGGTCACCTCACTCATGACCCGGGCCACATGGCGCAAGACCTGATCGCCAGCCGCATGGCCAAGCGTGTCGTTGACCTGTTTGAAGAAATCGAGATCGAGATGCATCAGGGCAAAGCCGTGGCCGGCGCGGCGCAGGCGGTCGAGGACCGTGTCCAGTGCACGGCGATTGCGCAGCCCAGTCAGCGTGTCGGTGAAGGCCCGCTCCTCGGCCGCAACCATCGCCCCCTGCAACCGCGTATTGAGCGCACGTGACGATTCCATCGCAGCGGATTTCGCCTCGACCAGGTAGAGCATCTCGACGGCCAGATCGGTTGGCGCGAAATCCGTACTGGTCAACGCATAGTCACGCACAGCATCGACCACGCCGATCCCGAAGGACAGATTGATCACGGCCCCGCCCTGCCCGTCCGGCACGAGGATGCCCTTCAATTGTGTGCGGACTCCATGCCGCAATCGCAGGTGCAACTTGCGCCCAGCCGTCTGCAGCAGTTGTTCCATGTTGCCAACGGCCCGGGGGCGGTAAACCTCGAAAACCTCAAGAAACCGCGCGCCTTCTAGCCGGGTTGAACCGAGCTTGTGCAGGGTCGGGCCCGCCTGCCGAATGTGTCCCGTATCTTCCAGAACCGCATGCATCGGGCAAAGCAGGTGCAACATTTCCTCTGGCAGCGCAGTCATTCGCTGCCTCCCGCGCTCTTGCTGGCCGCCAGTTCGAATTCGCGTCCTTCGGCAAAGGCGGTTTCGATGACCGTGATTTCCAGCACCTGCTCCCCGCGCTGACCGCTTTCGGCATCAAGAAGTACCAGCGCCCCGTAATCATCCGCCATCGCCCTGAGAACGCCGATCATGACGTAGCCGAATCCCGGAAGGCCATCCCCGACTCGCAGCCGAAAGGCGTTGGAGGCAAAGTCGCTCAACTCCAGATCCGGCAGCACCAGATCTGCCACCGCAAGTCGCGCCCGGTCAGGCAGATCATCGAGAGAATGCAGGAACTCGATGAAGTCGACGCCGCCAAATCGCAGCAATCGGCGCAGTCCTTCACTGTTTGGATGGGATACGAGGTAGGTGCCCACATCTTCCCACACAGCCTCTGCCGGTTTGTTCAGATGCTCCACCGTGGCGCCGATCAAGGCGCTGTAAGTCTGCTGATCGTAGTTGAGCATCGCTTCGAAGACAGGCATATCAAGCCCCGCCTTCTGCGTGACCGCCGACCACGCTTGTGGGCCGTAGGTATCTTCAACAAAAACCTCGAACGTCCGCAGGATCAGCCCGTGCATCTTCCCTTACCTCGCAGTTCAGGCAGAGAATGACCGCTGTCCTGTTAAAAATCAGGTAACAGGAACAATTGCGAACGTTTTCAGGGGTGCGGTTTGTCCCTGCCCACCTGCATCAAGCCTCAGAAGTCCGTCGGCGCACCGCCCTCTTCTTTCCGCCGCGCCACGAATGCCTCGAGTTCCTCGCGGATCGCCATGTCCATGGGCGGCGCTTCGAACTCTGCGATGATGCGCTTGAACAGCACATGGGCGCGCTCGGCCGTCCAGACCGATCCCGACGCCTCCCAGGCCTCGAAATTCTTCCAGTCAGACAGGAACGGCTGATAAAAGGCCGTTTCGTAACGGTCCTGCGTGTGCTGAACACCAAAGAAATGGCCGTTCGGCCCGACCTCGCGGATCGTCTCGACCGCAAGCGCGTCGTCTGAAACGTCGCAGATCTCCGGCTCCATATAACGCTGAATTTGCTGCAGGACCTCGCAATCCATTATGAACTTTTCGGGGCTGGCAATCAGCCCGCCCTCCAGCCAGCCCGCGGCGTGGTAGACCATGTTGGTGCCCGACTGGATCGCCGCCCAGAGCGAGTGCTCGGTTTCCCACATCGCCTGTCCATCGGGAACATTGGCCGCGCAGACGCCCGACGACCGCATCGGCAACCCGTAGAACCGGGCCAGCTGACCTGTCATCTGCGTCGCCCGCATGTATTCCGGTGTGCCAAAGGCCGGTGCACCTGTCTTCATGTCCACATTTGACGTGAAGGTGCCGATCACACAGGGCACACCCGGATTGATCACCTGCGCCAGCACCACCGCCGCCAACCCTTCGGCCAGCGACTGCGCCACCGCGCCCGCCATCGTCACCGGCGCCATTGCTCCGGCCAGCGTGAACGGCGTCACCACGAGGGCCTGCCCCCGCCGTGCCAGGCGCATCCAGCCGTCCATCATCGGATAGTCATGCTTTAACGGCGAGGTCGAGTTGATGTTGGTGTACATCCTTGGCGTCGCGTCGAACTCCTCGTGACTGAGGCCGCCCGCAATGCGGACCATTTCCATCACGTCCTCGACCCGTTCCTTGCCGAGGCTGTAGGCATGCATGACCTTGTCGCTCAGCGTCAACTTGTCGAACAGAACGTCGAGGTGGCGGACACTGGCATGCACGTCGCATGGCTCGACCGGGTAGCCGCCCGCGAAATGGATGCAGTTGAAGAATTGCGTCAGTTTGAGCAGGTTGCGGCACTGTTCGCGCGTGCCGGATACCTTTTTCCCGATTTCCATGTCGTAGTAATTGGGCGGAGACGACACGTTGCCGAACAGGATATGACCGTCGCCGATGGTCAGCATCCTGTCCGGATTGCGCGGGGTCAGTGTAAAGCTGGGCGGGGCCTTGGCCACCATCTCCATGACCATGTCGCGCCCCATGCGCACGTTCTCGCCCCGGACCGTGCAGCCAGCCTTGCGCAGGATCTCGACCGCTTCTTCGTTCAGGAATTCGATCCCGATCTCTTCGAGGATGCGCATGCAGGCGTCATGCATGCGGTTGATGCCCTCCTCTGTCAGCGGTTCCGTGGGCCGGTCCAGGTTGCGCGGCAGACGCCATGGCATCTGGTCAATCGCTGGACCGCCGCGCCGCGCATTGCCGGCGCGGCCTCCATGGCGGCGGCGTTTCGACGAAGTGGCGGTCTGGAGCGCGGCGTCCGGCATGACATCTCTCCCGTGTCAGGTTGCCCCCATGACACAGCGCAGCACGCCCGGACGCCTTCGCATTTCCGACGAATTTCGTCGCTTTCGGAACCTGAGCGACCTGGCGTCCAATTTTGCCACGGCGCAGCGGACCAAAAACGTCAGCCGATCGGACCGGCATCCAACCAGCCGGGCAGATGCCCGATGTCGGGCAGGACGGCATGCGCCATGGGCGACAGAACTTCGGCCCCTGCCATCCCGGTCAGAACACCGACGGTCCACATCCCCGCTGCCCGCCCTGCCGCGAGGTCGTGCAGACTGTCACCCACCATAACGACGCGCTCTGGCCTGTGGCCAAGAGCTTCGGCAAAGGCCAGCAACGGACGTGGCGAAGGTTTGGCGCCGAAACCGCTGTCCGCCCCCGCCACGAAATCGAACATCCCTTCGACACCGGCGGCCTGCAAGTGAAGGCGCGCAACGGATTCGCTGTCATTGGTCATGACGCCCATCGACAGGCCGCGCGCTGCAAGTTCGGCCAGGAACGGCACCAGGGGCACGGCCTCGCTCAGCGGGGCAATGGCAGCCTCTTCAACTATCTGGGCTTCCAGATCCGCGACGTCATGCTCTGGCAGGACTTGCTGGACCAGGAGCGCGATCTCGCGATTGGTCCCTGCAATCACCGGGCTGCCGGGCAGGAAGGCACCTGCTTCCAGATCAAACACCAGGACCTGGGCCAGCGACCGTTTCCGGAAAGGATCCCCCCCGGACAGTTTGTCGATCAGACGCACGGCAAAGGCATTCCAGGTCTGGCCAAAATCGAACAGGGTTCCGTCCTTGTCGAATAGAACGGCCTCGATCAGCGACGAACCACTCATGTCCAGTGCACCGCTTCGCCCCCGGGCAACAAGAAACGTGCCTGCAGCGGCGTCGCCGGATCAAGCTCCAGAGCCTGACAGAACTCCAAGACCCAACGGTCGTCCATCAGCAGGAAATCGAGCACCGAGGCCTGAAATGCCGGATCTTCGAGGCCGTCCCTGAAGTCCGATTCCGAAGCGCCGGTTGCGCCAAGAAAGACCGGCAGCAACTCGTCATTGGCGGCCAGCCAGGCCACAGCCTGCAATCCGAGGGTTTCGGCGGATTCCCGCGACAGTGTCATTTTGAAATCTTTCTGAAAGGGTTTCTTAACCAATAGGCATCAAATCTGAGGCCACGGGAAAGTGCAAGCGCCAGGGCTTGTCGTCGATCCGCAGGACGCGGGGGGTGCCAAAAAAAATGACCGGACGCATACTGATAGTAGACTCAGTTCCGACCAACCGCATCATCTTGCGAGTCAAACTGGCCTCTGCCTATTACGAAGTGATCCAGAGCGATTGCGGCGCGAATGCACTTGCCCAAAGCGCCAAGGAAGCGCCCGATCTGGTGATCGCCGCCTCGGAGCTGCCTGATATGAGCGGTCGGGAACTTTGCGCACGTCTCCAGGAAGAGACGCTCGGCCCGCGAATTCCTGTCATCATCGTACACGGCGATGACGCCCCCTGCGAGCGTCTCGCTTCGCTTGCCGCTGGCGCGGATGATGTGCTGTCACGGCCAATCGATGACATGGTCCTGTTGGCCCGGCTGCGGTCCCTGCTGCGCGCCCGCGACGCGGAGGCAGAGCTTCAACTGCGTGACGATACGCGCCGGGCGCTTGGGCTGGCCGAACATGGCGCCGAATTCGTGGCGCCCGGGCTGGTGCGTCTGATCGCCGACCCGCAATTGGCTGATACGCAAACCCTTCTGGACGGATTGAAGGCGCGTATCAGGGACAAGGTGGAGGTCATCGAACCCGAAGATGCCCTGCGCGAACACACCCGGGCACCGGACGTCGTAATCGTCGCGGAACCGCCGGGCAGCGCGAGCGAAGGGCTGACGTTGCTGCCGCAACTGCGTGCCAGCCGCCATACAAGGCATTCGGCGCTGATCTACATCGCGCAACCGCATCAAAGGCGAGAGGCCGCCAGCGCGCTGGACATGGGCGCCAACGATCTTCTCGCCGCCGGTCTCGACCTCGATGAACTTGCGATCCGGCTCAAGAAACAGATCGAACGCAAACGCACCAATGACAGGCTGCGCGCCAACATGCGCGACGGGTTGCGCGCCGCTGTCTGCGACCCGCTGACCGGTCTGTACAATCGCCGCTATGCAATCCCCCATATTTCACGTGTCGCGGACCGTGCCCGGCAACAAAAGCGGCCCTATGCACTGCTGCTCGCTGATCTGGACTTCTTCAAGTCGGTGAATGACGCGCATGGCCATACCGCGGGAGACGCGGTGCTGGTGACATTGGCGCAGAGGCTCAAGGACAACCTGCGGGCGGCCGATCTGATCTCGCGCTGGGGCGGCGAGGAGTTTCTTGTCGCCATGCCCGACGCCGATCGCACCGCCGCCAAACGCACCGCAGAACGGCTGTGCCAGATCATGGCCCGGCAACCGGTCAGCCTGCCTGGCGGGGACCGGTTGACAGTGACCCTGTCAATCGGTGTGGCCATCGGCAAACCGGACGGTAACCAGACGCCACTGGACCTTGTCGATCTGGCCGATCAGGCGCTCTATGCGGCCAAGCACAAAGGGCGCAATACAGTGGTCATGGCCGATACCGTGCGTCCCATGCCGCAGCGCGACGGGTCGCCGCGCGCGCGCCGCACACTATCAAAAGACGACGACCCGGACACCACACGCCAGGCCAGCCTGATCTGAACGACATGGCCGCCTGCCGCGAATGCACGGAAGACGGCCATCTCTTTTCTGGCGGTCTTTTCTATCGGTCTTTTTTGCGGAACCCGCGGTGCCGCATCTTTTCGACCTCTGTTTCCAGCCGGTCGGCATAGGCCCTGCGCTCGTCCGCAGACATCCCGGCAAGATAGCTGCTCAGAACCTCCTGTCCGCGCTGGCGGACCCTGACCCCGCGCGCAGCCTGCGCACTCAGCAACTCAGAGACACGCGCCGCGTCATAGGGTTCGGTCCGCAACAGCTCGAGCGCGGATTCGTAATCCGACAGGTAGCCTTCGCGGGACCGCTTGCCATCGCCCGCAAACGAGCGTCGCAGCGCCCGCCGAACCTCGCGCTGCTGGTCCTCATCGAAAGCGCGGGTATAGGGCAGGACAGGGTCGTGTCGCTCGCCGCGCGGTTTCGGCGGTCCGTTCAGCACGAAACCGGCGACCAGCCCGACCACAGCCAGATTGAACGCCAGCGAAGCAAACAACAAAACGCGCACCCAACGCCCCGGCCTGCGCGACCCATCCATCTTCTCCATGGATCACCCTTCCATCATTGCAAGGTCAAATCCGCCCAGCGGATCGACCCCAAGCGTGCCAAGCCCTGCCGTGCTTCCGTTCCAAAAATCGCTCAACCCCTCCGGAGGGTAGATGCCGATCCAGAGACCGGCGGCGCAGGCGGTTGCAAGCCCGGCCACACCGGCCCAGCCCCCCAGGGCATCCCGCAATTGCCGCAGCAAACCGACCCGTGCCGCCGGAGCGGTGACAGGTGTCACGCATTGTTGGGGCAAGGGCTGTTCCGCCAGTGCAAGCGACTCCATCCGCGTCAGGAAATCCCCCGAAGGCTGCGGCGTGTCCGCCCGGGCAGCGGCAAAGAATGTCTCGAGCCCGAAGTCGTCTCCGGGGCCCTGGCTGCCGGCCCCTGTCCGGTTGTCCCTGCGCTCAGTCATCGTCTTCATACCCCAGTTCCGCGCGTCGCCCTTGCAACGCCGCCTCTAACGCCCGCTTGCCCCGCGCCACCAGACTCTCGACCGCGCGTGCCCCGATGTCCATGATCTCGGCAATCTCGGGGTTTGACAGCCCTTCGATGTGCCGCAGGATCACCGCCTGTTTCTGCCGATCCGGCAACCCGTCCAGCGCGCGCTGCAACGCCTCGGCGCGCGCCGCCTGTTGAATCCCCGCCTCTGCGGATGGCGACCCGTCCATCGGTTCAGGCACCGACTCAAGGTCAGGGCCACTCCGCCGCCGCCGGATCCGGTCGATGCAGAGGTTGGCTGTCACACGATAGAGCCAGGTCGTGACCTTGGCCTCTCCGCTGCGCCAGCCCGGTGCCGCCCGCCAGAGCCGCAAGAGCGCCTCCTGCGCGACGTCCTCAGCCTCTGCCCGGTCACCGCCCAGCATCCGCACCGCATGGGCAAAGACGCGCGGCGCAAGGCGTTGGGTCAACACCCGTGCAGCCTGTGCATCGCCCGCAGCGTAGGCGGCGAGAAGGTCTTCGTCCTCGCTGGCACTCATGGCTTCAAACGGCATGTCCTGTCCATGTCTAGGCGCTACTCTGCCTGTCTGCGTCTTGCAACGCTCCGGGCGGCAAGACACACCGCCCGGGGCCAAATCAACTTACCCGGGGATCAGTTGTCCTGCATTCCGCGTCCGAAGAAGGGGAAGCCCCGCCCTTCGCGGCGCTCATGGTGATGGCCTTGGTCCTTGCCATGACGGCCTTCGCCGAAACGTTTGCCGCCCTTGCCGCCACGGCCCAGTTGCGCCTGCTGGATTTCCTCCAGGGTCAGGGCGCCGTCACCGTCCTTGTCGAGGCGGTCCAGCATAGTCTCGGGATCACGCCGGTCCGGACGACCGGCAGCCAGTTCCTCGGCGCTCAGCAGGCCGTCGCCATCCTTGTCCAGTTCGGTGACCATCGACTGGAACCGCGCAACCCGGCGGGCTTCGCGGGCTGCTGTGATTTCCTCAGGCGACAGCACGCCGTCACCATCCGCATCCGTCGCGTCAAAGCGCGCCTTCCGGAAAGCGTCGATCTCTTCCTGAGTGATCTTGCCATCGGCGTCGGCGTCGATCTGCTTGAACATCTCTTCCATGCCCGGGCCGCGCGCGCCGCGATCACCGCGCTCGCCAAAGCCCTTGCCATGTGCAGAAGCCGCGCCTGCGGTGCCCATCACGACGACCAGTGCGCCAGTGATCCAGAGTCCAGTGGTTTTCATTTTGTAGGTCCTTCCAGAGGTTGTCTCGGTCTTCAAAGCCGCCTTCTTCCCGGGCGTCTCTGCAGGCTTTCACGGCCCGGCCCGCAGGTTCCGTCGAAAAAAACTTGGGGGCATCGGTCACGCTGCCGTGATCTGTGACATCCGGCCGCAAGGACGTTTTGTGCAGTTTCCCGGATCCCCGCTTATATGGATGTTAGCGCCGGGAAATGAGAGGGTTCAGATGGCACATCTGCAGGATACCAGCGAAAAGGATGAGCTCTGGCCGACGCTTTGGCGCGGCTGGCGAAGACGTTGCCCGAATTGCGGCAACGGACCGATGCTGTCGGGCTACCTGACCGTGCGCGACCATTGCCCGGTTTGCCGGGAAGACTTGCACCATCATCGCGCCGACGATGGTCCGGCCTACCTGACGATCCTGATCGTCGGCCATGTGATGGCGCCCCTGCTGCTTTATGTGTTCACAACCTGGCGTCCAGAACCGCTTGTCTTGTTCACGATTTTTGCCGTTGGCTGCGTTGCCCTCTCGCTCTATCTTCTGCCCCGATTGAAAGGGGTGATCGTGGCGTTCCAGTGGATTCGCGGCATGCATGGATTTGCGACCCCAAGATGAGGGGCCGATGAGCGTGCAACCAATCGACAAGACCGCCCTCCGCGATGCGGCGACCATCGTCGTCATGCGCGACCGCGCCACGCGTCCACGTGTTCTGATGGGACAGCGCGGCGCCAAGGCGGCCTTCATGCCGAACAAGTTCGTCTTTCCCGGCGGTGCGGTTGACCGACAGGATGCCGAGGTTCCGCTGGCGCAGCCCCTGTCACCCCTGTGCGCCGCGCGCCTGACCGAAGAGGCGGGGACCGATCTGGCCAATGCGCTGGCCGTGGCCGCCATCCGCGAACTGTGGGAAGAGACCGGCCAGATCCTGGGGATTCCGGCCCCTTGGCCCGGGTCCATTCCTCAGGACTGGCTGGAATTTGCAGGCACGGGCCATCGCCCATCCGCCGAGGCGTTGCAATTCGTCTTTCGCGCCATCACCCCCCCGGGCCGCCCCCGCCGTTTCGACGCCCGGTTCTTTCTGCTGGATGCGGATGAACTGGCGTCTGATCCGGATGATTTTGACGGTGCGGCGGACGAACTTTCCCACTTGCAGTGGATCGCCATCGACGAAGTGCGCGACTACGACATGCCGTTCATCACAGAGGTTGTGCTGGCTGAGGTCGCCGCGCGCGCCAGCGATGACACGCCGCCGGATTCGGTGCCGTTTTTCCGCAATGACGACGAACAAAGCCTGTTCCTGCGCCTGCGCGGCGTGCCGATGCGTGAGGACTGACCGGTTCGGGTCAGCCGCCTGAAGGCAAAGTACAGCGCATGACCCAAACGTCGTAGCGCGCATGGTCCAGCGGGTTCAGGGCCGGAGAAGAGGCGATCATCCAGCCAGAGAAGACTGGCTGCGCGACACCGGCCTGACGGATGGTCAGAAAGGCATAGGCATCGCCGGACGGATCATCCTCGGGATAACGACATTCTTTCAGCACGATTTCGATCAGGCCGATCACCGCGCTTTCGCCATTCTGGAGGGTCAGGTCACCGACCTTGGCGTTCAGCTTGTCCAGACTGCGCAGTATGGCCCCGGTCCCGGCCGCGACCGCTTCCTGGGCTGCCACCGGTCCGGTGGCCAGCCCTGCGGGCAGACCGGTCGCCAGCAGCGCCGCAAGACAAAACCCGGGCGCCCTCATTCCTCACTGCCCCCTCCGATGTACCGCATCAGCAGGTTGAGCAGGCTGACAGAGCCCTGCGTGTCAAGGATCTCTTCGCCCGCGGCGTAGTAGTCGAACGAAGCGCCGGGGGAGATTTCGACGAAGTTGCCGCCCAGCAACCCCTCTGACGCAATCGCGATCACGCTGTCATCCGGCACAAGGATTCCATCGTTCATCACGACGGTTGTATCGGCGCGATAGGTCTCGTTGTTCAATGCGATCGCGGCAACCGAACCGACCTTGACTCCGCCGAGGCGCACATCGGTGCCGACACTGATCCCCTCGACCGAGCGGAACGATGCGTGCAATTCATACCCGGTCGCGCCCATGGCGAAACCGGTGTTTTGAACGGTGTACAAACCAAAGGCGAGGGCTGCGGCCAGAACGGCGCCGCCCACGGCCACTTCCGCAGCGGAATGGGTCATTCGGGGGACCAGGCCTCGTAATCGCTGCGCGGGGCGGGTTGTTCGCGGCGGATCGAGCCCACGGGCGCATAGGCCAGCGCGGTGCCCGTCAGGTTCTCCTGATGCGGCTTTTCCCAGGTCTTGTGCGGCAACGGACGATCCGGCGGCGCCTCATCGAAGGTGTGGTGCAACCAGCCGTGCCAATCCGGGCTTACCCGGCTTGCCTCGGCCTCACCGTTGAAGATCACCCAGCGCTTCTTGCCATCGCGGGTATGGTAGAACGCATTACCCTGCTCATCCTCACCGACCTTCACACCCTTGCGGCGCGTGTAGATCAGCGTGTTGAGCGTGGCACCGTTCCACCAGGTCACCGCTTTCAGCAGTGAATTGAGAATGCCCATGGACGACTCCTCGTGTCTCTTGCGCCCCTGTATGGCGAATTCCCGGGGCGGGGTCCAGTGGCCGCCATGACGCATCGGCGCGATTGCCCTGTCCGTTGATGGTGCTGGCCGGACTGGCGTGGTGAACATATTGTTAACACAAATGATTGGCAGGCTGGACACAACCAGGGACCCGAAGAGGCCGAGCAGTCATGGATGAGTTGAAACCGAATATCAGGTTTCGCGGAATCGAGATTCCATCGTCGCCGTACCTGACCGAGTTGCGCTGCAAGCGTATCGTCGAGGGGAGGTACGAAGCCGAGGAAATCACCGGTGCGCTGGCCGTGGTGCGCCCGGGCGACCGCGTTCTGGAGATGGGCGCGGGTCTGGGTGTTGTTGGCGCGGTTGTCGCGGCCAACGCCAAACCGCAGGCGGTTCTGTCCTTCGAGGCCAACCCCGACCTCGTGCCACATATCCGGTCGCTGCATGCGCTGAACGGGTTGCAGGATCGTGTCGAGATCCGCAATCAGGTTCTGATGAGCGGGTCGGACCGTCCCGAAACCCGCAGGTTTCACATCCGCAATTCCTTTCTCGGCTCTTCTCTGGTCGATCCGGAAAATCGCCCGACCCGGACGGTCGAGGTGCCGACGGCCTCCTTCGATGAAGTGCTGCGCGAGTTTCGTCCCGATGTGCTGATCATGGACATCGAAGGCGGCGAACTGGAATTCCTGAGCCGAGCGGAATTGCATGGCATTCGCGCCGTCGTCATCGAATTCCACCCAAAGGTTTACGGCCAGGACGGTGTGAAGGCCTGCAAGGAGCGCCTGCGCGACATGGGATTTCGCAAGTCCGAGGATCTGTCGACCCGCTTTGTCTGGACCTGCACGCGCAATGTGATCCGGCTGGAGCCGCCACGGCCCGCCGGCGGATGGTCGACACAGATCGCCCGGTTGAAAGCGCCGCTGGTGGTGCCGCCGACCCATCGCAGCCATGTGCAACCGTCGGGCGTTCTCACCTCGGGTGGGCAATTCGTGACCCATTCGGCGACATGGCGGAACGGGCGACTGCTGACCCCGCCACCGGACAAGCCGACCGCGGCCAAAAGGCTCCCGGGCCGCTGGCTGTGGGGGGGCGTGCTGTGGCGGTATTTCCCGCATTTCTTGACGGAAAGCGTGACCCGGCTCTGGGCGCTGGAACATCTGGACGCGGCGGGGCTGGACGGGATCCTGTTCACCCCGAAAAACCCGGCCTCGACCCAGCCCTTGCCCGGGTTTCAGCAGGCGTTTCTGGACCTGATGGGTTGCACTTTGCCGATCCATGAGGCCAGGAAACCCTGCGTTCCGGATGAGTTGTTCGTGCCCGGTCAAGGCTTTGGGCTGGGCAAGATCACCCGGGGAACGGACCGGTTCATCGAGGCGGTGGCGCTGCGTTTTGGACAGGGCATCGCGCCGGATGGACCTGAACAGCTGTATATCAGCCGATCCCGGTTGGGGGCCAATCGGGGCGCCCTTCTGGGCGAGGAACGGCTGGAAGAATACCTCGCCGAACAAGGGTACGAGATTTTCCACCCTCAGGCACATTCGCTGGCTGTTCAGGTGGCCCGCTACAAGGCCGCCCGGCAGATCGTGGCGGCAGAGGGATCGGCTTTGCATCTGCTGGGCTTTGTGGCCGGGCCGGAACAGCAGGTGGCGATGATCCTGCGGCGACGGTCGGGAGCGACGCGGCATATTTCGGCGCATCTGGAGAGCTTTTCGGGACGCGCGCCGCTTTGGGTCGAGACCCTGCGGCGGACATGGATGCCCACAGGACAAATCCGCAAGCGGCTGGCCATTGGAGAGCCGGATTTTGCCGCTGTTCAGGCCGCTTTGGTTGCGGGCGGTTTTGTCGCCCCAGGCCCTGTCTGGGAGCAGCCCGGAGAAGCAGAGGTCCAAGCCATGCTGGGGCCGGAATTCGAGTTGATGGGCACAAGCGAACGGCTGGCCGGGTAATGCGGTCCATGTGCAGACAGCTTTGAGCTGTGGCTTCATGGGGCTACAGGTCAGACCTAACCATATTCAATATAATGAAAAAATGTGAACGATGGGCCGAAGGCGGCACCCGCCGCCAAATCTATTCAACGACCCGCTTAACGTTCTGTTCAATACCGTATCTGGCGTCTTGCACCCGCTCTGCCAGTTCTCTTTGACTGATTTGACCTCCCCATTATTCAGCATCTCAACGCCGGATGGCCGGAAACTGGATCCATGGCATCACCGCAGGCGGATGTTCTCCGGTATGGTCTTGAAATAACGGAAAGGGTTGCGTTTGGTCATGGAGCGACGCTACCCAACCCCTGTTCGACCTCAAGCCAAGTTCCGTTGACACTGCCCGGAAGGCGCTTGTACTCAAACACAAAAGTCTTAAGACAGTGGCTCACGTTGCCATAGGGAAGCTGACATGAAGATGCTTGGCACATTCATCAAGCCGATCCACCCGGATGGCATCAAGTTTGTCGCGATCTTCGCCGTCGTGACCTTGGGCCTTTTCTTGCTGTCATCTATTCTGGGCTGGGCCGGCGTCGGCCTGACTGTCTGGTGCTATTATTTCTTCCGTGATCCCGAACGCGTGCCGCCAATGCGCCGCGGGCTGGTCGTAAGCCCGGCCGATGGCATTGTCTCGCTGATCGAACCGGCAGTTCCGCCGGCCGAACTGGGCATGTCGGATGAGGCGCTAACGCGGGTCAGCGTCTTCATGAATGTCTTCAATTGCCACGTGAATCGTGCTCCGATCGCAGGCGAGATCAGGTCCGTCGCCTATCGCCCCGGCAAATTTTTCAATGCCTCTCTGGACAAAGCCAGCGTGGACAACGAACGCAACAGCCTGTGCATACGCCTGCCGGACGGGCAAGAGCTGGCAGTGGTCCAGATCGCCGGCCTGGTGGCCCGTCGTATCGTGTGTTTCGTGAAACCGGGTGCCCGGATGCAAACCGGAGAACGCTTCGGTCTGATCCGCTTCGGCTCACGCCTGGACGTTTATCTGCCTCCCGGTGTCGTGCCGTTGGTCAGCATCGGCCAGACCATGGTGGCGGGCGAAACCGTTTTGGCCGAACTGCCTGCGCCTGATGACGGACAGGGTGCGGCGCAATGAGCGGAGCCCCGGACGAGACCGGCACGAAAATTTCCCTGGTACAACTCTTGCCGAACATGCTGACCACAGCCGCCATTTGTGCCGGTCTGTCCGCGATCAGGTTCGCCGTGGAGGGCAACTATGTGCTGGCGGTGCAGCTTATTGTGGCTGCCTGCATTCTGGACGGTCTTGACGGGCGCATAGCTCGCTTGATGAGCAGTGACAGCAAGATGGGGGCAGAACTGGATTCGCTGGCGGATTTCGTGAATTTTGGCGTCGCGGCACCCCTGGTCCTCTATTTCTGGGCTCTGCAGGACATGCGCGGCACAGGATGGATCGCCGTCCTGGTGTTTGCGGTCTGCTGCGCGTTGCGACTCGCCCGTTTCAATGTCAGCAGCAAATCAGAACGCGATGCCGGCGATCATGAACCGAGCGCCTATTTTGTCGGCGTGCCTGCTCCGGCCGCGGCTTTGCTGGTCCTGTTGCCGATGTCCCTGTCCATCGCTTTCGCAGGCGCGGCCCTTTTGCCGGACGTGGTCATCTGTGCATACATGGTCCTGGTCGGCTGGCTGATGATCAGCCGGATCCCGACCTGGTCTTTCAAGACCGCCCGAGTGTCCGGCAAGAATGTGAAGTTCTTGCTGGTGGGCTTTGCAATTTTCGCAGCAGCGGTGCTGACCTATGCCTGGATCACGCTGGTCGTACTCTGCCTGGGATACATCGGAATGGTCGCTTGGTGCCTGGCTACCAAACGGTCCCCGAAACGCAAATCGGAAATCAAGAAGGAGAAGAAAGCTGGATATCGAGGCGGTTGAATCATCTTACGCCCGTTGGGCACCGGTCTATGACAGGACATTCGGGGTCGTGACCAATGTCGGGAGGCGTCGGGCGGTTGACTATATCAACACCCTGACAGGCTCGGTGCTCGAAGTTGGCGTCGGCACGGGGCTGTCATTGCAGCACTACCGGTCCGATTTGCAGGTCACCGGAATTGATTTCAGCGCCAAGATGCTGAACAAGGCCCAGCGCAAGGTGCAACTCAGGGATTTGGGCCACGCGGTGACTCTGAAGCAGATGGATGCCCGCAAGCTCGATTTCCCTGACGAGAGCTTTGACACCGTAGCCGCCATGCATGTCCTGTCGGTCGTGCCCGAGCCGGAACGCGTCATGTCCGAGATTGCCCGCGTGCTCAAACCCGGTGGCCGGGTGGTGATCACCAACCACTTCATGCGCACCGAGGGCGTGCTGGCTTTTCTCGAACGGGTTTCCGCACCTCTTGCCAACGTCATCGGCTGGCATTCGGACTTCGAGATCGAAACGGTCCTGAAAGAGCAGACGCTGGCAGTGGAAATGCAAAAATCCTTGCCGCCGCTTGGTATGATGACATTCATGGTGCTGATCAAAACGAAGAACACCTGAACTGTTCAAAGGCAACATTGCACCGTTTGCAGGCTGCCAGACGAATGCGAACCTGTCTACAATTGGGCAGAGCCGTGGTCCCTGCGGCCCCCCAGAGGCATTTTTCAAACCAAAGGCTGAGCGCCATCCACACTCAGCGGGCCAGCGCGGTTACTTCGATCTCGATGCGGTATGTCGGGTCAATCAGCCCGCATTCCACCATCGTGGCAGCGGGAGGGTTGTCCCCGAAGGCATCGCGCAGGATCGGCCAGCAGGGTTCGAATTCGGCCCGGTCGGGCAGGTAGTAGGTGACACGCACGGCATCCGCGAGACTGCTGCCGGCCTTTTCCAGCGCCGCCGAGATGGTCGCAAGGGCCGCCCGGCACTGGTCCTCGACCGTGTCGCCCTGCCCCACGGTTCCGGCCACATGCACAAATCCCCCCGCAACGACGGCGCGGCAATATCCGATCTTTGCCTCGAACGGACCGTTGGAAGAAATGCGGGTGATGGCCATGGTCACGTTTCCCGGACAAAGGAAAGGCGGGGTAAACCCCGCCCTACGCTTGCTGTGTTTTACCTGTGGACCTCTCAGCCCGCCGAGGCGCCCTCTTTCTTGGCATCGGCATAGATCATCAGCGGCTTGGCGTCCGAATTCACGGCTTCGTCGTTGACCACCACCTCTGTCACGTCATCCATGCCCGGAAGTTCGAACATCGTGTCGAGCAGGATGCCTTCGAGGATGGAGCGCAGCCCGCGTGCCCCGGTCTTGCGTTCGATGGCCTTCTTCGCGATGGCAGACAGCGCGTCTTCGGTGAAGTCGAGCTTGGTGTCTTCCATCTCGAACAGGCGCTGGTACTGCTTGACCAGAGCGTTCTTAGGCTGGGTCAGGATCGTGACAAGCGCATCCTCGTCCAGATCCTCAAGCGTTGCGATCACCGGCAGACGACCGACGAATTCCGGGATCAGGCCGAACTTCAGCAGATCCTCGGGCTCGAGTGACTTGAATGTTTCGCCGACACCCTGTTCGCTGTCGTCGCGAACGTCAGCGCCGAAGCCCATGGCAGAGCCCTTGCCGCGCTGCTTGATGATCCGGTCCAGACCCGCAAAGGCGCCACCGCAGATGAAGAGGATATTCGTCGTGTCCACCTGCAGGAATTCCTGCTGCGGATGCTTGCGCCCACCCTGCGGAGGAACGGAGGCGACGGTGCCTTCCATCAGCTTCAGCAGGGCCTGCTGCACACCCTCGCCGCTGACGTCGCGGGTGATCGAGGGATTTTCCGACTTGCGCGTGATCTTGTCGACCTCGTCGATGTAGACGATGCCGCGTTGCGCGCGTTCGACGTTGTATTCCGACGACTGCAGCAGCTTGAGGATGATGTTTTCCACATCCTCGCCCACATACCCCGCCTCTGTCAGCGTTGTCGCGTCAGCCATGGTAAAGGGCACATCGAGGATCCGAGCCAGCGTCTGCGCCAGCAGCGTCTTGCCGCAGCCCGTGGGGCCAATCAGCAGGATGTTGGATTTCGCCAGTTCGATGTCCGAGGATTTCTGCGCATGGTTCAACCGCTTGTAATGGTTGTGCACCGCGACGGAGAGCACGCGTTTGGCCGTTGACTGACCAATCACGTAATCGTCGAGAACCTCGCAGATCTCACGCGGGGTCGGCACCCCGTCCGAGGCCTTGAGCCCCGCACCCTTGGTTTCTTCACGGATGATATCCATGCAGAGCTCAACACACTCGTCACAGATGAACACCGTGGGGCCAGCGATCAGCTTGCGCACCTCGTGCTGGCTCTTGCCGCAGAAACTGCAGTAGAGCGTGTTCTTGCTGTCACCGCCTGAATTCGTTGCCATCAGTCGCACCTTTCCCGGGCTCGGTCCCGGTTTCCTGCTTCGCCGCCGGCCAGTCCTGCACCCACCGTTGCCGCCGATCGTCAGTGTTCGGATAGCTTAGGCCACGTCACCGGACGCGACAATCCGAAAATTCGCCCTGCGCCGATCTGCGGCGCAGGGCCGATCAATTACGCGTCGTCCTTTTCATCGCCAGCGGCGCGCGACGTCACGATTTCGTCGATCAGGCCCCAGTCCTTGGCCTTTTCGGGATCCATGAAGTTGTCACGTTCCAGCGCGGCTTCGACTTTTTCGTAGCTCTGGCCGGTATGGGTCACGTAGATTTCGTTCAGCCGCTTCTTCAGTTTCAACGTCTCTTCGGCGTGGATCATGATATCCGTCGCCTGCCCCTGATAGCCGCCGGAGGGCTGGTGCACCATGATGCGGCTGTTGGGCAGCGAGAAGCGCATGCCCTGCGCTCCGGCGGTCAGGAGCAGCGATCCCATCGACGCCGCCTGACCAATCACGAGGGTCGAGACCTTGGGCTTGATGTACTGCATGGTGTCGTAGATCGACAGGCCCGAGGTCACGACACCGCCGGGGCTGTTGATATACATGGAAATTTCCTTGGACGGGTTTTCCGCCTCAAGGTGCAGAAGCTGCGCCACAATGAGCGAGGACATGCCATCATGCACCGGTCCGCTCACAAAGATGATCCGTTCCTTCAGCAGCCGCGAAAAGATGTCGTATGCGCGTTCCCCTCGCGAGGTCTGTTCGACCACCATGGGAACGAGGTTCATGTATGTCTCGATTGGGTCGTTCATGCTTGCCTGCCTGCTGAGGTGTCGTCGATTGGTGGTAACGCCGATAAGTTACCTGAGTCTTAGTATCGCCCTTGGGGGGCTGCAAGGGGCGGCGGTGAATTGTGCGTCCCGTCCCGGTGAACGGGCTTGGCACAGCGGCGGCCCGGATTAGCTGTTGGCCATGATGGCATCCCCCTCCTTTCGCCCCGACCGGGCCGCCGCGCTGGAGGCGCTGCGCCGTTTTGTCCCCCTGGCGGGACGCGACTATGCCGCACGCCGGAACTTTGACCTTGGGCCGGGCGCGCATGACGGCGTTTCGCAGCTGTCGCCCTACCTGCGTCACCGGATCGTGTCCGAAGAAGAGGTGCTGACAGCGGTGTTGGGCCGTCATTCTCCGCAGGCGGCGGAGAAATTCGTGCAGGAGGTGTTCTGGCGCACCTACTGGAAAGGCTGGCTGGAGATGCGGCCCGGGGTCTGGCGGGAGTATCAGCGGGATCTGCGGCGGCGTCTGGACGAGGTGCAGACCCAATCCGGGTTGCGGCGCATGTGGGAAGCGGCCTGTTTGGGACAGACCCGGGTTGACTGCTTCGACGCCTGGACGCGCGAGCTGGTGGCGACGGGGTACCTGCACAATCATGCCCGGATGTGGTTCGCCTCGATCTGGATCTTCACGCTGAGGCTGCCTTGGGAATTGGGGGCGGATTTCTTTCTGCGGCACCTGTTGGATGGCGATCCGGCGTCAAATACCCTCAGCTGGCGCTGGGTGGCGGGACTGCAGACGCCGGGCAAGCATTACCTTGCCCGCCCCGACAACATCGCGAAATACACCGAAGGGCGGTTCAGTCCCGCGGCGGGAGACCTGAACACCGCCGCCAGACCGCTGGAAGGCGCGCCGCCCCCGGTCCGGCAGTTGGCACCGGTCGGGACGCCCTTCGATCCGGATCTGAAAACAGCTTTCCTATTGCATGACGAGGACTTGTCGCCGGGGTGGATCCTGCAGAGCGGGATCAACCTGGTGGGCAGCGCAGTGCTGACACCACGCACCACCTTCACTCCATTGGCTCCGGCACCGAATGTCACGGCGTTCCGTCTGTCTTTGCTGCGCGAGATGGCGGGGCGCTGGCAGGAGCGCCTTGGTGGCCTCCCGCGGCAAATCGAGACCATTTCAGAGCTGACGACATGGCTGAAAGAAACCGGCGCGGAACAGTTGGTCACGCCCTATGCGCCGGTCGGACCCGTCGCGGATTTTCTGGCAGAGATCCATGACCTGCCGGTTCTGCAACAACTGCGCCCCCATGACGCGCGGGCCTGGCCTTTTGCAACGGCCGGGTTCTTCAAGTTCAGGAAACAGATCCCGCAGTTGCTCTTGGAAATCCGGGGGCTGACAGGCACCCGACCCTAATGACCGATCCGACGCGTATCGGCACAGACATGCGCGGCGCATTCCATCTCCAGCGTCACATGGGACAGGCCATGCGCTTCGAGCAGCCGCGCCTTGACGGATTCTTTGATGGCGTCGGCGCGATGCCATGCGCCCTCGGCGATCACCAGATGCGCCTGCAAGGCGGTGTCGTGTTCATCCATCTGCCACAGGTGCGCGTGATGCACCCCCTCCACCCCGTCGACCGCCTCGGCGGTTTTCAGGACATGCTCGGACGCCAGCCGTGGCGGACTGCCCAGCATCAGGATGCGGATGACACCGCCGATCTCGGACCAGGCCATCCACAGGATATAGCCCGCGATCAGCAGTGTGATCGCCGGATCCACCCAAATCCAGCCAAACGCCCAGATCAGCCCGCCCGCGACAATCACTGCAACAGACCCCATGGCGTCCGCGACATTGTGCAGAAAGGCGGCACGGATGTTCACGCTGTCCTGCGCCATCCGATAGGTCAGCATGGCAGTGACAAGGTCGATCACCAGCGCAACCGCCGCGATGACAATGATCAGCCAACCGATCACCTCCTGCGGCTGCAGGAACCGCATCACCGCCTCAAAGGCCAGATACAGCCCGATGACGATCAGCGTGGTCAGGTTGATCAGAGCGGCCACCACCTCTGCCCGGCCATAGCCAAAGGTCATGTCGGCATCCGCCGGACGCCGCGCGATCCGGCGCGCCCAGGCAGCGATGATCAGGCTCGCCGCGTCTGAAAAATTGTGCAGCGCATCGGCAATCAAGGCCAGTGACCCCGACAGGATGCCGCCCACAACCTGCGCAACGGTCAACAGGAGGTTGACCCCGATCGCGGCGGCCATGCGGGCATCCCCGGCATCGGGATCGACATGATGGAGATGGTGTCCGTGCGGCATAGGGTACGCAAACCCGCTTTGGCGCCGAGGGTCAAGCCGCAAGGCGCACCCGTCTGTCCGCCCATAGCCAGGGCTCTGTCCGGGGACAGCGCCCTGGCTTCTTTGGTCTCAAAATACCTCCGGGGGGTCCGGGGGCAAAGCCCCCGGCGGATCGCCGCGCCAAAGGCGCGGCGAAACCCGCTATCAGAAAGCTACCTGGCTCAGCCGAACATGTCCGAGGTGATGCCCGAGTACCAGCCGATGCTTTCCTCATAGGTGGCCTTGCGCATTGCCGCGTCCTCACCCGTCTGGCTGACAAAGCTGGAGACGCTGGCGATCTTCTCGTCCGTGGCCTCGTAAGCGGCGCCGACCTTGACGCCGTCATCGGTCGCGATCAGCGACCAGCAGGTGTTGGAAAATTTGGCCGGGAACACGCGCGAGTCGGTCAGCGCACCGCGCACCGCCATGGCCGCGACCTTGGCCTGCGAATTGGCCGAGAAACCGGACTTCGGCATGTCGCCCTGATTGGTAGCATCGCCGAGGATATGGATGTTCTCATCCAGCCGCGACACCATGCTGTGCCCGTCAACCGGCGCCCAGTTGCCCTCGGTCAGACCGGCGGCCTCGCAGATCAGGCCCGCCTTTTGCGCAGGGATGACGTTGCAGACATCCGCCTTGACGATCTCACCGTCGATATCGACCTCCATGCTGGCCGCATCGACCGTGACATTTGTGCCGCCGAAATCCGGGCCGATGCGGGTGATCATGCCTCCATAGTGCTTGTCCCAACCCTCTTCGAAGAGCCCCTGTTTGGAGAAACTCTCCTTTGGGTCGGCAATGATGATCTTGGCCGTCGGGTTGGTCTGCTTGAGCACATGGGCCACCATCGAGATCCGCTCATAGGGTCCTGGCGGGCAGCGATAGGGGTTGGGCGGGGCGACCATGACATAGGTGCCACCCTCGGGCATGGACTCGATCTGTGCCTTCAGCAGCGCGGTCTGGGTGCCGGCCTTGTAGGCGTGCGGCATGGCAGTCTGGGTCGAAAGGTCCCAGCCGGGCACCGAGCCTTCGACAAAGTCGATCCCGGGAGAGATCACAAGACGGTCATAGGGCACCTTGCCACCCCCGGCGAGCGACACCGATTTTGCGTCGCGATCCACACCCACGGCCCAGTCATGCACAACGTTGATGCCGTATTCGGCGGCAAGCGTGTCATAGGTGTGCGCGATGCTCTCCAGCGAGCGGAACCCGCCGATGTAGAGGTTCGAAAAGAAACAGGTGTAATAGGTCCGGGTCGGCTCGATCAGGGTAACATCGATTTCACCCTGCGAGTCCTTGGCGATGTAGCGGGCTGCCGTGGCGCCCCCTGCCCCGCCCCCGATCACCACGACGCGGGGCTTGCCATGGCTGGCCGCCTGCACCATCGGCGCGCTGAGCGAGGCTGCCGCGGCGGCCGTGCCCAGGAACGTTCTTCTGTTCAGTGTCATGTCCATCTCCTCCTTGTGGGACAGGTCTTGTCTTTTTGAGCGCGCCCTGTCTTGCGGGTCTTGCGGTCTCCCGGGTCGCGCTCTGATCTCTACAGTCACGAAAGACGCCCCGCAGGACAAGGTGTCCGGCGGAGCGTCCGTTGGTCAGAAAAGGTCTTTGGGGCGCGGGCCCGCTGCGTCAGGCCGGTAACAGCCCGTATGACGCGGCAAGCGCCAGGATCGCGCCCAACAGCACTATTCGATAGGCGAAGGTCACTCGCACAATATCCATCCAAATCGTCCAGGGGTGCATCCCCGGTCTGAAAAACACGTACCGGCAAGAAACGCTCCGGTGCGCGACGGGTCGTCAAATCCCGTGTCTCCAGTCTGTCGATTTGGGTGGTTTGGCTCAATTGCGGAATACCTGACCCTTCTCAGTCGATGGCAGCGAAATAGGCCGCCAGCGCGGCGATTTCCTCATCCGACAGGCGCCCCGCCATCATCTGCATGACCGGGTGAGGACGCAACTTTTGCTTGTAGGCGTGCATCGCCACGACGAAATCCTCTTCGTTCCATTTCACGATCGAGGGGATGCCATCATCCGTGCCGTCCCGCTTGTGGCAAGTCAGGCATTCAGAGGCGAGGTATTCGCCGTAGGCCACGTCTCCGACGATGGCGAGGATCTCCGGCGACAGTTCGACCTCACGCGCGATGGCGGTGGGTTCGGATTCGGGGATGTCCTGCGGGCTGGCCGTGAACCGGCGCAGATAGGCCAGAACATCGTGCCGGTCCTTTTCGTCCTTGATGCCCGGGAACGACATGCGGGTGCCAGAGACCAGGGCGCGCGGATTCTCGATATAGGCGTCGAGACGGTCGTAGTCCCAGACCAGCCCGTCATTGTGGGCGCGGTCCATGGAGTCGGAATAATCGAAGCCTTCGATACTTCCTGCGCGGCGGCCGAAGATGCTGTTCAAGTGCGGACCGATCCGATTGGTCGCACCGGGGCCGATCTTGTGACAACCGGTACACTTGCGAAACACCTCTGCCCCGCGCTCGGCATCACCGATAAGCCGGGCCTCTTCCTCTGCAAGAACCGGCCCCCCGATCAGGGGGACCAGTGCGACGAGGGCTGTCCGGATCAGCCGCTTCATCCTGTTACTGCGGGTCGGACTTCAGGAAGGCGATGATCGCCTCAAGGTCCGCGTCCTTCTTGAGACCGGCAAAGGCCATCTTGGTGCCCTTGACCACGCCGCGCGGGTTGGCAAGGAAGTCGGCAAGCGTTTCGTCGTCCCAGACACCGCCCATGTCGGCCATTGTCTTGGAGTACTTGAAGCCGTCGATGCTGCCGACGTCGCGACCGACCACGTCGTTCAGGTGCGGACCGGTGCGGTTCCTGGCCCCGTCGCCGATCTGGTGGCAGGCCTTGCATTTGCCAAAGACCTTCTCGCCGGCGGCGACCAGCTCCGGGTCCGGCGCATCCTCGGCGGGGGCCGCGACCGGTGTCGGTTCGGGGTCAGGCGTGGCAGTCGGTTCCGGCGCGGGGTCGGCGGAGGTCACCTCGGGCTGCGGCGCGGGATCGGCCTTGGGTTCGACGGTTTCCTCTTCCGGGGTCACGTCCAGAACGGTGGCGCGCATGGTGATCTCGACGCTGTCCTTGCAGTCTTCCATGCAGGGCTCGGTGCGCCAGATCGAGTACTCGGTCTGTGCCCGGTCATCGACGATGAACCCCTCGGCGTTGGGAAGGACCACCTGCGGCAAGCTTTCCTGCGTCAGATCGAAATCATCTTCGATCAGGTCGTTCATGTAGAGGATGTACGCCACGATGGCATAGGTGTCGTCCACCGTGAGCGACTGCGCAATGCCGAAGGGCATCGAGCGGTGCACGTAGTCCCAGACCGTCGAGGTATAGGGCCAGTAGCTGCCCACTGTCTTCAGCGGGTCGTCATCGGCAAGGGTGCCGTCGCCCCCGGCCAGCTTGGGCCAGTTGTCCACTCCCTCGGCAAAAGACCCGTGGCAGGCGGCGCAGTTCTCTTCAAAGAGGCTTTCGCCATCCAGCGCGTTGCCGGTGCCCACGGGCAGGCCCGTGCCGTCGGGGCTGACGTCCAGATCCCAGGCCTTGATTTCCTCGGGCAGCGCCGCGCGGCCAAGGCCGAAGCGCAGGCCAGAGCTGTCGCCGTTGTCGGCATGGGCGGCAGCCACGATGCCGCCATCGACCGATGCCGGGTCTGGCGCTTGCGGCGCCGGGGCGGTCGCGGTCTTGACCGGTGCAACAGGTTCCGGGATCGGGGCGGGCAGCTTGCCCAGCATGTCGGGCCGGTCAGGGAAGTCCGCGACGTTGCGGTCGGCAAAATTGTAGGCCGCCAGCATCATCAGGCCGATAGCCCCAGCGGTGCCAAGGTAGAGATTAAGAGACTTCGACATTTTCGGCCTCCCCGTTGGCTTTCACATGCCAGGTCTGAATGCAGTTGTTGTGATAGATAGAGTTCAATCCGCGCACGTCACGCAGTTGCGTCTTGGTCGGCTGGACATAGCCGGTCTCATCCATCGCGCGGGATTGCAGCAGCATGTCCTCCCCTTCCCACATTGTGTCGAGGTAGAAGCGCGTCAGCGCCTTGTCCTCGCCGGGGGCGGCCAGACGGGCGGTTTCCCATGTCATGCCGCCGTCCTTGGACACGTCCACGCGGGTGATCTTGCCGTGGCCGGACCACGCCATGCCGGTGATGACCAGCGGGCCGTGACCGTGCGTGATCGGCGCCTGCGGGCTGGGCGAGGTGACAACAGATTTGGCGTCCATGACCCACGTCCACTTGCGCGAGGTGCCGTCGGCCAAGGTGTCGGTGTATTTCGACGTCTCTTCGCGGCTTTCGACGGGGCCGTCCATGACCTCGATCCGACGCAGCCACTTGACCCACATGTTGCCTTCCCATCCGGGAACGACAAGGCGGACAGGATATCCGTGCTCCTTGCGCAGGGCCTCGCCGTTGGCCTTGAACGCCACCAGCACGTCGTCCATCGCCTTTTCCATCGGGATCGAGCGGCCGTTGGACGAGGCATCCGCGCCTTCGACATAGACCCACTTGTCCTTGAAATCGCCCGCCGCCTCCAGACCGGCCTCGGCCAGCAGGGTGCGCAGGGGAACGCCAGTGTATTCCATGTTGTGGATCATGCCATGCGTGAACTGCGCGCCGTTTAGCTGCGCGCCTGCCCATTCCATGCCGGTGTTGGCGGCGCATTCGCAGAAATAGACGTGCTGTTCACGTGGGAAGCGTTCCAGATCGGCGTAGGAGAAAACCAACGGCCTGTCCACCAGACCGTTGATCATCAGACGGTAGTCGGGTTTCGACAGTTCGATCGCGCCCGAGTGGTGGCGTTCAAAGGCACAGCCCTGCGGCGTGATCGTGCCGTCCAGCGCATGGATCGGCGTGAAGTTGATCGAAGAGATGGTGTCGGCGGTCAGCCACTCGACGTTTCGGCGGATGACATCGTCCTCGAACTTGATCGGCAGGCCATAGGGGACTTCATCGACGCCATGGCCAAAGCCACTGGCCCAGTCCTGGACCTCGGTGATCAGCGGATCGGGGCCTGCCGCGCGGGCGCCGGTGGCCGCCACCGCTCCTGCCCCAAGTGCGGCGGCACTGGTCAGGAACTGGCGGCGCGAGGGGCCGTTGGTTTCCTTGCTCATTGGGTTCTCCTTACGGATCATGTCATTCATTTATGTGAATGATTTGGCGAGATTTCCGGCGGGCCGAAGCCCGCCGGAAAGACTTGGCCGCGTTCAGATGCCGACCACTTCGACATTGTTGCGCGGCTCAACGGTGACAGTGCCCAGCTTGCGGATGTGGCTTTCGACCACGTCCCAGATCGGCGGACCCTCGGTGCCTTCGTTGACCGAGGCCCAACCGGCGACGAGGTAGCTCTTGGCCGGGTCGATAGCTTCACCTGTCTTGAGCAGCACCATGTCGGAAACCCGCTCTCCCTGCGGCTTGGTCACGTCGCAACGATAGGCCATGCCGCCAATGCGGACCATGTCACCGCCCTGCTGATAGTACGGATCGGGGTTGAAGATGTTGTCGCCCACGTCTTCGAGGATCACCTTGATGAATTCGCCGGTCATCTCTGTCCGATACGCCTCGCCATAGGACATGCTGGTCACGTTCCATATGTCCTCACGCGTGATGTCGTCACCGGGGATCAGCGACGGGCCCCAGCGCACGCCGGGCGACATGGCAATGTCGGCCTCGCGCTCGCTCAGCAGGGCGTCGCAGATCAGGTCGTCCCATGTGCCATTGAAGTTGCCACGGCGGTACAGCAACGAATCGGTCTGGCCGATCACTTCTTCCAGGTCGGCCTTGTAGGGCGCGCGCTGTTCGTCGATCAGTTTGGTCATGTCCGGGTCCGGCGCGATGACGTCCGAGAAGATCGGGATCAGCTTGTGGCGGAAACCCATCATGCGGCCGTTCTGCACGTCCAGATCGACGCGGGAGACAAATTTGCCGTTGGAGCCAGAGGCGATCAGAATGGTGTCGCCGACCAGAACGGGTTCGGGCAGTGCGTCATGGGTGTGGCCGGTCAGGATCACGTCGATGCCGGTGACCCTGGAGGCCATTTTCTTGTCGACGTCGAACCCGTTGTGCGACAGGCAGACCACCAGTTCAGCGCCTTCTGCGCGCACCTCGTCGACCATTTCCTGCATACGTTCATCGCGGATGCCAAAGGAGTATTCCGGGAACATCCAGCCCGGGTTGGCGATGGGCATATAGGGAAAGGCCTGACCGATCACGGCGATCTTCACGCCGCCGCGCTCAAAGAACTTGTAGGGAGCGAACAGCTCTGCAGGTTCGTCCCACTCGGCGTCAAAGATGTTCTGACCTAGCGCGGCGAAAGGCAGCCCCTCGACCAGTTCGGCCACCCGGTCAGAGCCAAGGGTGAACTCCCAGTGAAAGGTCATCGCATCGGGTTTCAGCCCGTTCATCACGTTGACCATGTCCTGCCCTTCGGTGTGATAGCAGGTGTAGGAGCCGTGCCATGTGTCTCCGCCGTCCAGCAGCAGCGCATCGGGGCGGTCGGCGCGGATGGCGTTCACCACCGTCGCCACCCGGTCCATCCCGCCGACGCGGCCATAGGCCTGCGCCAACGCCGAGAAATCCCCCGAGGACAGCGCGTAATGAGATGGCGACCCGTCCTTGATGCCATAGAGCTTGCGGAAATCCGCGCCGGTGACATGGGGCACCGCGCCCTTGTTGCCGCCGACCCCGATGTTGAACGAAGGTTCCCGGAAGTAGATCGGCTTGAGCTGCGCATGAATGTCGGTGACGTGGATCAGGCTGACATTGCCAAAGGTGTCGAACTGCAGCAGTTGGTCCTGCGTCAGACTTTGCTGGGCGGCAAGGCGCGCCCAATTGCCAAAGCCGGAAGCCCCGAGCATCGCCGAGGCCGCCATGGACACCTGCAGAAAATCGCGTCTTGAGATCATGGGAAGGGCTTTCTGTCTCATGACACACATGCGCATGTGTGAATTTGATTGATAGAAGAAACCCCGCGCCAGTCACCTGACGCGGGGTCGGTTGTCTTAGTTGCGGACCGAAGGACCTTCGACCGAGAGGCCGTTGCCACGCGACTTGACGTAGAGCTCTAGCGCGATGAACTCAGGCGAGCCTTCGCTGAAGGTCTCGGCGCGGGTGTCGCGAATGCAGCCCTTGAAACGGTTGTGGACACCGTTCAGCTTGGCATTCTTCAGACGGTAGGCCGGAAAGCCGTTGATCTGACCCTGGCTGAGGTGATCCGCACGGATGTAGTTGCCGTAGTTCTGCTCGTGGCAGGAGGCGCAGGACAGCTCCAACTGACCGTAGCGGGTATAGTAGATCTCCTTGCCCTCGGCCCAGTAGGACTCGGCCGGGCCGTCGATCGCCACGTTCACCGGCATGCCACGCGAATGCGAGGTCAGGAAGGCTTCCATGTTGATGGCGTCGCCGGAGTCGTACTTCAACGCTTCCGCACCCATCCTGTTCACACGGCAGTCGTTCACCTGCATCTGCAGCGTGCGCATCTCATCCGCATCGGTGTTGAACTTCGGATAGGTCGCCGCCACTCCGGCCATCGAATCCGCTGCATCACCGTGGCAATCAGAGCAGGCCTTGCCTTCGGTCCCTTCGGCGGTTTCCCAGGCCTCGGCGGCCTGGTCGACGAAGATCATGCCCTGGTTTCCGAAATCGTCGGTCTGCAACTGCTGTGTTTCATCCGCACGGAAGTGCCAGCCCGAGATGATTTCGTCCAGCGCACCGTCCAGGTGATCCGGCGCGGCAGTCTTGGTGACCATGTTGATCTCGCCATTGACGACCAGCGTGTCGTCGTCGGCGCCGCCGGCAAAAGCCGCGGTTGCCGTCAGCAGTGCAGCCGCAGCCGTCAATGCCTTGAATTTCATTATGAACCCTCCCAATTGGCGACCCCGCCCCGCTGGATACGGGGCAGGATAAAGCTTGCTCAGGTCAGCCGATTGCGACCGACTTGATTTCTTCGTAGACGTCACCGTCATCGTCGTACCAGGTGAACTTCAGATCACCGGCTTCCGGGATGGTCGCTTCGAATTCGAAGTAAGGGTTGGTCGAGATCGCGGGCGCGAGAACGATTTCAATCACGTTCTGGCCGTTGAAATCGCAGGTGAAGCGGTTGATGATCGACCGCGGGATGATATTGCCCGCACCGTCCTTGCGCTGCCCCGATTCCATACTGTGCGAAATCAGGGTCTTGATGGTCACGACCTCACCAGCTTCGGCTGTTGTGGGGGCTTTGACGCGGGGTTTGACACCAGATGCCATTTTTCAGAACTCCTATCAGGTAAGCCGATGAATCAGCCGCCGCAGCCGCCGATGGTGACCTTCACGGTCTTCATCGCGGTCTGGTAGCTGCCGTCTGCCATCTTGGCGATGGCCTGCACGTCCTGCGTGCCGGCCAGGCGGATACGGGTCGATGCGCTTTGCGAACCGGCCAGCGGGCCGAACCGGAAAGTCGCGACACCCGGGGTCGGGTTGCCCAGCGCGAAGATACGCACCTCGACAGCGCCCGGAGCGTCGATCTCGATCGGAACGGTGTTGCCGTTCTCGGCGATTTCCGGAGCGGTCAGGCTGAGATCGCCCGCGCCGGCGTCTGCACCGGCAAGGAACTCGTCAGCGGTGCCGACCAATTCAGCGTTCGGATCGGCCTGCGCGGCTGCCTGCAGAGGCAGAATCGCCATGGCGGCGGCACCAGCGCCCAGTGCCAGGGTTTCACGTCTCGTGAAGTCCATCGTGTTTCTCCTTGGTGTGCTCGGTCAGCTTTCCTGCAGCGTCAGCAGGAAAGCCACAACATCTTCGATATCCTGCGCCGTAAGGAGCGGCGGCAGATCGCCCTCGGCGGCTTTGCCGGTGTACCCATCGCCGGGACGGACATAACCGGTGGTCTTGTAGAACGAGGGCATCACAGTCTCGGGGAACGCCATCTTGGCGTTGGCCACGATGCCACGCAGTTCCTCGGCTGTGCGCGCCTCACCTGTCCATGACAGCTCGGGGCCGACTTCGCCCTGAAAGGGCACGTCCGGCAGTTGTGAGACCGCGTGGCAGGCCACGCAGTTTCCCTTCGATTTCGACGAAAAGACGGTACGCCCGTTGTCCGCGTTTCCGGCCATGCCGGTCAGCGAAGCCTGAACTTCCCCGTATTCGCCAAACTGGACGTCCCCGGGGGCGACGGTGTCCGCAAACGCGGCCCCGGCGACCAGAGCCGCCGCCGCAGTCATTGCTGTAAGCCTCATGTTCCCTCCCTAGGCTTTCGAGCCTCCATCGGAGACTCTGGCTTTTCGCTGCTGTGGTATACCGTAGGCCACTGGGCAAAGGTTTCGCAACAACAAATTCACGGATGTGAATTATTGCTCCGTTTGGTCGCACCTTGAAACAAAATTCCGCACCCCTGCTGCGCCGCAGCAAACGCAGTCAGAGGCGTATTTTCGCACCGGAGCCAAACAGTTAATCGATCAAGACGAGCGACGGCACGGTGTCGAAACGATCGCGAACCGCCTCGCCCGTCGGAAGACGCGGACGTGGGCGAGATGCGGCATTCTCACAATCGAAGCCACTTTTCATCCGCCGGTTGTGCCAATGTCCGGATCCGACGGGTTGGAACATGGGTCAGGCCCGGGGCGCCGAATCGCAACGCCGCTCAATCGGTGTGTCCGTCATCCCGTTCCTGGATCCTGCGGGCATGATAGCGCTGGAAATCCTCGCCGGTTTCGTCCTGAATTTCATACCGCTTCTCCGCCACCCATGTGAACATGTCGAGGGACGTCCCCTTGGAAAACGCGCCGGGCATCACAGCCACTTGCGCGTCCATGGCGCTCATGCCTTCGGGAATGTCTTCTGGCAGAAAGACGATAGTCGGCGTGAACAGCACCCGCCACTTGCGCGCCATGTCCTTTTCGACCAGCGTCTCGCCGTCGAAATCGGTCACCTCTATGTCACCGTGCAGGTTCAACTGAACGACAAAGTAATTTTCGTCGATGAACTGCGAGACATCCGGCAGGTCAAAAACCTCTTCATGCATGGCACGGCAATAGGAACAGCCGCGCTGTTCAAAGAACAGGACCAGCCGCTTGCCCTCGGCATTGGCCTCTTGGAGGTCTTCGCGCAGGTCCTTGAAGGTGTCGCGAATCCACGGTTGCTTGTGCAGCCCGTCGTCACCCAACTCTGCGGCCGCCACAGGCAGCGCCATGACCACGGCCAGCGCCGCTCCGATCCAGGTTTTCATACCGATCTCCTCCTTGGTTCGCGCGGTGGCGGGCGGGACAGCCCGGTAACCGCTGGTTACTTCGTCCTCAACTCAGCGAGGTCCAGGACGGGAAAGTCTCGATCATCCATTGGGCGATCACATTGACCGTATCCGTTGCAATCAGAACCGCAAACAGGATCAGCATCGCCCCCATCACCTTCTCGACATATTGCAGCTTGTCGCGGTGGCGCGCGGTCCACTTCAGGAACGGCCCGGAAAACAGGGCCGCAACCACGAAAGGTGCGGTCATGCCGATGCCATAGACCAACAACAACAGGCCGCCCCGCGATATGTCCCCCATCCCCGAGGCGATCATCAGGATCGAGGCCAGCGCCGGCCCGACACAGGGCGTCCATCCGAAACCAAAGGCCAGCCCCATGAGGTAGGCGCCGAAGATGGTCGTCGGCTTGGCCGAGCTTTCGACGCGGGCCTCACGGTACAGCAGACCGATCCGGATGACGCCGAGGAAGTGCAGGCCAAAGACCGCAAGAATCACTACGGCGACCCATTTCAGCGTATCAAGGTAATCGGCAAAGGCCTGCCCGACCGCCGTCGCCCCCATTCCCAGAAGCACGAAGATCGTGGTCACGCCCGCCGCGAAGACCACCGACGAAACAATCAGACGGCGCTGCGCGCCCGGACTGATTCCTGCGTCGTCGCGCAGTTCCGCCATCGAGATGCCCGCCATGTAGCACAGGTAAAACGGCACCATGGGCAGGATGCAGGGCGTGAAAAAGCTTAACAGTCCGGCAAGTGCCGCCCCGGCGAAGGAGATGTCGAGCACGATGGAACGCCTTTGCTTGAATAATTCACATATTCAGATTACGTTGTCCGTCAATCGCGCGTCAATCGGTGTACCATGTCTTCTCTGAGAATCTTTGCGGCCTCCCTTGCCTGCCTTTTGTCGCTGACGGGGGCCGGTGGTGCAGGTGACTTGCGGCTGGTGATGGTCGAACAGCCCGGCTGCGCCTATTGCGCCGCGTGGAACGATCAGATTGCGCCGGCCTATCCGAACACTGCCGAAGGAAAATTCGCTCCGCTGGTGCGGGCAGATCTGCACATGGGACCGCCCGAGGGCGTGACCTATGCGCGACGGGTGAACTTTACGCCGACCTTCATTCTTGTCGACGATGGTGAAGAAGTCGCAAGAATGGAAGGTTACGTAGGCGAAAACTTCTTCTGGCCAGTGTACTCACGGCTCCTGCAGGAGAACACGGCCTTTGCACCGCCTGCGAACTGAAACAGGAAGACCCGCCATGGCGCTACCGGTTTTGCATGACGATCTCTCCGACGCGGAGCTTGACGCCATCGTCGAGAAGGCGACAGCCGCGTCCTCCTTTCTGAAGGCGATCAGTCATGAAGGCCGGTTGATGATCCTGTGCCATCTGGTCACGGGCGAAAAATCGGTGACCGAACTCGAAGACCTGCTGTCCGCGCGACAGGCGGCGGTCAGCCAGCAGTTGTCGCGTCTGCGGCTGGAAGGGCTGGTGGTGCCGCGGCGTGAAGGCAAGGCGATTTATTACCGGCTTGCGGATGATCGTCCGCGCAAGATGCTGGAATGTGTGTACGATCTGTTTTGCAAGGACGAGTGACGCCAGGCCGTTAACGGCGCAGACTACATGGCGACGTTTACAGAAAAGCGGCGTACATGAAAATTCGGAGTGCCTTTGGGCAACGGGTCAGGAGGAGGGCCCGCCCATGATCGCGTTTCTGACCGAACCCCAGATGGTTGCCCTGATCGGGTTGTTGAGTGGTCTGTTGCTGGGCCTTGCGGCGCGGCTCGGGCGTTTCTGCACGATGGGCGCGATCGAAGACGCGCTTTATGGCGGCTCGACCCTACGGCTGCGCATGTGGGGCATGGCGATCGGGCTGGCCGTGGTTGGCAGTTTCGGGCTGATGGCTGCGGGGGTCCTGGTCGATGCCGAGACCTATTACCTGTCGATCCGCTGGTCGCCCTTGGCCTCGATCTTCGGCGGGTTGGTGTTCGGCTATGGCATGGCGCTGTCGGGCATGTGCGGCTACGGCGCGATTGCCCGGCTGGGGGGCGGCGACCTGCGCAGCTTTGTCATCGTGCTGGTCATGGGGGTGGCGACCTATGTTGTTCTGTCTGGGCCTCTTGCCCCGCTCCGTGGCCTTCTGTTTCCCCAAAGTCCTGTCACGACCGACGTGCCTCCGGGCATCGCGCACCACCTGTCGGCGCTGACCGGCGCGCCGGTAGCGGTTCTGGGCATGGTGCTGGGGGCACTGGTGTTCGCAGGCTCGGCCGCCGCGCGCGCGGTCTGGGAAAAACCCGGACCGTTGATCTGGTCGGCGACCGTCGCTCTGGCCATTGTCGGGGCCTGGGCGGGTACGTCGTGGGTGGCCCATACCGGGTTCGAGGCGCTGCCCGTGGTGTCGCACAGCTTTGCCGCGCCTCTGGGGGAGTCCATCCAGTGGTGGATGACAGGCTCTGCGCGTCCCCTGAGCTTCGCGGTCGGCTCGGTCACGGGCGTCTGGGGCGGGGCCTTTATCGGGTCGCTGTTAAAGGGGCACTTCCGCTGGGAAGCCTGTGAGGACCCCCGCGAATTGCGCCGCCAGATCCTCGGCGCGGCGTTGATGGGCGGCGGCGCGGTGATCGCGCTGGGTTGTTCCGTGGGACAGGGGCTCAGTGCGTTTTCCCTGCTGGCCTTTTCGGCCCCCGTGACCTTTGCCGCCATCTTTGCCGGGGCGGCGCTGGGCCTGCGGCAGTTGATCGTGGGCTTTCAGCCGGCAGAATGATCAACATCTGCCCTCAAGTCGAATGCGCGCCCAAGGTACTGGCCTCAAAAGGGATCAACCCCATTCCTGCAGCCGCGCCACGTAACGGGCAACTGTGTCGATTTCGAGGTTGATGCGATCTCCGATCTTGGTGCCACCCCAGGTCGTCACCTCCTTGGTGTGCGGGATGACGTTGATGCCGAAATCGCAGCCGTTCACCTCGTTCACCGTCAGCGAGGTCCCGTTCAGCGCGACCGACCCTTTGGGCGCGATGAATTTGGCCAGGGCGTCTGGCGCGCGAAAAGTGATGCGGGTGCTTTCGCCTTCGTCGTGCATCGCCACCACCTCGGCCACGCCATCGACATGGCCGGACACGATGTGCCCGCCCAGTTCATCCCCCACGCGCAGCGCGCGTTCAAGGTTCAGCCGCGTGCCTTCGCCCCAGTCTCCGACATTTGTCTTCGACACCGTCTCGGCGCTGATATCGACATCGAACCAGCCCTCTCCAAGGCCGACCACCGTCAGGCAAACCCCGTTGCAGGCAATCGAGGCGCCCATGTCGACGCGCGAGGTGTCATACTTGGTGCCGATCCGCGCATGCAGATCGCCGCGCTTTTCCAGCCGCTGAACGGTTCCAATATCGGTCACGATCCCCGTAAACATGCCGTCCCCCTGCCCTCGGGCCTTAATTTCGCCGAACTCAAGCGTTAAACTATTTGCTCAGCAAGAGGGCATATCTGCGAGTCATGAGCAAGGCAACCGGCGATACACGGGTCTTTCTGTTCCTGCAGGGACCTCACGGGCCGTTCTTTAACCGGCTTGGCGCAATGCTGCGCAAGACCGGCGCAGAGGTCTGGCGCGTCGGGTTCAACGCGGGCGACCGCGCCTTCTGGTTCCACCCCAAAAGCTACCTGCCCTATCGCGGCACGCCGCAGGACCGGCGGGGTTGGTTTGTCGATCTGGTCGAACAGCGCGACGTCACCGATATCGTGCTGTACGGCGACGTCCGACCGATCCATGCCGAGGCAGTCGAAGAGGCCCGCGCGCGCGGTCTGAGGGTGCATGTCTTCGAAGAAGGCTATATGCGGCCCTACTGGGTCACCTATGAACGCGGCGGATCCAACGGACACTCCCGACTGATGCAGATGTCGGTCGGGGACATGCGCCGGGCGCTGGAACTGTCGGACATGGAGGCGCCCCTGCCCCCGGCCCATTGGGGCGACATGCGTCAGCACATCTTTTACGGCGCGCTCTACCACTGGTTCGTGATGTTCCGGAACGGCGATTACCGCAATTTTCAACCACACCGGTCGCTGTCCGTATTTCAAGAGTTTCTGCTCTACCTGCGGCGGCTGTTCCTGATGCCGTTCAGCTGGGCGGACCGGGTGTTTGCCACTGCGCGCATCCGCATGGGCGGATTTCCCTATCATCTGGCCCTGATGCAGCTCGAACATGATTCCAGCTTTCAGAGACATTCACCCTTCGACACCATGCCGGACTTCGTCGATCTGGTGATCGAAGGTTTTGCCGAGGGCGCGCCGGGGCATCATCACCTAGTGTTCAAGGCGCATCCGCTGGAGGACGGTCGGGCGCAGGTGCGCCGTGCCGTGGCGCGCTCTGCCCAAACCCACGGCGTGACCGACCGGGTGCACTACGTGCGCGGCGGCAAGCTGGCGCAGCTGCTGAACGATGCGCGCAGCGCGGTCACGGTGAATTCCACCGCCGCGCAACAGGTGCTGTGGCGCGGTATTCCGCTCAAGGTCTTTGGCGACGCGGTCTATGCCAAGCCCGAGTTCGTCTCGATCCAGCCGCTGCCCGAATTCTTTTCCCAACCGACACGGCCCGACAACAAGGCCTACAAGGATTACCGGCGCTACCTGCTTGAAACTTCACAACTCCCCGGCGGTTTCTATTCGGCCCGCGGGCGGCGGCAATTGCTGCGGCAGGTGGTGGACCTGATGCTGTCGCCAGATGACCCATATGACGCGCTGCAGCGCGGGACCGCGGCCCCACGGCAACAGTTGCGCGTGGTGCACTGACGGCCTGCGGCTGCCGGACTGGCATTAATGCACGGAGTCCGGTAGGTTATCAAAAAAACCTGAGGCAGAATAAAACAGGTCGAGGAGACCGAGCAGTGAAACAACCCCATCTTCCGTGGGCGCGTGGAGTCGCGCTCCTGGTCGCGGTGTCGCTTGTGGCATCCTGCGGCCTGCCGCGCGTTGGTCCCAACAAACGTGAAATCTATGCCGGTTCCGTCCAGCGCGAAGGAGATGCCTTTATCGTCGCTGTCAACAACCGCGTGACGCGGGCCACCTCGGTTGTCCCGGCGCTGGGATTTACCGATGCGTTCAAGAATGCCAGCCTTGTCGGGTCGGACACGATCCGGCCCGGTGACACATTGGGCCTGACGATCTGGGAAAACGTCGACGATGGCCTGCTGGCCGCCGAAACCGCCAATTCCACCATCCTTGAAGAAGTGCAGGTGGATGGCGCAGGCTTTATCTTTGTGCCTTACGCGGGCCGCATCCGCGCCTCGGGCAATACTCCGGAACGCATCCGCCAGATCATCACCACCCGGCTCGAAGACCAGACCCCCGATCCGCAGGTCGAGGTGCGCCGCATCGCGGGTGACGGATCGACCGTCAGCCTGGTGGGCTCTGTCGGCGGTCAGGGTGTTTATGCCATCGAACGCCCCACCCGCACGTTGTCGGCAATGCTGGCCCGCGCGGGCGGCATCTCGATCGAACCGGAAATCGCACAGATCACCGTGTTGCGCGGCGACCACAAGGGCAAGATCTGGTTCCAGGACCTCTATGAGAATCCGAAATTCGACATCGCTTTGCGCGGTGGCGACCGGATCCTTGTCGAGGAAGACACCCGGGCTTTTACCGCCCTTGGAGCGACCGGCACACAGGCGCGCGTTCCGTTTGAATCGCAGGTCATTTCGGCGGTCGAGGCCATCGCACAGGTCGGCGGTCTGCTGTCCAGCGCGGCGGACCCGACCGGCGTCTTTGTCTTCCGCAACGAACCGGCCGAGATCGCCAATCAAGTGCTGGGCCGCGACGATCTGGTCGGCGCGCAGCGCATGGTCTATGTGCTCGACCTGACCGAACCAAACGGCATGTTCATGGCGCGGGACTTCGTGATCCGCGATCAGGACACGCTTTACGTCACCGAGGCTCCGTTCACGCAATGGAACAAGGTGATTGCCGCCCTGACCGGGACCTTGGGCGCCGTAGGCACTCTGACCACGGCTGCCGATACCGTTTCGGGCGGCTGACGGCCCTTGATAAAAACATACGAGGGACAGGGCCACGCCGGGGGAGAAATTCCCCGGCGTCTTTACGTCTACAACGCTGGCTTTCTGAGACAATCCAGGCTGCGCCGCATCCTGTCACTGGCCGGGTATCGCCTGTCGCTGGGGCGTCCGGGACCAGAGGACTGCGTCGGTGTCTGGGGACAATCCCCCTATGCCCACCGGGGTGAGGCGATGGCCGCGCGCACCGGCGCGGGGCTGGTGCGGGTCGAGGATGCTTTTCTGCGCTCGCTGCGCCCCGGGCGGGCGGGCGAACCGCCCCTGGGGCTGTTGATCGACCACAGCGGCGTACATTTTGACGGGCGGTCGCCCTCGGATCTTGAAACCCTGCTGAACACGCACCCTCTGGACGACACCGTGCTGTTGAACCGGGCGCGCGGCGTCATGGCCCGGATGCAAGAGGCGCATCTGAGCAAATATTCGGCCACACGTCCGGATCTGGAGGTGCCTTCACCAGGCTACGTCCTGGTAATCGACCAGACGCGCGGTGATGCCTCGGTCCGCGCCAGCGGGGCGGATCGGTCGCGCTTTCTTGAAATGCTGTTTGTTGCGCGCGAGGAAAACCCGGGCGCCCGCATCGTCTTGAAAACGCATCCTGAAACCGGGGCAGGCTTTCGCGCCGGGCATTACGGGCGCGAGGATGCGGGGGGCGAGATCACGCTGTTTGATGCCGCCGCCTCGCCCTGGACTCTGCTGGAGGGGGCCACGGCGGTGTATACCGTGTCGTCACAAATGGGGTTCGAGGCCATTCTCGCCGGGCACCGCCCGAGAGTCTTTGGCCTGCCCTTCTATGCGGGCTGGGGATTGACCGAGGACGAAACCATCCTCACGCGCCGCCGCCGGACCCTGACACGCGCACAGTTATGCGCGGGCGCGATGGTCCTCTACCCCCGATGGTACAATCCCTATGGCGATTGCCTGGCGGAGGTCGAGGACGTTCTGGGCGCTCTGGAGGCCCGGACACGGGCGTGGCGTGAGGATCGTGCCGGTTGGGTGGCTTCTGGCATGCGGCTGTGGAAAAGAGCCCCCTTGCAGAAATTCTTTGGCGCAGAGAAGCGGATACACTTCGTAGATGATGTGGACAAGGCTCGGGATATCTCGGCCGCAGAGGCCCGGCCGCTGATGGTTTGGGCCAACAAAGCCAAGGGAAAGGCGACGCGGGTCGAGGACGGCTTCCTCAGATCGCGCGGATTGGGGGCCGATCTGGTCCCGCCCCTGTCGCTGGTGCTGGATTCCGAGGGGATTTATTACGACCCGACCCATGGATCGGCCCTAGAGGCGCTGATTCAGCGGCGAGCGCAAGCGCTAAGGCTTGACCAAACCGAACGAACCCAACGGCTGATCAGGTCTTTGGTGAGCAGCGGCTTGTCAAAATACAACTTGTCCGGACAATTACCTACATTGCCACCGGGACACCGGATCCTCGTGCCCGGTCAGGTGGAAGACGACGCGTCGATCCTCAAGGGCAGCCCCCAAACCCGCAGCAACGCCAAACTGCTGGAGCGCGTGCGCGCCGAGAACCCCACTGCGGTGGTCCTGTGGAAACCGCATCCGGATGTGGAGGCCGGTTTGCGCGCCGGGACAGTCGATAACCCCGAACGCTGGGCGGACATGGTGCTGGACCGCTGTGACATCGGCGCGCTTTTGTGCGAGGTGGACGAAGTGTGGACGATGACCTCGCTGACCGGGTTCGAGGCGCTGTTGCGTGGATGCCGGGTGGTCACGCTGGGCGCGCCGTTTTACGCCGGATGGGGCCTGACGCGGGACCTTGGGCCGGTTCCCGCACGGCGTCTGCACGGGCCGCGCCCGTCATTGGAGGCGCTGGTCCATGCCACGCTGATTGACTATCCGCGCTACTTCGACCCGATCACAGGCTCACCCTGCCCGGTAGAAACCGTCGTGAACCGTTTGAAAACCGGGAAGATCCCGACGCCCGGTCCAGTCAATCGAGGCCTTGCCAAGCTGCAGGGAGCGCTGGCCAGCCGGGCGTATTTGTGGCGGCGATGATGCTTCTTTTAAAGGAATTGTTCCAGCAAGCTGATTTAAAGTTACTTTCAGGTTTATCCACAGGACATTAACTCTTGGTTAACTTCATGCCAGGGTTGTTAACCATCTGGGATTGCCCGGTTTAGAGGCTTTGACGCCGCCGCCAGACGTGCTGAATATCCGCGCCGATGCCACGGACATCCACAAGCTGGAAACGGGGCGCTTCGGACAGCTTGTCGACCCCCAACGCGCCGATGCCGGGATGGCCTTCGGCACCCAATACCGCCCCGGCGGAGAAGACATGCAATTCGTCCACCAGGTCATGCAGCAGCAGCGATGCCGCCAGTTGCCCACCGCCCTCGCAGAACACGCGCGTCAGCCCTGCGTCGCCAAGGCTTTGCAAAAGATCTGCCGGGTCCAGCCGTCCGCCCGCAATCTGGCAAGGGATAAGCCGCGCACCGATGCCTTGCCACGCAGACCGCAGCTCCGACCGCGCCTCAGGTCCATGACACAGCCAGACAGGTACATCGCGCGCGGTCTGGGCCAGTTGGCTCATCAAGGGCACGTCGATCAGCCGCGAGACGACCAATCGAACAGGCTGACGCCGCGCGCCAAAGCCGCGCACTGTCAACTGCGGATCGTCCGCACGGGCCGTTCCCGCACCGACCATGACCGCATCATGCCTCGCCCGCAGGGCATGGACCGCGCGGCGGGCCTCGGGACCGGTGATCCACTGGCTTTCGCCAGTGGCCGTGGCGATCCGCCCGTCCAATGTCATGGCGAGTTTCAGCGTCACCCAAGGCCGCCCTTGCGAGATCTTCAGGAAAAACCCTGCATGATCCAGCAGAGCGGTATCAGCACCGATGCCGGTGGCGACCTCAACTCCATGTTTGCGCAGGTATTCAAAGCCTTGGCCATCGACTCTCACGTCGCTGTCGGGCACAGCGGCAACAACCCTTGCGATCCCGGTATTGGCCAGCGCCACGCAACAAGGCGGCGTCTCACCGTGGTGGGCGCAGGGCTCCAGCGTGACATAGGCAGTGGCGCCGTGTGCCGCCTCTCCGGCCATGTGCAGGGCTTCGGTTTCCGCATGCGGGCGACCGCCGGGCTGAGTCCAGCCGCGGCCGACAACCCGCCCATCACGTACAATGACACAGCCGACCGATGGATTGGGCCAGCACTGGCCCATCCCGCGACGGCCCAGGCTCAGCGCGTGGGCCATGTGCCGGGCGTCGTCCCGGCTCACTTCTCCGCCGGGCCCTCGGGCCGCAATTCGCTGACAAACTTGTCGAAATCGTCAGCCGCCTGGAAGTTCTTGTAGACGCTGGCAAACCGCACATAGGCGACGGTATCGATCCGCGCCAGCGTTTCCATGACGATCTCACCGATCATCTTGGACGGAATGTCCGTCTCGCCCATGCTTTCCAGCCGCCGCACGATGCCAGAAATCATCTGGTCGACGCGTTCGGGATCAAGCGGGCGTTTTTGCAAGGCGATCCGGATCGAGCGTTCCAGCTTGTCCCGGTCGAAGTCTTCCCGCCTGCCGTTGGTCTTGATGACCACAAGATCACGCAACTGCACCCGTTCGTAGGTGGTAAAGCGACCGCCACAGGCAGGGCAAAACCTGCGCCGCCTGATTGAAACGTGGTCTTCGGCGGGACGTGAGTCCTTTACCTGGGTATCGATGTTTCCGCAAAACGGGCAGCGCATGGGCCCATCCCCTCGTTTTTCCTGGTGTTCCTGCCTCTGGTCATGGGGTTGGCCCCCAATTATCCACAGCCACTATAGGTCAGCCGCCAGAATTTGGGTAGAGGGGAAATAGCGCCGCAAAATGGAGGATTGGCTCAGCCGGGGATAAGCCAATGGGTTCCGCGGGGCGTGGTTACGTATTCCGGCCAGGGCAGATCAATCGGCGGCGGGTAATCGGCCAGCGGCGGGATCGGCGCGGCTGTGCTGCGGGTTTCGAATTCGGCCCATGCCCTGTCCCGCGCGTCGGGGTCTGTCATCAGGCGCAGCGCCGTGCGCGACAGGACGCGGCCGGCGGTCCGCACACTGGGGTCGATCAGCGCAGGCATGCCCCCCAGCGCATTCATCGCCCAGGGCGGATAAGGACCGCCGCGCAAGGCCGGGCGGGCGATGTAGATACGGGCCGTTGGCGCGTGCCAGCACATATCGGTGTAATCATCCGACGTGCTGTTGAACTGGCTTGGCGGCAGGTCGAGGCGGAGCAGCGCCTCGGCCTCTTGCGGTGCGATCAGGCGCGTGCATTCGGAGATCAGGGGATCCTCGGTTTCCGGCTGGCCGCAGGCCGTCTGAACCTGCCGGGCAAGAGCGCGTGCCGGATCGTTGTATTCTGGCGCCCCCACCTCTTGCAGCGCGTCCCAGGCAAGGCTGGCCAGGGCGTGATTGGCCAGACCGGGGCGGGACTTGCAGACCCAGACCTTTTCTACAGTACAGCCGGTCATTTGAGCCGAAAGCGCGGCATGGGCGTCCAGCCGGGCCGTGATCTGTTCCGCCATCGCGATATCCGGCACCCGGATCATGTATTGCAGATCAGCCTGCCGGGCGGGCAGGTTGTCTGCGGTGGCCTGCCCGGTGGACAGGATCGCCTCTGACACGGACCAGCCGCCACGATGCGGCAGCATTGAATCCCGCAACGCGCGCGCGCCTTGATACATCATCATCAACGCATCATTTGCGCCGGGCGGGCGGACGTCGGAATGGCTTTGCGGGATCGGCGGCGCGCCTGCGCCCCCCTGCATCCAGAGGTGCGGGGCTTCGCACCGGAATCGATAGACAAAACTGTAGGCCGCGCCGCAATGGGTGTCCCAGCGGACGGTGTTGCACAGCGGCAGCATGTAGAACGGGTGCCACGACAGCATGGCACAAAGACCATCATAGTACCCAGCGGCGGCATGCAGGGGTTTGGACCCACGCACCTTTTCCGCCGGTTCACCGGTGATCTGGATGCCGCCGGAGATGTTCAGCGCCTGCATCGCGGCCTTGGTCGCCAAAGCCCCGGCCAAAGCCCCCATCCCCAAGGCCGAATGCGGATCCGTGTGCCCCGCGGCCAGGGGACCAAGCCCTGCGCGCGGGGCCTCATGCGGCACCGGTGCCTGACAGTTGGCGGGGACGGCGTCATATTCGGCATACATGCCGACCATCGGCCCCTGCCCCTGTGACCAGCGCGCGCAAAAGGCGGTGGGCATCCCGGCAGAGCATTCCTCCACCTCGAACCCCTCGGCGCGCAGCCGGTCGACATACCATGCCGCCGACCGGTATTCGCGCCACGCGGGCTCGGCGAAATCGAATATCTTCGCGCACCAGTCCGAAAGCTGGTCTGCATGGGCAGCAATCCAGCGATCAACCTCGATCGCACAAGCGTTTGATGACACGTTCAGAGTCCCCGTGGAGCCTTCGACGGACGAAGATACTCGGGCATTGTCTGCGGTTCACCGGACAGAAGCAACTGTTCGCGTTCTTCCATCCATTGTTCGATCTCGTCCGGGCTGGGATCCGTCAGGCGAATCCACTGCAGACACCATTCCATCTCCTGCAAAAGCATCTCCAACGGCAGGTGCTCCAGCGACCGTTCCGGATCGTCCCAGCGCGGCCCGCCAAGGAAAACGGCGGCATACATGACCTTTGCCATGCGCGGCGGCGTGCCGTTGACCAGCAGGGCCTCATAGAACATGCGGTGCACTTCCGCCCACGGACGGGTGCGGAAGGTTTGCAGGTCCTCGTTGCCCATGCCGCAATATGCGTCATGCAGGGCCGCGGCCATCACGTATTCCCGGCTTTGCCGGTCGCCGATCAGGGGCGCGAAGATCACGGGGATCGTCGCCCCATCGGTCAGCGTGTTGACCGGCGCGGTCCATTTCTGCGCGCCTGCGTCGATGAAATCGATCTTGACCTTTGTCGGCAGGAAAGCGTGCGAAATCGCCTCCATGTAAACCGGCTCTCCGGCCATCTCGAGCGGGCCGCCGATGAAGCGGCAGATCTTGTCGCGCTCCTCTACCTCAAGGCAGGTGGACGCCAGAGTCGCGGTCTGGCGGATGATGAATTCGGGCAGGCCAATCACGGCCCCGGCGCTTCCTGCGGCAAGCAGGAGCCCGATGGCGATGAACGCCCGACCTTTAGACTTGCGTGGCATGGGTCCAATCCCGATGAAACGAAATGAAAAACGGCGTCAGCTATTGTTGGAGAGTCTACCAGCAAAGGTTAATGGAACAATGGCGGAAAACCTCACCCGCCCAGGTGCGCCGCCACCTCGCGGCGATGCGGCGCGGTTCGGTGTTCAAACAGGTAGATCCCCTGCCATGTCCCCAGCGCCAGCTTACCCCCGATCACCGGGATCGACAGGCTGACCGGCAAGAGCGCTGCCTTGAGGTGCGCAGGCATATCGTCAGGCCCTTCGCACAGGTGTGTCAGATAGGACATTTCCGGCGCGTCTGCATCCGGAACAAGCCGTTGAAAAAACGTGGACATATCCCGCTGAACGTCGGGATCGGCGTTTTCCTGTATCAACAGACTGGCCGAGGTATGGCGCACAAACAGGGTGCACAGCCCCTCGGCGATGCCCGCCTGACGAACCCAGTCGGACAACTGCGGCGTGAACTCGTAAAGGCCGGGTCCGCTTGTATGGATCAAGAAAACGTTATGCGTCACACTCATCTCCGACACCACTTTGCGGTCAACCTTCTCGCATCCGGTTGCCGGAACCGCAACGGACCGGCGCGGGTATCAAAGAGAACCGGCGTGAGAACGTTTGTTCACCCTATCGGCAAACACCTGAACGGATGTCATTCGGCCCGCCCTGCAAGCGTGGGCCGCGCCGCTATGCAGTCCGGGTCCGCCGCTCTATACTGAGGATCTGCGACTCAGGCCGGGCTCGCCCGTCATTGGGCCGCAGCGTGATTACAACGTCTTGCAGGCCGTGACCCGGGGGGCGCGGTGCGGCAATTACAGCCTCACCCCCGACAGAGAGGAGCCCGCAATGAGTGTTGCCCGTGTAACCGAGATTTCCGCCACATCGCCGACAAGCTTTGACGACGCCACCAAGAAAGGCATCGACCGCGCAACCAAGACCCTGCGTAACGTCACCTCCGCCTGGGTCAAGGAGCAGAACGTGAAGGTCGATAATGGCGCGATCGTGCATTACCAGGTCAACCTGAACGTGACATTCCTGCTGGAAGACGAATGACGGCATGAACATTGGCCGCCTCTGACAGGGCGGCCAATCCCGTGTTCCTCGCGTCGGCGCCTTACGGGCTGGCCAGCGCCGCCACCTCTGGGCGAAGCGGCGCGGTCAGGTGCTCAAACAGGTACGCCCCTGCCATGTCCCCGGCGCAAGCCGCCCGCCGATCTCGGGGATCGACAGGGCGGGGCGAGGATTGGCGCCCAAATAGTGTACACAGACCATCGCCATTCAAGGTTCTTCGCACCCAAGCGGTCAACTGCGGCGTGAATTCGTACAGTCCCGATCCCGCAGTAGTGATCTTGAAAACGTTATGCGCCCGCCACTTTCCCTGCTCTGTTTTGCGGCTATCTTTCCCACATCCGAAAACCGGCACCGCAACGGACCGGCACGGATCTCAGGGAGAGCTCGATGAACGACCAGACACCACAGCGCCGCATGACGGCTGCCGATTTTGATCAGGAATTGCTGGACCTTTACGATTTCTACGCCCACGGCAGAATCACCAAGCGCGAATTCCTCGACCGCGCGGGCAAGTTCGCCGTGGGCAGTGTGACCGCCGTGACGCTGCTCAACATGCTTTCCCCCAACTATGCGATGGCAAACCAGGTCCAATTCACCGATCCGGACATAATGCCGGAATACATCATGTATCCCTCGCCCAACGGACATGGCGAGGTGCGCGGCTATCTGGTGAAGCCCGCCAATGCCACCGGCCCGCTGCCGGCTGTGGTGGTGGTGCATGAAAACCGTGGCTTGAATCCCTACATCGAGGATGTGGCGCGCCGCGTCGCCAAGGCGGGCTTTATCGCGCTGGCACCTGACGGGCTGACGTCAGTTGGCGGCTATCCGGGCAACGATTCCGACGGTCGCGACCTGCAAAGGACCGTTGACGGCGTCAAACTGATGAACGATTTCTTCGCAGCTTACGAATTTCTTGCCGGTCATGACGACACCACGGGCAAGGTGGGCTGTGTCGGATTTTGCTATGGTGGCGGGGTCTGCAACGCGCTGGCCGTGGCCTACCCGGAACTGGGCGCCTCTGTCCCGTTCTATGGGCGTCAGGCCAGCGTCGAGGACGTGCCAAAGATCCAGGCACCGCTGCTGCTGCAATACGCGGAATTGGACGAGCGGATCAACGAAGGCTGGCCCGCCTACGAGGCTGCGCTGAAAGAGCATGGCAAGACCTATACTGGCCATATCTATCCGGGAGTGAACCACGGGTTCCACAACGACTCGACACCCCGTTACGACGAGGCGGCAGCAGAACTGGCGTGGGAGCGGACGATCGCGTTTTTCAACGAACATCTGAACTGATTTGTGCCGTGGGGCGAGGCCACCTTGCCCCACGGTTTCTTCCGCAGCGGCGAAAGCCCCCTTCAACCTCCGCGCAAGACTGACCCCAGTCGGAGGACCTCAGTCGAACAGCCGGACGCCCATCTGGTCGATCATCTGCTTGGCTTTGCGAATAGAGGCGTCAGCCGCCTCCTCCGGGTCACGGATCATATCAGCCCGGATAAGGCGATGAGACCTGGCCTCACCATTCACCTCACCTTCGATCAGGGCACCGACCCGGTACTGACCGCCTTCGAACTGAGGTTGCGGTGTGATCCGGAACCCTTCGTATTCGACGGTCAAAGAGGCGGCGGGCGCCTTGCCAGCGCCGCCACCCCCGAAAAGTCGCTTTAGCAAAGACATCGGCTTACTGATCCAGGAAGGACCGCAGCTTGCGCGACCTGGACGGATGCTTGAGCTTGCGCAGGGCCTTCGCCTCGATCTGGCGGATACGTTCACGGGTCACGCTGAACTGCTGGCCCACTTCCTCAAGTGTGTGGTCGGTGTTCATGCCGATGCCAAAACGCATCCGCAGCACACGTTCCTCACGTGGCGTGAGCGAGGACAGCACCCGGGTCGTGGTCTCCTTCAGGTTCTCCTGAATCGCAGAATCCAGCGGCAGGATCGCGTTCTTGTCCTCGATGAAATCGCCAAGCTGGCTGTCTTCCTCGTCGCCAATCGGCGTTTCGAGGCTGATCGGCTCCTTGGCGATTTTCATCACCTTGCGAACCTTTTCCAGCGGCATCTGCAACTTCTCGGCCAGTTCTTCCGGCGTCGGCTCTCGGCCAATCTCGTGCAGCATCTGGCGTCCGGTGCGGACCAGCTTGTTGATCGTCTCGATCATGTGGACCGGAATACGGATCGTCCGTGCCTGATCAGCAATCGACCGGGTGATGGCCTGCCGGATCCACCATGTCGCGTAGGTCGAGAATTTGTATCCGCGACGATACTCGAACTTGTCCACGGCCTTCATCAGGCCGATGTTGCCTTCCTGAATGAGATCAAGGAATTGCAGGCCACGGTTGGTGTATTTCTTCGCGATCGAGATCACGAGGCGCAGGTTGGCCTCGACCATCTCTTTCTTGGCCTGACGGGCTTCTTTCTCACCCTTCTGGACCTGGTTCACGATGCGGCGGAATTCACTGATGTCCAGACCGACGTACTGGCCCACCTGCGCCATGTCGGCGCGCAGTTCCTCGACTTTGTCGGTCGAGCGTTCGATGAACATCTGCCAGCCACGGCCGGACTTTTCGCCCATCCGTTCCATCCAGTTGGGATCCAGCTCGTGACCGCGGTATTCCTCGACGAACTCACGGCGGTTGATCCGCGCCTGATCCGCCAGTTTCACCATGGCCGAGTCGATGGCCATGATCCGCTTGTTGATACCGTACAACTGGTCGATCAACGCCTCGATCCGGTTGTTGTGCAGGTGAAGCTCATTCACCAGTTCGACGATCTCGGACCGAAGTTGTTGGTATTGCGCCTCATCCGTAGCGCTGAAGGACCCGTCCTTGTTCAGCGTGGCCGAGATCCGGTTATCCTGCAGCTCGGCCAGCGCCTCATAGTCGCTGGCGATGCGGTCCAGCGTCTCCAGCACGCGCGGCTTGAGCGCGGTTTCCATCGCAGCGAGCGACATGTTCGCCTGCTCGTCGTCGTCGTCGTCGTCTTCATTGGCGATGGGATTGCCGTCAGCGTCGTATTCCGGCTCATCGCTCTTTGGCTTGGCGGCGGCATCGACATTGGCGGTATCAACCACCGGTTCGCCAACCTCACCGTCCTCGCCCATCTGGCCCGAGAATGTGGTCTCAAGGTCGATCACATCGCGCAGCAGAATGTCCTCGGACAGGAGTTCGTCGCGCCAGATGGTGATCGCCTGGAAGGTCAGTGGGCTTTCGCACAGCCCAAGGATCATCGTGTTGCGGCCAGCCTCGATGCGTTTCGCAATCGCGATCTCGCCCTCGCGGGACAGCAGTTCGACGCTGCCCATTTCGCGCAGGTACATGCGCACCGGGTCGTCGGTACGGTCCAGCTTTTCCGCGCTACCGGCGGAGACAGCGACCTCACCAGCTTTCTTGGTTTCGACCAGATCGGTCGAGCCCTTGTTGTCGTCGTCCTCCTGCTCTTCCTCTTCAGTGACCTGAATGCCCATCTCGGACAGCATGGACATCACGTCTTCGATCTGGTCGGACGAGACCTGATCAGGCGGAAGAACCTGGTTGAGTTGATCGTAGGTGATGTAGCCGCGTTCACGCGCCTCGGCGATCATCTTCTTGACCGCAGTCTGACTCATGTCGAGGCTTGCATCCTCTTCCTGGTCTTCGGACTTGACGTCTTCATTGTCCTTGGCTGCCATGCGGCTCTCCTGATGAGGGGTCCGGTAACGGGGGCGATTCGATGAAACGACTCAATAGCGCGATTCAGTGATTCGCACACCCATCTAACCTTATTTCTTTACTGATTCGTCACTGATTCGCCGCTTATCTGCGGTTCTTTTCGAACCGAATCTGCGACAACAGCGAATCAAGCGCGTTGCGTTCCTCGCGGTCGATCTGTGCCCCGTTGGGCCCGACGTCATATTCGGCATCGTCTTCTTCGCTACGCCGTCCGGCCTGTGCACGCACCCGCGCCGCCTCGGCCAACCGCCATGTCAGCGCCTCATCGGCGCGTTCCTCCAAATCCTCTTCGGCTTCTTTCAGTTCCGCGTGCCATCCGTCCTGCGCAGTCAGTTTCGCCAGTTCCTCAGTCACGGTCTGGCGCGCAAGCTCTGCGTTTCCGGGCGAACGAATGCAGGGAACGATCGCGACATGGCGTCCCGCAAGCAACATTTCAAGGGGGTCCGCGCCGAATGCCTCCCCGGCTTCGGCCCTCATGCCCTGCGCGTTGCCGATACTCCGCAACATGATATCGCGCAGCATCGCCAGTTGCGGATCGCTGCAGGGCATGTCCTCCAGTCGCTGTTCGAATTCCGGTGCGATTTCCGGCGCCGACAGGATGGCGGCAAGGATCACCTCCACACGCAGCCGTTGTTCCCCGGCCTCGCCTGCGGACGCCAGCAAGGAGGCCTTGGCGGTCTGGCTGGCCGGCAATGGCGCTCCTTTGGGCCGCCACGGGGGACGATTGCCACCCTGCCCGCGCTCGGGGCGTTGCGCCCGAAACGCCTGGTACCGTAGCTCTTTCAGGGCCTCGCCATAATGGTGTTTCAGACTGCCATCCTGAATCTTGTTGATGCGGGCGCGCAGCGCCTTGTCCAGGGTGGCCCGCCGCTCCGGGCTGTCAAAATCCTTGCCTTCGGTCTCCTGCCGCCACAGCAGTTGCACCATGGGCATGGCGCGATCCAGCACCGCCTTCACCGCCTCAGGACCCTCGGCCCGCAACAGATCATCCGGATCCTTGCCCTCTGGCATCAGGGCAAATCGCAGGCCCTTTCCGGCCTCCAGCACCGGCAGGGCAACGTCGATCACCCGGTAGGCCGCGCGCAAACCGGCGGTATCGCCGTCCAGCGCAATCACAGGCTCCCCCGACACCCTCCACATCAACTGCAACTGCGGTTCGGTGACAGCCGTGCCCAAAGGCGCGACAGCGGCCTCGAACCCCGCCTCCGACAGCGCGATCACATCCATATAGCCCTCGGCCACAATCAGGGGCTGGCCCTTGCCCGCAGCCTCTCTGGCAGGCTTCAAGTTGAACAAGTTGCGCGATTTGTCGAACAGTTCTGTCTCGGGTGAGTTGAGGTACTTGGCGTTGTCATTCGGGTCCATCGCCCGCCCGCCAAAGGCAATCGCCCGCCCGCGCCCGTCCCGGATCGGGAACATGATGCGGTTGCGAAAGACGTCATAGGGCGCCCGTCCCTTGTCCGACGCCTTGACCAGCCCGGCCCCCAACATCAGGTCCACCGACACGCCCTTGGCGGCCAGCGCATCGCGCAGGTTGTCCCAGCCAGCGGGCGCAAAGCCGATCTCCCAACGCTCCAGCGCGGCCTGATCCAGCCCGCGCCGGGCCAGGTAGGCGCGCGCCTCTGCCCCCGCGCCGGTCTTGAGCATGAGGCGAAAGAAGCCGGTCGCCTGCTCCATGACCTCGGTCAGTTGCGTGCGGCGGTCGGCCTTTTCCTGCGCGCGAGGGTCCTGCTTGGGCACTTCCATCCCGGCTTCGGCGGCGAGGATTTCGACGGCTTCGATGAAGCCGACATTCTCTGTCTCTCGCACGAACTTGATCGCGTCACCGCTGGCTTGACACCCAAAGCAATGGTAGAAACCTTTGCGGTCATCCACATGAAAAGAAGCGGTTTTTTCGTGATGAAAAGGGCATGGCGCCCAGAGGTCGCCCTTGCCCTGATTTGATTTCCGGTTGTCCCACAACACCTTGCGGCCGACCACCTGGGCCAGGCTCAACCGGTTACGCAGTTCATCCAGAAATCCGGGGGGAAGACTCATGCCCCTCAATATCGGGTCGGGGCGCGCGCTGGCAAGCCCCTGTCGCCGGTTATTGATCAGCAGGCATCGACTCGCATTGCGCCCGCGCGGCCTCTGCCAAGGCGGGGGTCAACTGTTCCTCGGGCAGCAAATAAATGAATTCGGCCAGCTCGGTCGCCGCCTTGCGTTGGCCCATTTCGGCCTGCAGCAGCCGGCGCACCTTGGTCTTGGGCTCGCCCAGGATGCGCGAGTCGACCGCCAGCTTGAACCAGCTTTCGGTCTTGGCACATTTATCATCAACCTGCGCCAAGGCACCGGTGGCATAGACCGAAAGAACAGCAATCATGGCAAACACACGCATGTCAGACTCCCCAGATACGAACTCGCGGTTATCTAGCCCGCCACCTGCCGCCCGGCAACCGAAGTCATGGCCTCCGAGATTTCATGCGCAAGAGTCCGCGCCATGGAGCGGAAGGCCATGATCGCAAAGCCATCGTCGCGCCGCCACAGGGTAATGGTCATGTGCTGACACAGTGTCCGGGCAGAGGTTCCCACCGGAAAGGCACCTGCGCGCAAATCAAGCGGCACCAGCCGGGCAAGCACATCCTCTGCCGCCGCTCCGGCCAAAAGAACGACCGCCCAGGCATCGCTCTGATCGGTCATCGCGGCCGGTGCAGCCAGATCCTCTGCAGGTGGCGGCCCGATCAGAAACGCCTGATCGCGCCCGGACCAGACGCAGGATACGCCCTCCCCTTCGCTGACCTTGCCCGCATTCGGAAAGGCGACCCCGTGCGCCGCCTTTAACGCCGTTGAAAGCGCCGCCCGCTGGCCTCTGAACGGCGACAGCGCCGTGATATTCCCGATCTCCAACTCGCTCAGGGTCACGTCGCCCTTGCTGATGGGCAAGAGCCCGTCACAGGCTGACTTTGCTGTCAGATCAACCACGCATCCGCCCTCCATCCGGGTCATGGGCCACCGGGTCACCCACCGTGCACATCACCTCGACCCCGCGCAGGTGATCCACCATCCGGACCGTCTCACCATGCCGGGCGCGACCGTTGCGCAGGAAGCCAAGGCCAAGGAACGTGCCAAGGGTTGGAGAGAACCCGACCGAGGTGAGATAGCCCTGATCGTTCACCCGCACCGCCTCTGCGGTCCCCTCAAACAGATGTGCCCCGGCCGTCAGTTGCTCACCTGTCTTGACCGGGCGCAGCCCGACCAGTTGTTCGCGCTCGACCTCGACCAGGCCGGGCCGCGCCGCCAGTTCCTTGCCAATGCAGTCTTTCCTGTCCGAGACCATCCGCGCAAAACCGATGTCAAAGGCGGTCACGCGGCCATGGATCTCGGCATGGGTGATATGCCCCTTTTCGATCCGCAGAACATTCAGCGCCTCCATCCCGTAGGCTCCGCCGCCCAGCGGCTCGGCCCGACCTACCAGCACCTCGAAAAGGCTCGCGCCATAGCGCGCGGGCACGGCGATCTCATAGGCATGTTCACCCGAGAAACTGATGCGGAACAGACGCGCCGCAATCCCGCCGATGGTGACCGGTCCGCACTGCATGAAGGGGAAACCGGCATCGTCAACGGGCGCGTCCAGCACCTCGTTCAGCAGGTCGCGCGCCTTGGGGCCGGCGACGGCAAATTGCGCCCATTGTTCCGTTACCGAGATGAACCGCAGGTCCATGTCCCGGCAATAGGCCTGTTTCACCCAGTCCAGATGTTTCATCACCGGCCCGGCGGCGGCAGTGGTCGTTGTCATGACCCATTGGTTGTCCGACAGCCGCGCGGTGGTGCCATCGTCCATCACGTGGCCGTCCTCGCGCAGCATCAGGCCGTATCGCACGCGCCCCGGCTTCAGCGTCGAAAAGGTGTTGGTGTAGACAAAATCAAGAAAGCGCCCCACATCCGGCCCCTGCAAGTCGATCTTGCCAAGGGTCGAAACATCACAGATGCCGGCAGAGCCGCGCACCATCCGCACCTCACGGTCACAGCTTTCGCGCCAGGTCTTTTCTCCGGGCTTGGGGAAGTACGAGGGCCGATACCACAGACCCGCCTCGATCATCGGCGCGCCGCGCGTCACGCTGCCCTCATGTGAGGTGGTGAACCTTTGCGGCGCGAAACCGTCACCCTGCGCGCCTGCGCCCATCGCGGCGATGGAAACTGGCACATAAGGCGGGCGAAAGGTCGTCGTGCCGGTTTCGGGAATGCCCCGCCCGGTTGCATCGGCCAGCACCGCCAGCGCCGAGACGTTCGAGCTCTTGCCCTGATCGGTGGCCATGCCCTGCGTCGTGTACCGCTTCATGTGTTCGACGCTGGCGTAGTTCTCGGTCGCGGCCTGCTTGACGTCCTTCACGGTCACGTCGTTCTGGAAGTCCAGCCAGGCTCGCCCCTTGCCGGGCACTGCCCAGAGGCGACGCACACGATATTCGCTGTCATCCGCCTGCGGGATCACCGGCATCCGACCGGCAAAGCCCAGCGCCTCTGCCGCAGCCGTCCCCGCCTCTGCCCCGTCCTTGACACAGCCAGCGGTGGAAAAGACACCGCGTGCCGCCCCGGCCACGCTCATGCCCGGCACCGCGCCGTCTCGCGGAACAAAAGCCGCGATCCGGTCGTCCCAGACAGGCCGCCCGTTCAGGTGGCAGGTCAGATGCACCGAGGGATTCCAGCCGCCGGAGACGCCCAGCGCCTTGGCCGGCAGCCGTTTGCAGGCCCCGTGCGGCCCGACAATGTCAATGCCTTCCAGTTCTTTCATGCCCAGCCCGCGCCGCACCTGCCAGCCGGGATAGAAGGGCACGTCCCCGGCGAGGTTCTCGGCATCGTGACGGCTGTCCACCAGCGCGATCACGTCCAGCCCCGCCGCCTGTGCATCCCGTGCCGTGCGGTGGGCGTCGTCGTTGTTGCCAAAAACCGCGACCTTTTCACCGGGCGCAACACCCCAACGGTTGATGTAACTCCGCAGCGCTCCTGCCATCATCACGCCGGGCCGGTCGTTGTCACGAAAGGCGATATGGCGTTCCAGTGCCCCGGCGCAGAGCACCGCCCGCTTGGCCGCGATCCGCCAGAAACATTCCACCGGGGCGTCACCCGACACATCCAGATGCTGCGTCACCCGTTCCAACGCGCCAAAGGTGCCGCCGTCATAGGCCCCGGTCACCGTGGTGCGGCGCATCAGACGCACGTTGGGCATGGTGGCCAGTTCGGCCGCCAGCGACAGCGCCCAAGCGTGCCCCGGCTGAAAGTCGATCTCTTCTTCTTCGGTGTCCAGACGACCGCCAAAGTCACGGCCTTCGTCGGCAAGGATCACATCCGCCCCGGCCCGGCCCGCGGCCAGCGCCGCCATCAACCCGGCAGGTCCGCCACCGATCACCAGCACATCACAGAAGGCATATGCCTTTTCATAGCGATCCGGATTGGTCTTGCCCGACAGCGCGCCCAGTCCCGCCGCCCGGCGGATCATAGGCTCATACAGCTTTTCCCAAAAGCTCTTGGGCCACATGAAGGTCTTGTAATAGAACCCGGCCCCGAAAAACGGCGCGGCCAGATTGTTGACCGACAAAAGGTCGACATCCAGCGAAGGCCAGCGGTTCTGGCTGACCGCTTTCAGCCCCTCGTACAACTCCTGCACGGTGGCGCGGGTGTTCGGGTCCTGATCCTTGGCGCGCTGGATCGTGACCAGCGCATTGGGTTCTTCGGACCCTGCGGTCAGCACGCCGCGTGGGCGGTGATACTTGAAACTGCGCCCCATCAGGCGCACCCCTTCGCCCATCAGGGCAGAGGCCAGCGTGTCCCCGGCAAACCCGCTGTAGGATTTGCCGTCAAAGCTGAAGGACAGAGGCTTTGACCGGTCGACCCGGCCCTTGCCGTCAATCCGCATCCTGCGCCTCCACCAGTTGAACATCGAAAATCTCGTGGGTGGTGGTGTCGCGTTCGACCACCAGCCACGAGGTACAGCCCGCCTCGTGATACCAAAGCTCCCGCGTGCGGCCCGCCGGATTATCGCGCAGGTGCAGCCAGTCCGCCCAGACCTGCGGCGGGGCCGCAGGCGCGGGACGGTCCAGCATGGACGCATTCCCCTGATAATAGAATTCGCGCCGGTCGCGCGCGCCGCAGATCGGGCAGGTCAGCCGCATCTTCTTACATCCCGTAACAATCCGGGTCCGCGACCCGGTACAGTCGACCGCTCGTGTAGGACCCCGGCACCTCGGCCATGTCCATCACGCCGCCGCATGACGCGAAGGGCCGCGATCAGCGCCCGCGCCAGAGTTCCAGTCATGCAAACAGCCATGATGCTTTCCCTTCATCAATGGAGGTTGTGTTGCGCGCCCGTTCCTTCTTCGTCCATCAAACCGCGTCCGGTGCTGAACCGGTCCAGCCGGAATTTCGAGGCGGGTTCATGCGGACGATCCTGCGCGATGAGATGCGCAAAGGAATAGCCCGAGCCCGGCACTGCCTTGAACCCGCCATAACACCAGCCGCAGTTGAGATAGAGTCCGTCGATATGTGTCTTGTCGATGATCGGAGAGCCGTCCGGCGACATATCCATGATGCCACCCCAACTGCGCAGCACCCGTGCCTTGCCGATCACCGGCATCAGGGTCATCGCCGCGTCCATCACGTGTTCGGCCATCGGAAGGTTGCCCCGCGCCGCATAGGAGGCGTAGAAGTCGATGTCGCCGCCAAAGACCAGCCCGCCCTTGTCGGACTGACTGATATAAAAATGCCCCATGCCAAAGGAGATCACATTGTCGATGCAGGGTTTCAGCCCCTCGCTGACAAAAGCCTGCAACACATGGCTTTCGATCGGCAGGCGCATTCCGGCCAGCCCAGCCACCTGCCCCGACCGGCCTGCGACGACGATGCCGACCTTCTTGGCCCGGATCGACCCGCGCGTGGTCTGCACCCCGGTCACACGCCCGCCGTCAATGTCGATGCCGGTCACTTCGCAATTCTGGATCAGGTCGACGCCGCGCTGGTCCGCCCCCCGCGCATAGCCCCAGGCCACGGCGTCATGCCGCGCCGTGCCGCCGCGCCCGTGCCACAGCCCGCCGTAGATCGGAAAGCGGATATTGTCGAAATCGAGGAAAGGGATCTTTTCGCGCACCTGCGCAGGCGTCAGCAGTTCGGCATCGTCGCCCTGATTGCGCATTGCGTTGCCGCGCCGGGCAAAGGCGTCGCGCTGGCCGTCCGAATGGCACAGGTTGATGATGCCGCGCTGGCTCATCATGGTGTTGAAATTCAGGTCCTGTTCCATCCCTTCCCACAGCTTCAGCGAATGGGAATAGAATTCCGAGTTGCCCGGCAGGCCATAGTTTGCGCGGACGATGGTGGTGTTCCGGCCCACGTTGCCGCCGCCCAGATACCCCTTTTCCAGCACGGCAATGTTGGTCAGGCCGTGTTCCTTGGCAAGGTAAAAGGCGGTGGACAGCCCGTGCCCGCCGCCGCCGATGATGATGATGTCATATTCGGCTTTGGGTTCGGGGTTGCGCCAATGCGGACGCCAGCCACGGTTGCCCGTCAGGCCTTCGGCCAGGATCTTGAGACCGGAAAAGCGCATCGCTCCCTCCACCAGAGTTCCGCGCCAGAAAAGCAGTCTCGCCGCCGGGGTTCAATGTCCCCTGGCGACGAAACATGACGTTTTTTGCCTCTTTGCCTAGGCTTGCGCAATTGGCGCGCTTAGCTTTCGCTCCAGACGATCTTGGGCGCGAAACGCGGGCGGGTAAAGCCGTAGTTGTAGAAAAGCCCGGCCCCCGTCAGCCCCGGAATGGCAAAGGGCGGCTGATAATAGGTCTCGGTTTCGACCACGATCACGCGCTCATTGTGCAGCATCGCCGGCAGCTTGTCGTGCATTTCGCTCAACTGGGTGGTCTGTAGAGAGGTCAGGCTGCCGCGGGTCTTGGAGAATTCGGTTTCATAGGTGTGGTCGTTGCCGTTGTAGCGCACCAGCGTCACCCGCAGGGAACTGTCACCGCCCGGACGGACGAGGAAATCCAGCAACTCGACCATCCCGTCCAGGTACAACCCGTCGATGGGATCGGTCTGCCGCGAAATCGCATCCGAGATCGTATAGGCGGCCTTGGTGTTCAGGGCCTTGTAGCGAAAGGCATCATGCAGGGAAAAGGTTGCCGCGATCAGGAACAGGATGAAGGGCAGCCAGATCAGTGCTTCGAGAGCGACATTGCCCTGCGTGTCGCTGGCAAAGGCGCGAAGTCGGCGTTGGATCATGGAACGGTTCATGGCGGTTACCTCGGTTCCTGGACAAAGGCAGAGGTCGCAACCAGCTGGGTGTATCCCTGTTCGTCCTTGTGAAGCGCCTGGCCGAAGGGCATCATCGGCATGGCGGGTTTGTATTTCAGGCAGGCGCGCAGCAGCATCAGGTCATTATCCTGACCGGCGACAAAGCTGCGGACAGGCCGCGGATCTTCTTCAACGTTGATGCAGTCGGCCGAGGGGGGCACGGCCTCGAAGTTGCGGGGATCCACCTCGACCATTTCCAGCCGCAGGTTTTCCAGGCAGCCGTCGATCACCGCATCTTCGCAGATCTTGGCCCGCACCTGTTCATAGGTGGGAACGTCGCCGGTGTTCAGGCGGATTTCCCGGGTCGCAAGATCCAGTCCCCGTTCCAGCAACGCGTGGCGCAGGTTCATGTATCCCATCTCGACCGCGACGGCGAGAATGAAGAAGAAGGCGGTGAAGTAGACAGCGAATTCAACAGTGCTGGAGCCGTCTTCGTCCTTGCGGAATCGTGCCAGCAGGCGGGAGGTACGATGGGTCATTGGATCAGCCTCAAGTTGTTGATCTGGCGCGCGATGGTGTCGAAAGTGTCGTGGATCTCGTCACCCTCGACGTGAAAGAAGTGGCTGGCCGAGGAGGCGCAGGCGCGCATTTCCGCTGCGGCGGCCTCGTTCGTCTCGAAGGCAATGGTAAAGACGGTCACACCATTCTGCCGCGCAAGGGCACATTGCTTCATCAGGTTCGAGACATTGTTGGTCTGCGCCGAGAAGGTGTAGTAACTGCCAGAGTCCTGAAACTGCAACTCCACCTCGCCGTTGACCGGATCCGTCGGATCGTTCGGACGGAACTGGTCTGTGGTCTGGCCATCGGTCATCAGCACGATGTATTTCTCCGTTTCCGGGTCGTGCCAGTTGATCGGACGTCCTTCGAAGCGCGAGTCCACCAGTCCGTTGGCGATCAGGTGGCTGACTTCGTCACGATTTGCCGGGTCCAGCAGTGCCAGGCCGTACTTCATGCCGTACTGGGTGCCGGTGCCGTCATGCAGGCGCAGATCGCCGATGAAGTCGATAAGGCGGTTCTTGTCGTCCGAGTAATACTGGACCGTCGATTCCTCGCTCGGGCACCAGCCCCAGTCCATCGTGTCCTCGTCGATTTCCCAGTACATGAAGTGCGGAACATAGTCTTCCGACAGCGGCATGTCCGTGGTGTTGAACTCAGGATCGTAGATCTCGACACAGGAGGACGGCATGTTGATGTTCGTCGGTCCCTGCACCACCTCCTCACCGGTTTCCGATGAGTCATCGGGCAGGTAACGGGTATTCGGGGTTACGTATTCCGGCTCCCACGCGGCATAGTCGATCTGACCATAAGAGTAGGTGTTGCCGGGGATCTTGCCCCTGTTCTGGGTCGGTCCAATGTCCGAATCCGGGCCGTTCTCGTCGCCCTTGACCTGGAAATACTTGGTGTCCTTCAGACCGCCCTTGATCGAGATGCCAAGGAATTGTTCGGGATCGGTCAGGTCACCGTCCTGCGCGACCATGTAGGCCACGGCCCCGCGATAGAAATCGTCCACGTCCCGCGGCGCACCTTCAGGGAAACCCTCGATCTTGTGCGCGACATTGTAGATGTCATCGCCATCGGTGTCGAAGTAGATCACGATATTGGAAATCGCCTGCGTCCAGGGCGTGAAGTAATCACCCGGATCGGTATAGCCATCGGTGGTTTCCGGATCGGGATCGGTGGTGGTTTCCGGATCGGGATCGGTGCTGTCCGGTTCGTCCGGAATATCGGGACGTTCACCGCGGAAATAGTCGAACAGGATGTCGCCCGGGTTCACCTGACCTGCAAAGGGGACAAGGTTCAGCGTGGTCACGCCGTTGGTCTCGTCACTCATCACCTTATGTACAAAGTTCTGTGCAGCAGGCTTCAGCTTGACGATGCGGTCATTGTAGCGCATCGAGCCGGAAATATCCAAAACAAGGCTGATTTCGACGTTCGAGATCTTTTCCTCGGCCACGCTTAGCGCGGGCGGTGTCAGATGGTCATAACCACTCATTCTGAGGAACAGCGTCGCCATGTTGGTCTCGCCCCAGGCCTTCACCGTCCGGTTGTTCATCCCCGAAGTGACCTCGGTGCCCAGCAGCACGTGTTCCATGCCGGTCTTGTCCATGTAGTCGCGCACCACGGCCTGGGACGACTGGATCTGGTCCAGGTCCGCCGCGGCCAGCACGGCGCGGTCCATGGTCGTCTGCAACTTGGCGCGTGTGGCTTCAAATCGCATGATGTCCACCGCTGCGCCGGACACCAGCAAGATCAGCAAGATCATGTAGACCGAAAAGATCGTGACGTTTCCGTCCTGCTCTTTCGCAAACTCTCGGGCCCTTGCCCAGGTTGTTGTCGGTCGCTCCATTCCATTTCTCCCACGGCGTGCTTCCACTCTGGCGGGAATAAGGAATGGTTAACAAATGTGCCCGAATTGCGGTTTTATTGAGCATAACTTCGAACCTTTTCAGGGTTTTCACCGTCTTGCCCTGTCCAATGGGATAGGCGTCGGCGTTGAAAGTAAAAATACCGCCACTCATTGGATCAACCTCAGGTTATTGATCTGACGCGCGATGCTGTCGAAGGCTTCGGTGATCTCGGTGCCGTGGACGTGGAAGAAATGGCTGTCGGAAGAGGCGCACAGGCGCATTTCCTCGGCCGCCTGCTGCGTCGTCTCGAAGGCGATGGTAAAGACCGTGACCCCCTGGTCGCGGGCCAGTTCACACTGTTGCCACAGATTCTCGAGGTTGGCCGACCGTCCAGTGCGCACGTGGTAGTTGCCCGATCCCTGCGCCAGCAGTTCCTCTTCGGCATTGATCGGCGCGTCCGGATCGTTAGGGCGGAACTGGTCCGTCACCTGCCCGTCCGTCATCAGAACGATGTATTTCTCCGTTTCCGGGTCGTCCCAGTCGATCGGACGCCCCTGAAAGCGGTTTTCGATCAGGCCGGCATCAATCAGGTGGCTGACCGCGTCGCGGGTGGTCGGGTCCAGCAAGGCCAGAGCATATTTCATCCCGAACTGGGCACCGGTGCCGTCATGCATCCGGATATCGTCGATGAACTGCTTCAACGCATTTGCATCGGCCGAGTAATACTGGATCGCCGTGTCACGCCCCGGGCACCAGCCCCAGTCCATCACCGTGTCGTCAATAGCCCAGTGGTGAAAGATCGGCACATATTCATCAGACAGCGGCAGGCTGGAATTCGCGAACTCGAACCCGTCGATCTCGACGCAGGAGCCGGGCATATTGACGTTGATGTCAGGCACCACCTCTTCGGCCACGGGACCGGCATAGGCCGCTTCCCATGCGATATAGTCGATCTGGTTGTAGGAATAGGTGTTGCCGGGGATCTTGCCCTTGTTCTTGGTCGGGCCGAGATCCGAGGTGGCGCCGTTCAGGTTGCCCTTGATCTGGAAATAGCGGTTCTTTTGAGTGCCCCCCTTGATCGAGACGCCAAGGAATTGAGCGTAGTCCGTCAGGTCGCTGTCTTGCGCGATCATGTAGGCGACGGCACCCTTGAAAAAGTCATCCGCATCGCGCGAGGCGTCTTCGGGGAAATCCTCGATCTTGTGGGCCACGTCATAGATGTCGTCGCCGTCCGTGTCGAAATAGACCACCACGTTGGAGATCGCCTGCGGCCAGGGCGAAAAGAACCCACCAGCCACCGGGCCGTCGGTGCCATCCGCACAGGAGGGATCGGCCAGCCCTTCGTCATAGTTCTCGGCGTTGTTGTTGCACAGCGATCCGCCCGGAGCATCCTGATCGCCGTTGCCCCAGCCATTGTTGCCCTTGATCTTGGGACGTTTGCCAAGGAAGTAGTCGAACATGATGTCGCCGGGATTCACCTGTCCCGCAAAGGGGATCAGGTTCAGCGTGGTGACACTTTCCGTGGTTCCGGACATGACCTTGTCGACGAAGGTCTTCGCCGCCGGTTTCAGGTTGTCCATCCGCTCGTCGTAGCGCATCGACCCCGAGATATCGAGAACGAGGCTGATTTCGACGTTGGCGATCCGCTCTTCGGCGGTGGCCAGCGCATTTGCCGGCAGCATGTCCTGCCCCGACATTCGCATGAACAACGTGGCAAGGCTGGATGAGGCATCGGCGCTGACGGTGCGTTCGTTGAATCCCATCTGGACGTTGACCCCGGTCACGAAACTGTCCAGTCGGGCCTTGGCGAGATAGTCGTTCACGACCTCCTGCGGCGCCTGAAACTGATCAAGGTCGGCGGCGGCAAGAACGGCGCGGTCCAGAGTGGTCTGCAGGCGCGCGCGGGACGCCTCTTGCCGCATCAGGTCGACCGAGGCGCCCATGATCGTCAGGACAATCAGCGAGATGTAGATCGAGTAGATCGTCACATTGCCCGCCTCTTCCTGCGCAAAACGGCGGGCGGCGGCAATGGCCCCCGAAGAGGTCGAGCGACGGAAGAAAGGAAAGCTGGCCATCATAAGTCTCCGTGTGTGCCGCGGTTGGATTTGCGGCGGAACAGGGACCTTTTTCGGGTAAGATTCGGTCAATCCTCCGGGCCAGAATGCGGCGGAAGAGTGGCTTAACCCTCAGATTTTCCGCAAGTTAACGCCGAATTTTTGAACAAGGACCGGCCAGGCCGGACCGGCGTGCGATCCGGGCGTCGACTGGCCCGGACACCGATCTGTTCGCGAAACCGTGCCTTCAAGACATGCGGGCTTTCGCATGGTGGTCTGGGGGCACACCGCCCACGGACTCTGCGGCGCACGACAGGGCGGACATCGGCTTCGCCTTGTGGTATGATCGGGGCGTTCTAAAAAGTGATACGCCATGGCACGATATGATGTCGTGATAGTCGGAGCGGGCTGGGCCGGGCTGAGTGTCAGTTTTGCTCTCAGGCAGGCTGGCCTCACACATGTCGTGTACGAACGCGATCGCATATGCGAAACTTGGCGCTCGCAAAGGTGGGCGTCTTTCCGAATGAACACTCCGAACGTGATGACCGTGCTTCCCGGAGACCGCTACAAGGGGCCGGACCCCGAGGGATACATGACCCGGGACGCATTCGTCAGCATGGTCGAGACCTACCGGCAGCGGCACGGTCTTCCCGTGCGCGAGGGCGTCACGGTCCTTTCGGTGCGTCCCGCGAACGGCGGGTTCGAGGTCGACACCTCTGCAGGCAAGGTGACGGCAAGGGCCATCGTGGCAGCGACAGGAAATCTCAACATTCCGCGGCGGCCGCAGATGGCCGGGCAACTTCCGGTCTCCATCAACCAGATGGATGGGTCCGACTACCGGAGTCCGGACAGCCTGCCGCCGGGGGCCATCCTGGTCGTCGGCTGCGGCAATTCCGGCGGCCAGATCGCCGAGGACCTGGCCAGAGCGGGGCGGCGCGTCTTTCTGTCCACCGGTCGGAATGGCAGGGTTCCACGACGTTACCGGGGCCGGGACATCTTTCTCTGGCTGACCGATACCGGGCGTATGGGCAAACCCCGCACCACGGCATCCGGCCGAGGTCTGATCGGCGCCACGCACACGATCAGTTTGCAATCGCTGAGCGCCGAGGGTGTGACACTTGTCGGGCGCCTGCGCCATGTGTCACCGGACGGCAGGATCGCGTTTGACGATTCCCTGGCAGCCAGTGCCGCCTTCGGTGACGAGATGTCGGCCATGCTGAAAGCCGAGATCGACGATTACATCGCCCGAAACGGCATCGACGCCCCGGAGGCTGTCCCGGATCCGGCCGAGACAGCGGCACCCCGGTTTCCCGAACCTCCGATACTCGAGATCGACATGGTCAGGGATGGCATTGCTACGGTTATCTGGTCGACCGGATTTACCGGCGACTTCGGCTGGCTGAAGGTTCCCGGGGCGGTCGACGATAACGGCGCACCGATCCGGGAAGAGGGCAAATCGGTGCCTGGCGTGTATTTCGCCGGCCTCGATTCACTCGACTCCCTTCGCGCAGGCACGGTTCTTGCCGCACAAGAGGAGGCCGAGCGCATCGTCGGCCAGATTTCCGCCTGAAACGGCCGGATCACGGCGACATCACGCGCGGGCAAGGCACATCCTGAACGGCCCGCGGCAGGGTCGAAGAGGACACCCGCAGACCGCCGATTGCGCCGGGATCCGGGCGCAACCGGCAGGAGTTCCAAAAACAGGTTAGCCCGGCACCGGCCGGGCCGATCCTGGACCCGGCGGAACTCGCCCCGCGTTACAGCCCCTTCGCGCGATAGCTCGCCGCGACCCGCTCGATCGCCACGATAAAGGCTGCCGTGCGCAGATCGGTCACGTCGTCCCGCCGGCGCCAGACCTCGCGCATCGACTGGTAGGCCGTGCGCATGGTGTCATCCAGCCCCGACCGCACCAGTTCCAGTTCGCCGGCGCCGCGCAGGTACTGTTCCTTGAAATGCGGCGTCATCGACCATGAATCGCCCAGGTGCGTGTCCAGTCGCTCAAGCTCGCGTACGATCAGCTCGTGCCGCGCCTCTTCCTGCCGCCGCTGCATTCGCCCGAAACGGATATGGCTAAGGTTCTTGACCCATTCGAAATAGGACACTGTCACCCCGCCCGCATTGGCATACATATCGGGCACGATTACCACGCCGCGCTCTCGCAGGATATCGTCGGCCCCCGCCGTGACCGGCCCGTTCGCTGCCTCGATGATCATCTTCGCCTTGATGCGACGGGCATTGGACAGGTTGATCACCCCTTCCAGCGCCGCCGGTATCAGGATGTCGCAGTCCTCTTCCAGCACGTCGGCGCCCTCGGCGACGTGGTTGGCATCGGGAAACCCCGTCACACCGCCATGCCGCACGATCCAGTCGCGCACCGCCTGCACGTTCAGCCCGGCCGGGTTGAACAAGGCACCGTCGCGCTCGATGATGCCGGTGATCAGCGCGCCGTCTTCCTCCTGCAGGAACTTGGCGGCGTGATATCCCACGTTGCCCAGCCCCTGCACAATCACCCGTTTGCCGTCCAGCGTCCCGGTCAGGCCCGCCGTGGCCATGTCTTCGGGGTGGCGAAAGAACTCGCGCAGGGCATATTGCACGCCGCGCCCGGTGGCCTCGGTCCGGCCCTGGATGCCGCCGGCATTGGTCGGCTTGCCGGTGACACAGGCATTGCCATTGATGTCGGTGGTGTTCATCCGCCGGTACTGGTCGGCGATCCAGGCCATCTCACGCTCGCCGGTGCCCATGTCGGGCGCCGGTACGTTCTGCGAGGGGTGGATCAGGTCGCGCTTGATAAGCTCATAGGCAAAGCGCCGGGTGATCTGCTCCATTTCATGTTCGTCATATTGCCGCGGATCGACACAGAGCCCGCCCTTGGATCCGCCAAAGGGTGTTTCCACCAGCGCACATTTATATGTCATCAGCGCAGCCAACGCCTCGACCTCGTCCTGATTGACGGAAGTGGCGAAGCGGATGCCGCCTTTGACCGGCTCCATATGTTCGGAATGCACCGACCGGTATCCGGTAAAGGTGTGGATCTGGCCGCGCAGGCGCACACCGAACCGCACCGTGTATGTGGCGTTGCAAACCCGGATCTTCTCTTCCAGCCCGGGCGGCAGGTCCATCAGCGCCACCGCGCGGTTGTACATCAGGTCGACGGACTGGCGAAAGCTTGGTTCGTTGCTTGGAACAACTGACATGTGGATTTCCCTTCCTGAATCCAGCGCGGCGTTGCGCGCGGCGACGGCCCCTTCTGTCGAGGGCGCGTTCACCGTCAGCCTAGCGTGCCCGCAGCCCTATCCCAAGCGAAGTGTGTTCGGAATCGGGCAATCCCCTCTGGCAACAGGTGCCATTTGGATAGGGTCATCGTTCAAAATTGTGAGACAAATGCAAAGGGCAGGCGCAAACTGTGCAGCGTTTTAGGACATTTACCAGATTTTCAAGCCTTGGACTGCCTCAGTTTCGCCATTTTAAAATGGCATAAAATTGTCATCAAACTGCACCGGTTCTGGGATCCTTTCGCACCAGACGAGTCGCGAGTTGAAAGGTGTCCGAATGTTGAAAAGTACCACAGTCCTCGCGGGTCTGCCCGCCCTCAACAGCGTCCCGGTGCTGTCCGGCGCGGTGCGCCGCGCCAACGGTTTCTGGGCCGACCAGTCCGGCAACATGTCTTACCTGGCCATCGTCGGATCGCTGGTCATGATGGTCTTTGGCGGTGTCGGTGTCGACATGATGCACGCCGAACTCAAGCGCAACAAAGTGCAGAACACGCTGGACCGCGCCGTGCTGGCCGCTGCCAACATCGAGAACACGCAAGACCCCGACCAGGTCGTGCGCGACTATCTCTCGGCCATGGGGCTGGGCGACGCGCTGACCTCGGTCCAGATCCAGCAGAGCCTGACTTCCAAGAGCGTGACCGCAACAGGCGAGGCGGCGATTTCCTCGGACTTCATGTCGCTGATCGGGGTCAAAACGCTGGACGCGTCAGGCCGGGCCACCGCCGTACACGCCACCGCAAACGTCGAAATCTCGATGGTTCTGGACGTCTCCGGCTCGATGGGCTGGAACAGCAAGATCGTGAACATGCGCAATGCGGCGAGCGAATTCGTCGACATCCTGATGCCTGCGGACTCGACCGCGCTGACGACGATTTCGGTCGTGCCCTACAACGCGACGGTGAACCTGGGCTCCACCACGGCCAGCTATTTCACGCTGGACGATCTGCACAACTATTCCAACTGCGTGGTCTTTGATGCGGCGGACTTCGCCGACACCGGCATCTCGGCGACCGAGGAATTGACCCGGCTGGCGCATTTCGACCTGAATTCGACCGATATACAGTCCACGATCATTTCCAACCCCTGGTGCAAGACCGGGGACACCAGTTCCGTGCTCGTCCACAACTCGGACCCCGGCACGCTGAAGGCGCATATCAACGGGTTGAACGCGGGCGGGAACACGGCCATCGACCTTGGCATGAAATGGGGCACCGCGCTGCTTGACCCGACAGCGGGCCCCGTGGTTTCGGAAATGGCCTACGACGGTCTGGTCGCGCCGGACTTTGCCGGACGCCCCGCCGCCTGGACCGATATCGAGACGTCCAAATACGTCGTCGTCATGACAGATGGCGAGAACACCACCCAATACGACCTCAAAAGCCAGTACAAGACCGGCATGTCTGACATCTGGATCGACGACCGCGGCACTTCCTTCCCCGGCGACGACCGCTTTTCTCTGAAGGTGCGGGACTACCCCGGCGAAACCGAAGACGTCTATTTTCGTCAGCGGTACGCCGACTCCTACATCAGCTATCGCTACCGCAATGTCCCGGACGGCGGCACCGCTGCCCGCCGCATGACCAACGCCGAGGTCTTTGCACGCTGGGGCACCCGCGCCGTCGCGTCGATGATGTACACGCAGCCCTATTATGACGGCTATGTCTCGTACGATCAGTACTACGACATATACTACGGATACGAAGCCACCGTGGGTCCGGATCCTGCCGACTCCCGTCTGGACGCGATCTGCGACGCCGCCAAGGATCAGGGCATTGTGGTCTTCGCCATCGGTTTCGAGGCGCCGCAGCGCGGTCTGGATGCCATGGCCAACTGCGCTTCGTCGCCCGCCCATTTCTTCGACGTTCAGGGGGCTGACCTTGAAGACACCTTTGCCAGTATCGCCAACACCATCACCCAACTGAGGCTGACCCAATGAACCGTAAGCGCCTATCAGCCCTGCGTCGCTTCTGGCGCAACGAGGACGGCAACGCCGTCGTCCCCTACGCCCTCTGGCTGCCGCTCTTTGTCGCCATCATCGTCTCGGCTGTCGAGATCGGCACCGTCACCGTCCGCCACGCCCAGCTTGAGCGCGCGCTGGACCAGACGGTCCGCGAGGTCAAGATCGGCGTCGGTTCGCACAGCCACGACGCGCTCAAGTCGGCGATCTGCGCCAAGACCACGGTTCTGCCCGGCTGCGATCAGACCCTGCACCTGGAAATGATCCCGGTGAACATGCGCAGCTATGCAGCGCCCGCTTCGCAGGCCGATTGCGCCGACATCGGCCAGGAGGCCACGCCGCAGCGCAACTTCCGCAACGGATCGGGCGGTCAGCTGATGATCCTGCGCGCCTGCTACAAGTTCCGGCCCCTCACGGCGGCCTCGACCTTCAACGCCAGCCTGCCCAAGGACGAACACGGCTATACCGCCATCGTTTCGACCTCGGCCTTTGTCTACGAACCCAGCTAAGGAGTTCCCCAGATGCGTATTGCTTCCTTTTTCAAGGGGTTTGCCCGGGACAGCCGCGGCTTCGTCAACGTCGAGGCGGTCATCGTTTTCCCCGCCCTTCTGTTCCTCTTCGGCGTAGGCTGGACCTATTTCGACGCCTTTCGCCAGCAGGCCGTCAACCAGAAGGCCAATTACGTCATCAGTGACATGATCTCACGCGAGACAGAGCCGCTGGACCCGAATTACATCACCAACGCCCGTAGCCTGTTGCGCACGCTCACCCGGACTTCTTTGCAGGAAAGCGACATCCGGATAACCGTTGTGCGCTATGATGCCGATCTTGGCGGCTGGCAGATGAAATGGTCGCGGGCGCGTGGCGACTATCCCGCCCTGAACGATGCCGACATGGCCTCTTATCAGGACCGTCTGCCCGGCGGGGCCAGCGGCGAGGAGCTGGTGATCGTCGAGACATGGGACCAGTTCGTTCCAGTCTTCAAGGTCGGGTTGGATACCTTCGACATCCGCACCTACAGCTTCACCCGACCACGCTATGCGCCGCAGGTGGTATACTCGGACGCGTAATCGCCCGGATCAAGGGTTGAGAGAGAGCGGGGGGCGCGGCGCAGGTCGCGACCCTCGTTATAGGTCCCGGTCACTTGCAAGTTTGAGCTTCATCATGTCAGCCATAGGGCGGGTATGCGCGCCGTTGGTCACCCCTCCCACGGCCACCCGGCGTCCGATCCGCCACCACAGACCGGGACGCCAGACACGCGGACCCGGCTGTTTGAGGACGATCAGGAAGCCGTTTGACGGCTTCATTGCAAAAGCGCTGCGGTCTACCTTTTCGACATTGTCCAGCCGCGCGATCACGGTGCCATCGCTGTCCATCAGCGCCTCATCGGTCAGGATCAGCGCGTGACCGGTGGCTTCCCACATGCGATGCGCCATCCAGAGCGAGACAGCTCCGCCCGCCGACAGGACCAGCTTCCAGCTCAATCCCATCGAGGCTTCGGTCAGCGCAAGATACAGCAACAGCCCGCCCAGACCCGCCATCGCCCCGACTCCGATCAGCCGCCGCCCGGGCGAGGCCGCGATGCGCATATGTTCTTCGTTCACCATGTCGTCCCCCTGACGTCGCGGCCCTGTCCTACTGCGCGCGCAGCACGGGGGAAAGCGGTTTCGGTCTTTACCTCAGCCCCGACGCACCACCACTTCGGTTCCGCGTGCCGGCGGCTCGTCATCCACCAGTTCCATTGGAAAGCCCCCGGCCCGCACCTCCAACCCCGTCGCCGCCTCCAGCCTCTCGATCATCCGGTCCGACTGCGCATCTGCGCCAAAGGCCACCTGCCCCTGCTTGATCATGTCGATCACCAGAGGCGAGATTTCCAGCGGCACGCCGTGCGCCTCGGCCAGCTTTTGAAACAACCCGATATCCTTCATCACCAGATCCAGCGCAAAATCCACGTCGCGGCTGCCCGACAGGATCAGCTGGCTTTCGGTCTCATGCACAAAGGAGGTGCCGGACGAAATGCGGATCGCCTCATAGGTCGTCGCCATGTCCAACCCCGCCGCCTTCATCGTGGTCAGCGCCTCGCAGAGCGTCAGCAGGTTCGCGGTGGCAAGGTAATTGGTCATCACCTTCAGCTTCGACGCCGTACCCACCTCACCGGTGTGCAGCACCCTGCGCCCCAGAATGGTCAAGAGCGGCAGCACCGCTTCGAAACTCTCGCGCGGGCCGCCACAAAAGACAGAGATATTGCCCGTCGCCGCCCGGTGACAGCCGCCCGAGACCGGCGCCTCTACCGCAATGCCCCCCTGTGCCGCCACCCGCGCCGCCTGCTCCACGATAACCGCCGGATCGGTGGTCGACATCTCGATCCAGGTCTTGCCCGGCCCCATCTCCGGCAGCATCTGGGCCAGCACCGCTTCCGAGGCGGCGGGGCTTGGCAGCGACGTGATCACCACGGCACAAGTAGCCATGGCCTCCGCCGCCGACCCTGCGGCCAAGGCGCCGTCTGCAACGAACCCGGCCATCTTCTCCGGATCCAGATCAAAGACCGTCAATGCCACGCCGTTGCGGTGCAAGTTGCCGGCCAGCTTGGCGCCCACCGCGCCCAATCCGATAAACCCCGTTGTCATGAAAACCTCCTGTTTGGCGCAGCCTGCAAACGGCGGCTCGCCCGGGTCTGCCCTGTTTGCGACATGGCGCACATCCGACAGAAAAGCGTTCCCTTCCCGACGCAGCCACCCTAACGTCATGACATGACATGGCCCGCCAACAGCCCTCAAAGGCCCGATGACGCGGCCGCCGGCATCGACGTCACCGAAGACTTCACCCCCTTCACCCAACGCGACGACATCTTCAGCCGCGCCATGTGGGACGAGACCGTCCGCTCGCCCCGCACCGACGCCTTCTTTGCCTCTTACCGGATCAAGGCCGCCCCGCGCCGGGGCGACGGTTTCTCCCAGCGCGATTTCGCGCTGCGCAACGCGTCATGGCTGATTTCCGACATCATGACGGACCGCCACGCCGACAAGGGCCGCCGCGAAGGCTTTCAGGCGCCGCTCAGTGCCGACACGCCCGCCGCACCGGACCAAGTGGACATTGGCGATCCCGCCCGCATGTCCGCCGAGATCCGCCGCGTCGCGAAATTCTTCGGCGCCGATCTCTGTGGCATCACCGATTTCGACCGTCGGTGGCTCTATTTTTCGCGTGTCGACACACGCGACATGTCCGAGGCCCCGCATGACCTGCCCGAAGGGCTGACAACCGTCATCGTATTGGGTCACGAGATGAAACAGGATCTTGTCGCCACCTATCCCTCTGCCCTCGCCGGGGCCGCGACCGGCGCGGCCTACAGCCACGAGGCCTCGGTGGTGCAGCAACTGGCCGCCTATATCCGCAACCTCGGCTATCAGGCTGTGCCGTCGATGAACGACACCGCACTTGTGATCCCTTATGCGGTCAAGGCGGGTCTGGGCGAATATGCCCGCAACCAGTTGGTCATCACGCCCACCCTCGGCCCGCGCCTGCGCTTTTCCAAGGTCTTCACCGACCTGCCAATGGAGCTTGACCAGCCGAAACCGCTGGGCGTGGCCCGCTTCTGCGACATTTGCACCCGCTGCGCCGACGCCTGCCCGGTCAAGGCCCTGCCCTACGGCCCGCCCGGCACCAACCGCCCCAACCGCTCCGCCATCAGGGGCGTGCGCAAATGGACCTCGGATGCCGAGAAGTGCTTTGGCTTCTGGGCAAAACTCGCCTCCGACTGCGCGATCTGCCTGCGGGTCTGCCCGTTCAACCGTGACTACAGCCGCTGGACAGCCCGGCTCTGGCGCAGGCTGGCGCTCTCGCGGTTCCGCCGCCTCGCCCTGTGGTTGGCGCGCGGCCACGGCAAACGGCTCAAACCCGCCGACTGGTGGACCAGCTGATGCCCAGCCTCTGCATCGACACCCCCACCGGCCCGTTCGAGATCACCGAAAGGGACGGCCGGATCACCCATGCCTCCTGGATCGCCAGCAAAGCCGCGGATCGCACTGCGCTCCTGACCCGGGCCGCCGAACAGACCGCTGCCTATTTCGCCGGTGACCTGACAGAATTCAACCTGCCGACAAGAGTCGAGGCCAGCGCCTTTCAACAAAAGGTCTGCAGCCGAATCGCCGTCATTCCGTTTGGCGAAACCACCACCTACGGCGAAATCGCCAGGGCGATCGGTGCCCCGCCTCAGGCGGTCGGGCGCGGCTGCGGCGGCAACCCGATCGCGCTGTTCATCCCTTGTCACCGCGTTCTGGGCGCCAAGGGCCCCGGCGGCTTCTCCGGCGGCACCGGTGTCGAAACCAAGATCTGGCTCCTGCGCCACGAGCGCGCGGGAGGCCTGCTCATCTGACCCGCCCCATCGGCCGGCAAACCGACCTCCGCGGCACCGCCATGAGCCCGTCCACAGCCTGTTCGCCGGAGCCCTCCCTCGCTGATGCCGGAAAGAGCCGCGCGGCGGTCCGGTACAA
>JAXMNQ010000028.1:0-78775 GCA_034670345.1 Paracoccaceae bacterium | reverse complement strand
AATACATCAACGGCTTCTACAATCCGCGCCGTCGCCACTCAGCACTGGGCTGGAAAAGCCCTGTCGCCTTCGAGCGAAAGGTGGCCTAAACGAGCACCTGGGGCGGCACTAAACCGCGACAGGTCCAGCCCAGCCGGCGCTTTTCCACGAGATCTGGTGGAGGAGCATGTCCCCCAAGATCATCTGCTGCGATCCATCGACCGGTTCGTCGACCTGAGCAGAATCCGCGTCCATCTGGCCGATTTTTTCAGCCACACTGGTCGTCCGTCGGTCGATCCCGAACTGCTGATACCGATGGCATTGTCAGATTTATCCAACGTGGTAGAGAGGCTACCGAGAATTTCTGCGGTCTTCTTGTCTCGTTGCCTGGCTATAGACAGGCACATAACGAAGTTCGGCCGGAGTATCGAAGCTCCGAAGGGCAGAACGCAGGCGAGACACAATTATCTGACAGTGCCCTACCGGGGGCTTGCGGGCGTCAGTTCGCAGCGTCCGACCCTATCCCGACTCTGCGGGAACTCACCCGCAGGTCAGACCCTGATTCACAACAGGTGCCGTTTCAGTACCATCTATCTGTTGGCGGATAAGATCGAATGTGCTGCGCGCCAGAAACCAACTAATGGTGAAATCCTGCGCCACATCATTGCTGACCCTGACCCGCATCCTGCAGAAATCGATCCGGGCCTCGGTGCCGCCCAATCCCAACGCGGCCTCTTCGCGGATCCGATCCAACAGCAGTTGGCGCCGAGCGCGCCACGCCCCGACAAATGAGACAAGCGGTGACCCCAGGTAGCTGGCGAGTTGGGAACGGTCGATCTCCAGCCATGGGACATCGAACATGATGAGTTCGATTTCGCCCGTGTGGACCGCGCTGAGGTCGCGCACGATCTCCCTGCCGGTCTCAAGACCCGAAACATCGAAGACTCCGCCATCGGCCAACTGAAGGCGGACCGGTTCACCGTCGATCAGCGTCAGGACGCGCGCGGCTGGGGTTACCAGAAGAAAGCGTGCTGAACTCACCATGGCATTGACAATGCTGAAGTCGTTCCCGTTCGCGAGGATCAGCCGAGCAGGGCGAGTCTCTTCCATACCGGGAACCGATCTCCGGATGCGTTGAACAGGAGACATGACGATCAGGTCGCCCGAGATGACATCCGTTGCGTTCAGAAACAGAAGCGGCAGGTCGCCTTGTCCGGTCCAGCTTTCGGCCAGAGATCCAAGCAGCAGGTCGCGTGGCACAGGCTGGGCGCCCTCGGTCGCGGCAAGCCACTCGTTCACGGATTCGTTGATCTGCTGTTCCAGCACAACACCCCGTTCGATCGGCTGAGATACAAATGGCGTGATCGGGATGATCGCGTCGACGATGTCGATCGTGAAGAAGCGCGCCAGAAGTGGCGAGAGGAAATCACGCTGAAGGATTGCATCGACTGCCCGCCGGTGACAGTCCGGCGAAGCGCCCGGACGGTCGCAAATGCCGCTCTTGCGGATGGCCCAGTAGACGCCTCCGCCGACAGCACCGCCCGAGACCCCGCTTACGGCGAACAGTTGGCTGCGGAATGCAGGGTCTGCGTCGGCCCGCGCAGCCAGGTAATAGGCCGCGTGATAGGCCGCAAAGAGGCCGCCGCCTTGAGCCGCGACCACGGTAATGCGTCGGTTGTCCCGCCCGCTCCAGACCTTGAAAGCGTCGGCGGACGAAGCGGGGATCTCTTCCGGATCCATCTGCGTGAACGGAACGCCAGGCAGACGATTGCAGCCCGAAAGCGAATCGCAGTCGGTGTAGATCCAGTGCAGAACCCAGATGGCCGACGCCAAGGCGGCGAGCGCCAACCCGGCCCGCTCCAGAGGAAAGAGGCGGCGCGTCAGCAAGCGGCCAACCAGGCCAAACGGGGCTGTGAACATGGCTCCGAACCCACCCAGAAAACAACGCCAAGACATGCTTTCGGGGGAGGCACTCTGGCCGGTCTGCTCCATGCATGTGCGGACTCCGCGTGTGAATGCTCCGACCAGCCCCGCCAGTGCGAGCACAAGCACGACAGTGGCACCGGTGTCCGCACGGTCCGTCAGGATCCAGAGCATCACCAGCAGCAGCACCAAGGGGAAGCCAAGCATCCAGTCCGGTAAATGACGCGTCGAAATCACCGTCAGGCAGGCCAGCCCAAAGGCCAGAATTGAGAAGAATACGCCCGAGGTGCCAAGCGGACCGATCAGGCGTGCCCATTCAGGTGCGAGGACTCCGACGGCTGTCAGCGCACAGATCAGCGCCACGAAGCCCCATCCAAGAAACGCGCTGCGAACGGTGGCGATGATGCGGGTAAAGAGGGCAGCCAACGCGAAACATGCTGCGCCAAAAAACAGCGTGGTCCCGACAATCGTGAAAATTGCGCGGCCGCAGGTCAGAACGAGCGACGGGCCTGCGCCCGGTTCCCATCCCAATGCAGGAACCTCACATCGGTTGGGCAGGTCCAGAGCACTGACGAGCGCCAGACAGTACGCGGCAAACGCGATGGAAGACATGATCCGGGCTATGACCTCGCCGGAACCGCGCACCTGTTCTTGCGTTGATGCGACTGTCATGCGCGAAGCGGCGTAAACGGAGGCTGGAACCGCCGCTATGCAGATCAGGCGCAGGGCAATCGTCGAATAGAATTCCATCCACCCCATGCCGACATTGGCCCTGTCGGCGAAGTTCACTGAACTGGCGAGCATCACTTCGAGGGACGGGTCCCCGCGGATCGAGGACGCAAAGAACAGCGCGACAAGGCATGGCCCATAGACGTAACCAAGCGCCTTGACGACGGCCTCGCGCGGGCTTGATGCGTCGTCATATGAGGACTTTTCGGTCGTCATAGGCCTTGCCACAGTCTTGCGATCTTGAACCGGGCCCAACGTTTTTCCGCGGTACAGAAATCTGCCCCATGGACGCTGCTCCACCGTGGCCGTCCGCATCCGGGCAACCGATTTATTGTCGCCGTTTCAAATCCGATCAAAGACATCTCAAATCTCCCTGGGACAGCCTACACTAAAATGCCGCAGTCTTCATGTGCGCTGGCCTTGCGGCAAGGCAAAATCCCCTCAGCGGCTGTTTCTTACGGCCCGAAGCGCCGCGCCTCGGCTTCCGGCTCCCCCTTGACTCTCGCAGCGCTCGCAAGACGTACGCTGCTGTCACCGCGCGGCAGGACACGCGGTTGAATCGCGGTGGCTCGTGATGACCGGTGAACTGGTCGAGTGTGTAACACTGACGTGAAATCCCGACCTGCCCGCGACGTGCCTTCCCCGATCGCGGCGATTTCGCTCTCATCGTTTCCATGGACCGGGACGCGCCGATGCACTAGAAATTGAATGGGACGGAAAAACGGTCGCTCCGTCCGGCAAGGAGGCAAGATGCCGGAACTTCATCCGCTTCAGGAACGTGTGGGACGCGTCGGGGCCTACCTGCTCGATGACGGCGACGGATTGACCCTGATCGACGCGCTCAGCCACGCAGACGGGCGAACCGTACTGGCCGAAGTGCAGCGGTTGGGACGCCCCGTGACGGATCTCAAGCGGATCCTGCTGACCCACGCCCATGTCACGCATGTCAAGGGCGCCGCAGCGCTCAAGGCGGCGAGCGGGGCAATGGTCGCTGGCCCGGTCGAAGAGCAAGAGGTGATCGAAGGGCGACGCCCGTCCAACATGACCACGCTTGTGCCGCAAAGCCCCTGGCAGGTCTGGCCGCAGCAATATCTCCTCAACCTGAGTCCGTTGCTTTTCCGCCTGAACCTGAAGACCGGTCTGCTGTTCCCGCCGCCAGTCAAGCTCGACCATCTTTATTCCGACCTTGAACAGGTTGGGCCTGTACACATCGTCCGGACACCGGGGCATTCCCCGGGCAGCACGTGTTTTTACTGGCCCGAGATGGAAACGCTTTTCGTAGGCGATGCCGTGGTAACCTGGCCAACCTTTGAACTGGGGTGGAAGGGCCTGACCGAGAATTACCCCGAAAACGTGAATTCGATCCGCCGTCTGCTGCAGATCTTCGCCGAAAGGGGGTGGCGCATCCGGCGCATCGCCTCCGGTCATGGCAGCATTCACGAAACTGAAGATGGCAACGCCGAGCTTGAAAAGTTGGTGGCGGAAAGCGGCGTGCCCGCCGCGTGATCTCGCGTCACTCCGAAAAGGCCGGATCGCTTTCAGCACCAGGGCGCGGTTTCCACGCCAGAGAATAATACGCGCCTCGGTCACGCGCCCAGGGGTCGAAAGCATTCATGACCGTGGCCAGTTCGCCTTCCAGTTCCGGAATGGCACGCAGGAGGACCCGTTTCATCGGCGAGACCTCTTGCTTGTGTCCGTTGTGCAGCGCGTCCTCCCATTGCGGGCCGGTCGGGCCGTTTTCCATGACCCACCGGATGCCCAAATGCGTGTAGATCTCCGGGCGAAAGCTGGACGTGAAGAACCGGTCGGAGAATAGCCGCCGCGATGCGTTCAGGATGAAGATGTGGAACTGCGTTTCCGAGATGGCAAATCCATGTGGCCGTGTGGTTTCGGCATGGAAGCCAACAAGCAGGTCCACGTCTTCGATGTTGTCGACGAGCGTGCCGTCGGCGTGCCCGAGACAGTCGGTAATCGGCTTGCCGTCTGGATCAAGCTGGGCGTCGGTAATAACAAGGCTGTCGTCGCAGACATGCTGCCCATAGACCTCGCGCAGTAGATCGACCAGTTCCTGTTGGCGGGCTCTTTCGGGCGAGTCGGAGGGCAGCCGCACATCGATGAAGTCGTCTAAACTGGTGAGCTGGCGCAGTCCGATCTGGCGGCGAAACTCATTGAACCTCGGAACGCCCCGCTCGCGGTCGCGGATGATGTCCAGCGCCACAACGTCGATTTGAGTGTCCAGTCGGGGCCGCAGATCGAGGTTCTGCAGGAATTGCGGATGGTTCTTCAGCAACAGGAGCCCAAGGCGCTGCCGACCCATCGTCAGCGCCATGTTTGCAAGGCCGCGAGACCGCATTTCCGGGGTCGCCGCGCCGCGGAAAGTGTCGACTATGGGCAGCCATTCCTGGATCGCATTGGGGTCAGCGCTCAGGTCGCGATACTCCATCATATCCGGCACAAGCGCATGCAGGCGGTAGACCGACGGGAATTCCTCGGGGAAATTGAAGGGGGAGCCAAAATGGTTCACCCCGGCCTGAAGGTCGCCAGGATTGTCGATGCGCCAGCGATCGACGCTTGCCCATTTGGGAACGTAGGGTGGAAAGCGTTTCTCGCTGCCGCGGCCCACGATCCCGGCTCCTGCGGCGAGCGCCGAATAGAGCTGGTTCGCACGGGTGCTGTCGTCGGACCCTTGCAGACGCTTGACCAGCCGTTCCGAGACCTCGGCCATGAGAGGGCTCTCCTTGAACAGCCCCGACCAGTTTGAGTTCATCCCCTCGTGCATCGGCTCGTTGTAGAGCAGCTGGGTTGTCCACTCGATGGTGTGTATCTTGGCGATTTCGGCCGCCACGATCAGCCGGGCAATTTCAAAGAGTTCGTCGTCACTGATCTGTGCATAGGTGATGGTCTCATCAGGCCGGTCGGGATGGCGCAGGCCCGAGTCCGCATCTGGCGTCTCGACCGCCGCCTCTCGGAAAGCATCAATGATCGCGTTGTGTTCCCTGGCAAAGAGATTGTGGTAAAAACTCAGGCCCAGCGACCAGTTATCAGGAAACGCCACCGCTTCCTGTCCGGCCCATTCGGGTTGTTTCGGATCGCAGTCCGCCACTGTCGTGTTCTCGGAACAGGCCGCCCTTAGCAGCGGCAACAACAGGTCGCCAGGATCGCCGGTCAGCAGCAACCGTGCGGGATCTTCCGGGTCGCGCCGCACGCGGGCGCGCGACGGGTCGTCCCAGCCGTAGATCTGCGAAGCATCCCACCAGGCCGTGACGAAGTTGGTCGTAACCTTCGGCGCCCTTGTCAGACGCGTGCGACCGTCCTTGTCGAAGGTTCCGGGCTCATCTGTGTCGGCGTAGAGCGCGGCTTCCATCTGGTCCTCGGGACGGCAACCAAGGGCCCGGGCCATATCTCCATGACACCCCAGATCGGTGCGCAGGCGGGAGGTGTCGTTGCGGGCGTTGTCGAGATGCGAGAACCAGTCATGGGTCATGAACTGGATCCAAAAAGCCGCCAGCACATTAAAGAAGGGCGCCTCCTGGTAGTCGCATTTGGCGTCGTTTCGCTGGGCTGTCCCTTTGCCTCCGTTGCAGCCGTTGCCGTCAGTCTGCTCGCGGGTCATCAAGAGGCGGCTGATCAGTTGCGGATCGGGCGCGAGCGACCCGAGCCTGTCGCCGTGCCGGTTCCGTGCGAAATCCGACGGCGCGGAATCCGGGAAGGTCGCTTCGAATGCCATGTTGCGCGCAAAAGGTTTGCCGGCGGCGCCCATGCCCGGGTTGAAGACGTCATTGCAGATGCCGCTCACATTGCGAAAGCGCACAAGATCGCCCGAGCAGACCTGCGTGCCATCCTGCATCACTTCGAGCTTGTCGTAATCGCGATGCACCTCGGGCAGCCGCATCTCGGGCCACACGTCATACACGGAACCGCCGGGCGCCGAATAAGTCTCGTAGGTCTCATTGTCGAAGAGATTGAACTTGATCAGTTCCATGCGCTGGTATTCGAGGTCGAGAAGGGCCCCTTCGAGGCCGCGCTGGCTACGGTTGAAGATGTGCGACCCGGGTCCGAAGCGATCAGAAAGCGACTCGGATCCACCGGTGCCCCAATAGTTCGACCAGTCCACCCAAGGAGCATCCTTGAAGGCCATAGCCTTCTGTCCACCCCGGCAACGCAGCGTCGCGTCGCGCGCCTTGCCTTCGTAACGGTCCGTCTGGGATTCGGCGAGCGGGCGAAACCCGTTCAACGCCATCTCTGCGCAGGCCAGGACGATTGCCGGGTCGTCTTCGACGGTGTCCTCGAGGTTCCAGTAGACATAGGTCGCGTAGGCGGCGATGCCGACCCCCAGACCTGCTGCCAGGTAACGAAGCTTCTTGAATGCCATGGCCCGTGCAATCCCGTTCCGGCCCCTCAGCCAGATACTGACAGAAGTTGCGTTCGAAGTTAACCGCCCGAATGCCCACCGTCAGAGAATTCCGGCGCCCACCGTTTGATATGAAACGAATGCGATGGCGATGTCAAAAGAACTTGGCTTGAGACGGGGCAGGGGGCTGGCTAGCGCCTACGCATGACCCAACGCTCACCATTCACGTACTTCATGACGAGCCCGGAGATCATCCGTCAGGCTGTGATGCTCTACATCCGATTTCCGCTTTCGCTTCGGAACGTCGAGGATCTGCCTCACGAGCGCGGCGTCGAGATCAGCCACGAAACCGTCCGGTTCTGGTGGCGGCGGTTCGCGCCGATGTTGGCTGCCGAGATCCGAAAGCGGCGGATCGAAGGCATACGCTCGAGCCGTTGGCGATGGCATCTCGACGAGGTCTTCGTGAAGATCAACGGTGAGAAGCATTACCTTTGGAGAACATCTCCGGCGGTGCCGCCAGCTCGGCAATCGTAACAGCCGTCACCGGGACGAACCCCGGCATGGTCATCAACCTGCGTGCAACATCATTTTGCCGGACAATCTGGCGGAGTTGCCAGGTCAGTGCGTCAATGCGCGCTCTCGGTCCGGAGATGAGATCGAAGGGCATCTGACAGAGGTAGGTGATTTCGAGCGGCAAGCCTGCTGCTTGCTCAATCCCCGCCCTTTCCAACCGAGTCAAATGCTGAGCGCCTTTCGGAGCGACAATTCCAGGCTCCGCCAAACTCTCGTGACATTTCCTGCGGAAATACACTGTCGGTCAGTGGATGCCCTCGTAACGCGTCGATTGTCTGGGTGCGTTGCCCGGTTAACAATTCGCGGGGGCAGGCCCAGCAGGAACTGCGGTGTGAAGTGATCGATGATCCGGCGGTAGGTCGCGGCGGCAGCGTGGTGGAATTCATCCACGACCATGCAGTCGAAAGCATCAGGCGCAAAGCAGTTCAGGTGCTGCGCGCGCGACAGCGTCTGGATCGAGGCAAAGAGCACCTTGGCATCGAAGTCTTGTTCGCCACCGCCGAAACGCCCCAGTCGCGCCTTGGGCCGGATGGCGCGGAAACCCGCCATGGCCTGCGTTGGGATCTCTTCGCGGTGGGCGACAAACAGGACGCGCGCCGCCGGCTGGCTGTCGAATGCGGCAAGGAATGTTTTGCCGAGGCCGGTTGCGAGAACGACCAACCCCACGCGATAGCCCTTGGCGCGTGTGGCGGCGAGAGCGTGGAGTGCCTCTTGCTGAATAGCGTGAGGCTTGGGCGCGTCTTCGGGTGCTTCCTCGGGCGTGCCGGATTGCTTCGGCACCGACGCGATCCGGAGGGCCTCGTAGCGATCGATCCAGTCTGGCGTGAGATCGGTGACCTCGGGCTGGGCCAGGAGGTTTTCGAAGGCCGCACGGGCATTTGTCAGCGGTAGGGCGTCGGATCGATCGAAATAGCGCAGGTTCCATTCGACACCTTCGGTCAGTGCGGACCGCGACAGGTTCGATGATCCGACGATCAGGGCGCCTGCGCCATCTGCAAAGGAAAACATCCAAGCTTTGGGGTGAAACGGAATGCGGTCTGCCTGAAAGACGTAGAGGTGCCGGTCGCGTTCGAGTTCCTGCATCAGGCGCAGAGCCACGGGCTCCGTGACGTCGCGGTAGTCGCCGGTGAGTAGCCGCAACCTCCCTCCGCGGTCCAACAAATCGCGTAGATGCGGGAGGACCAATCGGGCGCCAGAGGTCATCAGGAAGGAAGCCGCCAAATCGATGGAGTGCGCTTGGTCGATCAGGGGGCGCAGATGAGCATGGAGGGCGTCATCGCCCCCTGAGATCAGTGGGCTGTCATGTGGCGCGCCGGGTATGGGACCGGTTGCGGTGGCGGGCGCTTCGAGCCGGAGATGGAAATGCGGTTCGGTCTCGATGAGGGCGACCGGGGCCTGCCCCTCGTCCGCTTCCAGAAGAATTTTGCGCCGGGGTGACGCGTGCCATGAGGGCGATTTGCTCCGCCTCAGTCAGATCACGCCAGCGCTTCACGTGCCTAAGCGGCGCAAGGACAAGGCCCGCGCCATGCCGGATCAGGATAACCTGGGCATCGCACTCGATCACGGCATCCATGATCGGGGCGCAAAACGGGCAAGGGGCGGTGCTAGAAATTTCCGCGGGCACGCGTCAGGATTTTCTCAGCAAGGCATTGAGCCAAATGTCTTCTTTTCTATGGGGCGGCGGTCCTCGGATCGCCAGGTTTCAACCTGCCGCAGAGCGGGACATTCGTCCAGGAGCGCCGCCAAAGTTTCTTCGGTCATATCGGTGAAATGTCGTCCGTCCTTATGCCGGTCGCCGGTCCCAAACTTGAATGAAGCGTAGAGAATGCCGACTGTGATCAGGTGGTCGGCGAGGCGGCACATGACCCCCGGCAGGTCCTTGCGCGCGACATGAAGCAGCGACGCACAGGCCCATATGCCTCCGAAGGAGTGGTCTCAAGCGAAGTCCTCGAACTGCTTAGGCTGCACGGGAAGCCCGGCAAATTTCGTGGCCGCTTTCACTATGGTGGGCGAGGCGTCGAAGGCGGCCGCATGATAGCCGGCACGGCGAAACGCTTGCGCGTCACGGCCCGATCCAGTTCCCGCGTCGAGGATGCGCGCAGTGTCGGCAGGGGCTCGCGGCAGTTCAGCGAGAAATCGGTCACGGAGCGCCGACATGTCAACGTGCCGGGTGTCCGTCAGGAATTGCTCGGCATTGATGTCGTAAAAATCAGTCATTGAAAGAGCCTGTGTATCTGTATTGCCGCAGCATTCCAGGGACTGGGATTGGCTGTCAATCAGACACGGCGGGGCCGGAGCCACAGCAGGATATCTGGCCAAACAGATCTGACTGCACGCCGTCGCTCTGCGAACACAGGTATTGCATTCCTACGACGTGGTGTTTCGTGTCGTTCTTGACCCCAATGGTTGTGACGGGCCACATATGTTATTGATTTGCAAAGCTTCGCTGGTGCGCCCTGTTAAAAGCCGTCCTACAGCCCGATCCATTCCTGGCGCAATGCCTGTCCGTCGACCTTGAAGTCGATCCGAAAACGGCGCGGGTCTTTGATCTGGCTGCGGTGCGTTGTGACGAAAGGCCCGCCATTCGTGGCCGAAAGGGTGACATGGTGGCTGCGTTGGACAGGTTGGAGGCTTACCTTGACGATACCACCCACCTGATTGGTCACAACATCCTGCGTCACGATCTGCCGCACCTGATGGCCATGCGTCCCCGGCTGGCAAAACTTGCCGAGGCGCCGATCGACACGCTTTGGCTCAATCCGCTGGCCTTTCCGCGCAACCCGTATCACCACCTCGTCAAGCACTATCATGATGGTCGCTTGCTCTCGGGGCATGTGAACGATCCCGAGGCGGACGCACGGCTGGTTTTCGACGTGTTGGCCAACCAGCTGGAGGCGTTCCGCTCATTGAACGCGAAGGCGCCGGATACGCTGGCCGCTTACCACTACCTGACGACGCGCGGCGAGCAGGATCGGGGCTTCGACGCCGTGTTTGCCCACGTTCGTGGCGCGGGCGCGCCGTCTGCCGAACAGGCGCGGCAGGTGCTTTGGCGGTTGCTGGACGGTGAAGCCTGCGGAACGGCGCTGCGGCACTTGTTGGAACAGGTCGGCTCGCCCCAGGCAGGATGGCCGCTTGCCTACGCGCTGGCCTGGATCTCGGTCGCCGGTGGGGACTCGGTCATGCCGCCTTGGGTGCGGATGCAGTTCCCCGATGCCGCGCGCATGGTCAAAGGCCTGCGCGATACAGCCTGCGATGCGCCGGACTGTTCCTGGTGCCGTGAGAAAAGTGACCCGGTGAAAGCCCTGTCGCGTTGGTTTGGCTTTCAGAGCTTCCGACCAACGCCCACCGATGCCGACGGCCGACCGCTGCAAGAGCGCATCGTCGATGAGGGCATGCGCGGCAACAGCCTGCTGGGCATCCTGCCGACCGGGACGGGTAAATCCGTCTGCTACCAGATACCGGCGCTGGCGAAGTTTGACCGGGCCGGTGCGCTGACCGTCGTGATCTCGCCACTGGTGGCGCTCATGGCGGACCAGGTGGCTGGCATGGAACGCACGGGCATCTCTTCGGCGGTCACGGTGAACGGGATGCTGTCGCTGCCGGAACGTCAGGACGCGCTGGAAAAAGTCCGCATGGGTGACGCGGCCATGCTGCTGATCTCGCCTGAACAACTGCGCAGCGTGTCGGTTCGCTCTGTCTTGAAACAGCGGGAGATCGGGCTTTGGGTTCTGGATGAGGCGCATTGTGTCTCCAAATGGGGCCACGATTTCAGGCCGGACTATCGCTATGTTTCGCGGTTCATCCGGGAAACGGCGGGCGACGAAGACCCGGCACCGGTGATCTGCCTGACCGCCACCGCCAAGCCCGAAGTGGTGCGCGACATCCGCGATCATTTCCACCAGCGGCTTGGGATAGACCTCTTGCTGCTCGATGGTGGGGCGTCTCGGACGAACCTGAGTTTCGAGGTCCGCTCGACCGGCAAGCGGACCAAGCTGGCGGATATCATGGAGGTCATCGAAAAGCGACTGCCGCCTGAGGGCGCGTCCGGGGCCGTGGTATATTGCGCCACGCGCAAGTCAACTGAGGATGTGGCGCAATTCCTGCAACAGCAAGGGCTTTCGGCGGAACGCTATCATGCGGGTCTGACGCCCGACGAGAAAAAAACCATCCAGGAAAGATTCCGCGTGGGCGAATTGCGGATCATCGCAGCGACCAATGCCTTTGGCATGGGGATCGACAAGCCGGATATCCGGTTGGTGGTGCATGGGGACATTCCGGGATCGTTGGAGAATTACTTGCAGGAGGCCGGCCGCGCCGGACGTGATCGCGATCATGCCAATTGCGTGCTGCTATACGCCCCCGATGATGTGGAACGGCAATTTCAATTGTCCGCGAGATCCCGGCTCGACCGGAAAGAAATCGGCGCGATCCTGAAAGCCGTGCGCCGCATAGACCAGCGCACACGTAGCACGGGCACCGTTGTCGCGACCTCGGGCGAGATCGTGCGACAGGAGCATGACCGCGAGTTTCAGCGCGAGAGTGCCACGGATGACACGCGGGTCAAGACGGCCCTGTCGTGGCTGGAAGAAGCCAAGCTGCTATCGCGCGAGGAAAACCGGGTTCAGGTCTTCCCGTCCTCTCTGCGTGTGCGGAACCTCGATGAGGCGGGAACACGGATCGACAAGGCAGAAATCACAGGGATACGGCGCACACAGTTGATGGACCTTGTCCGCCACTTGATGAATGCCCCCGCAGACGAGGGGATTTCCACTGACGAGCTGACGGGGGTCAGCGGACTTACCGGCGGGCAGCTGACGAAGGCGCTGGCCGATCTGGAAAGCCTCGGCATCGCGCGTAACGATACGGCCGTGACCGTGTTTGTGCATTCCGGGGTCGCGGACGATTCCCGCAAGCGCCTGACGCAGGCAACGCGACTGGAAACCGATCTTATTGCCTTGATGCGGGAAGAAGCGCCGGATGCCGAGGATCAGGTCAGCACTCCCTTCAACCTGCAACTTGCCTGTCAGAAACTGCGCGACGCGGGTCACAGCCATGTCCGCCCGGACGTGGTCGAAAAGCTTCTGAGGGGCATGGCGCGCGATGGCCGTGACCTGGATGGTGGCAAGGGCAACGTCCGCTTGCGCAAGGCGTCGCGCGACACGCTCTTCGTGGCCTTGCAGCGCACATGGTCCGTCCTGGAACAGTCCGCCGCACTGCGTAGGCAGGCTGGTGAAGCGCTGGTTGAGCACTTGCTTGGTCGGCTTGAAAAGGGCCAGCGCGGAAAGGATCAGCAGGTCGAAACCACGCTGGGCGACATGCTGGCAAGCCTCACGGGCGATGCTTTCCTGCGCGGGCAGGTCAAGGAATTGACGCGCCTGATGGATCGAGCGATTTTGTGGCTTCACGAACAAGAGGTCGTGGCCTTGGGCAAGGGCATGACTGTGTTCCGGCCCGCTATGACGGTGCAGTTGGCTCCGGGCAAGACGCAGTTCCTGGTCAAGGACTTCGTGCCGCTGCAAGAGCATTACGACGAACATACGGTCCAGACCCATGTGATGGCCGCCTATGCGGAAACCGGGTTGTCATCCATGCCCGATGCCATGCGACTGTCCGAGGATTACTTTGCCCTCGACCAAGAGGGGTTCATGGGCCGTTGGATGAAGGGGCGAACGACCGAGGTCAAACGCCAGACCACCGGAAAATCATGGGCTGCCGTGGTTGATGCGCTGGGCAATCAGGTTCAGCAAAAGATCGTCGCTGACGATCGGGATGCCACCAACGTACTTGTTCTGGCCGGGCCGGGCTCTGGCAAGACGCGGGTTTTGGTCCATCGCATCGCCTACCTGATCCGTGTGCGCCGCGAAGACCCGCGCAGTATCCTCGTGCTCAGCTACAACCGCCACGCGGCGGTCGAAATCCGGGCGCGGTTGCGGCACCTGATCGGCGACGAGGCTTTCGGTGTGACGGTGTCCACTTGCCACGCGATGGCCATGCGGCTGGTCGGTGCCAGCTTCGCCGGATCGCAGGCCGAGAGCCGTGATTTCGACGGCATCGTCATGGAAGCCGTGCGCCAGTTGAATGGCGAGGGACTGAGCAAGACCGAGGCCGAGGCGCAGCGAGAGACTTTGATCCAAGGCTATCGCTGGATTCTGGTCGACGAGTATCAGGACATTGGGCCCGAGGAATACGCCCTGATTGCCGCCGTCGCCGGGCGGACGATCGAAGATGAGGACATGAAACTGAGCCTCTTCGCCGTGGGCGATGACGATCAAAACATCTATGCTTTCGCGGGCGCGTCGATCCGCTACATCCGCCAGTTTGAACAGGATTACCGGGCGAAACCGGAATACTTGGTCGAGAACTACCGCTCGACTGGCCACATCATCGCGGCGTCGAACACGGTGATTTCTGGTGCGTCTGATCGGATGAAGCTGGGCCACGACATCACCATCGACCGCAATCGTCGCAAGGAACCCTCAGGCGGGGTGATGGCTGAGGGCGATCCCGTAGGACAGGGGCGGGTGCAACTGCTGCAATGTCCTCCTGGGGATCGCGCGCAGGCCCTGGCTGCCGTGACCGAGCTGCAGCGGCTGGCGGCTTTGGAACCCGGCTGGAACTGGTCGCGCACAGCGATCATTGCGCGCAACTGGCGGCAGCTTGCACCCGTACGCGCCTATGCCGAGGCGCAGGGCATCCCCGTCGAGATGGCCAACGAAAGCCTGCCGAGCCTGTGGCGCTTGCGCGAAATGCGGCAGTTCATCGAAGGCATCAGCCGGGATCGGACGCGCCTGCTGGACGTGACGGATTTGCTGGAGGTGGTGAACACCCTGCCGCGAAATCGCTGGACGGATCTGATCGCCGTGGGCGTGGCCGCGCTGGTGCAGGAAATCGGAGCTGGGTCGGCTTCTGTGCCGGATCTCGTCGAGTGGTTTGGGGAATGGTCACGGGATGCACGCGGCGAACAGCAGGGATTGTTATTGATGACCGCGCACCGTGCCAAGGGTCTGGAATTCGACGATGTCGTCATCCTGAACGGGGGCTGGGACAGGACATCACAGAACGAGGACCTCGATGCGCCGCGTCGCCTGTTCTACGTTGCCATGACCCGTGCCCGCCGTAGCCTTGGGGTTATGACCCAAGGCGCGCATGCCTTTCTGCCCGCAGAGGGCGCCAGCATCCTGCGTCGCCATGCAGCTTTGCCCGACGTGAAAGATCTGCCGGCAGACCGGACCTACCATGTGCCTGACATGGGCCAGGTGTTCATCGACTGGGCCGGGCGACTAAGGACTGGCGACGCCAGTCTCCATGCCATCGCACAAGCGCGGACTGGTGACCCTGTCACCCTCAGCCAACAGAATGGACGCTGGTGGGTAAAGGACCGACAGGGACGGAGGCTGATCGGCATGAAAAGCGGATGGGCGGTGCCTGACGGTCGCCGTGTTATCTCTGCCGCAATCGGGGCCATCGTCGCGCGTCATGCGCATGAAAGCGGCGAAGACCATCGCGCCAAACTTCAGCAAGACAGTTGGGAGGTTGTCCTGCCGGAGATCGTATTGGAGTAGGCTTGTTCGTTTTTGAGGAAGGCAAAATCCAAAGGTGCAGATGTGCAAGCCTCGGGTTTCCGCACGGAGTTTATCTAAGATTTTGAAAATGTTAAGACTATTTCGAGCCTTCTTCGCCGACTTACCGTTTCCCATATGGAAACTGAATGTTTATTTCCGAAATTTTTCGATCAGCCAATGTCCCGCTCGGACACGCCAAGGCCGGGCACATGACCGGCCGCGAGCTGTGAGGACGCAGAAGCGCCACGGACCGCCTTGAAATCATTCGGGTCGTCCGCCTCACTGCAATTCAGAGCGGAGATGACACATGCATGTCACGCCAGACAGCGGCTACACGCTGCCGAAGCAGACCGTCTATAGCGCAAGGTCGCGAAAGGGCGCAAAGAGCATTTCACCGGACATATCGTATTGGGCGCGCCGGGCGACGAGCGCATCCTCGACATCGAAAGCCATACGGAATTGATGGTCGGGATGGTTTTGAGCGCGCGCCCCGAGGTCGTTGCTGTCGAAAACCAGGTTCCGTTCCGCTGGCGGCAGGCTGATGGTCGCCCAGCCACCCACTTCCTCGACTTTCGCGCCAATCTTATCGATGGCACCCGGATTGCTGTCATGGTCAAGAGCGCTTACCGGCTCCGGAGCGATCGGGTCCGCCGGGAACTCGATGACATTGCCGCGCGGGTCACGCCAGATTTCGCGGATCATGTTTGCGTCATGACGGAAGAGCATCTCGACCGCATCGAGACGCACAACGCCACAATCATGCATGACTTGCGCGAAAGCGAGCCGGAAACCGACGCGGCGGCACGTCGGATGATCTCGGGCCTGCATGGGGAAATCCGCACAAGAGGCCTATCGGCCTTTGGCTTGTTTGCTGCGACGTCTTGCTGTATATACTTGTGTAAATACGGAGGTGCGGCAATGATTGAGACAAAAATCCGCAAAGTCGGCAACTCGGCTGTCATGACTTTGACGACCGAAATGCTGACCATCCTCGATGCCAAAGAAGGGGACAGCCTCTTCGTGGTGCGTGGGGACGATGGCAGCCTGAAAGTGATGGCACATGACCCCTCGGTCGCCGAAGCCTTGGTCGCGGCAGAGCTCGTCATGGATGAAAACCGGGATATGCTGCAAGCCTTGGCATGACCAAATTCGTCTGGGTGCCGATCGCCGCAGTGACGGTCATACATGATCGGCAGATCGCGCGTCATGGCGGCGCTTCGGGCCTTATCGACAGGGCTCTTCTGGAAATGGGCTGTGCGTGGGCGATGAACTTGGCGGCGTATGCTGACGCCAGTCTTGCCGAGGTCGCTGCCGCTTACGCATTCGGCATCGCAAAAGCCCATGCGTTCGTCGATGGCAACAAGCGGACAGCTTTCGTGACCGCCGTCACCTTCCTGTGCCTCAATGGTTTTACTTTCAGACCGGATCCGGTGGACGGCGTGCGAATGATGGAGGGCTTGGCGTCGGGTGACGTACCCGAAGCTGAATTTGCTAATTGGCTCGCCGAGGGCATGGTTCCGCTATAGCGAGACTTTTTGAACTGTGTAACGTAAAGGCCCTGTCGCCTCGTCGGCGGGACTTTTTTGCATGCGCATTCTCTTGCTGAACCTCCGTCATGCATCGACCCTCAGTTCGCTGCACAGTGGACAAGTATTATTTGCAGGAAGGACATCTACGCGGCGTGACCCGGCCAACACGCCAATTAAATCAGCGTGATGGCGATCCCGATTGGATATTTAATGCCTGCGCCGACACTATTATTGTTTTCGCCACTACCAATTAGTGGCCACCGGCGGGCTTGGGATGTCCATTTCGCAAGCGAATAAGGTCAATTGGGCAAATGAGTTCGATTTCCCGCTATTTCTGCCGTTTTGCGCATGATCGCGAGTTCGACTCTGTCCTGGGGGATATGGGCACCGGAAACAGGCGGCAGAAACGGTTGTCGGATTTTTTCTTGGGCTTGGTCTTGGCTGGTAGGACCATTTGCCTGGTGGCGCCCCTCCGCTGCCGCTCACTGTGGACCAGTTCGCCAGGAAGAACAAATCAGCGACCGTTCTGAAAACTCGCCGAGAAGTAGATCCGCAATAACGGTAGGTATTGGACCAATGAGCGAAAGGCATTCAAAAAGGGCGGCTATCGCCGCCCTTCTCCGAGGTGCCTGCAAATTTCCTATGGTGATCGCCAGCGCCGCAATGCGCCTTCGATGCGCGCATAGGCCTGGATGGCCTCGTGCCTCGAGTGATGGCCGTCGCAGAACTGGTGGCCGTAGGTGTCTGCGTGGGTGTCTTCGATCGTGTAGCCGAGCGCGAGAAACGCCTCGTGCGCCGCGTCGGTCGGCCGCGCGGGATGCCTTGGCGAGGTCATGACGGTCACGCCGGCGATCTCCCGTCCGATCTGCGTGTAGTGACGGTCCACCCAACGTGAACACGAGACAGGCTGTGCTTCTCGATGAGCCAAAGCGTCACGTCGCGGATGTCCTTCTCCAATCCGAACTCATCCGGGTAGACGCTCAGACGGCGCTGGCGCGCCACCTGAAGGACACAGCGTGCCCCGGTCTCAGTCGGCATGACGCAACCGCGCGAGAAGGTCACTGACCCGCGCGCCATGCCAGCGGGCCATGTCGGAGGCTGGCAGGCCCCGCTCTTGACCGATCCGGTCGAGAGACGACGGTGCCTGGTCGGCCAGGATGCGACGGATGTCGCGCAGGGCGGCTTCGACGGCATCTGTATCTGGGATCGGCTGCCCGAAGGCGCCGCGCAGATCACAGAGCGCCGCGACGCCACTCGGATCAACGAGCGCGTCGGGCAGGTCGCAGAGACTCGCGCCGTGGCGGCGGAGGTGCTGCTCGACCGCATAGTCGGCGCCGAGACGGGCCTCTGCGGTGTCGAGGGTGGTGGTATTGAGCATGATGATCTCCCTTTCATGCGGTGCGGAAACGGTGCTGGTGTGCCTGATTCATCGGCGTCATGTTCCGTCGCGGGGAGAGGTCGGGCGTTGGCAGGTTCCCTTCGGTTGATCTCAACTGCTGGTCTTCGGTGCTGGTGCCGAGAACATTGTTGGTTCATTGAGATGACGAAGAAGAAATCTGCCGGGGCGCATGATTTTTTTCGACTCTCGCGCCTCATCGCCTACGAAGTTCCAGGTCGGTGCAAGGCAGGGCATCGATCATTGCGTTCATCCCAAGGCATGATGCCGGCCGCGCTATTGCATGGCCGGCGTTGCGTTTCAGGCCGCCTCCTGCGCGGGCAGGGCGAGCGCCAGCGCATCCCGCTCGTCGTCCAGCTCTCCGATCTCGACCAGGAAGTCATAAAGCCGGTCGGTGGGCAGGCAGAGCTCTTCCACTTCCGGGCTGGCAGGATCGAGGAGAACCCAGGACGAAAGGTCGGGTTCGAACACGTCGATGACGGGGTCGAGAAACAATTGACGGTGCAGATCAACGAGCCTGCACCGCGTCGCCCGGCCGAGGCGCGAGGCTTCGCGCAGGCCGGTCATCAGGCGCAGAACGCGGGCCGTTCCGGCCACGCCGTCGATCAGCCCCGCCGCGTTGCACAGGGCTGTTCCGTGCTTGTCGAAACGCGCGCGGACAGCAGCGAGTTGCAGGTCGGCGGACAGGGTCTTCGTTGGGAGCTTGCGCAGCATGGTGGTCCTCCTTTGGTTGCGCGTCTGCCAGTCGTGGCAGCAACAAGCCTGTCCGCGGTCGTTCCCGGGATGACCCTCCTTGTCGTCGCTTGGGCTGACTGGTCTTTGTTTTCGGCCCGCGAGATGGAGATTGGCCAATAGTCTGCGGCGCGAAGGAAAAATCTTCGTCTCTGCCCGTGGCAATCGGGGTTCCCCGCCCAGCCGTTCGCCCGGTTCGAGTGCATTGTCGGGCATAAATGAACAAAGTAGGCGCCCAATCGCGCCTGAAATGCGCCCGGCAATGTTCACCGTTGTCCGATATCTGCCACACCTCGGGAAAGACTGGCAATTCGGTGCACATGAACCTCGCTTCAAAATCCTTCCTGGGGTTCCTGGTTGACCCTCTCGACCGACATCCAAGATCCCTGAACCTGCAAGAAGGGGGCATTGCGGCGCGCGGGGTGGGTTCGCCCTGGATAGGGCTTGAAGCTATCGCGACGCGCCCATCAGTGAGGAAGGGCCTGCTCTCGTTTTCTCTTTCCCTTGATCTTGGGGGCGACAGAAACCTGACCTTGCCAGCGGTGGATGCGTCTGCGGCCAGAACCTTCGCAGACGCGGCTACGACCGACTGGACGAATTTCAATCGGGCGGAGCTGGAAAAGGAGGACGCCGCGGTCCGGCGCATACTGAAAGCGCTCGATGTGCTCACGGCAACCTTGCACTGCGGCCCGCATCGAAAATCCTTCACCAGAGCTGCCTTTCGCATTTTGCAAACCACGGTCCGCTTCCATACTGAATATTCGTTTGACTTCTATCGTCTTCGCACGGCCTACTTTGAGTGTAATCGAACCGTGAGGTGAGTATTTTAACTGATATTTTAGTTCGGATGGCTGCCGATGACGCCGATATCGAAGCCGCTCGCGCCCTTTGCAACGAGTGGCTGGATTGGCATTGGAAAAAATATCCTGCCAATTGGCGACCGAAAGGGCCCGACCATCCGATGGATCCAGACCGGTTCCAAACAATAATTGCCGCCTTACCTGACCTGCACGCAGGTCCGCGCGGCGGCATCTTCATCGCCTTGGTGGATGGAAAACCTGCGGGATGTGTCATGTATGCTGAAGGGCGTTGTTGCAGAACTCTCGTCGTAAAGGATTCACATCACGGATCCATGCGGTTAGACGGGCGGCATGAGCAAGCCCAAGCCCGGCCGCTAGCGCACGACGAACTGGTCCACCTGCAACGATGCGCTCAGGAAGCGTGGGTCGTTGCTGATCCACTGGCCTCTCGGGACATTGCTGCGCAATGCCCTCCCGGGTGACAGACAGCACCGGCATCAGGTTTCTCGGCGACGGTGAATGGCAGGCCCGCAAGCACGTTGTGCAAGGCCGTCGCCAATGGCGCAAGGTCCATCTGGCCATGGACACCGCCACCTCCGACATCCGCGCGGTCGAGTTCACCCCCAGCCGGGAAGGCGACAGCCCCGTACTTCCGGACCTGCTGGGCCAGATCCCTGAAGACGAAGACATCGGCACCGTTACCGCAGATGGGGCCTACGACCCGGGGCTCTGCCCGTTCAGGGCTGATTTGATCCACTGGATCAATTCCGGGACGCCGCTCACCCCGCCGCTGCCACACCGCCATTATCGCGGGTGATGCTGTGCCGATCATTCCAATCCGCAAGAACGGATGACTCTGGAAAGAGAACTGCCCGGCGGCACGTGACCGAAACGAAACCCTGCACGCGACGCGATACCATGTAAGGGCCTTCTGGAAGCGCTGGACAGCGCTACCACGCCCGCAGCCGGATCGAGGCGATCCCTCTCGTGACATTGCTGCGCAATGCCCTGCCGGCCAGTGGATGCGCGGCCGCAACGCCTTCGGCGAGCACATCGCAGCACGAGACCGCGACTGCCAGACCGCCGAAATCCACATCCGCATCGCGCTCATGATCCGCTTCTCAGCCCTCGGCACCGCCGAGGTCGTCCGCGTGGCATGACGTCAGTGGGGTAAGGTGCAGTCACGTCTCAGACGAGAGTTCCGCAACAATGCCCAGGGACACCGGGTCAAATGAGCCGCGCTACCTGTCGTGGGCGAATGGAAAGCGAATCGTCGCTGCCGTCACGCACGGACGGCGAAAATTGATGCCCTGACCGGCGATTCTACCGCCGCTGCATGAACTCTGTGCGAATTATCGCACTTCGGGCGATAACATCTGTGCGGAAATCCGCACAGCAATGACGGCTGTCCCTGTGCTATGATGAGGTGTGCTGCCCTAACGCTCTGCCAGGAATGAGGAAATTTCATTCCATGCAATATCCGAATCAAGTCCTTGCACTGATTGGCGGCAAAGCGTTTCGTAGCGACATCGAACGCCCGGGAGGGGCGTCTCGGACTAGGACCAGTATCTGGGAGGATACCGATGAAAAAGTTTCTCATGACCGCCGCGGCGGCTACCATTGCCGTGACCGGCGCAACCGGCGCGCAGGCGGCCTGTGACGAAGGTGAGATCGTCATCAAATTCAGCCACGTGACCAACACAGACCGTCACCCCAAGGGCATCGCAGCAACCCTGCTGGCCGATCGTGTGAACGCCGAAATGGACGGCAAGGCCTGCATGGAGGTTTTCCCGAACTCGACCCTCTACAACGATGACCAGGTGCTCGAGGCGATGTTGCAGGGCGATGTTCAGATGGCCGCGCCCTCGCTGTCGAAGTTCGAACAGTTCACCAAGCAGTTCCGCATCTTCGACCTGCCGTTCATGTTCTCCAACATCGAAGCGGTCGACGCGTTCCAGAATTCTGACACAGGTCAGAAGATGAAGGAGTCGATGACCCGCCGCGGCCTGCTGGGTCTTGCCTTCTGGCACAACGGCATGAAGCAGATGTCGGCCAACAAGCCGCTGAACCTGCCCGGCGATGCCGCTGGCCTGAAGTTCCGCGTGCAGCCCTCCGAAGTGCTGAAGGCTCAGATGGAAGCGATTGGCGTCAGCCCGCAACCCATGGCCTTTTCCGAGGTTTACGGTGCGCTGCAGACGGGCGTTGTGGATGGTCAGGAAAACACCTGGTCGAACATCTACGGTCAGAAGTTCTTTGAGGTGCAGGACGGCATCACCGAGACCAACCACGGCGTGATCGACTACCTCGTGGTGACCAATGTCGATTGGTGGGAAGGTTTGGATGCCGACGTGCGTGACCAGCTGGCCACCATCGTCGACGAGGTGACCGCCAGCCGCAACGCGGAGTCCTACAAGGTCAACCAGGAGGCCAAGAAGGCCGTGATCGATGCAGGCGGCGTCGTGCGTGAGCTGAACCCGGAACAGCGTCAGGCATGGGTCGACGCGATGAAGCCGGTCTGGGAGCAGTTCGTCGGTGACGTCGGTCAGGACAACATCGACGCGGCACAGGCGATCAACGGCAGCATGTAAGCGTCCAGAACGCCGGTAACGTAAAGGCCGCAAGGTCTTTGTGCCCGGCCCCTTCGGAAAAAGAGGGGCCGGGCTTTTTGTACCCCGCAAAGGGGACGAGGAGGGGACATGTCATCTCATAACCCGCCGAACAGCATGTTCGGCCGTTTCATCGACGAGCTTGAGGAGACCGTAATCGCGCTCCTGCTCGGCCTTATGACCATCATCACGTTTATCAACGTTGTCCTGCGCTACGGCGTCAACAGCGCATTCGGACGCTGGGTCGAGGGGCTGTTGGGCCTCGATTTGCCCGGCGGTCTCAGCTGGGGGTTGGAGATGACCTCCTTCCTCTTTGCCTGGCTGGTGCTGTTCGGGATCAGCTACGCGGTCAAGAAAACCGCCAACCTCGGTGTCGATGCGGTGGTGAACATGGTTTCGCCCTCCGCGCGCAAGGTATTGACCCTCATCGCGGCCGTGATCTGCGTGATCTATGCCTTCCTGCTGCTCAAGGGCGCGTGGGATTATTGGGCCAATTTCGCCAACCTGCCACAGACCACCGGGCGCTGGTTTCCCACCGGGTTCGAAGAGATGACGCGAACCTCTTACCGCAGCTGGTACGAAGTGCTGGAAGTGCCGATGCCGGAATGGCTGCGCTTTGTCGAGCCCTGGATGAACGATGGCGAAGCCTATGAAAAGATCCCGCGCTTCATCCCCTATTTCATCCTGCCGTTCGGTGCGGCGCTTTTGTTCTTCCGGTTCATTCAGGCAACGGTCCGCGTCTGGACCGGCAAGAGCGAGAGCCTGATCGTAAGCCACGAAGCCGAAGATGCGGTCGACGAAGTCGCCCACCTGAACAAGGACTGATCTCATGGATGTTGCCATTCTCTTTGCCATGGTGATCGGGTTGATGCTGATCGGCGTGCCGATTGCGGTTTCGCTGGGCTTCTCCTCGATCGTCTTCCTTCTGTTTCTGTCGGACGCCTCGCTGTCGTCCGTCGCGCAGACCTTCTTTCAGGCGATGGCCGGTCACTACACCCTGCTGGCCATTCCCTTCTTCATCCTGGCCTCGTCGTTCATGTCGACAGGCGGTGTGGCGCAGCGGATCATCCGCTTTTCCATCGCCTGCGTCGGGCACCTGCCCGGCGGTCTGGCCATCGCGGGCGTCTTTGCCTGCATGATGTTCGCGGCGCTGTCCGGGTCGTCCCCGGCAACCGTTGTCGCCATCGGGTCGATCGTGATCGCCGGGATGCGTCAGGTCGGCTATTCCAAGGACTTCGCGGCAGGCGTCATCGCCAACGCAGGGACCCTGGGTATCCTGATCCCGCCCTCCATCGTGATGGTCGTCTATGCCTCGGCGACGGACGTATCGGTCGGCCGGATGTTCCTGGCCGGTGTCGTTCCGGGCCTGATGGCCGGCGGCATGCTGATGGTCACGATCCTTGGCATCGCCATCGTGCGCGACCTGCCCAAGGGCGAGTGGAAAGGCTGGGGCGAAGTGGCCGAATCCGGCGGCGACGCGGTCTGGGGCCTTCTGCTGATCGTCATCATCCTTGGCGGTATCTACGGCGGCATCTTTACCCCGACCGAGGCTGCGGCCGTCGCGGCGATCTATGCCTTCATCATTGCATGCTTTGTCTACCGGGACATGGGGCCGCTTGCGAACAAGGAGGGCGGGCCAAACATCCCGCTGATCCGCAAGCCCATCGCGCTGATCACGGCGTTCTTTCACAAGGACACCAAGGACACGCTGTTCGAGGCGGGCAAGCTGACCATCACACTGATGTTCATCATCGCCAACGCGCTGATCCTCAAGCACGTGCTGACCGAGGAACAGATCCCGCAGCAGATCGCCTCGGCGATGCTGGACGCGGGTTTCGGGCCCATCGGCTTCCTGATCATCGTGAACGTCATCCTGCTGATCGGTGGCCAGTTCATGGAGCCGTCGGGCCTGTTGGTCATCGTGGCACCGCTGGTCTTTCCGATTGCGCTGCAACTGGGCATCGACCCGATCCATCTGGGCATCATCATGGTGGTGAACATGGAAATCGGGATGATCACACCGCCTGTGGGTCTGAACCTCTTCGTGACCTCGGGCGTGGCGGGGATGCCGATGATGCGGGTCGTGAAAGCGTCGCTGCCCTTCCTCGCGGTGCTGTTCGTCTTCCTGATCATGGTGACCTACATTCCGTGGCTGTCGACCTCGGTTCCGAACAAGTTCATGGGACCGCAGATCCGCTGTGAAGGCACGCCGCCCTCCGAACCGTTGGAGCGGGCCTTCTGTGACGCACGCGCCACCACGGCCCCGGTTGCGGCACCGACGCCGGATCCGGCGGACTGAGACGGGTCGTCTGATCAAGGAAAGGGCCGGGGTTTCCCCGGCCCTTTTTTGTTGTTCATCTGTAAGTTGCCCGGGTGTCTGCCGGTGAGATGTGTGACAGCGATGGCGAGCGCGCCGACAGTGTGGCTTGCGCTGCGGGCGGGCTTGGACGAAACCTGTTACCGGCATTGGGAGAGGGCGGAACGATCATGACGCGGAAATTGCAGGTCTCGGCGAACCTCGGGTTTCTCTGGACAGAGCTGCCGCTGCCGCAGGCAATCCGTGCGGCGCAGGCGGCGGGGTTTGACGCCGTGGAATGTCATTGGCCCTTTGAAGTGCCGGTGCAGGAGATGCGCGCCGCGCTGGCCGAGACCGGCCTGCCCATGCTGGGCCTGAACACCGTGCGCGGCGGGGAGGGGCTGTTCGGGCTGTCGGCGCTGCCGGGGCAGGAAAAGGCGGCGCGAGCCACGATAGACCAGGCCTCGGCCTATGCGCAGGCCATCGGGGCGCAGAATATACATGTCATGGCGGGCGTCGCCGAGGGCGCGGCTGCGCGGGCCACCTTTCTGTCCAACCTTGCCTATGCCCGCGACGCGACCCCGGCGGACATCACCCTTTTGATCGAGCCGCTCAATGCCTTTGACGTGCCGGGCTATTTCCTGCGCGATTGCGGCCAGGCCGCCGACCTGATCGAGGCGCTGGGGCGGAGCGGGATCAAGCTGATGTTCGATTGTTACCATGCCGGACGCACCGAAGGCGGCGGCGCGCAGGCTGTGCTGGACCGGCTGCGCGACGTGCTGCCCCATGTGGGACACATCCAGTTCGCCGCCGTGCCGGACCGGGGCGCGCCGGATCACGGGGAGGTTGACTACCGCGAGGTCTTTGCCGGGATTGCCGAACTGGGCTGGGTCGCACCGCTGGGGGCCGAGTACCGGCCCGAGGGCACGACCGAGGGCTCGCTGGGCTGGATGCGGGAGTTGTGGCCTTAGTCCGCGCGGGCGGTCTCGCGCGCCTTCAAGAGTTCTTGCAGCACCTCTTCGCGCGGGCGCCAGTTGTACCTGTCGTCGGCACGGGTCTTGCCCCAGAACAGCGGCCCGCCATAGCGCCATGGATCCAGCACAACGCCTTCGTAGATCGTCTTGCCGCGCGGCGTGATAACGGCGCTGTGGTGGATGATGCGGACGGGCGATCGGGGCGAGATTGCCCGGCGCAGGTCCAGCGTGCGAAAGCCCTCCTGCGACAGACGGCGGTGCAGATCCTCGGCCCAGTGGTTGCACAACCCGCGCGAACGTTCGCCGTTGTGGACCTTGATGTTGTGGATCAGCGGCGGGTCGGTGACGCCGTATTCCTGTTTCAGGTGCAGCGAATAACTGTAGGCGATGCGGGCGGCGCGCGCGGCCTCATTCGGGTCGACATTCGGGCCCAGCCCCCCGATCTCCCGCGCCAGTGCAGCGACGCGATCCGGCCCGCCCGGGGGCGCGGTTTCGGCGCAGCCGCCAAGGATCAGGGCGGTCAGGGCCATGAGCATGAGAGCAAGGCGCTTGGTCATCTTTTCTCCACCGGGTCGGATGTTCGCCGGCAGCCATATCGGCGCGATGGGCCAGAGGCCAGTCCCGGACATCGGACTGTCATCGCGTTGATGCGCGAATGCCATGTTTCGGCGCGGTGGCGGGTTTTGCCGGCTGCTGTGAGACGCGCACGGGGCAGGTCTTCGCCGGGTTGAACGGTTTCGAGCAAACTCCGTGATTATTGCGAAAGGCGGCTGCGGGTTCAGGTGGGAAGGTTTACCGGCGCGTGGAATTCTGCGTAGCATCGCCCGACGCCGTCACCGGGCGTTGTATAACGACCCCGCAAAGGAGTGAGCCGGTTTGCCAAATTCTCTGACCAATCCCTATCGTGGGCGGGGCATGATGCCCGATGCCCTGCGTCCCGTGGATGATCCCTCGCGGGTGGCGACCTTGTTGGCGCGCTGCCCCGTGCACGCGGAAACGCCTTTGGTGGACAATGCAGAGCTGGCGGGCGCCTGCGGTGTCGGCGCGCTGTATATCAAGGACGAAAGCGGGCGGATGGGGCTTGGCAGCTTCAAGGCGCTGGGTGCGAGTTTCGCGATTGCGCGGGACGCGGTGGCGACGGACAGTACGGCAGAAGTGCCAAAGCTGGAGCGCACTTACGTGGCGGCCAGCGCGGGCAATCACGGGCTGTCGGTGGCCGCCGGGGCGCAGGTCTTTGGCGCGAGGGCGGTGATCTACCTTGCCGACACGGTGCCCGAGGCCTTTGCCGAACGCCTGCGCGCCAAGGGGGCCGAGGTGGTCCGCGCCGGTGCGACCTATGAGGACAGCATGGACGCGGCAGGGGCGGCGGCGCGGGACAGGGGCTGGACCCTGCTGTCGGACAGTTCGTGGGAGGGGTATACGGATGCTCCGATGGCGGTCATGGAAGGCTATCTGCAGATGGCCGTCGAGGCCGCGCGGCAGGTGCCGGAAATGCCTACGCATATCCTTTTGCAGGCCGGTGTCGGCGGCTTGGCGGCGGCATTGGCGGGCTATTTTCGCACGGTCTGGGGGGATGCGCCGCAGATCGTGGTGGTCGAGCCGGAATTTGCGCCCGCGCTGATAGAGAGCATCCGGGCCGGGCGCGTGGTGACGACAGAGGGACCGGTATCGGACATGGGGCGGCTGGACTGCAAGACGCCGTCGATGATCGCGCTGGCGGGCCTGTCGGCGGATGCGGATCTCTTCGTGACCATCTCCGAGGCAGAGGCAGAGGCGGGCGTTGCCGAACTGGCCCGGCACGGTCTGGCGACCACACCCTCGGGCGGGGCGGGTCTGGCCGCGCTGATCGCCGGATTGGACGGGCTGGATGACACCTCGCGCGTGATGGCGATTCTGAGCGAAGGCCCGGAAGATGGCTGAAACGGTGCTGCCTTTTGCGCCCGAGGAATACTCGCGCCGTTGCGCGGCTTTGCAGCGTGCAATGTCGGCGCAGGGGATCGACGCGCTGGTGCTGACCGGTGCGGCGGATGTGTTTTACGTGAGCGGTTTTCTGACACGCTTCTGGGAAAGCCCGGCGCGGCCCTGGTTCGTGATTGTCCCGGTCAGTGGACGCCCGGTGGCGGTGATCCCCGAGATCGGTCGCCCGTTGATGGAACGCTGCGGCACGGCGGACGTCCGGTCCTGGCCCGCACCGGTGCCGGGGGATGACGGCGTCAGCCTGCTGGTGGAGACGCTCTGCGCGCTGGTGCCAGAGGCAGGGAGAATCGGCGTGCCGATGGGGCTGGAAACCAGCCTGCGAATGCCGCTGGGCGATTATCTGCGTGTGGTTGATGCCATCGTGCCGCGCGTCTTTGTCGATGGCACCGATGCGGTGCAGCGGGTGCGCGAGATCAAGTCCGAGGTCGAGATCGCGAAGATCCGCGAAATCTGTAGTATCGCCGGGCGCGCTTTCGATCAGGTGCCTGTCATGGTGGCCGAACGTCCGTTTCTGGACGCGGTTTTTCGCGGCTTCCAGGGCCTGCTGCTGGAGGCCGGGGCGGATTGGGTCAGTTATGTCGCGGGCGGAGCCGGGCCGGACGGCTATGGTGACGTGATTTCCCCGGCGCAGGCGGTGCCTTTTGTGTCCGGCGATATCCTGATGCTGGACACAGGCGCGGTGAAAGACGGCTATTTCTGCGATTTTGACCGCAATTACGCCATTGGTACGCCCAGCGATGCGGCACGTCGGGCCCATGCGGCGCTCTATGCGGCGACGGAGCAGGCGCTGTCCGACCTGCGGCCCGGCATGCTGGCGCGCGATGCCCATCGCATTCTGTCTGAGGGGCTGCGGGCCGAGGGGGCAGAGCCGGGCGGCGGGCGTCTTGGCCATGGGCTGGGCGTGACCCTGACGGAATGGCCGTCCTTCACCGAACTGGACGGAACGCCGCTGCGCGAGGGGATGGTGCTGACGCTGGAACCTTCTGCCGTGATCGCCCCCGGTCGGATCATCGTACATGAGGAAAACATCGTGTTGCGGGCAGAGGGGCCGGAATTACTGTCGCCGCGTGCGCCAGCAGACCTGCCCGAGATCCGGGTATGAGCGGGTTTGATTATGAGCTGACGCTGCCGCGTGCGGGGACCGGGGCCTTGGGCCTGATCGTCCTGCAGGTGGATGAAACCATCGAAAGCGATTTCCGGCGGCTGTTTCCCGATCCCGCGCTGGCCTTGCACGTGGCGCGGGTCAATTCGGGCACCGACCTGACGCGTGAGACCATTGCCCGGATGGAGGCCGACCTGCCCGGCGCGGCACGACAATTGCCGCAGGCGCCGAACTATGCGGCGGTTGGCTATGCCTGCACCTCGGGCACGACCCTGATCGGGGCGGATCGGGTGGCGGAGCTGGTTTCTGGCGGCTGCACAACCGGAGTGGTCTGCAATCCGCTGAGCGCCGCGCAGGCGGCCTGCCGCCATCTTGGTGTGCGCTCGCTGGCCGTGGTTTCGCCCTATACGCCGGACATTGCCGAGCCGGTCTGCGCCGCCTTTGAGGCGGAGGGAATCGCGGTGGCGAACGCTCTGCATTTCGGCGAAGAGGTCGAGGCGCGGGTGGCCCGGATCGCGCCGCAGAGCGTCTATCGCGCGGCGGTCGAGGCCGCACAGGGCAGCGGGGCCGAGGCGGTATTCCTGTCCTGCACGAACCTCAAGACGCTGGAGGTGATTGGCCCGCTGGAACGTGATCTGGGGATGCCGGTCTTTGGCAGCAACCTGGCATTGGCATGGGATATGGCGCGAGTGGCGGCGATCACACTGGCCGAGGCGGATCAATATGCCCTGGGGCGGGCAACTGGGTGAGGCATCACAAGGCTTGTCCGTTTCGGCGGAAACGGATACTCCTCCGGTATGACGGAAAATGCTGACGCAATCTTGGCCAAACTGCCGACCCGCCTGAAAGAGGCCCGCCGCGCGCAGGGCCTGTCGCTGGACGCCGTCGCCAAACTGTCGGGTGTGTCGCGCAGCATGGTCAGCCAGATTGAGCGGGGGGAATCCTCGCCCACGATTGCCACCCTGTGGAACCTGACGCGTGCCTTGCAGGTGGATTTTGCCGGGCTGCTCGAAGAGGCGCCGGCGCGGCAGATCGAGGTTCTGCGCGCTGCGAGTGTGCCGACCATCGAGAACCGTGGCGCGGGCTGCACCATCCGCATCCTGTCGCCACCCGAGGAAGCCGGTCGGCATGAGGTCTATGAATTGCGCTTTGCCGAAGGCGGTGTGCTGGACAGCCTTCCGCATTCGCGCGGCGCGCGCGAACACCTCAGCGTGATCGACGGGCAGTTGGAAGTGACCAGCGGGACCGCCGTCGAAAACCTTGGCCCCGGCGATACCGCGCGCTACCCTGCGGACGTGGCGCACCGGATCGCGGCGAAGGGCGTGGCGCGGGCCTTTCTTGTCGTGCAGGATGCGTGACGTAATAGCGGAAAAATATCCGGTATAGTGAATCCTCTATTTCGGAAAAGTATCCGCTATGTTAGCATTCCCGCAACAAGGAGGCCAACATGACGACGCGATTCCTGAACCATCTCACCGAAACCCTTGCCCAGATCGAGGCTGAGGGCCTGATGAAGCACGAGCGACTCATCACCTCGCCGCAGGGCGGCAAGATCATGGTGGATGGGCGGGAGATGATCTGCCTCTGCGCTAACAACTACCTTGGCCTTGCGGACCATCCGGCCCTGATCGCCTCTGCCAAGGGCGCGATGGAGCCCAAGGGCTATGGCATGGCCTCGGTCCGGTTCATCTGCGGCACGCAGGATCTGCACCGCGAATTGGAGACGCGGCTGGCGCGTTTTCTGGGCAAGGATGACTCGATCCTGTTCGCCGCCTGTTTCGACGCCAATGGCGGGTTGTTCGAGCCGCTGCTGGGGCCGGAGGATGCCATCGTCTCGGACGCCTTGAACCATGCGTCGATCATCGACGGCATCCGGCTGTGCAAGGCGAAACGCTATCGCTATGCCAATTCCGACATGACGGATCTGGAAGGGCAGTTGAAGCAAGCGCGCGAGGATGGCGCGCGGTACATCCTGATCGCCACCGATGGCGTCTTCTCGATGGACGGTTATCTGGCGAAACTGCCCGAGATCACCGCGCTGGCCGAAAAGTATGAGGCGATGGTCATGGTCGACGACTGCCATGCCACCGGCTTCATGGGGCCAAAGGGAGAGGGGACACCGGCACATTTCGGCGTCGACGTAGACATCCTGACCGGCACCCTGGGCAAGGCGCTGGGCGGCGCCATCGGCGGCTATATCGCCGGGCCGCGGCCGGTGATCGACCTGCTGCGGCAGCGCGCGCGGCCCTACCTGTTTTCCAACGCATTGCCGCCCGCCGTGGTGGCGGCCGGGATCGAGGCGATCCGCCTGGTCGAAGAGGGCGACGACCTGCGCGCGCGCCTGTTCGACAATGCCGGCCACTGGCGGGCGGGACTGACCGATCTGGGGTTCGACCTGTTGCCGGGGGAACATCCGATCATCCCGGTCATGCTGGGCGAGGCAAAGCTGGCGCAGCAGATGGCGGCGCGGCTGTTCGATGAGGGCATCTATGTCTCGGGCTTTTTCTTTCCGGTGGTGCCGCGAGGACAGGCGCGGATCCGCACGCAGATGAGCGCGGCGCTGAAACGCAAGGATCTGGACAAGGCGTTGGGCGCCTTCGCGACCGTGGGGCGTGAATTGGGAGTGATCCGATGAACAACGGGATGAAAGCCCTGGTCAAGGCGCGGCCCGAAGAGGGGCTGTGGATGCAGCATGTTCCGGTGCCCGAGATCGGGCCGGATGACGTGCTGATCCGGATCAACGCCACCGGCATCTGCGGCACCGACATTCACATCTGGAACTGGGACGACTGGGCGCAGAAAACAGTGCCGGTGCCTTTGGTCACGGGGCATGAGTTTGCCGGAGAGATCGTCGAAATCGGGCGCAACGTGGACGATCTGCAAATCGGCCAGCGATGCAGCGGCGAGGGCCATCTGATCGGCAAACACTCGCGCCAGTCGCGCGCGGGCAAGTTCCATCTGGATCCGCAAACACGCGGGATCGGGGTGAACGAGCAGGGGGCCTTTGCCCAGTACCTGCGCCTGCCGGCCTTCAACGTGGTGCCCTTGCCGGATGAGATCCCGGACGAGATCGGCGCCATTCTGGACCCGCTGGGCAACGCCGTCCACACGGCGTTGAGTTTCGACCTGGTGGGAGAGGACGTTCTGATCACCGGCGCCGGTCCCATCGGCATAATGGCGGCGGCAGTGGCGCGGCACGTCGGCGCCCGGCATGTGGTGATCACGGATGTGAACCCCCACCGGCTCGCGCTTGCCGCTCAGGTGACGGATGTGATCCCGGTCAACGTGGCGCATGAGGACCTGAAGGACGTCAAGGCGCGGTTGAAGATGAAAGAGGGCTTTGATGTGGGCCTCGAGATGTCGGGCAACCAGATGGCCCTGGACCAGATGGTCGAGACACTGGTGATGGGCGGGCGGATCGCGCTGCTGGGTATTCCGCCGGGGAAATCGCCGGTGGACTGGTCGCGGATCGTGTTCAAGGCGATCACGATCAAGGGCGTCTATGGTCGCGAGATTTTCGAGACCTGGTACAAGATGATCGCCATGTTGGAAAACGGGCTGGATGTGAGCCGGGTCATCACCCATCGCTTTCCGGTGGACCGCTTTGAAGAGGGGTTCGCCGCGATGAAATCGGGCAAATCCGGCAAGGTGGTTCTGGACTGGTGAGAGGGGCCACACGTGGACCGATTGACGGCGTGGCGCTATCGAGGACTTTCTGCCAAGTCTTTGGAAACACCTTGGCAGCGGAGCGGAGAAAGGGCTTTCGAAAGCCCTTTCCAACGCGCTTCGAAGCGCGTTTGTCGCCCGGTTTCCGGACGCCTCGCTCAGCCGCGCAGGCGGTTATGGCGGAACACTGTCACCAGAAAGATCAGCATCGAGAGGATGGACAGAACCGATCCGCCTTTGGCCAGGGCTTCTGATCCCCCGGTCTGCGCCATGGCAATGCCCGGCACCATCAGCGCCACCCCGACAAGCGCCACACCGAAATGCACCTGCGCCAGTCGTCCGGCGGCCGCCGGGACGAGGTGATAGTAGACCCCGAAAAGCCCCATGGTGACCCATCCGACAAGGTTCAGGTGCGCATGTGCGGGGGCGAGGCTGTGATCGCCGGTCGCCGCCATGGCAATGCCCCACCCCATGCCGATCATGACCGCAAGGGCCGCCGTGCCGAAGAACCAGGATGCCACGCCCTTCATGCCTGTGCTCCTTCGACGACAGGCGCCCCCATGGGCGGGCCGGTAAAGCTCAGGTGGTAGGCTTTGCCGATCTCCGAAATCCGCGGCAGGTCTTCGGGGATACGCAGGTTTGCGGCGGCGACCTCGGCAAAGAAACCTTCGAACCCGCCAGGTGTCATGACGGTCAGCATTCGCGCGGGGCGTTCCCCCACAATGCGGAAGGCGTGTTCTGTTCCCTTGGGAACCGTCAGGAACTGTCCGGCCTGCGCATGGATCGTCGTGCCGTCGATCCAGAAATCGACCTCTCCTGACAGGATGTAGAAACTCTCATCCGCGTCGTGATGGATGTGGCGGGGCGGACCGGCCCCGGGCGCATCCAGGCTGACAAAGGCGCCGACCGAATTCACGCCGTTGCTTGAGTCGGTCAGGACTTCGTATTCCATCCCGTTCCATTTTGTCTTGGTGCTCATGGCGCTGTCTCCTTTGTGCCGTTTGGACAAAGCCTGGGCCAGAAAAAAGAACCTGTATAACGCATAAATTATATGATAACTATTGATGTGATGAATTTACGAAGCGTCGACCTCAACCTGCTGCCGGTGTTGGACGCCCTGTTGATCGAGCATTCGACGGTGCGCGCGGCAGAGCGGCTGGGCCTGTCGCAGTCGGCGGTTTCGGCCGCGCTGTCGCGGCTGCGCGCGACGCTGGGCGATGATCTCTTTGTCCGGCAAGGGCAGCGCATCGTTCCGACGCCTTTTGCGATGAGTTTGCAGACGCCGCTGAAGGATATTCTGCAAGGCGTGCAAAGGCTTCTTGAGGGCCCCGGAGGGTTTGACCCGGCCCGCGCCACCAACAGTTTCAAGGTCTCGGGCAGCGATTTCTATTCCGAGATGATGATGCCGCGACTGGCGCAGGTCTTTTCCCGCGATGCGCCGCTGATGCAGATCCAGCAGGTCGACCTGGTGCCGGACAATTACGTTGGCACGCTGGCCACTGAGGGGATCGACCTTGCGATCATTCCACGCGGGGACTTTCCGGAATGGGTGGCCTCGGAACCGGTGCATCGCTCCGGCTTTGTCCTGATCGCGCGCAGGGGGCACGGACGGTTGGCGCGGGCGGGGGTGGCGCCGGGCGCGGAAGCGCCGCTCGATCTGGTGGCGGACCTGACCTATGTGCTGTTCTCGCCCGAGGGCAAGTTACAGGGCATGGGAGACGCGGCGCTTGCGCGGGTGGGGCGGGCCAGGCGCATCGCGATGACCCTGCCGGTCATGAACGGGGTCCTGTCGGCGGTGGCGACCAGTGACCTGTGCGCCTTTGTCCCCGAGCAACTGGCCCTCGCGCGGGCAGAGACCCTGGGCCTGTCGCTGTATCAACTGCCTTTTCACATGCCTCGGGTTGAAATTCACATGGCCTGGCATCATCGCGACACCTCTTCACCGGCACATCAATGGTTACGTGCGCAGGTGGCGGCGGTGTTGACCGACGTCGACCGGATGCGGTTTGAGCCGCAGGGCGAGAGGGCGAAAACTTCGCCAAATTAATGCCGTATTTTAAGGGCATTTGTTTCTAAAACGAAAAGAGTGCGCCGCAGGTCATGCCAAATTACAGCATCTGGGTTCAGGACAAGGACGACGTCACCATCAGCGGCGGCGGCCAGTTGGATGGCGTCACGCAGGGCGATGGCTCTCATCTTGTCGGGCGGACGATCACGCTGGGCGGCAACCGGACCGCGATCAACATCCGCGACAACGATGACGATTTCCGGGACAACGACGCGCAACAATTGCTGGACGGCGCGCAAGAGGTGAATGGCACCACCTACGCGGATGGCACCGTGGCTGAGGCAGAATTTTCCTTCACGGTGACGGATGGCACCAACAGCTATACGCTGATTGCCTTCAACGTGCAGAATTCAAACCCGTCCTACGCGACTGTAGAGGGCATCGCCTTTGTCGGCGATCCGGGCAGTTGGCCGCCTTCCGGCGTGCCGCTGACCGTGACAAGTGCGGCGGAGGGGCCGGATTTCCTTGCCGCCGAGTATGTTTCGCCGGTGTGTTTCGCCGCCGGAACCCTGATCGAAACGCCGCATGGGCAGAGACCTGTCGAACATATCCGCCCCGGTCAGAAGGTCACCACGCTGAACGGACGCAAGGCGGTGGTGCGCTGGGTGGGGCTTAGGCGGTATCGGCCGCCCCCGGGGCAGGGACCGATCCGGTTCCGGGCCGGGGCCATCGGCAACACCCGCGATCTTGTCGTTTCGCCGCAGCACCGAATCTTTTTGTCGGACTGGCGGGTCATGATGCTGTTCGGGCTGAATGCCGCCCTGGTGGCCGCGCAGGATCTGGTGGATGGGGTCAATGTGCTGCGCGAAGAGGTGGACTTCGTGACCTATGTCCATCTGCTGTTCGACCGGCACGAGATCCTGCTGTCCGAAGGGGCCGCGACCGAAAGCCTTTACCCCGGTCCCTCTGCGCTGGACGGGCTGCAGGCTGCGGCGCGGCGGGAAGTGCTGGAGCTGTTTCCGGAACTGGCCAGCCCGCGCAACGTTGAGCCGCCGGTCGCGCCTTCGCTCAGGCGGCATGAGGCGCGGTTGCTGATGACGGCGTAAAGGCGCCGGACAGGACTGCGCCCCGGAGCAAGACCCCGGGGCGACAGGCGGATCAGGCCGCAAAACCCAGCTTGGCGGGGTAGATTTCAAAGGTGGGATGCTGTGCGGCCCCCATCACCCCGGGTTTCGTGTGACGGTAGGTGGACCGCCAGTAGGGCTGGATGATCACACCTTCGTCCTGCATGATCTTCTGCAGCCGGGCCATCAGCGCGCGCCGGGTGTCGGCGTCAGAGATGGCCATGGCCTCTTTCAAGGTCTCGTCGAACTCGGCATTGGCAAAGCCGGTTTCGTTCCACGGCTCGCCCGAACGATAGGCCAATGCCAGCACCTGGACCCCCAGCGGGCGCTGCGCCCAGTCGGTGGCGGAGAAGGGGTATTTGTCCCAGTCGTTCCAGAAGGTGTTGCCCGGGATCACCGTGCGGCGCACGGGAATCCCTGCGTCGCGCAGTTGCGCCGCGATTGCGTCCGACGTGTCACGCCGCCAGTTGTCGTCGATCGAGATCAGCTCATGCTCAAACTCGGCAAATCCGGCCTCAGCCATCAATGCAGCCGCCCCTTCGGGATCGAAGACCGGTGCGGGCATCTCGGCGTATTCCGGGTGGAGCGGGCAGACGTGGTGGTTTTCTGCCAGGGTTCCCTGATCGCCGTAGCCCAGTTCGAGCACAACGGCGTTGTCCACGGCCATAGCCAGCGCACGGCGCACGCGGGCATCGGCATAGGGTGTCTGGCCCTCGATTTCGGCCAGTTGGTTGGAGCGGATGACGACCGTATTGGCGGTCACGGTCTCTGTCCGCTCCCAGCCGATGCTGTCCATCAGCTCGACAAATTCGCCCAGGGATTCATAGACCATGTCGATCTCGTCGGATTCCGCAGCGGTGAAGTGGTTGATCGACTCCGTGCCGAAGTCGACGTATTCGATCCGGTCTAGATAGGGACCGCCGAAAATCTCGGTGCCCCACCAGGTGTGATCCGTATTGCGTTCCATCACCGATTTGACGCCAACCTCCAGCTCTGTGGGAACAAAGGGGCCGGTGCCCTTGCTGGTCATCGGGTCGCCGCTGAAATCCTGCGGCACGATGGCAGCAGGGTAGTCCGAGAAACCGGCAATCAGGGTGATGTCCGGCGCGGGCAGGGTCAGCGTGACGGTCAGGTCGTCGGTGACGGTGATCGCGCCCTCGATGGCTTTCTTGGTCTCGCTGTCGATCAGCGTGGCCATGCGCGATGCCATCGAGTTGCCCTCGACTGTTTGATCGCACCAGCGGGTTATGTTGAAAGCCACGTCAGCGGCGGTAAAGGGCGTGCCGTCATTCCAGGTGACACCGGGGCGCAGGTTCAGCGTGTATTGCGTTGCATCGGCATTGACCTCCCAGCCCTCCAGCAGCATCGGCTGGAAAGTGCCGTCACGCTGATATTCGACAAGGTATTCCAGCCAGCCGCGCGAATAGTTGGACATCTGCGGCCAGTCATAATTGCGCGGATCCTTGAGCGCGCGCACATCCGACTGAATCCGCAACGTGCCGCCCTGGGCAGGCTGGGCGCGGGCCGCGGTCGGCAGGGCGACACCGATCAACCCATAGGCTGAGGCGGCGCTGACGCCCAGAGAGGTGGCGCGGGTCAGAAATTCGCGCCGGGACAGCGCGGCGCGGCGATATTCGGCGGCAAGGGTGTGAACGGCGGGGTGCAGGTTTTGGGTCACTATGTGAACTCCGGTCTCTTTGGGCAGAAAATGCGCGAGCAGGGCGCGCGGATGAGGGTCGATCGGTCGTGATGTGACGGTTTGTTCAATGCGACCTAGCGCGTTTGGTCGGGCGCTCAATGTGCCCGCGTCGGATCTGCCATGTCAGACCGCGTAGCGTGTCGCGCCACGCCGGTGTGCGTCGACAGGATCGGATAGTACCACCGCCTGATGCGCGCGCTGATCGCAATTTGCGCGCGGGCAGACACGGCAGTTGATGCCGATGGGCGTGGATCGCGTCTGCGGCACGTTCAGTTCCTCGGCATAAGCGATGCTTGGGACATGCTCCATCGCGCAGCCCATCGCCACGGCCAGCCGCACGTCTTGCCGGTGACGGGCAAAGCTGGGCCGGTCCACGGTGCGGGCAAAGACGAAGAACTGCGAGCGGTCCGGCATCTCGACCACTTGTGGCACGATCAGGCCGGGCGTGCGGAAACAGCTGTGGACCTCCAGCCGGGGGCAGGCGCCGCCGTATTCGGCAAGATGAAAGTCCGTCGCGTTGAACCGTTTGGTGACATTTCCCGCCTTGTCGATTCGCAGAAAGAACAGCGGCACGCCCTTTGCTCCGCTGCGTTGCAGCGTGGTGGCGCGGTGGCAGGCCTGTTCAAAGCTGACGCCAAAGCGGGTGGCGAGGTGGTCGAAGTCATACTTGCTGGCCAGCGCCTCGGTCAGGAAGCGGTCGTAGGGCATCAGCACGGCGGCGGCGAAATAATTGGCCAGTTCGACCCGGCACCGCGCGCGGCCCTTGGCGTCCGACAGGCCGGAGCGGGACAGGATTTCCTCCAGCAGGGCCTCCTGCTCGATCAGCCCGGTGACGTGGACCAGCTGAAAGACGCGGTTGGGGTGATCGAGGGCTTCGGACAGGCGCACCTCGCCCCGGTCGGCGTCGTATTCACGCAAGGAATCCGGCATCCCGGACACTGGCATCAGGCGCACGTTGAGGTTCAGGCGGAGTTTGAGGCGTTGCTTGAGCGCCGGATAGATGTCGTCGGGGGCGACGGTTTCGCCGAACCAGAAACCGGCCGCGGCCTGTTCCAGTGCCTCGAAGTGGTTGCGATTGCTGCGGAAAAAGTTGTGCACCACGGCCTCGGAGCTTTGCGGAAGAACGCGGCTGGACCCCTCGCCGGTGCTGGCAACGCTCATCAACTGGTCATTGGTGGCGAGGTAGGCGCGGTGCAGTTTCAGGAATGAGGCGGCAAGGTCCGGGCTGTGGGCCAGCGCCGCGCGCAGTTGCGGCAGGTCAGGCCGACCAGCTTCGAACAGGGGATCCTGCAGGGCGGCGCGGATGTCCGCCAGTTGGGCGGTGTCGTCATCCTCGGCAATGTCGCGCCAGTCGACGCCGTAAGCCTCGAAGAGTTTCAGCAGGACCGGAACGGAAACGCTGCGCTCATTCTTTTCCAGCAGGTTGACGTAGGAGGTCGAGATGCCCAGTCGCTTGGCCATCTGCACCTGTGTCTGTCCATGCTCGATGCGCAGCCGACGCATGCGGGGGCCGATGAAGGTTTTCATGGTATTTTACAGTATACTAAATTTTACACTTTGACAATTTTGGGCATTTGTAAATTTTTGCATTTACAGCAGGACCCGCCTTTGTTTCGGGTTTTGCGTTTATCGGCGCATGTTGGGTGCAAGACAGTCAGGGAGGACCGTCATGCACAGCACCGCAGCACATCATTTCGCCCCCGGTCGCGGCACGGTTCCAGAGGCTGTGCAGAGCGCGATGCAGTCCGGTCCTGCTTCGGTGGATCTTGCGCAAGGCGTCTCCCGCGATCTGCAGGCGCTGTTTGGAACAGGCGCCGAGGTACTGCTGTTCCCCGGCCCGGCCACCTCTGCCTGGGAGATGGCGATGATGAACACGCTGACGCCAGGCGACAAGGTTCTGATGGCGCGGCATGGCCAGTTTTCCTCCCTCTGGGTCGATATGGCCCGGATGCTGGGACTGGAGCCGGTGATTGTCGATGCGCCGTGGGGGGAACCTGTGCCGGTGGCGGCGTTTGACCGGATCCTCGGGCGGGACGTTCAAGGAGAGATCAAGGCGGTCTTTGTCACCCATTGCGAGACGTCGACCGGGGCAGTGTCGGATGTGGCAGCTGTGCGGGCCGCGCTGGATTCCTGCTTTCACGAGGCGCTGTTGATGGTGGACGGCGTGTCCACGGTGGGCGCGATGCGGTTCGAGATGGACGCATGGGGCGTCGATCTTGCCGTGACCGCCGGTCACAAGGCGCTGATGCTGCCCGAGGGGCTGTCGATGATGGCGCTGGGCGCGGGGGCGGTCACCGTCGCGTGCTCTGACACGCGACGCGCCGCTTATCGCGACTTTGACGAGGCGCGCGCTGCCCATGTACCACAGCCCTTGCTGCGCGGGTTGCGCGCGGCGCTGGACCGGATCGCGGACGGGGGCGATGTTGCCGCCTGTCATGCGCGGTTGGCCAAGGCCCTGCGCTGCGGTGCCGAGGCGATGGGGCTGGAAATCGTCGCCCCGCGGGGTCATCGCTCCGATACGGTGACGGCGCTGCGTCTGCCCGGGGGCGCCGACGCCCGGCGGGTCCTGCAAATTGCCCGGGATGAGTGCAATGCGATCTTTGGCTCCGGGCTTGGCCCTTTGGCGCGGGACGTGATCCGCATCGGTCACATGGGCGATTTCGACGAGGGACTCGTGCTGAGTGCCCTGTCGCTGGCCGAACTGGCGCTGATGCGCGCGGGGGTTCCGGTGAACCGAGGTGCGGGCGTGGCCGCCGCGCTGGACTGTCTGACCGGATCGCAGGCGCGCCAACCCTTCGCTGTCGCCGCCGAATAGACCCTACAAATTCCGCTTCTTTCGCTGCGTCCGGGGCCGGGCGCGGACAACCCCGCTTTGCCCTGAGGAAAGGTAATCCGCATGTCTCATACGCTTCACCCGCTGCGCCGCCAGCGCCTGCACCGTTCGGAACTGGCAGTGCCCGCCTCCAACCCCGGCATGGTCGAAAAAGCCGCCGATAGCGCCGCCGACTACGTCTTTCTCGATCTCGAAGATGCGGTTGCCCCGCCGGAAAAGGACCAGGCGCGCAAGAATGCTGTGCAACTGCTGAATGATATCGACTGGGCGGGCAAGGGAAAGTCCGTGTCGGTGCGGATCAACGGGCTGGATACCCACTACATGTACCGCGACATGGTCGACCTGATGGAACAGGCGGGTGACCGCATCGACACGATCCTTGTGCCCAAGGTGGGCGTGGCGGCGGATCTCTACATGGTCGAGGCCATGCTGGCGCAGATCGAACAGGCCTGCGGACTGACCCGCAAGGTCGGCATCGAGGCGCTGATCGAAACCGCGCTGGGGATGGCCAATGTCGAGGCGATTGCCCAGTTCGGCGGGCGGCTGGAGGCGCTGCATTTCGGCGTGGCCGATTACGCGGCCTCGATGCGGGCGCGGACGGTGAACATCGGCGGGCTGAACCCGGATTATCCGGGCGACCAGTGGCACGCCTCGATTACCCGGATGGTCATTGCCTGCCGTGCCTACGGCCTGCGCGCGCTGGACGGGCCGTTTGGCGATTTCAGCGATCCCGAGGGCTTCAAGGCGGCGGCGCGTCGGGCGGCGGCGCTGGGCTGCGAGGGCAAATGGGCCATCCATCCGTCGCAGATCGACATGGCGAACGATGTGTTCAGCCCGCCTGAGACCGAAGTGACCAGGGCGCAGCGCATCATCGAAGAGCTGCGCGCGGCTGAGGTTGAGGGCAAGGGGGCCGCGTCTCTGGACGGCAAGATGATCGACGCGGCCAGCGAAAAGATGGCCCGCAACGTGATCGACGTGGCCGAGGCGATTGCCGCCAAATCGGCGCCTGTCGCTGCGGAATGACGATCCAGAGGAGGAGCGGAAATGGATATTCATGAACATCAGGCCAAGGAAATCCTGAAAAGCTTTGGCGTCCCGGTGCCGCGCGGCGGGCTGGCCTATTCGCCGGAACAGGCGGCCTATCGCGCCCGGGAACTGGGCGGCAAGGCATGGGTGGTCAAGGCGCAGGTGCATTCCGGCGGCCGGGGAGCGGCGGGCGGCGTGAAGCTGTGCACGTCCGATGCCGAAGTCGAGAGTTTTGCCCGCGACCTGCTGGGCCGACAATTGGTGACCAAGCAGACCGATGCAAATGGCAAGGGCGTCTACCGGCTCTGGGTCGAAGAGGCCTCTGACATTGCGCAAGAACTCTACCTCGGCTTCGTGCTGGACCGGAAGTCGGAGCGGATCATGATCGTCGCCTCGGGCCATGGCGGGATGGAAATCGAAGACCTCGCCGAGGAAGACCCCGACAGCCTTGTCCGGATGGTGGTCGATCCGGCGGTAGGGCTGGCGCTGTATCAGGCCCGCCAGCTGGGTTTCCGGCTGGGGCTGGAGCCCGGGCAGGTTGACCAGTTCTCGACCTTCCTGCGCGCCTGTTATCGTGCCTACCGCGATCTGGACGCCATGATGGTCGAAATCAATCCGCTGGTCATCACCAGGGCCGGGGACCTGGTGGCGCTGGATGCCAAGATGTCGTTTGACACCAATGCGCTGTACAAGCACCCCAGCGTCGCGGCGCTGCGGGATACCTCTCAGGAAGACCCGCGCGAAGCCATGGCCGCGGACAACGGGCTGGCCTACGTGGGGCTAGACGGCGATATCGGCTGCATCATCAACGGCGCCGGGCTGGCCATGGCCTCGATGGACATGATCCAGCTTGCCGGCGGCCAGCCTGCCAACTTTCTGGACATCGGCGGCGGTGCCTCGCCTCAGCGGGTTTGTCAGGCCTTTCGCACAGTTTTGTCCGACCAGAAGGTCAAGGTCATCCTCGTGAACATCTTCGCCGGGATCAACCGCTGCGACTGGATCGCGAAGGGCGTCGTGCAGGCCTATCGAGAGGTCGGCATCCAGATCCCGATCGTGGTGCGCCTGTCCGGCACCAATGTCGAGGAAGGGCGCAAGATCATCCGCGAAAGCGGCCTGCCGATCATCAGCGCCGACACCCTGGCCGAGGCGGCGGAGGCCGCTGTCAACGCCTGTTCGCACCCTGTTGCCGCATAAGGAGTTTCCCAGATGGCTATCCTGATCAATGAAGACACCAAGGTTGTCGTGCAGGGCCTGTCGGGCCGCATCGGGCAATTTCACGCACAGGAGATGATCGAATACGGCACCCGCGTGGTGGCGGGCATTACCCCCGGCAAGGGCGGCACGACCGTGTTGAATCGTCCTGTTTTCAACACGGTGCTGGAAGCTGTTGAAGCGACAGGCGCAGAGGCCTCGCTGCTCTTTGTCCCACCGCCCGCCGCAGCCGATGCGATGATGGAAGCGGCGGACGCGGGGATCAGGACGGCGGTTTGCGTGACCGATGGCATCCCGGCGCAGGACATGATGCGGGTGAAACGCTTTCTCCGCCGCTTTCCGCGCGACCGCAAGATGCGGCTGATCGGGCCGAACTGCGCCGGGATCATCTCTCCCGGCAAGGGGTTCATGGGGATCATGCCGCCGCACATCTACACGCCGGGGCGCGTGGGGATCGTCGGCCGCTCAGGGACCCTGGGTTACGAGGCGGCCAGCCAGATGCAGGCGCTGGGCATCGGGATTTCGTCGTCCATCGGGATCGGGGGCGACCCGATCAACGGATCCAACTTCAAGGACATCCTTGAACTCTTTGAAAATGATCCGGAAACCGACGCGGTCATGATGATCGGAGAGATCGGCGGCCCGCAGGAGGCCGAGGCGGCGGACTACGTGCGCGACCACATGACCAAGCCTGTCGCCGCCTATATCGCCGGTCTTGCCGCGCCCAAGGGGCGGCAGATGGGGCATGCGGGCGCGATCATCTCGGCCTTTGGCGAAAGCGCGCAGGAAAAGGTCGAGATCCTGTCGGCGGTCGGCATCACTGTCGCGCCCAATCCCTCGGCGATGGGTGACACGATGGCCCGCGTTCTGGGACTGAAGGCGGCGGCATGACACAGGCGGCGCGGATCATGAAACCGGACTTAGGCGATTGGGTGGGGCGCACCGAAACCCGCGAGGGATCTGTGACGCCAAATCTCGCCGGGATGCTGAATGCGGCTGTCAGCCACGACCTGTCGGTGCAGCACGAGGTGCGGGCCGGGATGGCGCTGCCAAGCCTCTGGCATTGGGTCGCTTTCCCCGAGTTTGTCCCGATGAGCGACCTGGGCGAGGACGGCCATCCCGCGCTGGGAGGCTTTCTGCCGCCCTTGCCGTTCCGGCGGCGTATGTGGGCGGGTGGCGACGTGCAGTTCAAGGGGGGCTTCCATGTCAGTGAGCCGCTCACCAAGGTTTCAACGATCCGTGCCGTGACCCGCAAGGAGGGCAAGACCGGGCCGATGGCCTTTGTCACCGTCGACCACGTGACGACCGGAACAGAGGGCGGTGCCGTCGAGGAAGAGCAAAACATCGTCTATCTGGACATCCCGGAGGAGTTCCGGCCACCGCGTCGGATCCCTGCGCCGGAGCGGACGTTGTACGATGAACGTGTTCCGATGAACGAGGTTCGTCTTTTTCGTTATTCGGCAGCAACTTACAACGCTCACCGCATCCACTATGACCTGCCATATGCGCAGCAGATCGAGAAATACCCGGCGCTTGTCGTGCATGGGCCGATGCAGGCGACCATGGCGATCGAGGCCGCCGAACGTCACACCGGCAGACGTCCGGCACGCTTCAGCTATCGCGTGGTTCACCCGATGTTCCACGATGCCGACATCCGCCTTGTCGGGGCGCTGGACTCGGCGGGAGGCGGGATCGAAATCGGCACAGCTTCGATGGAAAACTATCTGGGATTGCGGGCAAAAATGGAGTGGGCGATATGAGCGCTATACTGGAGGGAATGCGTGTTGTCGAAAGCTCGGCCTTTGTCGCGGTCCCCTTGGCGGGGATGACGCTGGCGCAGATGGGGGCCGACGTGATCCGGTTTGACCTGCCGCAGGGCGGGATGGACTCTCAACGCTGGCCTGTAACGCACTCTGGTCAAAGCCTTTTCTGGGCCGGAATGAACAAGGGAAAGCGGTCGGTCGCGTTGGACGTGAAGACGCCGCAAGGCCGGGAAATCGCGCAGGAGATCATCTGCGCGCCGGGTGAGGATGCCGGACTGTTCATTACCAACCTCGCCGCAAAGGGTTGGACGGATTACGAAACCCTGAAAGCGCGGCGCGACGATCTGTGCATGGTATCGCTGCGCGGAGACCGGCACGGCCATCCGGCGGTGGATTACACGGTGAACCCGTCGCTGGGCTTTCCGATGGTGACAGGCCCACAAGGGTCGGCGGCCCCGGTGGCGCATGTGTTGCCCGCCTGGGACTGCATCGCTGGAAACATGGTCGTTTCGGGTTTGTTGACGGCGGAAAGACACCGTCTTCGCAAAGGTCTGGGGCAGTTTGTTGACTTGACGCTGAAGGATGCCGCAGCGGCCATGCTGGGCAATCTGGGCATCATCGGAGAGCTTGCGATCAACGGAACCGAGCGGGCGAAATCAGGCAATGCGCTCTACGGTGCCTATGGGCAGGACTTTACCTGCGCTGACGGCCGGCGCGTCATGGTGATCGCTCTGACGCCACGCCAATGGAAGAACCTCATGAAGGTGACGGGCACCACAGAAGCCATGGCGGCGCTGGCGGCGCGACTGGGCGTCAATCTGGGCCGGGAGGGCGTGCGCTGGGCCTACCGGTCCGAGATCACCGCTGTGCTGGCGCCCTGGTTTGCGGCGCGTAAATTGTCAGACTTTTCGGTAGCTTTCGATGCGGGCGGGGTGACGTGGTCGGTTTTCCGCAGCTTTGGCCAGGCTTTGCGCGAAGACCCGGACCTGTCGCTGGACAATCCGATGTTTTCCGAGGTCGATCAGCCGGGCATCGGGCGGTATCTGACGCCGGGTACGCCGTTTTCCTTTGAGGGTCACGACCGCGAGACCCCGCGTCCGGCGCCGGTCCTCGGCCAGCATTCCGAGGAAGTTCTGGCAGATGTGACCGGGTTTTCATCCGGCATGATCGGAAAATTGATGGACACTGGCATCGTGGCGCAGGCGGATCGACCGCTGCTGATGGCGTCGTGACCAGCGCGACGTGGCGCTGAAATCCGCTCCATGATCCTGTGCCAGATAGTTGGAATAGTGACGGCAGTAGATCAATTTTTGGCCGAAACGTCGAAGCGTTTGAAGAAATAGGTCAAGAAATGAAAACTGGATCAGCCTGTCCCAGAGACTGCGGCCTCGCGTACAGCCTCTGCAATACCGAGGAATTTTTCGGACAGAGGGCTGGACGTGCGCCAGATCATGCCGACCGAGCGGGAGGGCTGTGGCGCGTTGAAATGTGAGACGGAAACAGCGGCGGACCGTGTCTCCACGCGAACCGCCATTTCCGGAATCAGGGTGACCCCAAGGCCGGCACCCACCATCTGCACCAGCGTTGTCAGGGACGACCCGTCCAGCCCTTCACGCGGAACAGCGGCGTTCATCTTGCAGAACGAGAGGGCCTGATCGCGGAAGCAGTGGCCTTCTTCCAGCAATAGCAGACGCATCTTTTGCAGGGCCTCGCCGTCCGGAACAGGTTTGCCCTCTTCGGTTTCCGGTCGGACCAAAACAAAGGCCTCATTGAAAAGGGCTATCTCTTGCAGGCCCGGTTCAGAGACTGGCAGCGCAAGAATGGCCGCGTCGATCCGGCCGTCATGCAGTTCCTGAATCAGGCGCGGTGTCAGCGTTTCACGTATGTGGACGTCCAGCCCCGCGTGGGTTTCCGCCAGACGCCCGAAGAGACGCGGCAAAAGGTACGGGGCGATGGTCGGGATCACGCCCAGACGCAGCCGGCCAACCAGATCGCTTTGGGCAGCGCGGGCAATGTCTTCGAGTTCATCGACCCCGCGCAGGATCGTGCGGACGCGACTGAGGCAGGCCTCGCCCAGGGCGGTCAGGCGGACCTGCCGGGCGCTGCGCTCGAAGAGCGGAGCGCCCAGATCGGCCTCAAGATCGCGGATCTGAACGGACAGCGCGGGTTGTGAAATCGAACAGGCCGCCGCCGCTCGCCCGAAATGGCCGTGACGGGCAAGTGCCTCGAAATAACGCAACTGTCGCAGTGTCAGATTCTTCATAAGAAAAAACTATAGAGGTTATGAGAAAATACAACTTATAGATATGGAATTGCTTTGTTAGAAGAGTTCTAGGGTAGGCATGGGGCGAGTCGCCCCCAGTGCCGCCAGACGTCCGCACGCCGGGCGCAAGAGATGACAGATCAGTGCGGGCCGGGTGCCCGACTGACGTGATAGACCAAGGGAGAGCATCATGGACGGTAATGATATTGCAGCGGGCAAATGCCCGGTCATGCATGGCGCACTGACGGTTTCGGGGCAGTCCGTCACCGACTGGTGGCCGAAGACGCTGAACCTCGACATCCTGCACCAGCACGATACCAAGACGAACCCGCTGGGCGCGGATTTCGACTATCGCAAAGAGGTCAAGGAACTCGACTTTGAAGCGGTCAAGAATGACGTCAAGGCGTTGATGACCGACAGTCAGGACTGGTGGCCGGCGGACTATGGCCACTACGGCGGGTTGATGATCCGTCTGGCGTGGCACTCGGCCGGGTCCTATCGACTGGCCGATGGGCGCGGCGGTGGTGCGGGAGGCAACATCCGCTTTGCTCCGCTGAACAGCTGGCCGGACAACGGCAACCTGGACAAGGCACGCCGCCTGCTGTGGCCGGTCAAGAAGAAGTACGGCAACAAGCTGAGCTGGGCCGATCTGATCCTGCTGGCCGGCAACATGGCCTATGAATCGATGGGTCTGAAGACCTTCGGCTTTTCCTTTGGCCGCGAGGATATCTGGCACCCGGAGAAAGACACCTACTGGGGGGCCGAGCGTGAGTGGCTGGCGCCGTCGGACAACCGTTACGAAGACGTGATGCAGCCCGACACCATGGAAAACCCGCTGGCTGCGGTTCAGATGGGCCTGATCTACGTGAACCCCGAAGGCGTGAACGGGACGCCCGATCCGCTCAAGACCGCCGCTCAGGTGCGCGAGACCTTTGCCCGCATGGCCATGGACGACGAGGAAACCGCGGCGCTGACCTGCGGCGGCCACACCGTCGGCAAGACGCATGGCAACGGCAACGCGGATGCGCTGGGCGCGGAACCGGAAGCCGCCGGGTACGAGACCCAGGGCTTTGGCTGGGTCAACCCCAACCTGAACGGCAAGGCGGCCAACGCCGTCACCTCGGGCCTCGAAGGGGCCTGGACCAAGGAGCCCACCAAGTGGGACATGGGCTTCTTCGACATGTTGTTCGGACATGAGTGGGAACAGACCAAGTCGCCCGCCGGTGCCAACCAGTGGCGGCCCGTCGACATCAAGGAAGAGGACATGCCGGTCGATCCCAGCGATCCGACCAAGCGCGTCATGCCGATGATGACCGACGCCGACATGGCGATGAAGATGGACCCGACCTATCGCGCCATCTGCGAAAAGTTCATGGCCGACCCGGCCTACTTCTCAGAAACCTTTGCGCGCGCCTGGTTCAAGCTGATCCACCGCGACATGGGCACCAACGATCGTTACATCGGCCCGGATGCGCCGAAGGAAGAACTGATCTGGCAGGATCCGGTTCCGGCGGGCTCGACCAGCTATGACGTCGACGCGGTCAAGGCAAAGATTGCCGCAACCGGTCTGGCACCGGCCGAGATGATTGCGACCGCATGGGACAGCGCGCGGACCTTCCGCCACTCTGACCTGCGCGGCGGTGCCAATGGGGCGCGCATCCGTCTGGCCCCGCAGAAGGACTGGGATGGCAACGAACCGGCCCGCCTGCAAAAAGTGCTGGCTGCGTTGGAGCCGATTGCCGCGGAAACCGGTGCTTCGGTCGCGGATGTGATCGTTCTGGCCGGCACGGTCGGACTGGAACAGGCGATCAAGGCGGCTGGTTTCGATGTGGCCGTGCCCTTCGCACCCGGTCGCGGCGACGCAACGGATGAGATGACCGATGCCGAGTCCTTTGTCGTGCTGGAACCGGTGGCCGACGGCTTCCGCAACTGGGTCAAGAAGGACTACATCGTCACTCCCGAAGAGCTGATGCTGGACCGTGCGCAACTGCTTGGTCTGACGGCTTCCGAGATGACCTGCCTGATCGGTGGTATGCGAGTGCTGGGCGCCAACCATGGCGGCACGGCGCATGGTGTCTTTACCGACCGGGTCGGCGCGCTGACCACGGACTTCTTCGTCAACCTGACGGATATGGCCTACAAGTGGGTTCCGAACGGCGACGGCACTTTCGCTATCCAGGATCGCAAATCGGGTGACATGAAGTGGACGGCGACCAGCGTCGATCTGGTGTTCGGTTCGAACTCGATCCTGCGCGCCTACGCCGAGGTCTACGCTCAGGACGACAACGCCGAGAAATTCGTCAAGGACTTCGTGGCGGCCTGGACCAAGGTGATGGACGCGGACCGTTTCGAAGCCTGACCCGGAGCGGTTGAACGATTGGGGGCGCCTTGGGAAACCGGGGCGCCCCTTATCATGTGGGGCAGGTGTCCACGCGTGGCGGGCAAAGGCACCTGACCTCTGTAACGAGTTCCAGAGCAGAAGTGACCAACCGTCAGGATTTGGCCGTTGCTGTCCCGTAGCGGCAGAGCATGAAATCCACGCTGCTCTCGACGATTGCCCCCATGCGCGCTTCGCTGACCTGTGTGCCGGTCATGACGGCGGGCCAGAAGGCGCGGGATTTGATGAGCGCCAGAAAATCGCTGGCCGCATCGGTGGGATCGTCGATCTGCAGGACCCCGTCTGCCGCCGCCTCGCGCAGCAGCGCCGAAAATACCGGCGAATGTTCGATCTTGCCTTGTGCCTCTGCCGCCATGTCGGGGCTGCGCAGCGACTCGGAAATTATCATGCGCGCCATTGCGATCACGTCGGGAGACAGAAGCAGGCGCGCTTCGGCCCAGGCCAGATTGGTCAATTGTTGGCGGATCGGAACGCCTGGCTGGTAGCGGATTTCGGCCATGACGTTGAACCGTTCCGACAATTCCGCGACGATGGCGCGGAACAGATTATCCTTGCTTTCAAAGTACTTGTAGAGCGTCCGCTTCGATACCTCCGACCGGGCGGCGATCCGGTCCATGCTGGCGGCGGCGAAGCCCTTTTCCTGGAATTCGGCGACGGCCGCCTCGATGATTGCAGCAAATTTGCATTCGTTGGGTTTGAAACACTCGTTCATGCCCTAGCTATACGCCTAGGCCGGGGCGAGAGCAATTTTCTCAGGTAAACTTTCCAGTTTACAGATTTCCAGATCCACGCTAACGTAAACTCGCCAGTTTACCAATCTGTGGCGAACAAGCGCGAACGGGAGATTTCCAATGGCTTTTAACCTGAAGCTGAACGGCACCACGCATGAAGTGGCTGCCGAACCCGGCACACCCTTGCTTTGGGTGATCCGGGACGAGTTGAAGATGACGGGAACCAAATTCGGCTGCGGGGTCGCGGCCTGTGGCGCCTGCACCGTGCATCTGGACGGCGAGCCGGTGAGGTCCTGCCAGACCTATGTCGAAGATGCCGAAGGTGCCGAGATCACGACCATCGAGGCGATGGCGGACACCCCGGTGGGGGCTGCGGTGCAAAAGGCCTGGGTCGAGTTGGATGTCGTCCAATGCGGCTATTGCCAGTCCGGGCAGATCATGTCCGCCGTGGGCCTGCTGAGCGAGAACCCCAAGCCCAGCGTCGAGGACATCGACGATTACATGTACGGCAACGCCTGCCGCTGCGCCACCTATCAACGCATCCGCGCCGCGATCCAGCGCGCGTCCGAAATGCTGGAGACCTGAGATGACCCTGAACACATCCCGCCGAGGTTTCCTGAAAGGCGCCGCTGCCGTCGCCACCGTTCTTTATGTCGGCGCACGCCCGGATGGCGTTTTGGCCGCCGGGCACGAACCGTCAATGCTGACGCCTTTTGTCAAGATCGGCTCTGACGGGTCCGTCACTGCCATCGTCAAACACTTTGAAATGGGGCAGGGACCGTCTACCGGTCTGACCACGCTGATCGCCGAGGAGCTTGGCGTGACGATGGATCAGATCGATTTCGAATTTGCGCCCTCCAATCCCGAACTCTACAACAACCTGTTCTTTGGCCCGTTTCAGGGCACCGGCGGGTCGACCGCCATGGCCAATTCCTTCATGCAGTATCGCACGGCGGGTGCCGCCGCGCGCGAGATGCTGATCAAGGCGGCGGCAGAGGCTTGGGGCGTGGATTCCGCTGACCTGAATATCGACGAAGGCATGATTTCCGGCGCTGGCCAGTCCGCGCCGTTGGGGGACTTCGTGGCCGCCGCCGCGGGCATGGAGCCTCCGGCAGAGCCGCGCCTGAAAGATCCGTCCGAGTTCACGCTGATCGGCAATCCGGCAGTCAAGCGCAAGGACAATGACCCCAAGACCACTGGCAAGGCAATGTTCGCCATGGATGTGATGCTGGACAACCAGATGGTCGCTGTGATCCAGCGCAGCCCGCGCTTGGGTGGCACCGTGGACGGGTTTGATGACAGCGGCGCGCAGGGTATCAAGGGTTTCATCCGTGCCGCGACATTGCCGAACAAGGCCGGTGTCGTGGTCTTTGCCGAGACCACTTGGGCGGCGTTGCAGGCGCGAGAGGCGCTGTCGATCGACTGGGACGACTCGGCGGCCGAAATGCGCTCCAGCCCGGATGTGAAGGACCAGTTGATCTCGGCGGTGAACACCGATCCGGAATACAATGTCACGGGCGCGGATCTGTCGGCGACGCAGGCGGCGCTGGAGGCGGCGGAGACGGTGATCGACCGGACCTATTACTTCCCGTTGCTGGCGCACGCGCCGATGGAACCGTTGACCTGCACCATCGAGCCCACGGCAGATGGCGGGGTGATCCTGCACGACGGGGCGCAGATGCCGACCGGGCCGCATATGGCGCTGTCGGGTATCCTGGAACTGCCGATGGACAAGGTGCAGGTGAACACGCTGTTTGCCGGCGGGTCGTTCGGTCGGCGCGCAACGCCTGCAGCGGATTACCAGGTCGAGGCAGCGCTGGCCTTTGCGGTTACGGACCGGACTCGTCCGGTCAAGCTGGTCTGGTCGCGTGAGGATGACGTGACGGGCGGCTATTACCGCCCGGCGGTGGCGCATCGCGTGCGGGTTGGCCTGAACGCCGAGGGCGGCATCGTCGGCTGGGATCACCGGGTTGCAGCGCAGTCGATCATGAAGGGCACGTCCTTTGAGGCGGTGGCGGTGAAGGACGGCGTCGATCACTCGGCTTTGGAAAGCGTGCCGGACACGCCTTACGTGCTGCCGGGCATGTACGTGGGGCTGACGGATGTGGCCAAGGCGACCTCTGTCCTGTGGTGGCGCTCGGTCGGCAATACGCACACGGCTTATGTCATGGAAACCATGATGGATGAGGCCGCGCAGGTGGCCGGGCAGGACGCGGTCGCGTTCCGACTGGCGCATTTGCAAGGGGACGGCGCGGACCAGCGCCGTGTGACCGAAGTGCTGACAAAGGCCGCCGATCAAGCGGGTTGGGGTCTTGCGCCCGAGGGCCGCACGCAGGGGATCGCAGTGCACAAGTCCTTTGGCAGTTACGTGGCAGAGGTGGTCGAAATCTCGGGCACTGCCGAAGATGGCGTGAAGATCGAGAAGGTGACCTGTGCCGTGGATTGCGGCATCCCCGTCAACCCCGACGTGATCAAGGCGCAGATGGAAGGCGGGATCGGTTATGGTCTGGGCCATATCATGCGCGACGAGATCACGTTGACCGAAGGCGTGGTGGACCAGGCAAACTTCCCCGATTACGAGCCTTTGCGGATCGGCGACATTGCCGCCATCGACGTGCATATCATCGGATCGACCGAGGCACCCTCTGGCGTGGGAGAGCCGGGGACACCGCCCGCCGGCCCGGCGCTGGCGAATGCGATTGCCGCCGCTGGCGGGCCGCGCGTGCTGGAACTGCCGATGGTGAAGGCAGGCGTCAGTTTCGCCTGACCTGTTGTTTCTCGGTGGAATTGTTGCCCGTCCCATCCGTGGGGCGGGTATTTTCGTGGACGCCGGGACGACGCTCCTCGGCGCGTTCCGCGCCGATATCGCCCCGCCCGCCGTCCCGCAGAGGGCGTTTGCATTCGAAGGTTTGGGCGAACAGGCTCTTGCGCGTTATGGTTTGCCGGGGCAGCGTGACGGGAGGGGGGCCTCCGTTTCGTTACAGAATTTCTGATGATTGTAAATTTTGTAACTTATTGTTGTGCGAATCTTTGAAATGCCTTATCTCGACCGTGTGGTCGTTTAATGGGAGGAGAGTCGTTCATGGCAGCGTTCATCTGTGACGGGGTCCGCACGCCGATTGGCCGCTACGGTGGGGCACTGTCCTCTGTCCGGGCGGATGATCTGGCGTCATTGCCGATTGCGGCGTTGATGGCGCGCAATCCGTCGGTGGATTGGCGCGCGGTGGATGAGGTGATCTATGGGTCCGCCAACCAGGCGGGCGAGGATAACCGCAACGTGGCGCGTATGGCGGCGCTGCTGGCGGGCCTGCCGGAGGATGTGCCGGGAACAACGGTGAACCGTTTGTGCGCGTCCGGCATGGATGCGGTTGGCTTTGCCGCGCGCGGGATCAAGGCGGGGGATTATGACCTCTGCATCGCCGGCGGCGTCGAGAGCATGAGCCGCGCGCCGTTTGTGATGCCCAAGGCGACCAGCGCCTTTTCCCGCGCCAACGCGGTTTTTGACACCACCATCGGCTGGCGGTTCGTGAACCCGAAGATGAAGGCGTTGTACGGCACCGACTCGATGCCCGAAACCGCCGACAACGTGGCCGCCGATTACAACATCAGCCGGGCGGATCAGGATGCCTTTGCCGCGCGGTCGCAGGCAAGGTGGGAGGCGGCGCAGGCGGCGGGATTGTTCGCGGATGAGATTGTCCCGGTCGAGGTGCCGCAGCGCAAGGGAGACCCGGTTGTTGTCGATACCGATGAACACCCGCGCCCCGGTACAACAGCCGAGAAACTGGGCAAGCTGAAGGGCGTGAACGGGCCGGACCTGACAGTGACAGCAGGCAATGCCAGCGGCGTGAACGACGGCGCGGCGGCGCTGCTCTTGGCCTCTGGCGCGGCGGTGCAGGCACATGGGCTGACGCCGATGGCGCAGGTTCTGGGCATGGCCTCGGCCGGGGTTGCGCCGCGGGTGATGGGGATTGGCCCGGTGCCCGCCAGCCGCAAGGTGCTGAATCGTGTTGGTCTGACCATCGACCAGATGGATGTGATAGAGTTGAACGAGGCCTTTGCCTCGCAGGGGCTTGCCACGTTGCGTGAACTGGGCGTGGCCGACGACGATCCGCGCGTGAATGCACAGGGCGGCGCGATTGCGCTGGGGCATCCTCTGGGCATGTCGGGCGCGCGGCTTGTGCTGACGGCGGCGCATCAGTTGCACCGCACCGGAGGCCGCTATGCACTGTGCACCATGTGCGTGGGCGTGGGGCAAGGGACGGCCATCGTTCTGGAAAGGATCTGATCCATGTCGCAAGACACCTTGTTCAAGGCAGCATATCCCTACGGCGCGGATGTGCTGGCGCTGCCCGCCGCTGATCCGGGCGCTGTCGCGCGCTGGGTGGCGCGCATCTTTGGCATGACGGAGGTCGAACGGACGGATGACCCCGTGCCGAGCGTGATACTTGAACGCGACGGTGTGCGGATCGGCTTTGCGGCCAATGGCGGCGATCCCGAACAGGACGGCGCGGCCATCCTGGTCCGCGACATCGACCGGGCCGCACAGGACATCACCGCCAACGGCGGCACCATCGGAAACCGCCGCGTCGACACACGCGAGGATGGCCGGTTCGAGGTCTTCTTCGTCGTCGCGCCGGACGGACTTTGCTATTACTTCCATCAGCCTGTCGCGGACGCCGGCGCGTAGGGCCGGCGGCGCAGACCAATCAGGAGGACACCATGTACGCACAGATGATCAAGTCCGAAGCCTCGCAGGAAGATCCCGAGAAGCTCGCCGCCTTTCAGGCCCGCATCGATGCGGATGACAAGATCGAGCCCAAGGACTGGATGCCGCTGGGCTATCGCAAGACGCTGATCCGGCAGATCGGCCAGCACGCGCATTCCGAGATCGTCGGGCAATTGCCCGAGGGCAACTGGATCACCCGCGCGCCGACGCTGGAACGCAAGGCGATCCTGCTGGCCAAGGTGCAGGACGAGGCGGGGCACGGGTTGTACCTCTATTGCGCTGCTGAAACGCTGGGCGTGACCCGCGACGAGCTGACCGAGATGCTGCTGGACGGGCGGATGAAATATTCGTCGATCTTCAATTATCCGACGCTGACATGGGCCGACATGGGCGCGGTCGGCTGGCTGGTCGATGGCGCGGCGATCATGAACCAGGTGCCTTTGCAGCGGACCTCCTTTGGTCCTTATTCCCGCGCGATGATCCGCATCTGCAAGGAAGAGTCGTTCCACCAGCGGCAGGGCTACGACATCATGATGAAGATGGCCGCAGGCACCCCCGCCCAGAAGAAGATGGCGCAGGATGCGCTGAACCGCTTCTGGTATCCCTCGCTGATGATGTTCGGCCCCTCGGACAAGGAATCCGTGCATTCCGAACAGTCGATGGCGTGGAAGATCAAGATGAACACCAACGACGAGTTGCGTCAGAAGTTCGTCGACCAGACCGTGCCGCAGGCGGAATACCTTGGCCTGACGGTGCCTGACGAACATCTGAAGCGGAATGAGGACACCGGGCATTACGAGTTCTCGCAGCCCGACTGGTCCGAGTTCTTTGACGTGCTCAAGGGCAACGGCCCCTGCAACCGCGAACGCCTGGTGGCCCGGAACAAGGCCTGGGACGATGGCAAATGGGTGCGCGACGGGCTGCTGGCCCATGCCGAGAAGAAAGCCGCAAGAAAGGTGGCCGCAGAATGAGCTCTCCGAATTCCGCATACCCCGATACACCCGAGGCCACGAAACCCAAGCGCCACGAGTGGCCGCTGTGGGAGGTCTTTATCCGAGGTCAGCATGGCATGAGCCATCGCCATGTGGGCAGCCTACACGCCCCCGACGCAGAGATGGCGGTCAAGAACGCGCGCGACGTCTATACCCGCCGCAACGAAGGTGTTTCGATCTGGGTGGTTGAGGCACGGCACATCGCGGCCTCGTCACCGTCGGAAAAAGGTCCGCTCTATGAACCGTCGGAGTCCAAGGTCTACCGCCACCCGACCTTCTTCGACATTCCCGACGAAGTGGGGGCGATGTGATGACCCGTGAAGAGGCGTTTTTCGAATTCCTCTGCCGGATGGGGGACAATCCCCTGATCCTGGGCCACAGGGTCAGCGAATGGTGCGGCCTTGCCCCGGTGCTGGAAGAGGATATCGCGCTGGCCAATACCGCGCTGGATCTGATCGGCCAGACGCAGATGTGGCTGGGCCTTGCCGGTGAGGTCGAGGGCGCGGGGCGCTCTGCCGACGATCTGGCGATGCTGCGCGATGTCTGGGATTTCCGCAACGTGCTGCTGGCGGAACAGCCGAACGGCGATTTCGGCCAGACGATGATGCGGCAGTACCTGTTCGATCAGGCGCATCTGCTGCAGTTGCGGGCGCTGGTGGGGTCCACCGATGAGCGGGTCGCCGCGATTGCCGCCAAGGCGGTCAAGGAAGTGAGCTATCACGTCGAACGCTCACGCGACACGGTGATCGGGCTGGGTGATGGCACCTCTGAAAGCCACCGGCGGATGCAGGCGGCGCTGGATCTGCTCTGGCCCTTTGCCGGTGAGATGTTCATTGATGACGTGGTCAGCGCGCAGATGGCGGAGGCCGGGATCGCGCCCGAGCCCTCGACCCTGCGGGCCGATTGGGACGCGGCGGTGCAGATGACAATGGCCGAGGCGACACTGGTCATTCCCGACAGCCTCTTTGCGCATGCGGGCGGCAAGACCGGCACCCGCCATACCGAACATCTGGGTCATCTTCTGACGCAGATGCAATGGTTGCAGCGCGCCTATCCCGGCGCGACCTGGTAGGCCGCCATGACACCGACAGTGGATCAGATCTGGGGCTGGCTGGACGAAGTGCCGGACCCCGAGATCCCCGTGATCTCGGTCGTCGATCTGGGCATCGTGCGCGAGGTGGTTCTGGAAGGCGAGACCGTCTGGGTAGCGGTGACGCCGACCTATTCGGGCTGCCCGGCGACGCGGGTGATCTCGATGGATATCGAGACGGCCTTGCGCGACCGGGGCGTTGGAGACGTCAGGATCGAAACCCGTATCGCGCCGCCCTGGACCACCGACTGGCTGTCCGACAAGGGCCGGGCCAAGCTGGAGGACTACGGCATCGCCCCGCCGTCACCGGCAGGCGGGCCCTCGAAATGCCCGCGCTGCGGATCGAAAAACGTGACAAGGGTAAGTCAGTTCGGCTCGACCCCCTGCAAGGCGCATTGGCGGTGTAGCGACTGCCTTGAGCCATTCGACTATTTCAAGTGCATCTGAGGAGGGTGGCCAATGCCGCGCTTTCATGAGCTGACCGTTCGCGACGTCAAAAAGACGATCCGCGATGCCGTTGTCGTGACCCTGCAGCCGGTGAACGGCGGCGATTTCGACTTTATCCAGGGTCAGTACCTGACCTTTCGCCGCGACTTTGACGGGACAGAGGTGCGCCGCTCTTACTCGATCTGCGCGGGCCGGGATGAGGGCGTGCTGCAGGTGGGCATCAAGAAGGTGGAGGGCGGCGCCTTTTCCACATGGGCCAACGACCAGTTGCAGCCGGGCATGGTGCTGGAGGCGATGGAGCCGATGGGATCGTTCCACACGCCCCTGGACCCCCGGGCGCAGAAGTCCTACCTGGGCTTTGCGGGCGGGTCGGGCATCACGCCGGTATTGTCGATCCTCAAGACCGTACTGGCACAGGAGCCGCGTTCGGATTTCACGCTGGTCTATGCCAACCGGGGTGTGAACTCGATCATGTTCCGAGAGGAACTGGAGGATCTCAAGAACCTCTACATGGGGCGGCTGAATGTGATCCATGTGCTCGAATCCGATGCCATGGACATCGAGCTGTTTCAGGGAAGGGTGGATGCCGAGAAATGCGCGGCGCTGTTCGAGCACTGGATTGACGTGGAAAATGTCGACACGGCCTTTATCTGCGGGCCGGAGCCGATGATGCTTGGCATTGCCAAGGCACTGAAAGACCACAGGCTGACCGACGACCAGATCAAGTTCGAGCTCTTCGCCAGCGCCCAGCCCGGGCGGCTGGCGCAAAAGGCGCGCGGCAGCGATGCAGCCAAGGGGGCGCAGCGCACGCAGGCGAAAGTGACGCTGGACGGCACATCGCGCACATTCGAAATGGACAAGGGGGTTTCTGTGCTGGACGCCGCGTTGCAGAACGCGCTGGACGCGCCCTATGCCTGCAAGGCCGGGGTCTGTTCCACCTGCAAGTGCAAGGTGCTGGAAGGTGAGGTCGAGATGATCGCCAACCACGCGCTTGAGGATTACGAGGTCGAGCGGGGCTATGTCCTGTCCTGTCAGGCCTATCCGCTGACCGACCGCGTGGTCGTGGACTATGACCAGTAAGGGAGGGTAAGATGAGCGACGAGATGAACATTGCCGACTACCTGAAACAGGGCGGCAAGCTGACCAATCCTGCAAACGTGACCCCGCGCTACCGCGCCGAATTGATGAAACTGATGAGCACCTTCGTCGATAGCGAGTTGGCGGGTGCTGCGGGTTTTGCCGATGTGATCAACGACGGGCCGGGGATCAAGGAACGCATCGCGGCGGCCAAGATCGTGCTGGAAAAGACCGATCACGCGGACAAGGTCCTGCGCCTGATGGGAGAGTTTGGCGCCAATACCGACCGCTATGCCAACGCGCACCCCTGGACGGACCGCGCCCTGCGCGACACCGCGCCGGGCAAGACGCGCAACCAACATGACATGCGGCTTTCGGTGCTGAACTACCCGCTGGCGGGTTGGGCCGACGCGGTGGTGATGAACCTCTGCATGGGCCACGCGGTTGTTGTCCAGTTGGAGGACATGGCGCAGGCCTCGTACCAACCCCTGGCCGAGGCCATGCGCGAGGTGATCCCGGCGGAGCGGCGGCACACCGAACTGGCCGAGGAAGGCCTGGCGCGATTGGCGGGGCAGGGGCAGGGCGCAGCGATCGCCGACAGCCTGTCGTACTGGCGGCCTCGCGTGGCCGAGATCTTTGGCGATCCTTCGGATGAGCGGATGGAACAGTTGCGGGCGTGGGGCCTGCGCCACGCCTCGGCCACTGAGATGCGCACCAAATGGGAGGGGCGGCTGAACGCGGCGCTGGACCGTCTGGGCCTGACCGAAGCCGCCTGAACTGCAACGGATACGGCTGGGCTTCGCCCCGGCAGGAAAGGGAGGAAGGATGAGCCTTCTTGACGTAAACAGTTTTGCCGCCGGGCAATGGATCACGCCTGGCGCGGGCGCGCGCAATATCGCCAACGCCGTGACCGGCGAGGTGATGGCGCAGGCGGGCAACGATGCGCTGGACGTGCAGGCGATGCTGGACTGGTCGCGCAGCAAGGGTGGCCCGGTCCTGCGCGCGATGACCTTTCATCAGCGGGCGAAGATGCTGAAGGCGCTGGCGCAACACCTGTCACAGCACAAGGAGGCGCTGTACGAGCTGTCCTTCGCCACAGGGGCGACGGCCCGGGATCACCTGATAGACATCGACGGCGGCATCGCGACGCTGTTTGTCTTTGCCTCCAAGGGGCGGCGCGAATTGCCCGATGCGCAGGTCTATCTGGATGGCGAGGTTGAGCAGCTCTCACGCTCCGGCCAGTTCCTTGGCCACCATATCTGCACGCCTTTGCAGGGGGTTGCCGTCCATATCAACGCCTTCAACTTCCCAGTTTGGGGGATGCTGGAGAAACTGGCGCCGACGCTGCTGGCCGGGGTTCCGGCCATCGTGAAACCGGCGACAGCGACCTGCTATGTCACTGAACTGGCAGTGCGATTGATGCTGGAGTCCGGCATCCTGCCCGAGGGCGCACTGCAGCTTGTCTCCGGCGCGCTGGGCGACATGCTGGACCATCTGGGCGCGCAGGATGTGGTCAGCTTTACTGGCTCGGCCGATACGGCGCTGAAACTGCGCTCGTCGCCGCACCTGCTGAAGAACGCCGTGCGCTTCGTGGCCGAACAGGACAGCCTGAACGCCTCGATCCTTGGGCCGGATGCTGTGCCCGGTACGCCGGAATTCGACCTATTCATAAAGGAAGTGCACCGCGAAATGACCGTGAAGGCGGGGCAGAAATGTACCGCAATCCGCCGGATCATCGCGCCCGAGGCGCAGGTCTCGGCGGTGATCGAGGCGCTGTCGGCGCGGCTGGCCAAAACGGTGATCGGCGATCCGCGCGCCGAGAGCACGGGCATGGGGGCGCTGGTCTCTACCGGGCAGCGGCGCGACGTGCTGGAAAAGGCGGCGCTGATCGGGGCCGAGGCCGAGCGGGTCTACGGCGACCCCGATAATTTCGACGTGCAGGGCGCGGATGCCGACAAGGGCGCCTTCCTGACGCCAATGCTGTTTCATTGCGCGGACCCCGACGGGGCACAGCGGGTGCATGACACAGAGGCCTTTGGCCCGGTCTCGACCGTCATGGGCTACCGCGATCTGCGCCACGCCGTGGATCTGGCCAATCGCGGCGGCGGGTCGCTTGTCGCCTCGGTCATCACCCATGATCCGCAGGTCGCGCGCCAGGTTGCACTGGGCGCGGGGGCCTTTCACGGGCGGCTCTATTTCAATAACCGCGACAGCATGAAAGAGAGCACCGGCCACGGCGCGCCGCTGCCGCATCTGGTGCACGGCGGCCCCGGTCGCGCGGGCGGCGGCGAGGAAATGGGCGGCGTGCGCGGTGTCATGCACTACATGCAGCGGACCGCCATTCAGGGCTCACCCGAGATACTGAGCGCCATTGGCGAGCGCTGGGTGCCCGGCGCCGTCGAGGTCGAGACCGGGGCGCACCCCTTTTCCCATCCGTTCGAGGCACTGCAGATCGGCGAGACGATGCGCGCCGGTCCCCGCGTGATCACGCTGGACGACATTGCGCATTTCGCCGAATTCACCGGCGACACCTTTTACGCCCACATGGACGAAGAGGCCGCGGCGCGGAACCCCTTCTTTCCCGGGCGCGTGGCGCATGGCTACCTGCTGCTCAGTTTCGCGGCAGGCCTGTTCGTCGAGCCGAACGAGGGGCCGGTGCTGGCCAATACCGGACTGGACGGGCTGCGCTTCATGAAGCCGGTGGTCGCGGGTGACGAATTGCGTGTACGTTTGACCGTGAAACAGAAAACACCCCGGAATGACGAATACGGCGAGGTGCGCTGGCACGTGACGCTGACCAATCAGGACGGGGACAAGGTGGCGGAATACGAATTGCTGACCATGAACGCCTATGGGGACTGATGGACGACGAGAGGTTTGACAGGCTGGTGACGGATCTGCGGGGCGAGGATGCCCCGCGGGTCTGGTCCTTGTTGGTCACCGTCTTTGGCGACATGGCGCAGGACGGATCCAGCATTTCAGCCAGCGTGTTGAGCCAGATCACGGCGCGGATCGGGATCAAGCCGGAGGCCATGCGCGTGGCCCTGCATCGCCTGCGCAAGGACGGCTGGATCGAGAGTGAGCGGCGCGGGCGCAGCAGCGACTACCGGTTGAGCCCGCAGGGCCGGGCCGAGAGTGTGCAGGCCAGCCCGCGCATCTACGGCGACGCGGACCCGACCGGGGCCTGTTGGCTGGTGCTGACGGACCCGGGCGGAGACGGGACGCCATGTGATCGGGGAATCTGGGTCACGCCCAATATCGGGATCTTGCCGGCGCTTCCCGAAGGGGGCGAGGTTTTTGCCACGCAGATCGAGGACGGCGCCGAATTGCCCGACTGGATGCGCGCCAAACTGTGCCCGCCAGTGACCCTGGCACTGGCACGTGCGCTGGGCGCGCGGTTGGCGCAACTGACAGTGGCCCTGGAGGCCGGGCCCATGCCTGACCCTCTGCAACAGACAGTTCTGCGGGTTCTGATCGTGCACGAATGGCGTCGGATCGTGCTGAAAATGCCCTTGCTTCCGGATCATGTCTGGCCCGAAGGTTGGGCCGCAGCGGGATGTCGGGACAAGGTTGGGCGGCTGCTGGACCTGTTGCCGCGACAGGATCCAGCGGCGCTGGACGCGGCGCTGGTCGCCTGAGGGCGGGATATTGTCACTGACCATCCGGTCAGTTAATTTGCCTCTCACTGCCGCGGGACACATCGCGGCCCAAGGAGGAGAGGCCCGTGGCACGCCCCATCGCAAAGGATCATGACGAGAAACGCGCACAGATCCTGAACACCGCGGCACGGGTCTTTGCTGCCGAAGGGTTTGATCGGGCGTCGATGAACCAGATCGCCTCGGCCTGCGGGATCTCCAAGGCGAATATCTATCATTATTACGCGGGCAAGGACGCGCTGCTGTTCGACCTGCTGGACAACTATCTGCGCACCTTGAAAGCGCGGGTTTGCGAAGAGGCCGACCCGGACATACCGCCGGAACAGCGGCTATTGGCGACCGTGCGGGCAGTACTGCGCGCCTATCAGGGGGCCGACGACCACCACAAGGTTCAGATCGCCAGCACCGGCGCGCTTCCCGAGGACAAGCAGAAGATGCTGCGCGCCTATCAGCGGGACATGGTCTCACATTTGTCCGGCATTCTGACCGAGATTGCGCCGGAACGGTTGAAGAACGATCCAAAGACCTTGCGCGCCACGACCATGTCGATCTTTGGCATGCTCAACTGGTACTACATGTGGAACACGGGCGCCGGATCAGAGGCGCGCGAGGTCTATGCCCAATTGGTGACCAACCTGACTCTGCGGGGATTGGACGGCATCTGATCCTATACCGTAAAGGCCGCGCGGAACGCTTCCAGCGCGGTTTCCGGATCGTGTCTGGCATAGCCTTCGTATCCGACAGGACCGTCATAGCCCATATCGGCAAGCGCGCGTGCGATCACTGGGTAGTTCATCTCTCCGGTGCCGGGTTCGAAGCGGCCGGGGTTGTCGGCGACCTGGTATTCGCCGATCCAGGGCAGGCAGGCCTCGGCCCAGCGGATCACGTCCCCTTCGCCGATCTGCGTATGGTAGAGGTCGAGGTTGATGCGCAGTTGCGGGCGATCCACGGCAGAGACCAGTGACAGAACGTCAGCCGAGGTGTTGAACGGGCAGCCGGGGTGCTCGCGCAGGTTGAGGTTTTCCAGCGTGAAGGTCACATCCTCTTGCTCGGCCATGTCGCAGATGCGGTTCAGTGTATCGCGCGCCCGCAGCCACATGCCGGGTGCTACATGGGCCGCCCGCGGAACCGGGATGCCCTGATCGCCAAGGCCCGTGCCATGCAGGTTCAGTCGGTGCACCCCCAACCGCTTGCCAATCTGCGCGGTTTCGCGCGCAGATTTCAGCAGCATCTCGGCACCTTCGGCATCCGCCAGCCGTCCTTCGAGGTAACCGTTCATGATGGTGAATGTGGCCCCGGTCCTTTCCAACGTGTTCAGATCCCACTCCGGCCAGTTCCACAGGCCGACGCCAAAGCCCATTTCCGTCAGGCGACTGACCCGCCATGCAAGCGGTTTCTCCGTCCAGAGCATTTCGGCGCAAGCGGCGAGTTGGAATGCCATTTCAGATCTCCTGTGGTTTGAAGTCGGCGGGTGCGGAGGGCATGACGTTGTTCAGCAAGGCCACGGATTTCTCCAGCCCTTCCAGCGCGTTCAGAAGAACGTCCTCATGTTCGATCGACAGCCAGCCGTCATAACCCGCCATCCTGAGGCGGTAACAGAACTGCCGCCACCATTCTTCGCCATGGCCAAAGCCCAGCGTGACATAGCTCCACGACCGTTCCGGAATATCTATCAGCGAGCCGTTTTCCAGCACCGAGGTGGTGGCCTGCACCGGGGCGTTCAGCATCGTGTCCTTGGCATGGACGTGGTAGATGGCCTCTCCCAGCGTCTCGGCGGCGACCAGCGGATCGGCCCCCATCCAGAACAAGTGGCTGGGGTCGAGGTTGGCGCCCACCACAGGGCCGACCATTTCGCGCAATTTCAGCAGCGAGGGCACGTTGTAGACGCATTGGTTGCCATGCAATTCCAACGCAATCTGCCGGACGCCGCTTTCGCGGGCGACGGCGATGGCCCCTTCCCAGAAGGGGACCAGCACCTCTTCCCATTGAAACCGCAGGATGTCCTGGGTTTCCGGCGGCCAGCTGGAAACGACCCAGTTAGGCATCACATCGGTGCGCGATCCGGCGGGCAGGCCGGACATGGTGCAGACAGTTTCGATGCCCATCTCACCGGCGACGCGGATCGTGTCCAGCAGACAGTCCCCTTGCGCGCGGTCGGTGGGGTGCAGCGGGTTGCCATTGGCGTTGAGGCTGATCACCTCCAGCCCACGGCTTTCAAAGGCGCTCAGGAAGGCCTTGCGCGCCTCGGCGCTGGATTTCATCGCCTTCAGATCGAAATGCGGCGCTGTGGACCAGCCGCCGGTGTTCACTTCGACGCCCGAGACGCCCATGCGGGCCGCGTTGTCCAGCATCTTGTCAAACGACTGGCCGCCGAGGCTGTCCGATACGAAGCCGAGTTTCATGCGTTATTCCTTTCATAGAACGCGGGTCTTGCGATCAATGACACGGAAACCTTGACACCTTCCTTCAAGGCTTCGACTCCGGCCTCGGCAACCCGGGCCGCGCAATAGCCGTCCCAGCAGTCCGATCCGATGGCGGGGAAGGTGCCGGAATTGACAAAATCGACGAAGGCGCGGTTCTGGCGCACGTAGGCCTCATGATAACGGCTGCGCCAGTCGGCGTCGTAACGCATGGCCGAGGCCAGTTTCAGGTCGGTTCTTGTATAGGCCACAGGGTTCATGGAAATGCTGCCGCTCTCTCCCACCAGTTCGGCGCGCACGTCATAGCCATAGGCGGCATTGTTGTTGACCTCGATGGTCACCAGCTGATCCCTGTCGGTTTCCAGCACCATCACGACCGGGGCCACCACCGCGTCCGAGCGTTTCGGTTGATAGGCCGAGATCGACCTGTATTCGCAGCCCAGCACATGGCGCACAACGTCAAACTCGTGCGGGGCAGAGTTGGTGATGGCCATGGCGCCGGTGAAATCGGCGCTGGGCGTATTCACGTTGCGGTGAAAGTTGTGCATCATCAACGCCCGGCCCAGATGACCCGCGTCCAACGCCGCCTTCATCTCGACGTAGGACTGGTCAAAGCGGCGCATGAAGCCCAGCATGACCTGCCGCGCGCCTGCGGCCTGCTCGGCCGTCATGACCGCGACACACTCGGCCGAAGATTGCGACAGCGGCTTTTCACAGAGCACGCGCTTGCCTGCCGCGATGCAGGCCTTGGTCAAGGGGGCATGGGTGAAGTCCGGACTGGCGATGATGACCGCGTCCACGTCATCGCGGGCAATGACCTCCTCGGGGGAGGTGGCAAAGTCCTGCGCACCACAGTCGTCGGCCACAGCCTGCGCCCGAATAGCGTCCATATCACAGACCACCTGCAAGCAGGCACCGGGCAGGTCTTCTGCTACAATCCTGGCGTGATCGGCCCCCATCAGGCCCGCGCCCATCACGGCGATGCGAATGCTCATCGTGCTCTCCGTCCCTTGACCTCACGTCCCGGCAAATTCCGACATAGACGGCCCGGACCGACTGGTCTGGGTCGGCCAGACCGTCCGGGATCGCCACTCGTGCCCGGATCGGGCGACCGGCTGTTCTTGCTCATCTGGTTTGCAGGACCCTGTTGATCAACCGTCGGTGCAGTCCAATCGACAGCGTCCCCTGTCTCCTCAACGTGGGGGATGTTTATCCAGAATGCCGGTGTTCGGGGAAGGGTTTCGTCAGCAAGTTCTGATGTGTTTCGCATCATGCGGGGGCGTGTCCCATCCACCCGTCCGCCCTGATCTACTTGGGTCTTGTAAAAGCGGCATTGTCCCGTTCTGATGCCCTGGCAATCATCAAGGGCTTGCAATGATTGATTTGCCCTCCAAACCCCGCTGGAAGGGGCCCACAATTCAGGAAATCGCCGATCTGGCGGGCGTCGGGTCGGCCTCTGTCGACCGGGTGCTGAACAACCGCGCGGGCGTCCGCGAGAATACCCGCAAACGCGTTCTCGCGGCGTTGGAGAAACTGAACCGCGAACAAAAAGACGGCGCGCAGTCCTTTGACATTGCGCTCTTTTGCGAATCCGGCGCGACCTTCAATCAGGCGATGCAGCAGGCCGCGACGCAGGTCAACCGCTCGATGCCGGGTGTTCAGGTGACCTGTCATTTCGTGCCGACAGACCTTCTGGATGCGACGGCCTTTGCGCGCCAGTTCGAGGACGAAGGCGCAAGTGTAGACGGCGCCATCCTCGTCGCCCGCGAGCATCCGGCCATCAATCGCGCGGTGCGCAAGCTGATCAGCGCGGGCGTGCCGGTGGTGTGTCTGACCTCCGATCTGCCAAGCTCACGCCGGTCGGTCTATGTCGGCAACGATCAATACGCGGCGGGTAGTGTGGCCGCCCAGTTGATCGGGCGGGCCCTGCCGGAGGAACGCAACTACATCTTGCTGGTGTTGTCGGTGGCATTCCGGTCTCAACTGGAACGCGAGATGGGGTTTCGCCGGGTGCTGCGCAGCGAATTCCCGCATCTGAAGATCGAGGAACGTCTGATCTCGGATGACCGGCCCGAGACAACCCACCAGCAGATGTTGAAATACCTTGAGGCCAATGGCCATCCGGCGGCGGTCTACAACGTGGCCGGGGCGAACCGGGGGGTTGCGCAAGCGTTGGAGGAGGCGGGGATCGGTCAGGACACCATCTTTGTCGGCCACGAATTGACGCCGAGATCGCGCAGCCTGCTGGAAACCGGGGTCATGGACTACGTGATTTCCCATAACTTCGTCGAAGAAGTCAGCGCGGCAGCGCAGTGGATCCGGAACTGGACCGAAGGGCAGGTCTCTGCGCCGAGTCCGACGCAGATCCTTGTCCATACGCGATACAATTGTGATCTGTGAGGGGTGACCGCAAAAGGGTTCCGGGCGGCATTGGCCGCCCGGAACGGGGATCGGTCGCTGATCGACCCTTCTTCGTCGCGGCGCTGGTGCATCTTTGACTTCACGCGTGCGCCGATGATCAGCGGCAGGATGAAGCCGATGATCGCGATGGACCAGAGTCCGATGGACAGCGGACTGTCGATCAGCGTGGTCCAGTCGCCGTTGTCGATGGTCACCGCCCGGCGCAGGTTGTTTTCCATCGAGTTGCCCAAGAGCGTGCCAAGAATGATCGGCACCAGAGGCACGTCCAGCTTGCGCAGGACCCAGCCCAGGACGCCGAAGCCGATCATCACCAGCAGGTCAAAGGTCGAGCCGGAAATGCCGTAAATCCCGACAAAGCTGACCATGGCGACCACCGGCATCAGGATGCGCGACGGCACCATCAGCACGCGGGTGAACAGGCCGACCATCGGGATGTTCATCGCCAGCAACATGAAGTTGGCGATGAACAGCGCCGCGATAAGGCCCCAGACAACATCCGGGTTCTGGGTGAACAGCAGCGGCCCCGGCGTGATGTTCAGCGCCAGCAGGACCGCCAGCAGAACCGCCGTTGTCCCCGACCCCGGCACACCCAGCGCCAGCATCGGCACCAATGCGCCACCGGCGGCGGCGTTGTTGCCCGTCTCGGGCGCGGCCACGCCACGCGGGTCGCCGGTGCCGAAGGTGCCTTCCTTGTCGACCAGCTTTTTCTCCATCGAATAGGAGATGAAAGAGCCCAGCGAAGCCCCCGCGCCCGGCAGCACACCGGCGAGAAAGCCAAGGACGGAGGTGCGCAGCATGGTCGGGATGCACTGCTTGATCATCGACATTGGCGGGTAAAGCTTGCCGACCTTGATCTTCGTGGCGTCCGCTTCGGCGCCGCCGTGGCGTTTTTCGAGAAAGATGAAGACCTCGGACAGGGCAAACAGCCCGACGATGGCAACAAGGAAATCCAGCCCGTCGTAGAGGTGAACTTCGCCGAAGGTAAAGCGCGGCACGCCGGTCTGGGTGTCGACACCGATGGTGGCAAGGCCAAGGCCAAGCGCCGCCGCAAAGGCCGATTTCGCCTGATTGGTCGAGGACACGCCGCCCAGCGTCATGAAGGCCAGCGCAAACAGGGCGAAATATTCCGCCGGACCGAACAGCAGCGCGATCTTGACCAGCTGCGGTGCCAGCAGGATCAGGCCCCAGGTGGCAAAGAAAGCGCCGACAAACGATGCGATGCCCGAAAGCGACAGCGCCTCACCGGCGAGACCCTTCTTGGCCATCGGGTGTCCGTCCAGACAGGTCATCATCGCCGGTTCGTCACCGGGAATGTTGAGCAGGATCGAACTGATCCGCCCGCCGTACATGGCCCCGTAGTAGACGCTCGTCAGCAGGATCAGCGAGGGCGTCGCCCCCAGCCCCAGAGTGAAGGCCAGCGGGATCAGGATTGCCACGCCGTTCGACGGACCGAGACCGGGCAGGGCGCCCATGATCGTGCCCAGAAAACAGCCCAGCAGTGCAAGCAGCAGGTTCTGCCATGTCAGGGCGATGGCAAAACCATCGGCCAGATTTCCCAACGTCTCCATGGATCAGAACCCCCAGGGGCCGCGTGCGAGCGACAGGCCCAGCACGAGGTGAAAGATGACATAGATGCCGACAGAGGTGCCGATCCCGACAAAGACGGACTCAAGCGGCGATGACCCCAGACGCCAGGCCAGGTAGGCGGCGGCAAAGGCGGTGGCGACGACAAAGCCCGCCACGGGCAGCATCTCGGCGTAGAGGATCAGGACCACGACCGAGGCGAAGACCTCGACCAGACGGCCCAGCGCGGGCCACTGCGGTTCGGCATCCGGGCGCAGAACGATGACAAGGCTCGACAAGCCGAGAATGGTGGCGATGATAAAGGGGAAGGCCTTTGGGCCGACGGCATCCGAGAGAAAGCTTTCCTCGATCGCGAGAGCGGCGAAGACATAGCCGATGGCGAGGAGAATGCCGACGGTCCCGAAGATACGATCGCTCATGGCGAGTCTCCTATCTGGGGTGTCAGGGAAGGATCAGGCGCCGCACATCCGCGCGGCGCCCGGTTTCAAGACGCGATCAGGGGATCACTTGATGATGCCGATTTCTTTCGAGATCGACTGGATCTGTGCGACGCTGTCGGCAACAAAGCTCTGGAATGCCTCACCCTGCAGGTCCAGCGGGGCCAGACCATTGGCGGCCATGATTTCTTTCCATTGATCCGAGGCATAGAGGTCGGCGATCCTGGAGACCCATGCGTCATAGGCTTCGTCGGTCATGTCGCCGGGAGCGTAGAAGCCGCGCCAGTTGGCGCCGATGGCCTCGACACCCTGCTCACGCGCGGTGGGGAAGTCCGCGAATTCGCCGGACAGACGCTCGGGCGAGAGGACCGCAATGACCTTGATGTCACCGGAGTCGACAAAACCCTTGGCTTCGGAGATGTCGCCGGTAAAGGCCTGAACGGAACCGGCCAGCAGCTGAGTCACGGCCTCGCCACCGCCGTCAAAGGCGATGTACTTGACCGACCGCACGTTTTCGATGCCATAGGCATTGGCCGCGATCAGCACCTTGAGGTGGTCCCAGCCGCCAACGGCGGAACCGCCCGCGATGGACACCGATGTCGGGTCTGTCTTGATCTGCTCCAGAAGCGCCGGCAGATCGCCGATTTCGCTGTCGGCAGCCACGGCGATCACGCCGTAATCGGCACCGATGGTGGCCAGCCAGCGAACCTGATCCATGGTATTGCCGGGATAGGCGCCCTGCGCCAGGCGGGTCGCCGTGGCGGTCGAAGCCGCGACGATCAGGTCATTGTCGTCGCCGCGCTTGTTCACGACTTCGGCAAATGCCACGCCACCGCCGCCACCGGCGAGGTTGACGACCTGCATGGTCTTTTCGATCAGGCCAAGGTCCTGCATCGACTTGCCGACCTGACGGCAGGTAAAGTCCCAGCCGCCGCCGGGGTTTGCGGGCGCGATGCACTCGGGGTTTTCCTGAGCCGAGACGGCACTTGCCGCCATGCCCAGACCGGCGACCGCAACCGCCACACGAATGAGTTTCATAGCCATGTGTTCTCCTCCACAATAGACCGCTGCCAGAATCGGTGTGGCAACGTGACAGCAAGAGAATACGGCTTGAACCTGTCACGAAGCTGTCACACCCTTCAGCGGGGAGGACGCGAAATGCGTATTTTGCTGGTCGAGGACGCCGTCGACCTGGGGGAGGCCACGCAGGGGCAGCTTGTTCAGAATGGAATCGCCTGCGATCTGGCGACAAGTTGTGCCGGGGCCGAGGACTGCCTCGCGGTGCAGCGCTATGACGTGGTGGTTCTGGACATCAACCTGCCGGACGGTTCCGGCACCGATATCCTGCGGGACATGCGGCGCACCGGACAGTCGATGCCGGTGCTGATGCTGACGGCGCAGTTTTCGGTTGATGACAAGGTGTCTGCCTTTGCGCTGGGCGCGGACGACTACCTTGTGAAACCCTTTGATCACCGCGAGTTGGAAGCCCGCTTGCACGCCATGTGCCGCCGCGAGATTTCGGACCGCTCTGCCGAGGTCACACTGGGCGCGCTTGCCTTCAACGCGACCGCAGGCAGTGCCGAAGTGAATGGCGCGCGGCTGGACCTGACGCGGCGCGAATTTGCCCTGCTGGGGTTGCTGGTTCAGCATCGCGGGCAGGTGGTCAGCAAGGAGCGGTTGCTGGACGGTCTTTATACCTTCGAGGATGCGGACGTCGGTGTGAACGCCATCGAGCTTTACGTGGCGCGCCTGCGCAAGAAGCTGTCGGGGAGCGATGTCAGCATCCGGACCCTGCGCGGGCGAGGCTATCAGTTGGACGCGGATGCCTGACCGCGCGCCCCGGCCCAGCCTGTCGCTGACGGCGCGACTGGCCATAGGACTGGTCATCCTGCTGCTGATCGGCGGCATCATCCTTTCCCTGGCGGCACTGACCTATGGCCGCGTCGCCGCGCGAGAGGCGTTTGACAGGCTGCTGGTCGGGGCGGCCAATGACATCGCCGCCTCTGTCATCATCGCGGACGGAGCGGTGGTGGTCAGCCTGCCGGTCTCGGCCTTCGAATTGCTGGCGCTGGCCCCGAATGACCGGATCGCCTACCAGATCCGCGGAGCCGACGGGCAGGTCCTGACCGGGTACGACGATCTGCCCGTTCCCGACACCGTTCTCTCGCGCAGCAGGGACGCGGTCTTTTTCGACGGCGATTTCAAGGGAGAGCGGGCCCGGTTCATCCGCGTCAACCGCCGCTTTGCCGAGCGCCGCTTCTCCGGCACGGTGTCGGTGATCGTCGGGCAGACCCTGTCGGCGCGTAACGAACTGGCGCTGGACATCACGCGCAACGCCTTGTTCGTCCTTGCGGTCGGCGGCGTAGCGATCCTGTTGCTGGCGGTGCTTCTGGTGCGTTCCGCCCTGCGGCCGCTGGACCGGCTGGCGCGGTCGGTAGAGGGGCGCGATCCGCAGGATCTGACGCCGCTTGACCTGCGCCGCGCCCCGCGCGAGATCGCGGTCATGGGGCAGGCGGTCAACGGATTCATGCGGCGGCTGGATCATCAGTTCGACTCGATGCGCAGCCTGATCTCTGACACGGCGCACCAGTTGCGGACACCCGTGGCCGCCCTGCGTGCGCAGGCGGATTTTGCGGCGCGCGAACCCAATCTGACCAAACGCGATCAACTGGTCGGTCGCATCCACGCCAGGACGATCAGCCTCGGGCGGTTGCTCGACCAGATGCTGAGCCGGGCGTTGGTGGTGCACAGGCTGGACTCGGCGCGGCGCGAGGTCATCGACCTGCGCGACATCGCGCTGGAAATCGTCGAAGACGGCGATCACCACCTGATCGCGCCCGGTGCGGATGTTCGTCTGCAGATCGGAGAGGCGCCAGTGCCTGTGCGTGGCGATGCCATGTCGCTCAAGGAAGCGGTCAAGAACCTGCTGGGCAACGCGCTGCGCCATGGGCGGCCGCCGGTTGTGGTTGGTGTCGACCGATCCGCGGGGCGGGCGCGGGTGTGGGTTCAGGATACCGGGCCGGGGCCGGAAGCGGCGGTGCGCGCCGCTTTGGGGGAACGCTTTGTCCTTGGCGCGGCCTCGCGCGGGCAAAGCGCGGGCATCGGCCTGTCGATAGCCAGCGCCGTGGCCGAGGCGCTGGATGGCAAGTTGGTTCTTGAAGACGCGGCAGAGGGGTTCCGGGTCTCGATCCTGATTGATGTGGCGGAGGAGACGACGTGATCCGCCTGGCCTCAATTCTGATCGCCCTGGCAAGCATCGCCCCCGCACAAGAAGCCGTCCGGGTCTTTGGACCGGCTGAGGCCGAGATCCGCCTGACCCTGCGCACGACCACCGACATCGCCATCTTTGCCCCGACGGTCGAGGCGTTTCTGGAGCGCACGCCGGGGCTGTCGATCACCTATGAGCAATGGGGCTCAAATGACCTGTATGCCCTGACGGTCAGCGAATGTTCCGGTGATGCGCCCAAGGCCGATATCGTGATCAGCTCTGCGGTTCACCAGATGGTCAAGCTGGTGAACGATAATTGCGCGGCGACCTGGCGCTCTGCCGAAACGGCGGCGCTGCCGCCGGAACTGCGCTGGCGGGACGAGATATGGGGCGTCACCCGGGAACCCGCGGTGATGATATACAATCGCGCGTTGGTGCCGCCGGATGAGGTTCCATTGACGCGCTTTGATCTGCTGGATCTGCTGCGGCCACAGGATTCGGCCTATGCGGGCAAGGTCGCCACCTATGACATAGAGGCCTCGGGCCTCGGGTTCCTGTTTGCCTTTGTCGACGCGCAGGAAGCCTCGACCTTCGGCGCGCTGATGGAGGCCTTTGCCCGCTCCGGGGCGGTCGCCACCTGTTGTTCGGCGGAAATCATCGACGGTGTGATCCAGGGCCGCTACCTTGTTGCCTACAATGTCCTGGGGTCTTATGCGCAATCCGTGGCGCGGGATCAGCCGGACCTCGGCATCGTGACGCCGCGCGATTACACGCTGGTGCTGTCGCGCGCGGCGATCCTGCCAGGGGCAGAGGCCCGCCCCGAGGCCGGGGCCTTTGTCGACTTCCTGTTGTCAGGGGACGGGCAGATCACGCTGGCGGCCAACAATCTCTTGCCGCTTTTTGGGGCAGCTTCGGCAGATGAAGGACCGGAGACCTCGGACAGTACCCTGCGCCTCATCGACCTGACCCCGTCGCTGCTGGTGGCCAGCGACAAGGCCACCAAGGCATGGTTCGTCACCCGCTGGCGCGCGGCTTTTTCAAGCGGATCGGAGCAATGACGGGCAGGGCGCAAGCGTGTCTGCTTTGCGCGACAAGAGTGGCATGTCCAAGGAACAGATCGCACCCTCAAACCGTGAAGCGAATACGCACCTGATAAACTCCGTTCCAACTTCATATTGGGGGTCTGGACGAGACCGCGACGGCGCCGACCTCTGAGAAAGACGGAACCCCAACTGTCCCAGTGCGCGCAGCAGTTCCAACGTCAACAGCGCACACGCCCGCTCCGCGCCAGCGTCGCCTCCGGCGCCGATGCCAAATGCCAGCGCCCGGCACGTCATCACGACGTCCGCGCCAAGGGCCTTGGCGCGGATCACGTCGGCACCGCGCCGCACGCCACTGTCCAGCAGGATCTTGAGCCGCCCGCCAAGCGCCTCGGCGATCGCGGGCATAACCGCGATGGTCGGCGGTCCAAAGTCGACCTGCCGCCCGCCATGGTTCGACACCACGATCCCGTCGCAGCCCAGATCGGCACAGCGCAGAGCGTCGTCAGGGTGCGGGATGCCTTTGACCAAAGGCTTGCCCTTCCACCGGTCCCGCAGCCGCGCGAGATCCTCCCAGCCAAAGCCCGGTGTGATCAGGGGCTCTTGCACATCCGCATAGGAGGTCGCGCTTTGCAGCAGGTCGGCGTAATTGGCGATGTTGGGTTTGCCGTGGCGGAGGCTGGCAAGCGACCACCTCGGATGGGTCATCAGCTGCACCAGGACGTAAGGCGTGATCCGGAACGGCACCGCCAGCTGGTTGCGAATGTCACGATCCCGCTTGCCCGCCGCCGGCACGTCTGCCGTGACCACCATGACCGGGTAATCCGCGGCCTCTGCGCGTGTGATCAAGCTGTCAGTGACGGCGGGGTCACCGGAGACGTAGAGTTGAAACCAGCCGTTGCCCTTCGCCGCCTCGACCAGCCGTTCCAAAGAGGTGGAGGCCGCCGAACTCGCCACATGGGAATGTTCTGGCGCTTGCAGAGACGGGCAAGGGTCAGATCCGCAGTGGGCCAGAACGCGTTGAGCAAGCCGATGGGCGCCATGCAGAAGGGCCCGTCGAAGGTCTGCCCGAACAGCGTGACGCGCATGTCGATCTTGCCCACGTCGACCATGTAACGCAGGGTCATCTCGATGTCTTCGAAGGCTTGCGAATTGCGGCGCATGGCTACGATAGGTCAGCGCGACATCCGCACCGGCAGCGGCAAGGGCAAGGGCGACGCCCTCGCCGCTGCCGGTTGCACCGCCGGTCACGAGCGCCTTGCGGCCTGTCAGATCGAACGGATTTTTCATCGCTCAGTACCGGTTCGCGATCGGCAGGTCTTCGGCGGGACGGAGGCTGATGACCTCACAGCCTTTCTCGGTCACCACCACTTCTTCCTCGATCCGTGCCGCCGAATAGCCGTCCGTCGCCGGGCAGCAGGCTTCCATCGCAAAGACCATGCCGGTCTTGATCTCCATCGGGTGATCCAGGCTGATCGCGCGGCTGATGATCGGCCATTCGTGCAGCGCAACGCCCAGACCGTGGCCGAACTGCAGGCCAAAGGCCACCTTGTCGGTGGTCACGCCGGGCTTGATCATCGCGATGGAGGCGTCGATCCATTCCCGTGCCTTCACATAGGCGTCGTTCTGCGAGGGTGTCGCGCGTCCGACATTGAACGTGCGGTAGTAGCAGGTGCGATAGCCCTGGTTACTTTGCGGGATGTCGAAGAACGCCTGATCCTCGGGCCGGATCAAGCGGTCGCTGAAGTTGTGCGGGTGCGGGTTGCAGCGCTCGCCCGAGATCGCGTTGATCGCCTCGACGTCGTCCGAGCCCATCTCGTAGAGCATCTTGTTGGACAGCGCGACGTTGTCGTTCTCGCGCGCCGCCAGCATGATCTGCTGGCCGTCGACCATGTTGATGCCCTCTTCCTTGAGCGCATGAAACATCGCGGTTTCGGCGTAATCCACACCCACCGGCATCCCCGCGTCCTTGATCAGCTGGGCGATCATCTTGGTGTAGTTCTGCATCAGGCCGAAGTCGGGCGGTATTGTGCCGCGCATGCCGACCACATCGGCCAGGCAGTGATCGGGCTCCAGCCAGTCGGAGTGCCGCTTGTGGTGCACCGCGGCCGAGCCGAAATCCCAGACTTAGGGGCTGTCGTCGCCGGTGAGCAGGCAGAAGCGGCACATCTTGTCCCGTTCCCAATCGTCGATCTTGGTGGCGGTGACGTAACGGATTTTGTTCACGTCGAACAACCGCAGCGACCTGGCCTGGGAGTTCTGCACGGACTGCCGCGTGTCGATCCGGCGTTCAAAATCGACCGGACCCCAGGCGGGCAGGCGCTCGCGCCATTCCCAGTTGGGTTCAAGGTCCGTGGGGGTCAGCAGGTTTGGCATCAGGGCGCGAGACATGAGTGGCTCCTTCGGGTCGCGAGGGAGGGCCCGTTCATCAGGGTGAAAATTGCACGAAATGGACGGCTTTACTGGATGCACCAACCGCCGTCGACATGGACCATCTGGCCCGTCATGTCATCGCTGTCGTCACTGGCAAGGAACGACGCGGTGCCGGTGATGTCCTTGGGATAGGAGACGCGCTTGATTTGCAGGGCGTCGCGGACGATGTCGTCATAGGCCTGGCCTTCGCGCTGCTTGAAGCCGATATCGACGAGGTCCTTGCCCAACTGTTCCCATAGCGGTGTGACCACGACGCCGGGCGCATAACCATTGACTGTGATGTTGTGCCCTGCCAGCCCCAGCGCGCCGCAATGGGTCAGCGCGAGACAACCGTTTTTCGAGGAGCAATGGACCGTCACGTCGATCAGCGGCTTGCGCGAGGCGATGCTGCCCACGTTGATCAGCTTGTAGGGATGATTCGCCATCGGACCCTGCTCGATCATCTGGCGGGCGGTTTCCTGCATCCCCAGCCACATCGCCTTGGTGTTGACGTTCTTGATCATGTCCCAGTTGTCTTCATCTATATCCATGAAGAACCGGGGCTTGTTGAGACCGGCGTTGAAAACGCCCACATTGATCGAGCCGAAGGCCTCGACCGTGGCGGCGACGGCGGCGGCGTTGTCTGCGCGTATGGTCACATCCATCCGCACACCGACGGCCTTGCCGTTTCCGGCGGCGTTGATCGTGTTGGCCATCTCTTGCGCGGCGTCGCCGTCCAGATCGCCAAGACAGACGTTGGCGCCTTGGGCGGCAAAGGATTCGGCATTGGCCGCCCCCATGCCCCGGGCCGCCCCGGTGATCAGGATTTTCTTGCCTTTCAGGCGGTTGGGGTCCATGGGTCTCTACTCCTCGGATCAAATTGTCCCGGTCTGTTCGAGCAGGGCGTCTGCCCGGCTCTGGGCGCGCTGCAATGCTTCGCGCGGGGGATCAGCCCGCGCAGCATGTCGTGGAATTCCTCGCCCCAAATCTGGATGTTGCCGGTGATCTCGGGCACCGGCGGTCGCGGCCAGAACTGCAATTCGTCGCGCCACGACATCGCGTCCACTGCCTCGAAGATCGGCGAGGCGCGGCGCACCTCGGCATCTGCGGCAACGGAGTAACGTGGATTGGTGCGGCTGCCGTTCTGCACGTAGAGGTTCTGCGCCTCGGGACTGGTGAAGACGCGTAGCGTCTCGGTCGCGGCGGGCAGACGTTCCGGGGCGATATTGGCCGGAATGCCCATCACGTATCCTCCGACCGGAGCCACGTTTGTGGCATCAGGGCCATGCGGATACGGCAGATGGCCGGACTGGCCAAAGGCAGGCGACGAGGGATCACGCTCGAAATAGGGCGCAAGCAGCGTGTAACCGTAGGCCATGGCGATCTTGCCCGCTGCATAGGGGCGGATCCGTTCTTACCAGGACATCGACAGGATGTCGGGCGGCGAATAATCCAGCAGTTCCAACAGGTATTCCGCCGCCTGCAGGCCCCTGTCGGTGTCGATGGTGATCCGGTAGTAGCGGTCGGGCAGGGCATAGGTGTCGAACCTTGCGGCGGCCTCTGGCAGGTTCAGCACCGGCTGGCCAAAATCCGACAGGGTCATCAGAAAGGTATGCCCCAGCGCCGTGCCGCGCGCGGCATTCCATGCGATGCCGTACCGGCCCTTCTGTGGAGCGTGCAGGTCTGCGCCGCCTTCAACACCTGATCCGTGGTGGCGAGTGGCTCCAGCCCGGCCTTGGCAAAGAGATCGCGGCGATAGAACAGCAGTTCCGGCGTGGTCTGCGCGGGCACACCGTTTGGCCGCCCGGCCCAATGTGTTGCCTTCCAGCCCGCCGTGTGGAAATCCGCCGGGTCCAGCCTGTCGATGTCCATTGCCTCATCCAGCGGCATCAGAACGCCCTTGGCGGCGAACTCGCCCAACCCAGGGCAGGTCCAGCGCGATGATGTCATAGCGGCTGGACTTGCGGTCAGCATTGCGCAGCGCATCTTCGCGCAACCGGTCGATGGAATAGGCGCGCCTATGGATCTGGGTGCCGATCACCTGTTCGAATTGCCGTTTCAGGTTTTCCATGACCATGAAGGTCGGGTCATCGTGAACCAGAACGCGAATCCCGCCTGCCACCTTCAGGGGTTCGGGCAGGACCTGGATCGGCTGGATGGAGCGGGTTGTCATGTAGGAGCCGCCAAAGTAGTGGTCACGGTCCTCTTCGGTGCCACTGTCCGTCCCGAAATAGGTCTCGGTCAGTCGCCGGATCCGACCCGACACCCGCGTCCACTGATCCAACAGCTTTTCGCTGGGCTGCATCGAAAAGCCCTTGCCTGACTTCGTGCGCGGACGCTGGTCGATCAAACCGGCCTCGATCATCGTCTTTCAGACGCCGGTTGGCGGTTGCACAAGGCACCTTCGACGCTGCGATCAGAGAGGTCTGGGTGGTGATCTTGGCCTCGAGGTGCCCCTTGATCGCATGCAGGGCCATGCGGAAGACCGGGTTGGGCGCGTTCAACTCGATTGCGACCTCCAGCTCATTCTCACATTCCCCCAGGTAGGCAAGAATGTGCAGCCCCTCGCCCAGATTGAAGACCTGATCCAGCAGGAAGTCGATGCGATCATCATCTGGCCGACCAACGGCGAGGCCGTGATCCCTGCAGTGCGCAAGGCGCACAGCGCCGGCATCCCGGTCATCGTGACCAACTCGAACATTGCCGAGGCCGGTTTTGACTTTGTGGCGTCCTTCTCCGGGCCGGACAACATTGCGCAGGGGTCGCGCTCGGCTGAGATCATGTGCGACAAGTTCAAGGAGATGGGCATCGAGGGCGAAGCCCAGGTCGTCCACATCACCGGTCAGCCCGGCTATACCACTGCGATCGAGCGCGCCAAGGGCTTTGAGGATCGTCTGCCCGAGGTCTGCCCGGACGTTACCGTCATCGACACCCAGCCCGGCGACTGGAACCGCGAGAAGTCGCAGCAGGTCATGGAGGCCTTCCTGGTCAAGTATGACGACATCGACGGCGTCTATGCCGGCGATGACAACATGGGCGTCGGCGCGCTGAACGCGGCCAAGGCGGCCGGCCGTGACGGCATCATCTTTGTCGGCGCTACCAACTTTTCCGTCGGCTACGAGGCGATGGAAGCAGGCGAGTACTGGGGCTGGATTTACCAGTCCCCGGTCGATGACGCCGAGGTGGCCGAGGCAAACCGGCCACGCGCCGCGCAGAAAGAGGCGCAGGTGACTCATGCCCATGTCGACGTGACCGAACGGTCCGCCGTTCAGGCGATGGTCGCCCATACGGTGGAAACCTTTGGCAAGCTGGATGTGAAATTCAACAACGCCGGCGTGAACAGGCCGATGAACTTCCTCGATGTACCGAAGACAACTGGACTTTCATCATGAACGTCAACGGCCTGGGCTGCCTGATCGGTATGCAGAAGGCCGCCCGGCAATTCATCCGGAAAGGCACCTCGGGCAAGATCATCAACACGGCCTCGGTCGCCAGCCGACAGGGTTTTGACAACGTCGCGCCCTATTGCGCGTCGAAATGGGGCGTGGTGTCGTTGACGCAGTCGGCGGCGCGCGACCTTGCCAAACACGACATAACGGTCACAGGCTTTGCCCCGGGCGTGGTCCCGACCGAGATGTGGGAGCAGGTCGACCGCGATCTGACGGAAATCGGCGCGGCGCAGCATCCGGGACAGGCGATGGAGGCGTTTTCGGCGGATTTCCTGAAAGGCCGCGTCGCGACACCTGCGGATATCACCGGGACGACCACGTTCCTTGCGTCTAAGGACAGCGACTACATGACCGGCCAGATCGTCATGATCGACGGCGGCATGACACTGGTCTGAGGTCCGGTCGAAAGGAGCCGAAATCGAAATACCTGCCGGACGAAATGCACACGGCCAACGACCTTAGAGAGGGGATCATGGCTACACTCACCAGACAACAGATCGGAACCGTTCTGGCCCGTCAGGGCATCCTGATTGCCTTTGCGGTCTTCATGATCGCCTTTACCCT
>JAXMNQ010000027.1:0-81988 GCA_034670345.1 Paracoccaceae bacterium | reverse complement strand
TCGCAGGTCAGCCCCCTTCAGGTCCGGCGCGGGTGTCCCCTCCAGGGCCGACAGCATCAGCGCCGCATCCTCGACCGTGCGGCACAGCGGGCCAACGGTGTCGAGGCTGGCGATCAGGGGCACGACGCCCTCCAGCGACAATCGCCCAGAGGTGGTCTTGAGCCCGACAAGATCGTTCCAGCAGGCGGGCAGGCGAACCGATCCGCCGGTGTCAGAGCCCACGCCGGCGGGCGCGAGCCTGTAGGCGACAGAGGCCGCCGCCCCCGAGGAGGATCCGCCCGCCACCGCCTCGGGGTCATTCACGCAGGGCGAGGTTTCTGTCACCGGGTTCAGACCCAGCCCCGAAAACGCCAGTTCCGACATATGCGTCTTTCCGAGGCAGACCAGACCGTTCTGCGTGGCGGTCTGCAGAACCTGCGCATCCCGGACCGGCACGCGCCCTTTCAGCAGCGCGGACCCCGCCTCTGTCACCGTTCCGGCGGTATCATAGAGATCTTTCCAACTGATCGGCACGCCGTCCAGCGGATGCCGCCGCAGGCCGTGCCCGGCACGCCGCGTTGCGGCCTCGGCCTCGGCCAGCGCGCGGTCAGGGGTCAGCCGCGCATAAATCCGGTCCCGCATGGGATGCGCGTTGATTTCGCTCAGATAATGTTCGGTCAGGTCGACCGGGTCGATCTCGCCCTTGGCAATGCCGCGGCCCAGGTCGGCGGCGCTCATCTCGGTCCATTTGGTCATGCGGCTCTCCCCTGTTCGGACGCGACGGTAGCGGCAGGCGGGCGCATGGACAATCCCGCGCAGGCGATCATATTGCCGGTCATGGACCATGATCTGATCATCATCGGCGGCGGCCTGAACGGCCCCGCGCTTGCTTTGGCGGCGGCACAGGCGGGGCTGCGCTGCTGCGTGCTGGACGCCCTGCCCCTCGACACCCGCGCGGCAGAGGATTTCGACGGCCGCTCCTACGCGCTGGCAAGATCCTCGCAACGGATGCTGGACCGGTTGGGCCTGTGGGACGCGCTGGAAGATCACGCGCAACCGATGAACGAGATAAAGGTCTCGGACGGGCGCGTCGGCGATGCGGGCGTCTTTCTGGGCTTGCATTTCGACAGCGCCGAGATCGAGGAAGGCCCGATGGGCTACATGGTCGAGGATCGGTATCTGCGGCGCGCCCTGCTGGCGGCGCTGGCAGGGTCGGAACTGATCGAGCACCGGGCCGAAACGCTGGTGACCGGGCAGGAAGTGTCCGCCGAGGGGGTCTCTGTCACGCTTGCTGACGGCACGGTGCTGACCGGGCGGCTGCTGGTCGGCGCGGATGGCCAGAACAGCGGCGTCGCATCTCGTGCCGGGATCAAGCGCATGGGTTGGGGCTATGGGCAAACCGCGCTGGTCTGCGCGATTGCCCACGAACAGCCGCACAACGGCGTCGCACATCAACTTTTCCTGCCTGCCGGACCGCTGGCGATCCTGCCGCTGACAGAAAACCGCTCGTCCATCGTCTGGTCCGAGAAAGAGGGCCGCGCGCAGGCGATCAACGCTCTGCCGGACGCGGATTACCTTGACATCCTGCGCCCGCGCTTTGGCGATTTCCTTGGCGAGATCTCCCTTGCAGGCGCGCGATTCACCTATCCCCTCACCCTGTCGCTGGCGCGGGCCTTCGTGGCCGACCGCGTTGCGCTGGTGGGCGACGCCGCGCACCGGTTGCACCCCATCGCGGGACAGGGGCTGAACGCCGGGCTGCGGGATGTAGCGGTGCTGGCGCATGTCATCACCCATGCGGCACGGCGGGGCGAGGATTTTGCCAGCCCCGCTGTTCTGGAGCGTTATGCCCAATGGCGCAGGTTCGACACGGCGGCGCTGGCCACCTCGACCGACATCTTCAACCGCTTGTTTTCCAACGACAACCCGTTCCTGCGTGCTGCCCGTGACATCGGCATGGCGGCGGTCGGCGCCCTGCCCGGCCTGCGCCGTGGCTTCATCCGCGAGGCAGCGGGCCTGACCGGCGACCTGCCGGATCTTATGCGAGCCTGAGCCTGAACAACGGGGCTTCCCCCCTCCCCTGCCCCCCTGCATAAAGAGCGGCAAAGGGAAATCGGGAGGACTTCAATGGACACCAAATGCGCAATCGTGACCGGGGCCGCACGCGGCATCGGTCTGGCCACGGCGGACCTGTTTCTGGAACAGGGCTGGAAGGTGGCGATGCTGGACCGCGACGGCGACGAGTTGCTGAAACAGACCGCCACCCGCAAGAACGTGCTGCCGCTGGTCCGCGACGTGTCCAATCCGCAGGACGTCAACGCCATGGTGCGCGAAACCCATGGCTGGGCGGGCCGCATCGACGCGCTGGTGAACAACGCAGGCGTTGCCGAATTCGGCCCGATCGAGGATTGCGATTTCGAGATGTGGCGCCGCGTGATGGCCACGAACCTCGACGGCGTGTTCCTTTGTTCGCAGGCCGCCACCCCCTACCTCAAGGAAAACGGCGGCGCGATCCTCAACATCGCCTCGATTTCCGGACTGCGCGCCTCGACGCTGCGCGTGGCTTATGGCTCGTCCAAGGCGGCGGTGATCCATTTGACCAAACAGCACGCGGCAGAACTGGGTGAATTCAACATCCGCGTGAATTGTGTCGCCCCCGGCCCGGTCAAGACCAAGCTGTCGATGGCCGTGCACACGCCCGCGATCATTCAGGCCTACCACGACTCCATCCCGCTCAACCGCTATGGCAGCGAGAGGGAGTTGGCGGAAGTGATCGTCTTTCTGTGTTCCGACAAGGCGTCTTATGTCACCGGGCAGATCGTCTCGGTCGATGGCGGCTTCGATTCCACAGGCGTCGGTCTGCCCGCCTTGCGAAGCTAGGACCTCGGGGACGGCACTTCGCCGTCCCTTATCCCTCGCCCAGTTTCGGCGCGGCGCGGTCCAGCACCAGATCCGCGTCGGAAAACCGGAACGGAGAGCGCACGCCCGCGACACCCTCCGGCGCAATCTGCAACCCGCGCGCCACAACCTGCGGATCGGCAAAGACCTCTGCCATGTCATTGATCGGCCCGGCGGGAACGCCTTCTGCCTCACAGGCGGCCAAGAGATCGGCCTTGCTGCACTGCGACGTCGCGCCGGACAGGCGCACGATCATCGCCTCGCGGTTCGCAACCCGGTCGGCGTTGGAGGCGAATTCAGGCGCCTCGGCCATGTCCTCCAGCCTCAGCAGGCGGCACAGCCGCTGATACTGCGCGTCATTGCCGGTGGCGATGATGATATGCCCGTCCGAGCAGCCAAACACCTGATAAGGCGTCAGGTTCGGGTGATAATTTCCGGTTCGACCCGGCGGTGTACCGGTGCTGAGATAGTTGAGCGCCTGGTTCGCCATGGCCGAGACCGCGCAATCCATCAGCGCCATGTCGATCTGCTGACCCTTGCCGGTGCGCCCGCGTTGATGCAGCGCGGCAAGGATGCCACTAACCGAATAGAGGCCTGTAAAGAGATCGGTGATCGCCACGCCTGCGCGCTGTGGCTGACCGTCCGGGTCGCCCGTGATCGACATGAACCCGCTCATGCCCTGAATGATGTAATCATAACCCGCGCGATGGGCATAAGGGCCGTCTTGTCCGAACCCGGTGATCGAGCAATAGATCAGCCCCGGATTAACCGCGCTGAGGCTGTCATAATCCAGCCCGTATTTTGCCAGCCCGCCGACCTTGAAGTTCTCGATCAGGATGTCGGCCCCGGCCACCAGCTCACGCATCCGCGCCTGCCCCTCGGCGCTGGTCAGGTCGACGACCTCAGAGGCTTTGCCGCGATTGCAGGAATGGAAATAGGAGGCCGACCTGTCGCCCTCCCGCTCGATGAAAGGCGGCCCCCAGCGACGGGTGTCGTCGCCCTGCGGGGACTCGATCTTGATGACTTCGGCCCCCAGATCGGCAAGCGTCTGACCGGCCCATGGGCCGGCCAGGATGCGTGCCAGTTCGATGACCCGGATGCCGTCAAGCGGTCCGCGTGGTGCAGACGTCATTCCGGCAGCTTGGCGTCCAGAATAGCCGAGAAATCGGCGTAGTTCATGTTGGTATGCTTCTCGCCGTCGATAATGAAGGTCGGTGTCGAATCGACATTGTCGGCGGCTGCGTTCTGCTGGAACCACGCCACCAGAGAGCCGATCTTGTCACCGTCGTTCAGGCAGGCGTCGATCTGCTCGGTCTCCATTCCCGCCAGACGACCGATCTTTTTCAGCTCGTCCACGATGGCACCTTCGGATCCGGCGCGCGACCACTGGGCCTGCCCCTTGTAGATCAGGTCAGTGATGCCAAAGAATTTCTCGGGGCCGCCGCAACGCGCGATCAGCGAGGCCCAGACGCCGAACTTGTCGAAATAGACCTCGCGGTAAACGAATTTGACCTTGCCGGTGTCGACATAGTTCTTTTCCAATTGCGGGATCAGGTTGGCATGGGCACTGGCGCAATGCGGGCAGGTGTAAGAGGCGTATTCGATCACCTCGATCGGCGCGTTCTCGTCGCCCTTGACCATCTCGACGATGGACGAGGTGTCCGGCGCCTTTTCGTCTTCAGCATAGGCCGCTCCGGGCAGGCGCACGTCTGCCGCACCGGTGCCGCCAGTGCCTTGCGTGAAATACCACGCGCCGCCGCCAATCAGCGCCAGCGCAACCGCGCCCGCGGGAAGGATCTTGTTCATGTCGTAAGCCTTTTTCCTGTCGGTTCTGGCACCCGGGTCTACTCCCGGCCCGCCTTCGATATGACGTTTGCAGCCAGACGTTCAAGCGCCTGCCGCAAGCCCTCGTCGCCAACGCCCTCGGCCACGGCCATGGCCTTGGCCTGCACTTCGGGGGCCGCAGCGGCCGCGCCGCGCACCTTGGGGCGGTGTTGAAAGTCCACCTTGCCTTCGGAAAATCCGCTGGCCGCGGTCTGTGTGACCCGCACGCGCGAGATGGCGTTGTAGCCGTAGACCGCGTTGATCCGCGCACGGATCTCTTCACGGCGCATTTCCACCAGCGGCGCCATCGCCCCGGTGGTCAGCACGGTCAGCGTGCCGCCGAATCCGCCCTTGGAATAACTGACCTCGACAGGGCGCGCGATCCGGGCGATATCCGCGCCTGCGATCTCTTCCCAATGGGTCAGCACCCGGGTCTGCGCGAATCCCCGCCCCTCGGCGGCATGCCGGATCCGCCCCTGCAACAGCTTGGAGGCACGGGAAAACCCGTATGTCGTCGTCTTGCGGTCGGCCACGTTTGACTCCCAATCCCGGAGCCTATTCTAGTGACCCAGCGGGGCGGCGCCAGCCCCCAACCGAGCCGGAGTTTCACCCTTGCGTGATGAGCCTTCAGAAACACCCAGCGCGGCTGCGTTGCTGGACTGGTACGACCGCCATGCCCGCGCTCTGCCGTGGCGCGTGAGCCCACAGGATCTGGCCCGCGGCATCCGTCCGGACCCGTATCGCATCTGGCTGTCCGAGATCATGCTGCAACAGACCACCGTTGCCGCAGTCAAGGAGTATTTCCGCGTCTTCACAACACGTTGGCCGACCGTGGAGGAACTGGCGGCAGCCGAGGATGCGGATGTCATGGCTGCTTGGGCCGGGCTTGGGTACTACGCCCGTGCGCGGAACTTGCTGAAATGCGCCCGCGTGGTCACTCAGGATCATGGCGGTGCCTTTCCGTCGAATCACGCCACCCTTCTGACCCTGCCCGGCGTCGGCCCCTATACCGCCGCCGCGATCTCGGCCATCGCCTTTGACGCGTCCGAAACCGTGGTCGATGGCAATGTCGAACGAGTCATGGCGCGCGTGCATGATGAACACACACCCCTTCCCAAAGCCAAGCCGATCCTGACAGAGCACGCCGCCCGCCTGACACCGGCGGACCGACCGGGCTGCTACGCGCAGGCGGTCATGGACCTTGGCGCGACGATCTGCACGCCAAAGCGCCCGGCCTGCGGTCTTTGCCCGTGGCGCAGGGCCTGCGCCGCATGGGCCAAGGGCACCGCTGCAGAGTTGCCAAAGAAGGAACCGAAAAAGCGCAAACCCAGCCGACTGGGCATTGCCTATCTTGCCCGCCGCGTCGATGGCGCGTGGCTGCTGGAGCGTCGGCCTGACAAGGGGCTGCTGGGTGGCATGCTGAGCTGGCCCGGCTCGGACTGGGGCGACAGTCCGACCGAAGATCCGCCCATCCGCGCCGAATGGAAGACCGTGAACGGCGAAGCACGGCACACCTTCACGCATTTTCACCTTCGCTTGACCGTCAAGACCGCGCTGGTGCCGATGGACCGGGTGCCCCATCGCGGAGAATTCATCGAATTGCCCGAGTTTCGCCCATCCGATCTGCCAACGGTGATGCGCAAGGCCTTTGACCTCGCGCAAGGCAGTTGATCGCGTCTTGGTTCAGGCTGGCCGCCGCAGTACAGTGAACCGGCATCAGATCGGAGCAAAGCGATGATCCCAGCAAAATTGGTGGCCCGGCCCACCGCCGCCCTGCCTTTCTACCTGTCCTACCTGCTGATCCCGCTGGTCTGGATCGCGGCGGGTCTGGGCGGTTGGTGGATCCTGCTGCCCATCGCCGCCACATGGTATCTGTTTTCCGTGCTTGACGCGGTGCTGGGCCTGAACACCGAAAACGCTGATCCCGAAACCACCGACGCACAGCTTAACTGGTACAAGATCATCACCGCTGCCTGGGTGCCGCTGCAGTTCGTGAACCTGTTCGCGCTGATCTGGTACGTCAGCGCGGCGCCCCTCTCCGGGCTGGAAAAATTCGGCATCTTCTTCGGCGTCGGCGTCATGACTGGGACCGTGGGCATTAATTACAGCCACGAGTTGATGCACCAGAAAAACCGCATCGAACGCTTCCTTGGCGATCTGCTGCTGGCCATGGCGCTCTACTCGCATTTCCGCTCTGAGCACCTGCTGGTGCATCATCGCTATGTCGGCACCCCGCGCGATCCGGTGACCGCGCGCTATAACGAAGGGTTTCACCGCTTCTACCCGCGCGTATTGCGCGAAAGCCTGCTCAGCAGCTTTGCCGCCGAAAAGGCCATGCTGGCACGCAAGGGCCTGCCCTGGCACCACCTGTCGAACCCGTTCTGGCGCTACTGGGGGCTGCAACTGCTGATGCTGGCGCTCGCCTTTGCGCTTGGCAGCAGCACTGGCCTGCTGCTTTTCCTCGTACAGGCCGGGGTCGCGGTCTGGCAACTTGAAATGGTGAACTACGTCGAGCACTACGGCCTGACCCGCCGCCATCTGGGCGAGGGCAAATACGAACACGTCCTGCCCCGCCATTCGTGGAACGCCGCGCACAAGGCGTCCAACTGGCTGCTGATCAACCTTCAGCGCCATTCGGACCACCACTACAAACCCGACCGTCGCTTTCCCCTGTTGCAGAACCATTCTCAGGACGACGCGCCGCAATTGCCCTACGGCTATCCGATCATGACAATGGCCGCTATGGTGCCGCCGGTGTGGAAAAAGGTGATGAACCCGCGCGTCCGCGACTGGCGCAGACGCTATTACCCCGACATTCAGGACTGGACCCCCTACAACAAGGGCGCGACACCGCTGCCGCGTTGAAGGTCGGGATTCCCGCAATCGACTTTCCAGCCGGTCCCCACCATACCGCACATCATGGCCAAGGACCGCGACATATCGAAATTTCTCAGTCTCGTACTGCGCCACGCGCCGCAAGAGATTGGCCTGACACTGGATGCAGGCGGCTGGGCCAGTATCGACGATCTGATCGCGCGCGCGCCGATGCCCCTGACGACAGAGCATGTCAGCGCGGTTGTCATCGCTTCGGACAAGCAACGATTTGCCCTCTCCCCCGACGGCACCCGTATCCGCGCCAATCAGGGCCACTCTTTCCCGGTCGACCTTGGCCTGATCTCCCTGCCTCCGCCGGAAACGCTTTATCATGGCACCGCCGAAACCACGCTTCCCGCGATCCTCAGCGACGGTCTGCGCCCGATGACGCGCAACCATGTCCACCTGTCGCCCGATGCGGAAACCGCGCGCAAAGTTGGCATGCGTCACGGCAAACCGGTGATCCTGTTGATCGCCAGCGGCGCAATGCAGGCCGAAGGGCTCAACTTCTACCGCTCGGAAAACGGCGTCTGGCTGACCGGTGCCGTTCCGCCGCGCCACCTGGAGCGCTTTGCCTGATCGCCACCCTTGGCCGCGACAGGCAAACACCGGGCCGCTCTTGCAGTCCGGTTTCTAGTATTACTGGTCAATCTCACTCGTGTTCGCGCTGCGCCTCTTCCAGAAACTTTTCGTTTCGTGCATCCTCGATCCGGCGCAAGCGGTCCTCGGACAGGCGGAGATCAAACTGGTCTTTGACCACGTTGATCAGGCTGATGGTCAGCATCAGGTTGCCCATCGCACAGAACTCCTTGGTCGCCAGCGGAACCTCGGAGCTCAGCCACAGCGACACGCCAAGCAGGCCGTAGGCCACGGCCACACCGGCAAAGTTGATGAACATCGTTCAGGAAATTCGGGTGTTCCCTGCCTAGCTCAGGATCAGGGCGATCATCCACTCGATCTGTGCGACCGGCACAGCAGAGATGCGATGCTGCAGCTCCAACAGAACGATTCCATGCACAGAAGGAAACAGAGTCCGCACCATCATGTCCAACTCCCGCGCACCATTATCGGGAAACAGATCCGCCACTGGCTCGGCGGTAAGGGAAACAGTTGGCCCGGCGCCTCAAGATCACATTGCGGCACCGGACCTTGGGCCGGCATCTCGACATCGAACAGTGCGCGTCAGAGGTGATAGTTCTCCGCCGCAAAGTGCATGTGGGCCAACGCCATCGCCGTCAGCCGCGTCCGCGGGTCCTGTCCATCAGGATCGCGCGCAGCGGCGACAGTGACCGCCAACTTGCGAAAGGTCCGGCCGTTCACGTCCAACACCAGCGCATTCAGAACGTCGAAATGACTTTAGACCGCGCCCAGCGCATAGCCCGCCTCTCGGGCCAGATCACGCGCCTTCAGCCCGCGCAGATCCTCCTCGGCAACCCGCACCTCGGCCAGCGCCACCAGTTTCTCCCGCAGCACCGCCTTGCACTCGGCCACCTTTCCGGCCATCGCCGCCCCCACTTGAACGTCGTTCATGACCAACACGCAGTCGGACGCTTTCACAAGCGGCGCATTCCGCTAGGTTACGATCAGCAGGAAAGGACACCCCATGCAAATCACCCGCGCCGGAACCATCCCCTCGGCCAGACCGAATCCAGATTATTTCACCGGCACGGTCCGCTTCGATCCGGTGATTTCCGCCCCCGCGCCCGCCCGCGTCAATGCCCTGATCGTCACCTTCGAGCCGGGCGCACGCACCGCATGGCACACCCATCCGCTGGGCCAGACCCTGCGCATCCTCTCCGGTCTCTGCCTTGCCCAGCGCGACGGCGACCCGGTCATGGAACTGCGCCCCGGCGACACGGTCTGGTTCGACCCCGGCGAACGCCACTGGCACGGCGCCGCCCCGGATGTGGCCATGTCCCACCTCGCCATTCAGGAACAACAGGACGGCAGCGCCGCCGACTGGATGGAACAGGTCTCCGACACGGATTACAACGGTCCGCGCGACAGCTGAGGGGAAAGACACCCCCGCTTCTTTGGTTTTCCAAATACCCTCGGGGGAGTCGACCGCAAGGAGACGGGGGCAGAGCCCCCTGCCCGGCCCGCCAGAAGGTCAGGCATCCCTGACTGGCACCGTCCCACTTGCCACGCCACAAGGACGCCATGAAAAATACCCGCCGCCTCGAACGCGCGCTTGGCGATTACACGCGTTCCCACCTGCCCCGGGGTCTCGCCGACCTGTCGATGTTCGTCCTCAAACAGGGCTGGGCCTGCCTGTTCGGTTTCCTCATGCTGGGCGGCCTTCTGGTGACAGACCGTTTCTGGCCCGACGACGCTCCGCTCGCGCGCTATGACCTGCTTTTCCTCTACGCGCTGTCCCTGCAAGCAGGCTTCCTGATCTTCCGGCTCGAAACGCTGAAAGAGGCAAAGGTCATCTTGCTGTTCCACCTGACCGGCACCGCGATGGAACTGTTCAAGGTGAACGCCGGCAGCTGGGCCTACCCCGAACCCGCCTTGCTGAAACTCTATGGCGTCCCATTGTTCTCAGGCTTCATGTACGCGGCCGTCGGCAGCTACATGGCCCGGGTCATCCGCATCTTCGACATGAAATTCGCCCCTTACCCGCCGTTCTGGACCACAGTGGTCCTTGCGGTGGCGATCTACGTGAACTTCTTCGCCCATCACTACCTGCCCGATGCGCGGTATGTCCTGATGGCCGCCACCCTGCTGCTGTTCCTGCGCACCCGCGTCTGGTTCACCCTCAACCGAACCCGCCGCTGGATGCCGCTGCCGGTTGCGGCCTTCCTCACCTCGATCTTCCTCTGGATCGCCGAGAACGTGGGCACCAATACCAACACATGGCTCTACAAGGGGCAAAGCACGCTGGACCTCGTCCACCTGTCCAAGATGGGCTCATGGTACCTGCTGCTCTACGTCAGCTTCACCACTGTCACTCTCGTTCTGCGCGACGCACTCTCGCCGCAACCGCTGCGCGTCACAGAACCAGAACCAGCACCACGATCGACACCGTAAGCACGCCGATCCCTGTCACTTCCCGCGCCGTCACCTTTTCCCGGAAAAACAGGACCGAGGCCGCCAGCGACAGGATCAGTTCCACCTGCCCCAGCGCATAGACATAGGCCGCCTTTTGCAGCGTGAAGGCGGTGAACCACCCCATCGTTCCCATCATGGAGGTCAACCCCAGCCAGACCGCCTTCCGCCGCGCCGCCCAGACCGCGCGCAACTGCCCCGGTTCGCGCCAGCGCAGCCAGACGGCCATCCCACTCGCCTGCAAAAGCGTCACACAGGCCAGCGACACCGATGCCCGCAGCAGCGGGTCTTCGCTCGGCACCGCCAGCGTGGTTGCGCGATACCCCACCCCGGCGATGGCAAAGAAAAACCCTGACCCGACGCCCAGCAGCACCGCCTTGCTCCGCAATCCGCGCCACAGCCCAACCGCATCCGGCGTCTTTGACAGCATCAGAACCCCGATCAGCCCGATCCCGATCGCCACCCAGCCCCAGAGCGAGATCGCCTCGCCCAGAAGGACCAGACCCATCAACGCGGTCTGGATCACCTCGGTCTTCTTGAAGGTGATGCCCACCGCGAAATTGCGCTCGCGAAAGGTCAGCACCACCAGCACCGTCGCCAGGATCTGCCCCAGCCCGCCGACCAGTGCCCAGCCCAGGAACGCAGGCCCCAATTGCGGCAGCACAGCACCCGTTGCCCACAGGTACACCGTCAGAACCACCGCCGCCGCGGGCGCGGCATAGGCAAAGCGCGCAAAGGTGCTGCCCGTGGCGCTGATCGCGCCACCTGAAAGCACCTTGTGCAGCATGAACCGCACCGTCTGAACGGTGGCGGCAGCGAGCGTGGCGATTATCCAGAGATCCATGCCGTCCTTTGCGACAGGGGCGCGTCATGTTCAAGCCTGCTTCGCCGGTTCGGACCGTGGGGCATCGGCAGCCCCTGACGTGACCAGCCCCGGACCAGATCCGGGACCTCCTCCGAACCAGGCCAGAGATCCCGGGTCAAGCCCGGGATGGGCGCGCCCCCCTCAGACCTGCGGATAATGCGGATGCGGCACGGGATCCTTGGTGCGCAGAAAGTAGCGCCGGAACACCTCCGCATAAGACCGGTAAAGATACCCGCCGTTGCGGCTCAGATACCGGTCGCGGTTCTGCCGGTACAGCGCGGGCAGGCGATACCACGGCACCATGGCGTGCATGTGATGCACCACGTGCAGATTGTTGTTCAGAAAGATCACCGCCAGCGGCCCGCGGTCCTCGATGATCACCGTGCGCGCCTGCGCCGCCTCATGGGCGCGATGCTCCAGAAAGGTCCGGATCTTCAGCACGGACAGGGCCATGTAGCTGCTGACCAGCCAGGCCCAGACCGGCATCTGCCCCACCCGGATCACCCACCAGACCACCAAGAGCACCGCCGGCGCATGCAGCGCCCACCCCAGCATCACGCGCCGGTCCCCGCTCAGCGCCGCCCGCAGATCCGTCATCACAAATCCCAGCGTGCCGATCACCGGCCCCAGCAGCATCCGCCCCGCCAGCGTATTGTGCACCCGCAAGCCCCTGCGTGCCCAGCGCGGCAACCGCGCCCAGGCCGCCGGATCCATGAAATTGCTTTCCGGATCGTCATAGGGATCCGTCAGGATCGAATCCCGGTGATGCGCCAGATGCGTGTCCTTGAACCGCAGGTAAGGCACCACCAGCGACAGCGCCGGAAACACCAGCGCCCCGTTCCAGAACCGGGACCGGAACGGATGTCCGTGCAGCATCTCGTGCGTCAATGAGGAATGCAGCGCCGCGCCGATCAAAACCAGCCCCATGCCGAGGGGCAGCCACAGCGCCGCCGCCCAAGTGGTGCCCATCGCCCAAAGCGCGTAGCAGACCGCCAGCAGGGCCAGCGTCGGCCATTCCAATCCGCGCAACCGCTCAACCATGCCGGCCCCAGCGGATCCCGGCCCAGAGCCGCTCATAGAAAAGATAGGTCAGAAACCCCAGTACCGCGTTGATCGCCGCCATGCCGCTGCCCACCGCCAGCGATCCGGTAAAGGCAAAACCGACACCTGCCATGACCACCAGCCCCAGGAGTGTCCACAGGACCGACTTCACCAATGTCCGCGCACGCGTTTCCATGAATCCTCCATTTCGTTGAACCTGCGGCGAGGGTAACGGCACCGTGAACGCGCGGATATTCTGTGTCTGGTTCACAATTCTCGGCAGTCGTGATAAAAATCACCATATGACGGAAATCATCGACAAACGTCGGCGTGCCGCCCTGCTGCGCACCCGGCTGACAGAGGCGATGCAGCGCGCCCAATCGAATCAAACCGCTTTGGCGCGGGCCATCGGCGTTGATCGTTCCACCATCTCGCAATTGTTGAAGGATCAGGGCGCGCGCCTGCCGAACGCCCATCTGGTCGGCGCCTGCGCACAGGCACTTGGGGTCTCGACGGACTGGCTGCTGGGCCTTTCCAAACGGCCCGAAAGCGCGGCGGACCTGCTGGCCACCTCGATGACCCTGACCGAAGCCCCCCGCGCGCTGGTCGATGAGCAGATCTACCAGTGGCACCGCGAGGCCGAAGGCTACAAGATCCGGCATGTTCCCACCGGCATGCCCGACATGTTCAAGACGCGCGCCGTGCTGGAATGGGAATACTCACCGCATCTCGGGAAGACGACGCAACAGGCAATCAATGCCTCCGAGGACCGGCTGGCCTGGATGCGCCGGTCCCAATCGGACTACGAAATCGCGCTGCCACTGCATGAGGTTGCCAGCTTCGCCGCTGGCAGCGGGTATTACACCGGCCTGCCCGATCAGGAACGCCGCACGCAACTTGCGCAACTGGCCGACCTGTCAGAGTCGCTCTATCCCCGCTTGCGGATGTACCTCTTCGATGCCCGCAGGCTCTACTCGGCGCCGGTCACAGTGTTCGGCCCCTTGCTGGCGGTGCTCTACCTTGGTCGCAACTACCTTGCCTTCCGCGACACCCAAAGGGTCACCGCCATCACCCAGCACTTCGACCACCTCGTTAAAGAGGCCAGCATCACCGCCCGCTCCCTGCCCGACCACCTGCAATCATTGGAACAATCGATCGCCCCCTGACCACTGGCCCCGGCTCCGCCCCTTCGCGCCTCAAACTCTCCACTGGAGAGTTTGCCAGGCTGCGCCCGGACCGGCGCTCAGCCTGTTCGCCGGAGCCATCTCTCGCTGATGCCGGAAAGAGATGGAGGCCCGGGCGTGGCAAGGGGGCGCAGCCCCGCGCAAGGCGCGGCTTGCCCTTGCCTCGCCCGGGCGTCTGTCTCCGGCATCAATCGGCGAGGGATGGGTCTGACGCACAGGCGTGTCTGTTCACTGGTGAATCCCGAAGCGGAAACTGCGAAGCCGCGGTCGGGTTGGCGGGCGGGCGATGCGCCCGGAACGGGCGCGAGTCCCGGCCCCGGCCGACCCAAAAAGATCAATACGGCATCGGATGCGCCTTGTGGACCGCATCCAGCCGCTCCAGCAACTCTTCGGACAGGTCCACCTCGACGGCTCCCAAAAGATGCTCCAACTGTTCAAACCGGGTCGCTCCAAAGATCGACGACGCCGCAAAGGGCCGCCGCGCCGACCAGGCCAGCGCCATGTGGACCGGATCAATGCCGAACTCCCGCGCCACCTCCAGATAGGCCGCGACCGCCGCAAAGACCCGCTCGGTCCGGCGTTCGCCCATGCCCTCGTTCAGCGACATCCGTGAGGCCTCCGGAACTGCCCCGCCCTGGTATTTCCCGGTCAGGAACCCTGCCCCCAACGGCGAGAACGGCAACAGGCCCACATCTTCATAAGTCATCAGTTCCGCCAGATCCGTATCCGCCATCCGGCAGAGCAGCGAGTATTCGTTCTGGATCGACGCCACCCGCGGCCCGCCCACACGTTCCGCCGTCTCCAGCCACATCTGCGTGCCCCAGGCGCTTTCGTTCGACAGGCCAAAGGCGCGGATCGTCCCGCGTTCGACCTCGGCCTGCAGCGCGCCCAGACAGTCTTCCATGTCGGCCACCACCTGCGCCCGCGTCCAGCCCGATTGCGCGGGATCAAAGCGCCAGTTCTTGCGGAACATATAGCTGCCCCGGTTCGGCCAGTGGAATTGATAGAGATCAATGTGATCGGTCTTCAACCGCTTCAGCGCCGCCTCGATCGTGGGCCGGATCGTGGTCGAAGAGATCGGCGCGCCGTCCCGTGCCTTGCTGCCCTCGCCGGAATGCTTGGTGGCAAGGATCCACTCCGCACGCCGCCCCGTGGCCGCGAACCAGTCCCCAATGATCTCTTCGGTCCGACCCAGCGTCTCGGGCCGGATCGGGTTCACCGGGTACATCTCGGCGGTGTCCATGAAGTTGATGCCCGCGTCCAGCGCACGGTCGATCTGGCGGTGCGCCTCGTCCGGCTGGGTCTGGGTGCCAAAGGTCATGGTGCCAAGGCAAAGCTCGGTCACCTGCAGGCCGCTGCGGCCCAAAGGGTTCTTTTTCATGGGGTGTCCCGTGTGATGTTCGCGTCGGGACGCAAGATGACACCCCCCGCCGGGATGGCAAGGGGAACCGGCACGAGTTCTACGGTCTCGCGTCCGCCGCCCGCTTGATGCGTTTGACCATGTTGCCAAGGACAAAGCCGACTGAACCGGCTCGGGCTTACCGAAACTTTTCTCCGGTGTCGCAGACGAGACGAACATGCGGGAAACGCTTTGACAGCACATATTCCTGAAGTTGCGTATGAAAGTTTTGCATGACCGCTTGAGAACAAAATGTGAACACGCTACACTGCCTCGCATGACAATGGCCTCTGCTTCCGCCCTGCTATCGCGCCGCCCGCATACCCCGCCGCCCGGGCTGCGGCTCTGGGGGGAGATCACCCTGCCGCTGGCGCGGGTGCATGAGATCTGCGGTCAGGCGCGGCGGATGCTGGCCCTGCGGATCGCGGCGCAGGCCGACGGGCCGGTGGTCTGGATCACCCGCCGCCATGGCAGCGATCAGATGAACCCCTGCGGCATGGCCGGGATCATGAACCCGGGCGACGTGCTGTTCGTCGCCACCGACCGCCCCGAGGACAGTCTCTGGGCGATGGAGGAATCCCTGCGCAGCGGCGCGGTGCCGGTGGTGGTGGCCGATCTGGCAGAACCACCCGGCATGACGCCGGTGCGCCGCTTGCACCTTGCCGCCGAAACCGGGGCCACAGCGGGCCTTTGCCGCCCCTTGGGCCTGTTGCTGACACCGGGCACAGGCGGCGCGCCGGGAATTGAAACACGACTGTCCTGCGATCCCGCCCATGCCCCGGGGCACGAGGCTTGGCTGATCGAACGGTTGCGCGCCCGGATGATGCCGCCCAAGGTCTGGCGGCTGGAACACGACCGGCTGACACGCTGGACCGATCCCGCCGAGGTCTGACCCGGTCCCCCCCTATTCCGGCCCAGAGGAAAAGACCGAAACGACACAGAAAATGTCGCGAGCCCACCTGACATCCCGGCCCGCGTGACGCACAAGGGCGACATGCGCCTGATCGTCTCCTTCGCCGCCCTGTTTCTTTCCGTCATTTTGCTGCAGCTCTCGTCGGGCGGTGTAGGCCCGCTGGACGCGTTGTCGGGACTGGCGCTGAACTTTTCGACCCAGGAAATCGGCTTTCTCGGCTCAGCCCATTTCGCCGGCTTCTTCATCGGCTGTTGGTGGGCGCCGCGCCTGATGGGCGATGTCGGCCATTCGCGCGCCTTCGCCGCCTTTACCGCATTGGGGACCATCGGCATTCTGGGACATATTCTCAGCGACGATCCCTATGTCTGGAGCGTTCTGCGCGTGGGACAAGGGATCTGCGTGGCCGGTTGTTACACGGTGATCGAGGCATGGATGCACGCCAAGGTCACAAACGAGACCCGTGGCCGCGCCACCGGGGCCTACCGGTTGGCCGACATTAGCGCGTCGCTTTGTGCGCAGATGATCATCTCGATCCTGCCGCCTGCGCATTATATCAGCTATACGATCCTCGCGCTGATCTGCTGCGCGGCTTTGCTACCGCTGACGTTGACCCGGCTGGTTCCACCAGAGATGCCAGACGCCCCGCGCCTGACACCCGGTCTGGCATGGGCGCGGTCCCCGCTGGCCGTGGCGGGTGTGCTGGTCGCCGCCCTGTCCAGCGCCTCTTTCCGGATGGTCGGCCCTCTTTACGGCACCGGTGTCGGGCTGGAGACCGGGCAGATCGCCCTGTTTCTGGCCTCTTTCGTGGCGGGTGGCGCGCTGGCGCAATATCCGGTTGGCTGGCTGGCCGACCGTTATGATCGGCGGCGCGTGCTGATCTGGCTGTCTATCGCGGCTGTCGGTGCCTGTGCGCTGACAGGACTGGCCGCAGGCATGCCGACCGCAGCGATCATGCTGACGGCTGCGCTGTTCGGCCTGACCACCTTTCCGATCTTTTCGATCGCCGCCGCGCATGCCCATGATTTTGCAGAGGCCGAAGAGCGCGTGGCGCTCTCGGCCGCGCTGATGTTCTGGTACGCGGTGGGCGCGATTGCCGCGCCTTGGGTCGCTTCGGCCCTCATCGAGGCCTATGGCCCGCCCGCGCTGTTTGTCATGATTGCCATCGGACATGCGCTGCTGGTGGTATTCGGCTTGTTCCGGATGCGCAGCGGCCGGAGGTCGACCGCACGCACCCGCTATATCTATACGCCGCGCTCGACGTTCCAGATCGGCCGTCTGCTGTCCAGCAGCCGCGAACGCAACAGCAAGAAGGGCTGAGGCACTGGCCGGTCAAGGCGCCATCGCGACAAAGCCACCCTCCCTCTGGTCCTCAGGCCGCATGAGGGCTAAACCCTGCGCAAACCTCAGGACGGACAGGCGCGACACCAATGGCACGACATCTCATCACCTCCGCCATTCCCTACATCAACGGCATCAAACACCTGGGCAATCTCGTCGGCAGCCAGTTGCCCGCCGATCTTTATGCCCGTTACCTGCGGGCGCGCGGGCATGAGGTGCTGTTCCTTTGTGCCACGGACGAACACGGCACACCCGCCGAACTGGCCGCCGCCAAGGCGGGCCAGCCAGTGGCAGAATACTGCGCCGAGATGTGGGAGGTTCAGTCGAAACTGGCCGAGGGGTTCCGCCTGTCGTTTGACCATTTCGGCCGCTCCTCGTCCAAGCAGAACCACAAGCTGACCCAGCATTTCGCCAAGGTTCTGGATGAGCAGGGCCTGATCCGCGAAGTATCCGAGACGCAGATGTATTCCAGCGCGGACGGGCGTTTCCTGCCTGACCGCTATATCGAGGGCACCTGTCCCAACTGCGGTTTTGACAGCGCACGCGGTGACCAATGCGACAACTGCACCAAGCAACTGGACCCGGTCGACCTGATCAATCCGCATTCCACCATCTCTGGCTCAACCGATCTGGAAATGCGCGAGACCAAACATCTGTATCTGCGCCAGTCGGCCATGAAGGAACAGATCGAGGAATGGATCGACACCCGTGTCGGCTGGCCCGTTCTGACCACTTCCATCGCCAAGAAATGGCTGAACGACGGCGACGGATTGCAGGATCGCGGCATCACCCGCGACCTCGACTGGGGCGTGCCGGTGCAGAAGGGTGACGACCCTTGGCCCGGCATGGAAGGCAAGGTGTTCTACGTCTGGTTCGACGCGCCGATCGAGTACATTGCCTGTAGTCAGGAATGGGTCGAGGCCGGCAAGGGCGACGATTGGGCACGCTGGTGGCGCACCGACAAGGGCGCGGACGACGTGCGCTATACCCAGTTCATGGGCAAGGACAACGTGCCCTTCCACACGCTGAGCTTTCCGGTCACGATCTTGGGCAGCGGCGAGCCGTGGAAGCTGGTCGATTATATCAAGTCCTTCAATTACCTGAACTATGACGGCGGCCAGTTCAGCACCTCGCGCGGGCGCGGTGTCTTCATGGATCAGGCGCTGGACATCCTGCCGGCGGATTACTGGCGCTGGTGGCTCTTGTCCCATGTGCCGGAAACCTCGGACAGCGAGTTCACCTGGGCATCCTTCCAGTCCGGCGTGAACAAGGACCTCGCCGACGTGCTTGGCAACTTTGCCTCCCGCGTGACCAAGTTCTGCCGCTCGAAATTTTCCGAAGCGGTGCCGGAGGGCGGCACCCCCGGGGAGGCAGAGGCCAGGATGCTCGCCGATCTGACCGACAAAGTCCGCGAATACGAGCGCCACATGGAGGCCGTCGAGATCCGCAAGGCCGCGAGCGCCCTGCGCGCGGCATGGGTTCTGGGCAACGAATACCTGCAGGAGGTCGCGCCCTGGACCACCTTCAAGACGGACCCGGAACAGGCCGCGATGCAGATCCGGCTGGCGCTGAACCTGATCCGGCTCTACGCGGTGATTTCGGACCCGTTCATCCCGGACGCCTGCGCCGACCTGCGCGCCGCCATGCAGAGCGATGTTGACGATTGGCCCACAGATATTGCCGCCGCTTTGCAAGCCCTGCCCGCAGGTCACGCCTTTGCCGTGCCGGAGGTGACCTTCCGCAAGATCACGGACGCCGAGCGCGAGGACTGGCAGGAGAGGTTCGCAGGCAAGCGGGACTGAGCGCGGACCGGATTGACCAACAGGATGCAGGCGGCAGGCCGCCGACGCCAATTCTGATCCGGAACGTCCTGCCCGGATAAACGGTTTTCCTCCTGACGGAAAATGGAGGAAACCCGATGAAACCGCATCTGACCGCGCTGGCCCTGCTGACCGCGTCCGCCGCCCACGCGCAGGACGACGACCCACAACTGACCTTCAACAACCACTGCCGCACCTGCCATTCGCAGGACGAAGGCGACAACCGCCTCGGGCCGAACCTGCACGGCATCATCGGGCGCGAAGCGGGCAGTATCGACGGCTACGGTTTCAGCGACGCATTGAGCCGCGCCGATTTCACCTGGGACGCGGAACAGCTGGACGCCTTCATCGAAAACCCCGATGCCGTGGTCCCCGGCCACAACATGAAACCCTATTCGGGTCTTACCGATGCCACGGTCCGCGAGGCCATCATCACGGCACTCGGTGCCGAATGACGGGCAGGCCCGATTGACAAGGCTCCGGCGGACTTGCTAGGTCGCGCGTCTCTCATCCGCGACAAGGGCATCACATGGCACGCAAGCGCAAGGGCCGCGACATTTCCGGCTGGCTCATCGTTGACAAACCAGCAGGGCTGACCTCCACCGCCGTGGTAAACAAGGTCCGCTGGGCGCTGGACGCGAAAAAGGCCGGTCATGCCGGAACCCTTGATCCCGAAGCGACCGGCGTGCTCGCCGTGGCCCTGGGCGAGGCGACCAAGACGGTGCCCTATATCACCGAAGCGCTGAAGGCCTATCGCTTTACCGTGCGCTTCGGGCAGGCCACAAACACCGACGACACCGAGGGCGAGGTGATTGCCTCGTCCGACGCGCGCCCGACCGATGAGGACATAAAGGAGGCGCTGAACGGATTCGTCGGAGAGATCATGCAGGTGCCGCCGCAGTTCTCGGCGGTCAAGATCGACGGTGAACGCGCCTACAAACGCGCCCGCGACGGCGAGGAGATGGAGATCGAGGCGCGCCCGCTCTGGGTCGAGGAACTGGTGCTGACCGACCGCCCCGATTCCGATCATGCCGAACTGGAAATGACCTGTGGCAAGGGCGGTTATGTCCGGTCCATCGCGCGCGATCTGGGCAGGGTTCTGGGTTGCTACGGGCATGTGCGCAGCCTGCGCCGCCTCTGGTCCGGCCCCTTTGAGGCCGAGAACGGGATCACGCTGGACCAGATCGACGCACTGGCGCGCACGCCTGAACTGGACGCGTACCTGCAACCGCTGGAGGTGGGCCTAGCGGACCTGCCGGAACTCAAATGCACCGCGCAGGGGGCTGCCCGCCTGCGCAACGGCAATCCCGGCATGGTTCTGGCCGCTGACGTTGAATACGGCGACGAGGCATGGGCCTCTTTCGAGGGCAAGCCGCTGGCCGTGGGCCGTTACCGCGCGGGCGAATTGCACCCCTCGCGGGTCTTCAACCTTACGGATTGAGCGCGCGGCCCAAGGGACGGTGGGTGGGGCGAGTTGAGCCCGAAGGGCGAAAGAGCGTCACCCTCCGCCCCCCAAAAGTGCCGGATCACCCCAGCATCGCCAGCCACTTGCGCAGGGCCGTCAGCGATTCCGGCTCATCGAGGAAAGGGATGTGCCCGCGTCCCTCGACCTCGACCGCGATCATGTCGGGCCTACGCTTTTGCATCTCGGCAAAGCACTCTGCCGTCAACAGGTCCGAATTCTCGCCCCGCAGCGCGCAGAGCGGCAGACCGGCCAGGGCGTCGAACAGCGGCCAGAGGTCCGGCGCAGGGTTGGCGCCACTTTCCAGAACCGCCTCGCGCAGCGCGGCATCATAGGGCAGCTCCAGCCCCTCGGGCGTCTGCACAAACAGCCGTTCCGCCTCTTCCATCCAGCGACTTTCGGGGACACCGACAAACCCGGTCATGACCTCGGCCCGGCGTTTTGCCACTTCTGCCAGGGTCTTTTGCGGCGGTTTGCGGCCCAGATACCCTTCTATGTATTTCAGACCCGGCGCTGCAATCTCCGGGCCGATGTCGTTCAGCGCCACCCCCAGCAGCCGGTCCTTGGCCGTCGCGGCCAGCACCATGGCGATCAACCCGCCGCGCGAGGTGCCCAGAATGGCCGCCTTTTTGATGCCCAGATGATCCAGCAATTCCAGCGCATCCCGACCCTCGACCGGGATCTGGTAGGTCTCCTTCGGCCCCCAGTCCGACTGTCCCCGTCCGCGGTAATCCGGGCGGATCAGGCGCACTCCTTCCAGATGCGGCGCGACAAAGTCAAAGTCGCGCCCGTCGCGCGTCAGCCCGGCAAGGCAGAGCAGCGGCAGGCCCTCCCCTTCGTCACGATAGAACAGGGACAATCCGTCCGAAGTTTCAAAACGCGGCATCACACAAGCTCCGGTATGGTTGTCAGATCGGTCAGCACATGATCCGGCTGGCCCATCAGACGGTCCATCGGCAGACCCATGCGATTCACCCATGCGGTCTGAAACCCATAGGCCGCCGCCGAACAGGCGTCCCAGCCATTTGACGAGACAAACAGGACCTGGTCACGCGTACAGCCAAATTCCGCGCCCGCAAGGTCATAGACGACGGCGGCCGGCTTGAAGATACCCACCTGCTCCACTGACAACAGCGCCTGCAGGAACTCCCCGATCCCGGCGCTGTCAACCGCGCCGTCCAGCATGTCACGATTGCCGTTGGACAGGATCGCCGCCGCGACGCCCTGCGCCTTCAAACGGGCCAGCATCATCGGCACCTCGCGATAGGCGGGCAGTTCCCAGTACAACGCCAGCAGCCGTTCGCGCAGTTCAAGATCGTCCAGCCCGGCGCGTTCCATCGCCCAGTCCAGCCCGTCCTTGGTCACCTCCCAGAACGGCACATAGTCGCCCGTCACCGCCCGCAGCCAACTGTATTCCAGCTGCTTTGCACGCCAGTCGGCGGCCAGTTGCGGCCAGACTTCTGCCAGTTGCCCCCGCCCCGGCTCCTCTGCCGCAACCCGGGCCGCCGCGGCGACGTCGAACAGCGTGCCATAGGCATCGAAGACACAAACCTTGATGGCCATCATCGCCCCCTTTTTCCGTTTTGCCGCCACCCTGACACGGCCCGATGGCAGCGGAAACCCCGTTTCCGGGCGGAAAAGCCGCAGATCCTCCTTTGCAATCCAGCACGCGCGGGCCTAAATTAGGCGAAATCGGAGCACCCGGAACGATCCCGGCCTCATCCAATCACCCCCCCCACATGACAGGAGATCCCATGACGCAGGTCAAGACCGGCGATACCGTAAGCCTTCATTACACCGGCACCCTCGACGACGGCACCACCTTCGACAGCAGCGCGGGCCGCGACCCGCTGCAGTTCGAGGTCGGCTCCGGCCAGATCATCCCCGGCCTCGACAAGGCGATCCCCGGCATGGCCGTGGGCGACAAGAAGGTTGTCACCGTTCCGGCGGACGACGCCTACGGCCCGACCAACCCCGAGGCCAAGCAGGACGTCCCGCGCGGAGAGATCCCGCCGGAAATCCCGCTGGAACTGGGGATGCAGTTGCAGGTGCAGGCACCCAACGGCCAGACCCTGCCGGTCACCGTGGTCGCCATGTCCGAGGAAACCGTCACGATTGACGCCAACCACCCGCTGGCGGGCAAGGATCTGACCTTCGACATCGAACTGGTCGAGATCGCCTGAGCCAGGGCGACACGAAACTGTTGCGCCATGCCCTTTGGCGGCGGCATCATGGGCCTGTCTTTTCAACAGACAGGCCCTTTGCATGTCCGCAGTTCTTCGCATCCTCGCCGCCCTGACACTCCTGACCTTCGCCGGAATTGCGCAGGCAGGGACATGGACACCGCTGCAGCCCGCCGAACCGGGTGACTGTGCCTATTTGTTCGAGGGCATGATCAACAAAGGCGACCTGACTCGCGCCGTGGACGAGGATCTGCTGGACGGCTTCGCGACCCGCATCTGCCTGAACAGTCCGGGCGGGTCGCTGGGTGAGGTGCTGGCCTTTCTTCAGGCCTCCGAAGACGGGCAGAACGCCTTCTATTTCGGCACGCGCGTGCGGTCCGGCGAAGAATGCCTGTCCTCTTGCGCCATTCTTTTCATGTTCGGACAGGCCTTCGGCGCCAACAGCCCCTACCCCAGCCGGCAGCTGGAGCCGGGAGCGCGGCTGGGCTTTCATTCCCCGTTCATCCGCGACGGCGCCAATCCATCAGCTTCAGACGCCGAAGTGTTCAACGTCGCCCTGCAAGTGGCCAAGTTGCTGGCGGACCGCTCCTACAAGGCCGTGACGGCTGAGGGGGCCGCCTTGCCACAAGAGTTGCTGGCGCTTGTGCTGGGCACGCCCGCGGCCGGGATGCGCTATGTGGATACGCTGGGCGAAGCAAAGGTGATGAACATCGAACTGCGCCGCGACCTGGAATCCGAAGCCATATTTGCCGACCGGCGCGACGTGATCGACCACCTCCTGAAACAGATCTGCATCAGCAGTCACACGCTGACCTACCGCAATCACATGGTGGACGAGGGCTATGACTTCGCCGACCTGGTCAAACGGGCGACAGACCCGGAATACTACGCCGCCGGAACCGAGATCGTCGCGCGCGAACGCGTCCCCGCAGCGGGATATTCCCCGGAACGTCTGCGCGCTGCGCTGACCGGCCCGGGATATTTCCTGCCCGGTTGGTACAGCGCCGGATCAATGATGTATTGCCGTGTCGAGTTGAGCCTCGAACGGGCGCCTGGAGGCTTCAAGGTGACCGGCTACCACGCAGACTTCGACTTTGTGAACGGCGCCGACCTTTCGGGCGTCCCGCCGGAAACCGCCACAGTCAATGCAATGTCCGGCGGACTGCTCCCCCTCGACACCCGCTACTGATCTACCCCCTTCCGGCCCGCTCCCCTTCGCGCTAAACGAACCCCAACGGAGGGACACATCATGCAGATGGCAGAACTGGGCGGCATCCGCCTGCACTACAGCGTCACCGGCCCCGAGAACGGCACACAGGTCGTTTTTGCCAACTCGCTGGGCACCGATTTCCGGCTCTGGGACAAGATCCTGCCGTCGCTGCCCCAGAACCTGCGCATCCTGCGCTTCGACAAGCGCGGGCATGGTCTGTCGGATGTGCCGCAAGGCCCCTACAGCATGGGCGCACTGATTTCCGACACCGAAAAACTGATGGAGCATACCGGCTTTGCCAATGCCATCTTTGTCGGCCTCTCGATCGGCGGAATGATCGCGCAGGGCCTCGCGGCCAAACGGCTGGATCTTGTGCGCGCGATGGTCTTGTCCAACACCGGGGCCAAGATCGGCACCCGCGACATGTGGGCGGACCGCATCGAGGCCGTCAACGCGGGCGGGCTGGAGTCGGTGGTCGACCCGACCATGGACCGCTGGTTTTCCAAACCCTTCCACGCCGACCCGGAATTCCCCGCATGGCGCAACATGTTCCTGCGCACCCCTGCGACGGGCTGGACCGGTTGCGCGGCCGCCATCTCCGGCACCGATTTCATCAGCTCGACCAGCGGGCTGCGCCTGCCGACACTGGCCATCGCGGGCAGCGAGGACGGCTCCACTCCACCCGATCTGGTGTTCGAGACCGCCGATCTGATCCCTGGATCGCAAAAGGAACTGATCCGCAGCGCGGGCCACCTGCCCTGCGTGGAAAAGCCCGAGGAATACGCCGCAATCCTGACCGCGTTTCTCAAGGCGCAGGGCGCGGCCTGAGCCCTTGGCGGAGATCCTCCTGATCCACGGCGCGGCACACGGGGCATGGTGTTGGCGTGACACGATCCCGGCGCTGCGGGCGCTCGGGCATCAAGCGCGCGCCATCGACCTGCCGTCGCACGGGGACGACCCGACACCGGTCAACGAGGTCACGCTAGAGACCTATGGGCAGGCCATCGCGGATGCGCTGAAAGGGCCTGCCCATGTCGTCGGCCATTCGATGGGCGGCTATGCGATCACCCAAGCCGCCGAATTGGCGCCCGCACAAATCCTGTCGCTGACCTACCTCTGCGCCTACGATCCTTGGCCGGGCCTCAGCCTTGCCCAGATGCGGATGGAAGCGCCGGACCAACCCCTGCTTCCGGCGATCCGGTTGTCCGGGGACCGGCGCAGCTTTACGATCGACCCCGACATGGCGCGCGACCTGTTCTATCACGACTGCCCGCCCGAAACCGTGTCCTTCGCGCTGGAGCGGTTGTGCCCGCAGGCGGTTGCCGCCTCCGCCCTCCCGGTCAACCTGACGGAACGCTCACAGTCGCTGCCCCGAAACTACATCCTCTGCACACAGGACCGCACCATTCCGCCGGCCTTTCAACGCCGCATGGCAGACCGGTTCGCGCCGGACCGGGTTGCCGCACTCGACAGTTCACACTCTCCTTTCTTCTCGATGCCCGGGCAACTCGCCCGGACCATCGACAGCCTTGTGAAAGCCTGACACCATGCCCGCCACACCCTTTGACAGCGCCCACCTGACACAGCTTTTTGCAACAGGGGAAACCGCCCGCCTGTTCAGCGACAACGCCGAGATCCGGGCCATGATGCTGGTCGAAGGGGCGCTGGCACAGGCGCAGGGGGCGCAGGGCGTGATCCCGGAAATCTCTGCCGCCTTCATCCAGAGGTGCAGCCTTGAATGCCAGGTCGACCCCGCCGGTCTGGCCGAGGAGACGGGCCGGAATGGCGTGAGCGTCCCCGCTTTCGTCGCCGCCTTCCGCAAGGCAATGGAGGCACCTGAACATGGCCAGTACCTGCATTGGGGGGCGACCTCGCAGGACATTCTGGACACCGGTTTGATGTTGCGGCTGCGGCAGGCGCTGACCTTGCAGGAGGACCGCCTGCGGGCAACCCTGACCGCCTTGGCACGGCTGGCGACAGAGCATGCCGAAACGCCGATGGCCGCGCGCACCTATGGGCAACACGCCACCCCGATGAGCTTTGGGGCACAGGCGGCTGCGTGGGGCTGGCCGCTGCTGACCGCCTTGCAGGACCTTCCCGCGCTGCGCGACACCACGCTGCTGATTTCGCTGTCCGGCGCGGCGGGCACGGCTTCGGCACTTGGGCCGGACCCGGCGGGTTTGCGCGCCGACATGGCCGCGAAATTGGGGCTTAGTGATCCGGGGCACAGCTGGCACAGCGACCGCACCCCGATCCTGAAGCTTGCCGATTGGCTGACCCGCACCGCGCTGGCCGCCGGCAAGATGGGCAAGGATCTGGTCCGCGCCACCCAGTCCGGTATTGGCGAGGTGCGGCTGGGCGGCTCCGGCGCCTCCTCCACCATGCCGCAGAAACAGAACCCCGTCGGCCCCTCGGCGATGATCGCGCTGGCCCGCCATGCACAGGGTCTGAACGCGACGCTGCAGGGGGCCGCCATTCACGCCCAGCAACGCGACGGCGCGGCCTGGTTCACCGAATGGCTGTGCCTGCCGCAACTGGTGCTGACTAGTGCCGCCGCGATGACCCATGCCCAGTCACAGGCCGAAACCCTGACGCCCGATGCCAGTGCCATGGCGCAGACGCTTGACGCCACCGGCGGGCTCTTGATGGCCGAGGCGCTGTCCTTTGCCCTTGCCGACCAGATGCCGCGCCCCGAGGCACAGGCCGCGACCAAGACCCTGTGCAAGGCGGCGCGCGAGACCGGCAGGCCGCTGGCCGAGGTTGCGCTGACCGCACATCCCGACCTGCCGCACGCGCTGTTCGACCCGGTCACGCAGATGGGCACCGCCCCGCAGGAGGCGCGCGCCTTTGCCGCCGCCGTCTCAAGGCTGCCTGCCTGACCGGAATGCCTTGTGCCGTAACGTAACGCGACGGGCTAACGTCGCTTTCCGACTTGCGGCGCAGGGCGCGCCTGCGCAGGCTCAGCCGAAAACGGGGAGCCTTTGATATGCCACGTATCCGCGCCGCGGTCTGTACCGCCCACAATACCCCCCTCCGGATCGAAGAGTTGGATCTGCGCGCCCCCGGCGCGGGCGAGATCGAAGTGACGCTGGAGGCGGTCGCCATCTGCCATTCCGATATTTCCTACGCCGAAGGGGCCTGGGGTGGTGATCTGCCCGCCGTCTATGGCCATGAGGCCGCAGGCCGCGTCACCGCACTCGGCGGTGGCGTCAAAGATCTGAAGGCGGGCGACCGCGTGGTCGTCACACTGATCCGCGCCTGCGGCACCTGCCCGAACTGCGCCGGGGGCAAACCCACGATCTGCATCGGCAATCGCACAACGGATCCGGTGCTGCTCCGCCCGGACGGCACGCCGGTTGTCTCAGCCATGTTCTGCGGGGCCTTCGCCGAACGCGTTGTCGTCGATCAAAGTCAGGTCGTCGTCATGCCCGAAGACATGCCCGCCGAGGCGGTATGTCTGCTGGCCTGCGGCGTGATCACCGGCATCGGCGCGGTGATCAATGCGGGCAAGATGCGTCCGGGTGACGATGTAGTTGTGATCGGCGCGGGCGGCGTCGGCCTGAACGCGATCCAGGGCGCGCGCATCGGCGGCGCCCGCCGTATCGTCGCCGTCGACATGAGCGAGGAAAAACTGGCCATCGCCCGCGACTTCGGCGCGACAGATGGTGTGCTGGCCAGCGACGAGACCCCTTGGAAGAAAGCGATCGACCTCATGGGACGCGGGGCCGACGTGGTGGCGGTTACCGTCGGCGCGATCCCCGCTTATGAGCAGGCGATGCGCTATGTCGGCTGGGGCGGGCGCATGGTGATGGTTGGAATGCCACATTCCGGCGCGACAGCCAGCTATGAACCGGTTGTCCCCGCCTTCATGGGCCAGCAGATGGTTGGTTCGAAAATGGGCGACGTGGTGATACAGCGCGACATCCCGTGGATGGCGGACCTCTACCGTCAGGGACGCCTGAAGCTCGATGAGCTGGTGTCCGGCCGCTGGTCGCTGGAACAGATCAACGAGGCCATCGCCGACACCAAAGGCGGCGGCGCACGGCGCAACGTCATCTTGTTCGACAACGCCTGACAACAGCGCATCCCTGCTGTTTCTTCGGGTTTTCAAATACCTCGGGGGACGCCGCAGGCGGGGGGCAGAGCCCCCGAAAACCCGCCAAATATCAGGAGAAGGCCATGAAACTCCAGGACCTCGACGTGATCGTCACCGCGCCTCCCGCGCCGGGCTGGGGCGGGCGCTACTGGATCCTCGTCAAGCTGACCACCGCTGACGGGGTCACCGGCTGGGGAGAGTGTTACGCCGCCTCCATCGGCCCCGAGGCGATGAAGGCCGTGATCGGCGATGTCTTTGCCCGCTACTTCGAAGGCGAGAACCCCGAGAACATCGAACGCATGTTCCGCCGCACCTATTCCTCGGGCTTTACCCAGCGGCCCGACCTGACGGTGATGGGGGCTTTTTCGGGCCTGGAAATCGCCTGCTGGGACATCCTGGGCAAGGCGCGCAACCGCCCGGTCTGGGCCTTGATCGGCGGACTGATGAACGAACGCATCCGCGCCTATACCTATCTCTACCCGCTGCCCCGGCACAAAATGTCAGATTTCTGGACCTCGCCCGAGATGGCCGCCGAATCCGCATTGGACTGCGTCGAACGCGGCTATACGGCGGTCAAGTTCGATCCGGCGGGCCCATATACCATGCGCGGCGGTCATCAGCCCGGAATGCGTGACATCGCTTTGTCCGTCGCCTTTTGCAAAGCGATCCGCGAGGCCGTCGGCGATCGCGCCGACCTGCTGTTCGGCACGCATGGCCAGTTCAGCACCGCGGGCGCCATCCGGCTGGGTCAGGCTTTGGAGCCCTACCTGCCGCTCTGGTTCGAGGAACCGGTGCCGCCTGACAACCTGCTGGAATTCGCCGAGGTCGCGCGTGCCGTCCGTATCCCCATCGCCACCGGCGAACGGCTGACGACACGCTCCGAATTCGCGACCCTGCTGCGCATCGGCGGGGCCAGCATCCTGCAACCGGCCCTGGGCCGCGCGGGCGGTATCTGGGAAATGCGCAAGCTGGCCGCCATGGCCGAAAGCTTCAACGCGGAAATAGCCCCGCACCTCTATGCCGGTCCGGTGGAATGGGCGGCCAACATCCAGCTTGCCGCCGCCATTCCCAACCTGCTGATCGCCGAGACCATCGAAACGCCGTTCCATGACGCGCTGATCAAAGGCACGATACGCGTCGAAAACGGCTTTGTTCCCGCCCCGACGGAACCCGGCCTTGGCATCGAAGTTGACGAGGATCTGGCCCGCGCCCACCCCTATTCGGGAACCGATCTGCACCTGCAGATGCAGGATGCGCCTTGTGACTATGCAAATGGAAACGCATTCGAAGGCGGCGCACCAGCGACCGAATCATGATCTCGCATTTCCGGGAGGGCCACGTTATATAATGAGGAAAACCAAGCGAGTCCCATGGAAGACCTGACCAAATTCGCAGCGCCGCCGGGCGAAATGGAGACCAACGCCAAACACGCTGCGGCGTTTCTCAAGACCCTCGCGCATGAGGGGCGTCTGATGATTCTGTGCCACCTCGGGTCGGGCGAAAAATCCGTGGGCGAGTTGGAGAATCTTCTGGGCATCCGGCAGGCAGCCGTCAGCCAGATGCTGGCCCGTCTGCGCGAAGAGGGCCTTGTGACCACGCGTCGCGAAGGCAAGACAATCTACTACAGCCTGTCCAACGACAACACCAGCCGCGTGATCGCGTTGCTTTACGACATGTTCTGTGCGCCGGACGATGACGTCTGCTGACCCGCTGTTCAGCGGCCCGGACCTGTGCCGACACACCGCCTGCGAGGTGGTCGATCTTCTGCGCCGTGGTGAGGTCAGCCCGGCCGAACTGATTGGGGCCAGCCTTGCCCGCATTGAACAAACCTCGCCTGCGATAAACGCCACTGTGACGCTCTGTGCCGAACGGGCACATGGCTCTGCCAAACAGGTCGACCCCGGCAGCCTATTGGCCGGATTGCCTATTGCAATCAAAGACCTGACACCGGTTTCCGGCGTGCGCACAACCTTTGGAACGCCGGGTCTGGCGGACCATGTGCCCGATACCTCGGCCCCCCTTGTCCTGCGGCTGGAGGCACGCGGCGGTGTGGTCATGGGAAAGACAAACACTCCCGAAATGGGCGCGGGCGCCAATACCTTCAACCCGGTCTTCGGCGCCACCCGCAACCCCTGGCACACGACCATGAACGCCGGCGGGTCCTCTGGCGGGGCGGCGGCGGGGCTGGCGGCGGGAGAGGTCTGGCTCAGTCAGGGTTCGGACGTTGGCGGTTCGCTGCGCACGCCGGCAAGTTTCTGCGGCATCGTCGGACTGCGCCCCTCGCCCGGTGTGGTCGCCAGCCCCGGCGGGCACGACCATTTCAACCTTATGGGCGTCGATGGGCCGATGGCCCGAACTGTCGAGGATTGCGCGCTATTTCTGGATGCGATGGCCGGATGGGACCCAAGCTCACCACTCGCCTTTCCTGCACCTCAGCGCAGCTATCTGGACCAGTGCCGCGCCGGGGCCGGTGACATCCACATTGCCTTTGCGCCCGACCTTGGCGGAATCGCCCCGGTGGAACCTGAGATGCGGCAGATCCTTGCCGATGCCGTCACGCGCCTGCAGGCCCCGGACGTTAGGGTGACCGAGGACAGCCCGAAAACCACCGGCCTGTCCGAGTGTTTCCGCACCTTCCGCGCGCTGGGAATGTGGACCGGGTTCAAGGCCACGCCTGCCCGGATCTATGATCAGTACAAACCCACGCTGAAGGAAAACATCGCATCCGGTGGCCGGTTGACCGTCGATCAGATCGCCGAGGCCAACCTGACCCGCAGCCGCCTCTATGACGTCATGCGCCGGTTCCTGTCGCGCTACGACGTGCTGGCCTGCCCGGTCACCGGTATTGCGCCCCTGCCGGTCGAGATCGAATACCCCCCGGTGGTCGATGGCGTCGAGAGTCGGGACTATCTGGATTGGTTGGGTTTTTCCTTTCTCGCCACGGTCTGCGGCCTGCCGGCCCTGTCGCTGCCAGTGGGCCGTGATGCGCGCGGCTTGCCGGTCGGTCTGCAACTGATCGGCCCGCCCCGGGGCGAGGCGCGCCTGCTGCAGATCGCCCGCCGACTGGAACAGGCAACGGGGTTTGCGACCACCCCCATTGACCCGGTGAATGCCCCGCCCACCTGACGCAAAAGGCGCGCAGGAGAAGCTCCCGCGCGCCTTTGCAACGTGTTGACCGACCGCTTATTTGTCAGCGTCCGCCCATTCCCAAGGCCGCGTGAAATCGCCCAGCACGCCGCTGACGTCACTCTCGCTTGCACCATTGGCAGTGACCTGCGCCACCAATCCCCGGCTCTTGTCGTCGATAACCCCGGTCACCCGCGCCGCGCAGCCCGCCTCTTGAAGCGCATCATTGTAGACCCGCGTGATCGCGTGTTTGCGCAGATCGGGCTTGAAGACCTTGCCCACCGCCGTTTTGGGCAATTCCGGCAGGATCGTCATGTGCTTGGGATGGGCCGCGCGCTCATGGACATGCACCTTGGCGTGTTCGAGCAGTTCCGCCTCTGTCACTTTCGCGCCGTCCATCAGTTCGACAAAGGCGCAGGGCAGTTCACCGGAGTGGGCGTCAGGCTGCCCGATCGCGCCCGCGAAGGCCACCGCCGGATGCCCCAACAGCGCCTCCTCGATCTCGGCCGGGTCGATGTTGTGGCCACCGCGAATGATCAGATCCTTGGCGCGGCCGGTGATCCACAGGTAGCCATCGGTATCCTTGCGGCCCAGATCGCCGGTCCGCAGGTGGGTGCCATAGTGAAACAGGTCCGCGTTCTTCGCGGCCTCTGTATAGGTGTGCCCCGCAAAGACGCCGGGGTTCGACACGCAGATTTCACCAATTTCATCGACGCCGCATTCCACCGGCTCACCATTCGCGACCTTGATGATGCGTACATCCGTATAGGGAAAGGGAATCCCGACCGAGCCGACCTTCTTGGCCCCGTCCGGCGGGTTCACCGCGACAAGGCAGGTCGCCTCTGTCAGACCATAGCCTTCGCAGATGGTCACGCCACAGGCGCTCTCGAACCGTTTGAACAGTTCCATCGGCATCGGGGCAGAGCCGGAAAACGCCGTCTTGATGGCAGAGATATCGGCATCCACCTTGCGCTGCATCAGCGCCGAGACCGCTGTCGGCACGGTAATCACAAAGGTCGTCTTCCAGCGCTCGCAAAGTTTCCAGAAATTGTCCATGACGCCTTCGCCGCGATAGCCCGCAGGCGTCGGAAAGACCACATGCGCGCCGGAACAGACCATCGCCATCAGGATGACGTGACAGGCAAAGACATGAAACAGCGGCAGGGGACACATGACGCTGTCCTCTTCGGTGAACAGCAGGGTATCGCCCAGCCAGCCGTTGTAGATCATGCCTTCATAGGTATGCTGCGCCACCTTGGGCATCCCGGTGGTGCCGCCGGTGTGGAAATAGGCCGCGACCCGGTCGCCGGGGCTGTCAGCAAAGCTCAGCGTCTTGGGCTGTTTGGCCACTTCCTTGGCGAAACACTTGACGTCGGCGTGATGATTGCCCGGGTTCTTGGGCCGTACAAAGGGCACGATCCAGCTTTTGGGCGGGCTCAGGTAGCGGTTGAGATCGACCTCCAGCACCGTTTGCACATGCGGCGCGTTGCGCACCGCCTCGGCCATCTTCTGCGCGATGTCGGTTTTCGGAAACGCCTTGAGCGTCACCACGACCTTGGCATCGGTTTCGCGCAGGATCGCGGCAATCTGTTCCGCCTCCAAGAGCGGATTGATCGGGTTCACGATCCCCGCGACCGTGCCGCCCAGCAGGGTGGTGATGGTTTCGTTGCAGTTGGGCATGACGTAGGCGATCACGTCGTTTTCGCCGACCCCCAGACTGCGGAACAGGTTCGCGGCCTGCGCCGTGCGGTCGCGCAAACCGGCCCAGTCCAGCGTTTCGGCCTTGTCCTTGGGTCCGGACAACAATTGGTAACTGACCGCCGGTCGCGTCGGAAAACGATCCGCCGTGCGGTTCAGCAGGCCCCAGATCGTCCTGGGCAAATCCCGCTGCTCCCAGGGCATCTCGTTTTCGATTGCGTTGCGATCGGCCATTCCCGCATAGGTCATGGTCGCCTCTCCTCCCGCCATGTTCTTGTTGTTGGCCAGTGTGGAAAGCTTTGCGTCCCCGCGCAAGGGAAAGGCACGTTACGGCACATGGTTAGTGACGCGGCGTTTCCATGGAATGCTTGTAACATCAACCGAATTGCACGGGTTTTTTCTGCCGTCAGATCCGTAACCATTCTTTCATCACGATGCAGTCTGTGGCATTTTATTCGTCATGGACCATCCTTTGATAGACCTCATCAACAACCGCATCCAGACGGCAGAGCGGGACGGCCTTTTCGACAATCTCGAAGGTGCCGGTTGTCCTCTGCCCCGCTGCGACGATCCCGATAATTCGGTCATGTCGCGCATTCTCAAGAACAACGGCGCGGTGCCAGAGGCCGTGGCCCTGTCGCGTGAGCTTAGCCGCCTGCGAGGGGAGCTGCGCGACACCGCCGACCGCAGCGCGCGGGTGGCCCTGATCCGGGACATTGCGCTGACAGAGACACGGTTGGAAATCGCCCGCGTTCGGGGCTGACCCCTGATCAGTTCTTGCCTTGTGTCCCGGCGCGCTTCTGGGGCAAACCTTTGGCCAACCAAAGGAGGGGCGCATGGTCACGGTCAAGGAGCAGTATGAGAGCTATCCCTACCCGGAACGGAACCCCGAGGAAGAGAAAAAGCGCCTGATCACCGGCTCTCCCTCACATCCGATCGAGGTGGATCACTACCTGTTCGAGGGCAGCCGCGACTGGTCGCAGAAGACGCGCATCCTTGTCGCGGGCGGCGGCACCGGGGATGCGCTGATCCAGATCGCGCAACTGCTGACCAGCGCGGGCGCGCCGCATGAAATCACCTACATCGACCTCTCCACCGCCTCGCGTGAAATCGCCGAGGCGCGGGCAAGGATGCGCGGGCTGACGACGATCAAATTCGTCACCGGCAGCCTGCTGGACGCAGCAGAGCACGGACCTTTCGATTACATCGACTGCTGCGGCGTGCTGCACCACCTGCCCGACCCCGATGCCGGCTTTGCCGCGCTGCGCGCTGCCGTCGCGCCGGGTGGCGGCATGGGATTCATGGTCTATGCACCCTATGGGCGGGCGGGCATCTACCCCCTGCAAGAGGCCTTTGCCGGGCTGTTCGACGGGCTGTCTCCGCAAGTCCGCGTGGCCAAGGCCAAGAAACTGGTCGCCAGCCTGCCCAAGGGGCATCCCTTTGCCACCAACCCCAATGTCAACGACCACAAGCAGGGCGACGCCGGGTTCTATGATTTGCTGCTGCACGGGCAGGACACGCCGTTCGATGTCAAACGGCTGATTGACACGCTGGACCGCACAGGCTGGAAACTGCAGGGCCTGTTGCCGCGCGGCCTGTATGACCTGGCGCGCATCACCGATCGGGCAAAGGGCATGGATGATGTGACCGCCATGGCACTGGCGGAGAAACTGCGCGGCACGATCAAGAAACACACCGGCTACCTCGTCCCCTCGGATGAAGAGCGCAAACTGCCGCGCGGCACGAAAAAAGGGCTGATCCCTCGCTCTCCGACCCCGGACATGCGCGGTCCGGCGCAGGCGGTGGCGCAGGGGCGACCGCTGCCGATCACGCTGAAAGAGGCTGAGGTTCAGATGCGCCTGCCGCGCGAATGTGCCCCACTGATGGCTGCGATCAACAACCGCCGTACCGTGGGCGAGATCCAGCAGATGTCACGCATGGACCCGCTGCGCTTTGGTGATCTCTGGGGCAAGCTGGACCGAGAGCTGTCCGCCTGGGGATTGCTGCATTATTCCGGCATCGGGCTATAAGCCATGTGCGGACGGTTTGCGATCACCCTGCCCAGCGATGCGATGGCGCAATTGTTCGACGCCGCGCCTGCAAATGACCTGCCCGAGGTGCCCAACTACAATGCCTGCCCCACCAACCAAATCCACGCGGTGATCGAGGAGGACGGGCGGAAATTGCAGGCGCTGCGCTGGGGGTTTCTGCCGCATTGGTACAAGGCCCCGAATGGTGGCCCCTTGCTGATCAATGCACGGGCCGAGACGGTTGCCGATAAACCGGCATTCAAATCCGCCTGCCGCGAACGCCGTTGCCTGATCCCCGTGACGGGTTTCTACGAATGGACCCAGGACGAGGACGGCAACCGCCTGCCCTGGTACATCTTTCCCGAAGGGGACGCGCCTTTGGTCTTTGCCGGGGTCTGGCAGGATTGGGAACGGGACGGGCAGGCGTTCAGGACCTGCGCCATCGTGACCTGCGGCGCCAATGACGCGATGTCAAAGATCCACCACCGCATGCCCGTTGTTCTGGATCCGGCGGACTGGGCGCTGTGGCTGGGCGAAGAAGGCCGAGGTGCGGCGACCCTGATGAAACCCGCCCCCGAAGACGCGCTGGATTATTTCCGGGTTGATCCCAAGGTGAACTCGAACAAGGCCAGCGGACCGGAGCTGATCGAACCGCTTTGACGGCACGTCACCCCAGACCACCGACCATGGCAAGCAATGGCAGCAGCGCCAATGCCCAGCTCAGCCCCATGTCATCAAACACCCCGCCGTCGCCTTGGTCCTCCTCTTCGGAGTAATCGGGCTCATATTCCGCTGGGGACGGCGGATCCCCATCCGCAGACATACCGGTGTTGAATCCAAGCACCATCAACAGTTCCTCCGCCGCATCCTCCGGTTCCGCAACAGTGGTGCCTTGCGTCGCCAAGGCCGCAGTCTGGACCACCGGCAATGGGTCTTCGTTATAATAGTCCAGTTGCATCGCCATGGCTGAATAGTCGACATCATCCGCCATGGGGATCGCAGGTTCGGCAGGCTGTGGAGCCAGATCCGCATTTGTGGTTTCGGGCGCCGCACTGACAGGCGCCACGACCCAAGGCGCGGCAGCGGGCTGCGCCGGAGTATCGACTTCTGAACTCAGAGGGGCAGCCGAGTCCGGCAACGCGTCTTCCTCTGCATCCCCAAGTGTCTGGCCCGGGTCCGGCGGCGAGGCCGCAACGGCGGTTCCGGGTGGCAGAATGTTAGGCGGGGCGACCGCCGAGGTGCCGCCCTCGATCACGGTTTCCGGTTCCGGCAGCAACTCAACCTCCGGCACGACGATCTCGGGCATCGTCGTCTCGGCCCCCGTTGCGTCGAACACATCCCAGAATGCCGCGGTCGGCGTCACGTCTATCAGCCGGACCTGCATGACCTCGCCCGGGCCAAGGATGGCATCGATCAATCCGCCCACATAGACATCCCCGCCCGCCAGTTGCTCGACCACCGCATCCGCCTCGGTATCGCCGGGATTCTGGCCGGGCGCGACACCCAGTACGCTGACCTGAACCGCGCCCACATCCGCCACCAGTGCGCTGATGTCGACGCCGCTGTTGACCACGCCGGCATCCTGCGGGGCGTAGATGTAGAACAGCAGGTCCGTGCCATCGGCAAAGCCGTGCACCTCCAGCCCGCCAGCCTCCAGTTCGCCATCGCGCGCCTCGGAGGGGGTGAAATCCAGCATCGCCATGCCCGGCAGATTTTCCGAAAGCATGGCAAACATCTCTCCGGGCGGAGTGGAGCCGGTGAATTCGGAACCGAGGCTGAGCGAAGAGGCGCTGTTCTGGATCAGTGGCCAGACCTGCGCCGCATCTACGCCCTCGGCCATGAAGGTTTCGACCAGTTCCAGCATCTCATGCGCCTGATACAGGCCATAATCCTCACCCCGTGTCAGGTTCGACGCGCCGGACCGCAGGTTCCATTCGGTGACGTGGATTTCCAGGTCGGGGTCGATGGCCTGCCATGTGTCCTCGATCTGGTCGAGCGCGAAATACCGTGTATGGGGCAGGTCGGAGCCGCGCGAATAGACATGCGCAATGACGCCGTCCACGGCCTCCAGTTCCGCCGCATCGAACTGTTCGATCACGATGCGATTGTTGATCTCGGTCCAGTCGACGCGGGCGTTGGGGGCAATGTCCAACCCGTAGGTGGCGTTCACATCGGCAATGATCTCGGGATCTGTCAGCCCGTCATAGGCCTCATCCAGCGACGACTCGCCAAAATTGGTGCCCATCTGGACAAGGATTTCGATATCGGCGGCCTCTGGGTATGCCCCCTGCAGAGACATCAATTCTGAATCGACGATGCGGGTCATCTCGGCAGCGACCCGGCCATATTCAACCGCGTTCATCCGGCCAGAGCCCCAGTATTCGTTGCCGATCTCGAAGCTGACGACATTGCCCTCGCCATAGGTGCCGGTCACCACATCGCGGATAAAATCGCGCAGCAGGTCTTCGGCCACATCCTCTTGCCGGTCGCCATTGTCGTCGAAGTAGCGCGGCGAAAGCTCCTGCCGGGTGGGCAGTACGAGACTGACCGGCGCATCGGTCTGGGCGGAGTAGGCCATGATGTCCGAAATCGGCATGAAGTCAGTACGTTCGCCGGTTTCGTTTTCGATTGCGAAATCCGCGTCCGGTTTTGCCAGGTCAAAATAGCTCTCGGTCAGAGAGCCGCCGGGATAGCGCAGGGTGGTGACGCCCAGCGCCTGCACCGCTTCGGCATAGCTGCCCGGGCCGGTCATGTCGGTCCGCGGCGCAAGGATGTTGCCCCCGAACAGATCGGGGGTGGCCGCCGCGCCAAAGGCGAGCGGAAGGGGAACTGTTGGCATGGGAGTGCCTCTGCCTGTGAGGTTTGCAGGCAGATTGGCGCGAAATTGGAAACGATCCGTCTACGGTTGCGGAATTATGCGCGGAATGTGAATCAATTCCCGGCGGTCCTGCCCCGCAGCAGGGCCGCCGCCAGCATGTCGGCGGCGGATGTGCTCAGGGCCAGCGGCGTATCATGCAGCATGGCCAGCCGGGTCAGCGCCTGCATATCCACATCGCCGCCGTGCGGAACGGTGGGGTCGGCGAAAAATATCACCGCATCCAACTCGCCGGTGGCAATCAGTGCGCCCAGCTGCTGGTCCCCGCCACGGTCGCCGCGCTGCAATCGGCGGATGTTGAGGCCCGGCACAAGCTCGGACAGTATCCGCCCGGTGCCGCCGGTGCAGATCAGGCGGTGCCCCTGCAATTCCTTCTCGTGGCGGCTGACCCAGGCGCGCAGGTGGCTCTTGCGGGTATCATGCGCGACAAGCGCGACACGGCGCGGCGCGGTCGACAGGGCGCGGGCGCGCGAGGTGATCGACAGGATCGACCGGACCTGTCCGGCAAAACCGCTGCTTTCCGCTGGAAACACGCCCGACAGCGCCGCAGTGCCGACGGTAAAGCCCGCAGCGCCCGCCCCGGCACAGGCCGCGACCCGGTCTTCGCTGTCGATGCTGCCGGCCATGATGACCGGCTTGCCCACCGCGCCGCAGACCTGTTGCATCAGGTCCGGCACAGCGCCGTCAAAGCGATAGGCCAGCAGGTCCAGCCCGTGCACATGCTCGAAATCCGCCAGTTCCCGGGCCGAGGACACGATCTCTGACGCTGGTCCCTCCAGCACGCTGGGGTGGCCCGTGATCCGGCCCGGAAAGGGGTAATACCTCAGGGGATGGCGGCGCGTGACCTCTGTCACCTCTCGGGCGCGAGTGCCGCCCAGCAGGCAATCCACGTCAATCTCGACCGCCGCGCGGGCCGAGGCCAACTCGCTTTCGGCATCAAGGCTGACCACCTCCAGATAGCTGCGCCCGCCCGCGCTGCGGATGGCAGCGGCGAGGCTTTTCAGGTCGGACATCGGCAGGCCCACGTCCTTGAACCCGATATGGCGCACACCGCCTTCCAGCGCCTCTTCCAGCCGGGCGCGGGCGTCCGGGATGGTGCGATCGTTGGCGGTCAGCATCAGGATGAAATCGAATGCCATGGGTCAGTTCTCCGATGCGGTCAGGGGATTGGCGCGGGTCCAGGCGGGGGCCTCGACGATGCGCAGATGGGGGACGTTCAGGCTGGCGTCGATCAGGGCCGATAGATGGCCCAGCGCTGTGCCGGGGGACAGCCCCGCCGCCACAAACCCGGCGTAGACATCCCCGACACCATGCGGGACGCCCTTTCGAAGGGCGGTCGGGTAAAGCCGTGCATCGCCTTCGGCGACATGCAGCACGCCCGTCGTTTCCGGTCCAGCGGGGGCCGAGGTGACGTGGACCTCGGCAAGGTCGTTCCGCGACAGAAAGTCCGCAGCGGCGGTGCGGGTCTGGTCGAGGGTCTGCACAGGCCGTCCCGTCAGCCAGCACAATTCGAAGAGATTGGGGGTCACCACATCCGCCCGGGGAACCAGGCTATCGCGCAGCCCTGTCGCCACCTCCTCGGGCAAGTACAGCCCCTTTGGCGCGTCGCCCAGAACCGGGTCGAGGATCACGCGCGGCGGAGCGGGCAGACCCCGGACCCTGTCGATCAGTTCACCCGCCACGGCAACGTGATCCGTTGTCGGCAAGTAGCCCACCAGCACGGCGTCATGTGAGGGCAGCCAGCCATTGGCCTCCAGCGCATCAATCATCGCCCGGATCTGGTCGGGATCGACCCTGGCACCGGCGACACTGGGCCAGCCGGGATGATTGGACAGCAGGACCGTCGGCAAGGCCGTCACGGAATGCCCCAACAAGGCCAGCGCCGGTCCCGCCGCGGACAGGCCCACATGGCCATGCGCTACCATGCTGGACAGGATCAATAGTCGTGCCATCCGAGTCGATCTCACCGTATCAGGAGCGTCCTGCCCCATTTGGCAGGCGGGACAGGCACAGCCTACCCACAAGCGGCGCCGCTTCCAAGCACGGCCCCCCCGGAGGCCCCCACAGCCTTTGGGAAATTTAGTATGCATACTTATCTTTTTTGTTGACTGAATTTGATATGCATGCTTAACATCTGCCATGAAACAAAATCCAACAGACCGAAGAGGAGACGCCACATGACCGATCTTCCCATCATCATCGCAGGTGGCGGCATCGGCGGGCTGGCGGCGGCCTGCGGTCTTGCCCGCAAGGGGCAGCACAGCATTGTTGTTGAACAGGCGGCACAGCTGGGAGAGATCGGCGCGGGCATCCAGATCGGGCCGAATGCCTTTCACTGCTTCGACTATCTGGGCGTCGGCGACGAGGCGCGTGCCAAGGCGGTCTACATCGACGCCCTGCGCCTGATGGATGCCCAGACCGCCGAGGATATCACCCAGATCCCGCTGGATGAGCCGTTCCGCAAGTTCTACGGCAACCCCTATGCGGTGGTGCACCGCGCCGACCTGCATGGCGTGTTGTTGAAATACTGTCAGGACAGCCCCCTGATCGACCTGCGCACCGACCACAGGGTTCTTGGTTATGAACAGGACAGCAGCAGCGCAACGCTGATGCTGGATGGGCGCGACCCGATCAGGGGGCGCTTTCTGATCGGGGCCGAAGGGCTGCGTTCTGCCATCCGGGCGCAACTGGTCGGCGATGGAGAGCCGCGCATTTCCGGCCACACCACCTATCGTTCGGTGATCCCGACAGAGCAGATGCCAGAGGACCTGCGCTGGAACGCGGCGACTCTCTGGGCCGGGCCCAAATGCCACATCGTCCATTACCCCCTGAAGGGCGGCAAGGTCTACAATCTGGTCGTCACCTATCACCGCGACGTGAAAGAGGCGATTGCCGGACGTCCGGTGCCCAAGGAAGAAGTGGCGCAGGGGTTTGAGCACATCCACCCGAAGGCCCGCCAGATCATCGAACATGGCGACGACTGGAAGCTCTGGGTGCTCTGTGACCGCGATCCGATATCCAACTGGGTCGATGGGCGCGTGGCGTTGCTGGGCGATGCGGCGCACCCGATGCTGCAATACTTTGCGCAGGGCGCCTGCATGGCGATGGAGGATGCGGTGGCGCTGTCCCATTGCGTAGAGCATTTCGGCGGCGACACCGAAGACATGCTGCAACGGTATCAGGACATGCGCCGCGTGCGCACGGCACGGGTGCAAATGAACTCACGGCTGATCGGCGAATACATCTATCACCCCGACGATGCGCAGGCCGCTGTCCGCAACAGCGTGATGCGCAGCATGTCGCCTGAGGATTGGTACAATAAGCTGAACTGGCTCTACGGCTCGAACGGTCTGGAAAGCTGAACCGCCCCGCCGTTTCGGGGTATGATGACCAAACAGAAACAGCAGGTCGGGCCACGGATCAACGGGTTCACCTGACGAAAGGACACCACATGGCCCTTGCCTTTGATGCACCCCCTGCCCCCACGGTGGCCATCGCCGACAGTGCGGACCGCATCCCGGTGCGCCGGATCTTCTGCATCGGGCGCAACTATGCCGCCCATGCACGCGAGATGGGCAAGGATCCGGATCGCGACCCGCCGTTCTTTTTCCTCAAGCCCGCCGATGCGGTGGTCGAAACCGGCGCGACAATTCCTTACCCGCCGCAGACCGAGAATTTCCACTACGAGGCCGAACTGGTTGCCGTGATCGGCAAGGGCGGCGTAAATATTCCGGAAGGCGAGGCGCTTGACCATGTCTGGGGCTATGCCGTCGGCAATGATCTGACCCGCCGGGACCTGCAGTTGATGGCGCGGGAACAGGGCCGTCCCTGGGATCTGGGCAAGGGATTTGACCGCTCCGCCCCGATCGCACCGGTGTTTCCGGTGTCCAAGGTCGGGCACCCGTCGTCCGGGTCGATCCGGCTGTTGGTGAATGGCGTGGTCAAGCAGGACGCCGATCTGTCCGAGCTGATCTGGTCCGTCCCGGAGATGATTGCGATCCTCTCACGGTCTTTCGAGTTGAAACCCGGTGACCTGATCATGACCGGCACACCGGCCGGGGTTGGCCCGCTTCAGCCCGGCGATACCTGCGTTGTTGCCATCGAGGGGTTGGGCGAGTTGACCACCACCATCGGTCCGCGGGACTGACGCAAAAGGTCCGGAGACAATCGCGGTCTCTGTTGCCGCTGCGGTGGCTCAGTTCCTGTTTTTTGGGGCGTGACGCCGCAGGGGCGCCCTACGACTTGCCACGCAGGACATAGGCCGAAAAAACACCGGCGGCTCCGCCAAGCAGATGGGATTCCCAGCTGACCCCCGGTTGCCCCGGCAGCACCCCCCAGATCATTGCGCCGTAGAGCACCGCCACCCCGACAGCGACCAAAAGCGGGATTGGCCGCTTCTCCACCAAGCCGCGCGCCACGAGGAAGCCGAACCAGCCAAAGATCAGCCCCGACGCGCCCACATGGATCGCCGCCGCGCCGAACAGCCAGACCCCCAGCCCGCCAAGCGCCACGATCAGAGCGGTCGCCGCCAAGACCAAGCGCCGTGCCGTGACGGCCAGCAGCCCGCCGAAAATGGCCAGCGGCACCGTATTGGCTGCCGCATGCGCCAGTGAGCCATGCAGGAAGGGCATGAACAAAACGCCGTCCAATCCGCCCAAGGACCGGGGCCGCAGGCCAAGCCATCCGTTCAGCACGTAACCCGAGATCAGATTGACGGCCTCGACCGCCCAGATCACGCCCAACACCACCACAAGCCAGCCGAACCTTTCCCAAACCACTGCGCGTCCTCCGAACCGTCAAAACGCCGCTTTAGCACAGCCTGCCTGCCCCGGCATAGGACTCTCGGGAGTGGGCGTGACGCGTGGCGGAAGCAAACAGCCTTACGTGCGCGCCGCTTCGAATGCGGACCAGGCTTTCTCGAAGGCATCAAAGTCAAAACCCGGCCCGCGTGCCGGGCCAAGCACCAGATGCTCGGTGTCCTGCATCTTTCGGATCGCGGCCTCCAGGTCGTCTATGACCTCGGGCGGGACCACCACCGCGCCGTGGCGGTCGGCGTGCACCAGATCACCCGGATGGACCGTGAGGCCAAAAACCGTCACCGGCACGTCCAGCGCCGTGACATGGACAAACCCGTGACTTGGCCCCACCGACCCCGCCACAACCGGAAAGTCAGGTGCCAGGTCGCCCAGATCGCGCATCACCCCATTGGTGAGTGCGCCCGACATGCCGAAACCCTTGTGGATGGCGGTGTTCACCTCCCCCCAATAGGCACCGATGGCATCCGGAAAATCTTCATCTTCGACCACGCAGATCGACGGTTTTGGCGCTTCGGCCATCTGTTTGTAATAGGCCATGCGCCGTGCGCGGACCACGTCGGCGGGCTCGGTGGGTGGGGCAAGTGCGGCGATTTTCGCGGTGCTTGCATAGCCCACCATCACGCCGGTGGGATCGTTGATCAGCATGGTCCCGCGCGTGAATTCGTTAAAGCCGCGTTTGCCCTGCGCCACTTCGATGGCGTTGCAGACGGTGGGGGTATCAACCTGTTTCAACAGGTCCAGCAGGGTCGGTGTCATAGGTCCTCCAGCCAGCGGCGCAGGGCCACCGTTGTGATGTCAGGTTGTTCGAGCGTGGGCAGGTGGCCGGCGTTTTCGACGATCTCCAACCGGCTGTTGGGCAGCAATGCGTGCATCAATTCGTGCCGCTCGACCGGACATGGCCGGTCGTCGCGCCCGCAAAGCACAAGGGCGTGGCCCTGATAAGTGCGGAGCGTGTCTGTCTGGTCAATACGGTCGCGCAAAGCCATGGACTGATGGGCAAAAACCTCTGGTCCCAAATCCATGGCCATCTCCATACAGAGGTCAAGAATGGCCGCGCGGCCCGGCCCGTCCGTCAGGTAGTTCGGCTTCATCTCGTCACGCAACACGCGGTGCAGATCGCCCGCCTTGGCCGCCTCGATTTGCAAGGCGCGGCGGGCCTTGACCCCATCCCGTTCGGCCAGCGGATTGGTGTCCATCAGCGCAAGGCCCGCGACACGCTCCGGCGCGAGGCGGGTGATTTCCATGGCGAGAATGCCACCCATCGACAGACCCGCCAGCGCAAAGCGCGGTGGTGCATAGGCCAGCAGGCTCTGTGCCAGCGCCTCCATGCTTGCATGGCCGCAGATCGGGGCACTCAGAATTGGCACCTGGCCCGACAGGGCGGCGATTTGCGGGGCGAACAGACGCGCGTCGCACATCATGCCGGGCAGCAGGACCAGTGGCGTCATTCGACCAGCGCAGCCCCCTCGGCCAGCGCGGACAGCTTGGCGTAGGCGATGTCGGGATCGACCGCGCCAAAGCCCGCGAAGGTGCCAAAGCCGCAATCAGATCCGGCGATCACCCGCCCTGTTCCGACGATATCGGCAAAGCGTTCGATCCTCTGCGCCACGACCTGCGGGTGCTCGACGAAATTGGTGGTCGTATCCACCACGCCGGGGACCAGCACCTTGTCGTCGGGGATATCCCCCTTGCGGTCGCGGAACACGGTCCATTCGTGGGCGTGGCGCGGGTTCGACGTCTCGAACAGAACGTAGCGCGACTTGGTGGACATCAGCGTGTCGAACACCTTCTCCATGCCGATATCGCAGCAATGCGGGCCCTCGTAGTTGCCCCAGCAGATATGCACCCGCACCTTGTCCTTCGGCACGTCCGACAGCGCGTGGTTCAGCGCCTCGACATGGCTGTTTGCGATCTTGACGAACTCGGCGTCGCTGAGATCGGCAAACAGCATGTGCCGCGACAGGGCAAGGTCCGGGCAATCCAGTTGCAGGTCCAGTCCGGCGGCCACGATGGTCTCATACTCGGCCTTCATCGCGTCGGCGAGCGCGGCCAGATAGGCCTCGCGCGTCTTGTAGAAATCGTTTTGCAGAAACAGCGAGATGACACCCGGCGAGGCGGCATTCATGAACCCGCGTTCGACCCCGTGCGCAGCCATCGCGGCCGTGAGATTGCCGATGTCCTTTTCAAGCTCGCCCTGCCCTTTCGAGCGCACCTCACCCACGCACATGGGGCGGGCATATTGCGGGGTGCCGCCATCATCGGCCAGACGCTTCAGAAAGCCGGGAAACATCTTCAGATCGGCGGGCGCATTGCGCGGGCTGTCACCGTCAAACCCGGTGTAGCGGTCCTTGACGTAGGTGGCATAGCTGATCTTGGAGGTTTCCCCATCCGAGACGATGCCGATGCCCGCCTCCTTCTGCTTGCGCACGGTCTCTGCCACGGCAGCGGTCATGCAGGCATCAAACGCGGCAGGGTCATAGGGCTGCGCGTTTTCGCGGGCAAAGATGAAATCCACGACATCCTGAGTCCGGGGCAAAGAGCCTACATGTGTGGTCGCGATTGGCATGATTTAATCCTCTTTCTTGCGCGCCATCATGACGCTGTGGCTGTCGCAGTCGGGGTCTTCAGCCAGAAACCCGGTAAGCCGCAGGCCCTGATCCTGCAAAAGCGTTGCGTATTCGGCTGGCGACAGGCTTGCGTGATAAACGGGACGACCTGCCACGAGTCCGCGGGCCTCGCTGTCATCAGGGCCAATGGTGAACAAGAGTGAGCCGCCGGGTGACAAGTGGCTGGCCATCCGGACCAGCACGGTGCGCTGTTCATCCCGTGTCAGATGGAAAAAGCTGTCCCAGGCGATGATACCGTCAAACTTCTCTTCGAGGTCCAGTTTGCGCATATCCGCCTGCCGCCAGTCGCCCGCAGGCCAACGCCTGCGCGCAATGTCCAGCATGGCATCGGCGAAATCGACCCCGGTCAGGCGGAAGCCTTCGGCGATGAACCATTGCGCGATCGGCTCGCCCGCGCCGCATCCCAGATCCAGCACCCGCCCGCCCGTGGGCAGACAGGCGGCGAAGCGCGCCAGCCAGCGCGCCTCGAACAAGGCGCGCGAGCGTTGGGCGTCGTAGGCGGCGGCGTTCTCTTCGTAGACGGCGCGCGTCTCATCTTGCAGGGCGGCCATCACCTCACGCGGTCCATGTCAGACCGGCGGGGTCTTGGGTGCCGACGATTTGATAAAGCGCCGCCTCACCGGTCATCGAGGGCACGGCGCTATGTGCCAGGTTTTCCGGCACGCTCATGGTGTCTCCCGGTGCCAGAACCGTGCTGCCGCCCTCCCAATCGACCCGCCAATGCCCCGTGACCGGCATCAGGACCGACGGGCGGTCGTGGCTGTACTTGGTTTCCGTTGATGAGCCTCGGGTGATGAAATCCACCTCGAAGCCGGGCTTGTCGCGCAAGAGAGCCGTCTCACCGATCACCTTGCACGGGTTCCTATCGGCCAGCGCCACCATGTCCCAATATCGCGCAACATGGTTCGGCAGCACCTCGGCCGTGGTCGGCTCTGGCCGTTTGGCCAGTTCCTCGTCGGACATCACCGGCATGGGGTTGACCCCGTCCGGCAGGCGCTGCTGTTTCCTGCTGTCATAGAGCTTGCCATCCTCGCCCAGCACCAGACCGTGATCAGCGGCATCCTCGATCACCTGTGGCGCCCACATGACGCCGCCGCCGGCATCATCGCCGCCAAGGATCGCCATGATCATCCCGTAATCGGTGCCTATGTTTTCAAAGCCGCGGAAAATGCCGGTGGGAATGTTGAAGATGTCGCCCGGCTCCAGCGTGACCTCGCCCGCGTCGCCCCAGCGGCCCCAGAAGAATCGCCAGCGCCCGGAGAGGACAAAGAACGCCTCGGCCGTGCGGTGATCGTGCAGGCTGTTGCGGCACTTCGGCGGCTGCCCCGCCGCGCCGATGTTGAAGCCATGCGGGATGGTGATGTGGACATGCTGGTCGGGCGATTCCGAGACGCCGCCGCCGATGATCGTGAAGTTTTCCTTCTGGTCGGAGCCCGGCGTATGGGCGTCGATAAAGGCGGTCTTGCAGGGGAGCAGCTCGCCGTAGCGGACGATGCGGTCACTGAGGTCGGTCATTGTTCAAATCCTGAACGGGAGGGAAAGGGAAAGGTCAAAAAACTCCCTTTGCCGCGGGCGGGCGCGGGTTCAACCGGCGGGCCCGCAGGCTGGCGCGGTGCGCATGGTAGCGCCGCGTGGCCTGGCTTGCATCCAGTCGATAGGCACCCTGATTGATCATTCAGGCATTCCCGCTTTGCATCAGGATCTGTTTCCAGATCGCCACTTCGTCATACAGCGCCCATTCCCGGCGCAGGCCCCAAGGGCCGAATTCGGCATGGCTGAGCCCCATCACATGCACGCGCGCACCTGTCGGGCGGCCAAATGCGCCCCAGCCATCATGCCTGCCGTCCAGCGACCAGCGCAACGCCGCGCGAGGGCTGAGCGTGTCGGCATCCATGCCGATCTGGTGGTGGATCTCGAACCTGGCCGACGGGAAGGAGGACCGCAAGCCGACCCAGAATTCGCAAAGCGCGTCCCGCCCGACAGTCGACAGGCTGCCCGCGTAGGAGCCCATGACCGCCCGGTCGTACTCCGTCAGGATGTGGTTGAAGTCGGCATTCATGATGCGCGTCAGGCTGTCGGCATAGCTTTGCCCCCAGGCGTTGTCATTGCCGCGCCCCTTGTAAGGTCCCTCGACGTCGATTTCGGGCGTGAACGCGGGGTTGGCGTTTTCGGGTCCGCCCTCGGCGTCGATCAGGCCCTGTGCAAAACCGCGCGGGTCCATCCCCAGTTGCCGCACGATCCCGCCATAATCCCGAACAAGCCATTCGTCGTCGATCACATCGTTCCTTGCGGCACAGTCGGCGATGGCGTTGATGCGGAACTTGCGCCCGGTCGCCGGGCCGAATTGCCCGTCCTTCACATGGGTTGCCGTTGTGGTCAGACGGTGCGACGACAGGAACCCGTCATCTTCGTTGCCCGACCAGATCACATCCTCTGCATAGAGTTGCCGGTCCGGAAATTCATGGCAGGTCGCCATGGTCGAAGCGATCACAGGTGTATTGCCAAGCCCGACACCCATCGGCGTGCGCACCGGGATGTCCTTGTCGTAATAGTGGTTCAGCGTCGCGATGCCGCGATCTTCCCAGATCTCCTTGGTGATCTTGATGATGTAGTCCGGGAAATCGGTGAATTTCGGGTTGAAGCCTTTCATAGGTCACCTGTCTGCAAATGGAGCTGCTTCCAGATCGCCACTTCATCGTAAAGCGCCGTTTCGCGGCGAAGACCCCAGGGGCCAAACTCTGCATGGCTCAGACCCATGACATGCACCCGCTTGCCGGTCGGACGACCAAAGGCGCCCCAGCCGTCATGCGTGCCGTCCAACGACCAGCGGATCGCGGACCGGGGGCTGAGCATTCCCCCATCCATACCGATCTGGTGGTGAATCTCGAACTTTGCCGACGGAAAAGCCGAGCGCAGGTTGAGCCAGAAATCCAGGGCGTCGCCGACGCCGATGGCCCGCTTGCCGCCGGCATAGACCCCCTGCATGGAGCGGTCGTAGGTCCGGCGGATATGGGCAAAATCCTTGGTCATTATGTGACTCAGGATATCGGCGTAACGCTCTCCCCATTCATTGTCATTGCCGCGGCCCTTGTAGTCGCCTTCGATATCGTTCTCGGGCAGGAAAGGCTTGGCGGTTTTTTCGGGGCCGCCGTCGATCTCGATCAGCCGCCGTGCATACTCTTCAGGTGTCCACTCCAGCTGTCGGACAATGGCACCGTAGTCGCGCACCAGCCATTCGTCATAGATCTCTTCACCGCGCGCGGCACAGTCCGCGATCACCGAAAAGATCAGCCGCTTGCCGGTGCCGGGGCCGAACTGCCCATCGCGGTTGTGGGTCATCGTGGACACGCCCCGGTGCGACGACAGATAGCCATGTTCGGGGTGGTTGGAAAAGATGACGTCCTCGGCATTCCCCTGACGGTCGGGGAATTCGGTCAACATGCTCATGGTCGCCGAGATGACCGGCTGATTGCCGCGCTGCGTGCCCATCGGGGTCCGCACCGGGATGTCCTTGGCGTAGTATTTGTTGAGGGTCTCGATCGCGCGATCGCGCCAGATTTCCTCGGTGATTTCCAGGATGTAGGCCGGAAAGTCCGCCCATTTCCCCGCATAGGTCATTGATTGAATCCTTTGGGTTTGCGACTGGAACCGCGTATTTTCAGCGGCCCGGGAATGAGGATGCGTCGGGGCTCGACATCACCATCGATCCGCGCCATCAGCGCGTCGACGGTGGCCTCGACCATCTGGTTGACGGGCTGCCGGATCGTCGTCAGGTCATAGGCCGTCCAGGATGCGATCGGCACGTCGTCATAGCCCACGACGGCGACGTCATCCGGCACTGACAGGCCCAGTTCAAAGCGCAGCGTGTCCATCACGGCAAAGGCCATATGATCGTTGCCGACAAAGACGGCATCCGGGCGATCCTTCGCGCCGAAAATCTTGCGCGTGAAGGCCGAGGCTGTTTCCTGATGAAAGCGACCGTCCTCGACTATGGTTGGCTCAAGACCGTGTTCAGCCAGACCTTCGACAAAGCCTTGCGCCCGGTCACGCCCCGTGGATGAGGCCTGCCAGCCGGAGATATGAGCAATCCTGCGATGCCCGCCGGCGACCAGAAAGCGCGCGACAGCCCGGCCTCCGCCCACATTGTCCGAGGTCACCTGCGAATGTGACCCGGAATCCTGCCCGCGATTGAACATGACAACCGGAATGCCCGCCGCGTCGCAGCGTTCGCCCAACTCGCTCGACATGGGGACAGAGGCGGTGACTATGCCTTCGACCTGATAGGCCAGCAGGTCATAGATGATGGGTTCGACGTCGTCGTCATATCCGATGGTGAACAACAGTACATGGTATCCCTTCGCCTGAAGGGCGCGGTTCAGCCGTTCCAGGGCCAAGGGATAGAACTGGTTGTCCAGATAAGTCACGACCAGCCCGATGATCCGGCTTTGCCCGGTGATCATGGCACGCGCCAGCGTGTTGGGCCGATAGCCCAGCTCCACGGCAGCTTTCTTCACCTTCTCCGCCATGGAGGCACTGACCGAGGCACCGGGCGTGAACACACGGCTGACCGCGGACTGGCTGACACCCGCAAGGCGCGCAACTTCCAGGGACGTGACTTGCTTTGCCATCAGTCTGCCGTCCAACCTCCGTCAATCAGCAGCGACGATCCGGTGATCAGCGCGGATGCCTCGGACGCGAGGAACACCACCGCCCCCATGATGTCCTCGACCTCGCCGACACGGCCCAGCTTTATCTTGTCCTCGATCCAGGCGCGGCGTTCGGGGATCGCCAGCGTCTGCTCGCCCAAAGGCGTGCGGATGAAGGTCGGGCAGATCGTGTTCACGCGAATGCCCATGCGGCCCCACTCAATCGCCATGGATTTGGTGAACCCTTCGACCGCATGTTTGGTCGCACAATAGACCGCGCGGTCGATGCCGCCGACATGGGCCATCTGGCTGGAGATATTCATCAGGCTGCCGGGCTTGCCCGCCTCCTTCAGCCCCCGCGCAACGGCGCGGGTCAGGAAATAGGCCGCCTTGACGTTCAGATTGGTGACCGCGTCGTAATCGCCCGGCGCGGTATCCAGCGCAGGGCCATGCCGCGCCAGTCCCGCTGAATTCACGAGGATATCGAACGGTCCGGCATCTGCCACCGCCGTTTCGGTCGCCGCGATGTCGGTGATGTCCAGCGCCATGCTCCGCGCCGCGCCGCCCGCCTGCGCGATGGCGCCCGCAAGCCGATCAAGCTCGGCCTGCCTGCGAGCCACAAGCGTTACCTCGGCCCCTGCCTGCGCCAGGGCTGCGGCGGCGGCCTCTCCGATGCCCGAGGACGCGCCGGCCACAAGGGCGCGCTTGCCATCCAGCCGGAACGACGGTGTCCGAGGAAGTGTCACGGGTGTTTCCAATCCGGCAGCGGAACGCTGCCCGGCACGCGCGCCTTGTTGAACGCGCGCATCCGCGCGAACACGTCCACGCCAAGCTGATGGTAGACGTCCAGCAGATCGACCAGCACCCAGTTTTCCCGGATCAAGCCGTCTTCGACGCGCCAGAAATCAAGGCTGCGCTTCAGGATCTCGGTGCCGCTGGGGGCGATGCCCATCCAGCCGCCATGCGTGATCGTCAGGCGCATGTTGGGCCAGCCGGTTTCGCAAGCATAGTCACCTTCGGCGAACCATTCGCTCATCAGATCGCCCATCGCGTCCAGCTTTCGGTCGGGCATGGCGCCCAGGGCCGGTTCCTGATGCCAGTTGCGAAAGCCCGACTTGCCCCGGCAGGTGCCGATGCCCGCAGGCCCGTACCAGTTGAATCGCGGATGCCAGTAGTTATCCATCTGCATCACGTCCGGATCGGGATTGCCCGGGTATTTGCACAGGTCGGTCAGCATATCGACCACGATGCGCATCGCCTCGGACCCGTCGCCGGACAGGTTCAGCCCGTCATTTGTCATCGGGGCGGGTGTGCACATGAACTTGCCCAGTTGCGGCGCAAGCGGCCAGGCGCTCGCCTGCATCATCAGCTCGGGGATGTCCCAGATTGCCTGCATTTCGACGATCTTGCCGTTCTCGACGCAGAAATACTCGTGATAGCGCATATGGGCGAGGTGCCCGGTGGGCGGAATGTCAAGGAAAGGCGCAAGGAAGGTGCCCATGTAGTTGCCCATGCAACCAATCCAGTCGCGCCCCTCGGGCGTGGTGCCGGCCATCATGATCATGTCGCGCCGTTCCAGATCAGGCATGGCGGCGTGCAGAGGGGCAAGGCAGTCCGCGTTGAAATCGCCAACATCGCCAAAGGGATGGCAGATGTGGTTCACGCAGCCGGGCGCAAAAAGGGCCTGCGCCTCGCGCGTCACGGTATCGGTGTCATAGGTTGCAGCGGCCTTCTGGAAGGGGGCGAAGACCTGTTTCAATTCTGCTGGCGTCATCTTATTCGGCGGCCTTTTGGGGTTGAGCGGGCTGACCGTAGGCGACATTGCGCCCGCCATAGCGGCGCACCCGGATATTGCATTGTTCGGCATGACCGACGAAACCTTCGAGCAGGCACAGACGCGAGCCGTACTCGCCAATCATGGCCGCGGCCTCATCCGTCGTGATCCTTTGGTAGCTGTGGGTTTTCAGATACTTGCCCACCCAAAGTCCGCCTGTATAGCGCCCGGCCCTTTTCGTGGGCAACGTGTGGTTGGTGCCGATCACCTTGTCGCCATTGGCGACATTGGTGCGCGGCCCGAGGAACAGCGCGCCGTAGCTGTGCATGTTCTCGAGGAACCAGTCGTCGCGGTCCGTCATCACTTGCACATGCTCATAGGCCATGTCGTTGGCCTGATTAAGCATCTCGTCGTGGCTGTCGCACAGAATCACATCACCGTAGTCCTCCCAGCTGACCCGGGCGGTGTCGGCGGTGGGCAGGATGTCCAGCAGCCGGTCGATCTCGCGCAGCGTCGCCTCGGCCAGATTGCGCGAATTGGTGATCAGGGCGGCGGGCGAGTTGTAGCCGTGCTCGGCCTGCCCCAGCAGGTCGGTGGCGCAAAGCTCGGCATCCACCGTGTCATCGGCAATCACCATCGTCTCGGTCGGGCCTGCGAACAGGTCGATCCCGACGCGGCCGTAAAGCTGGCGCTTGGCCTCGGCCACAAAGGCATTTCCGGGGCCGACGAGCATATGCACCGGATGAATCGTCTCGGTGCCGATGGCCATGGCGCCGACCGCCTGAATGCCGCCCAGAACATAAATCTCATGCGCCCCGCCCAAATGCATGGCGGCGACAACGGCGGGGTTCGGCTTGCCCTGCCAGGGTGGCGTGGCGGCGATGATGCGCGGCACACCCGCGACCGAGGCCGTGGCCACCGACATATGCGCCGAGGCGACCATTGGAAACTTGCCCCCCGGCACGTAGCAACCCACCGACTGCACGGGGATGTTCTTGTGGCCAAGGATGACGCCGGGCAGCGTTTCGACCTCGATATCCTGCATCGAGTCGCGCTGCGCCTGTGCAAAGTTGCGCACCTGTTCCTGCGCAAAGCGGATGTCCGCCATGTCTCGGTCAGACACTTCGTTCATCAGCGCCTCGATTTGCGAGGTGCTGAGGCGAAAGCTTTCGGGCGCATAGTTGTCGAATTTCTGGCTCAACTCGCGTACCGCGGCGTCGCCCCTGTCTTCGATCTCGGCCAGCGTCTGCTCGACGATGGTACGGACTTTCGCGTCATCTTCGGCGCGCTCTGTATCCGGTTTGCCGGATTTCAGTTGTTGAATTGCCATCTGGTATTACTCCGGTTTGGCGGGCGTCTTTTCACCCCGGTCGTATGTCTCCCAGCCCTCACCGCCGAACACATCGACGCCCAGCTGAGCCATGACGGATGCGAAATCGACGGAAACCGGATTGTCGGCGATGCGCCCGTCCTGAACGCGCCAAAAATCCATGTAGGGGATTTTCACGCGCTTGCCGGTGGGCGCCACGCCCATGAACGTGCCGCTATGGGTCGCCTCGATATGCCCAAAGCAAGCGGCCCATTCGCCATCGGCCAGGAACTTTTCGGTCTTGTAGTTGCGGTCGGTAAAGGCAACCCTGAAGGGCAGTTGCCAATTTTCGCGAAACTCGGCGAGGCTCTTCTTGGTCCCGCAGCCCTGATTGCCACGCCAGACGAAATCTTCGTGGAAATACTGCGCCATGTCGTTTTCCTGGGCGGCCAGCCCGTCTTCCATGCGCTTGACCGCAGCAAGCGTTTCCGCGCTTTGCCATGCGTGTTCTTCTGCCGACATCATGCGATCCGTTCGCCGGTGTCTGCATCGAACAGGTGGCAGATCGACGCCGGAATGCGGGCTGACACGGTTTCGCCGATTTCTGCGCGGTATTCCTTGTCGGTCTTGACCGAGACCAGTTGCTCCCCCAGCCGCCAAGAAATCATCGTGGCCTCACCCAGCAATTCGATGGAATAGATCGGTGCGGTCAGTTGTGTGGCATCCGTCGCGACCTCTGCGTCCTCGGCCCGGAAGCCAAGGGTGATTTTGCCGTTCAAATGGGTTGGCAGCCCTTCGATCCGCACGCCGGCCCGTTCAAAGACCCCGTTGGACAGGGTTCCATCCACGAGGTTCATCGCAGGTGAGCCGATGAACGCCGCCACAAAGGTGTTGGCGGGATTGTTGTAGATCTCGGTTGGCGTTCCGACCTGCTGGATCCGCCCCGCGTTCATCACCACAACCCGATCAGCCAGCGTCATCGCCTCGATCTGGTCGTGGGTCACATAGACCGTCGTGGTCTTGAGCCGCGATTGCAGGTTCTTGATCTGCGCACGCGTGCTGACGCGCAGCTTGGCATCAAGGTTCGACAAAGGCTCGTCCATCAGGAAGACCGTCGGCTTGCGGACAATCGCGCGTCCAAGCGCGACACGCTGGCGCTGACCGCCCGACAACTCAGCCGGACGGCGGTCCATGAAGTCCTCAAGCTCGACCATCTGCACGGCCTTCATCACCATCTCGTGGTGCTGATCCTTGGGCACCTTTCGGACCCGCAGCGGGAAGCGGATGTTCTCGTAGACCGACAGGTTTGGGTAGAGCCCGTAGGACTGGAACACCATCGACACGTCGCGATCCTTTGGCTCCAGCTTGTTGACCATGCGGTCGCCCAGCCAGATTTCGCCATCGGTGACGTCCTCCAGCCCGGCAATCATCCGCATGGTCGTGGACTTGCCGCAGCCCGAGGGCCCCAGCAGCACCAGGAACTCCTGATCGGCGATATCGAGGTTGAAGTTCTCGACGCCGATGAAAGACCCCCAGCGCTTGTTGATATTCTTGAGACGCAACTCGGCCATAGTGACCCCCTAGCCTTTGACGGCACCAGCGGTGAGGCCGCTGACGATTTGACGTTGAAAGAAAAGCACCAGCACAAAGAGCGGGACAATCGACGACACCGCCGCCGCAACCGCATACATCACCTTGCCTGCCTGCTGAGTGGACCCCATGAAGCTTTCGATCTTCGGGATCATCGTGTAGTTGTCCGCGCTGAGCAGCATCGACGAGACGGTAAAGTCGTTGTAGCCCATCATGAAGCTGAACAGCCCCGTGGTCACCACGCCCGGCCACATCACCGGGATCACCGCCAGCCGGAACGCCTGGAACCGCGAACATCCATCGACCAGCGCGCTTTCATCCAGATCCTTCGGGATCGACTTGAAGAAGCTGTAAAGCATCCACAAAGTGAACGGCTGGTTCATGGCGATCATCACGATGATGGTCGTGGGCATGATACCCCAGATGTTCCATTCGAAGAACGGCAACAGGTAGCCCGAGACCAGCGTGATATGCGGCATCGCCCGGAAGATCAGCGCCAGCATCAGCAGCCAGAAGGCATAGCGAAAGTTCGAGCGCGATAGCGCATAGCCGCCAAGCGTGCCGATGGTCAGCGAAATCGTGGTAACAAACAGGCAGACGATGGCGGTATTGACCACCGCCCGCCAAAAGCCCTGCTCGATCCACGCGCCCTCATAGGCTTCGAGCGTGAAGGGGCTGCCGTGAATACGCTCAGTCGTGGGGCCGGTGATCGCGTTCATCCAGTCGGTGCGCGAGAAGAAATCGGTCTCGACCTTGAACGAGCCCCAGGCCGTCCACAGAAAGGGGAATGCCGCGATGAACACCCAGACCGCGACAAGGAACAGCGCGATCAGCAAAAGCAGGGGTGAGCGGCCAACAACAGTATGTTTCATGGTCAGGTCCTCATGCCTTCTTGCGGGTGAATTCGCGGTAGGTCCGGATCAGCACCGGCGTCAGCAGCGCGGCCACGCCAATGATCGTCAGCATCGAGGTTGCTGCGGCTGAACCGAACAGCGGCACCTCGCCCGAACGAAGGTTCGAATAGATCAGGTATGACAGCGACGTCGCGTTGGCTTCGGCGGAGAAACCGACGATCGGCTCGAACACCCTGAAATTGTCCATCAACTGGATCAGCGCCACGAAGGTTGCCAGCGGCGCCAGATAGGGGACGACGACAAAGCGAATGCGCTCCCACCTGTTGGCACCATCGACCATCGCCGATTCCAGCGTGTCCTTCGGTACGCCCTGAAGCCCGGCGAAAAATACGATGAAGGCGAAGGGGGCCGCGTGCCAGATGCCGTAGACGAACAACGTGACCCATGTCAGCCCCGCCGACGCCTTGAGCGACAGGTTCGGATCTTCAAAGACCACCTGTAGCGTTGAACCCAGGATGCCGCGCGCATCGATCATCCAGAACAGCACCAGAGACCCGACCAGCGGCGTGACGATCATCGGCAACAAGGAAAAGAACACGATCGACCCGCGCAGCGCGTTTGGAACCAGGTTCACGCCGAGGGCGATGAAAAACCCGAGCGCCATCGCGCAGGGTGTCACGATCGCCGTGTAGGCCAGCGTAAAGAACAGCGCCTTGTAGAACGGCAGATTGTAGGTTCGCGCGATTTTTTCGCCTAATCCGCCCGCGCCGGCCCAAATCTCACCCAACTCCCCAATCGCAAGGTGACTGCCGTTGAAATAGGCCTGCAGCCCCACGAACCGCCCGGCGGGCTGTTCCTCTCGCAAGAGCTTCATGGCCTCGGCGTCAACGACCTGCTCGACCGTCGTACCGAAGGGGCCGGAGTTTTCGACCTCGATCATCACTTGTTCATGCTCGATGAACAACGACTGGTAGGCAATCGAGATGATTGGCATGGCGATGAAGAGCAGCATCACGACCAGCGATGGCAGGATGAACATAAGGAAAGTTCTGTGCGGCATTGTCCGCTCCTCGTCCGGTGGAAGGGAAACCCTGGGCGCAAGACATCCTTCGGCGAAAACTGCGCAGCGCCGTCAGGACAGAAATTTGCCTGGCCGGACGGGCAAACCGTCCGGCCAGACCGTTCAATCAGTCGAGGAAACCAGCTTCCCTGGCGGCGGCATTATAGGCCGCAACCGTGTCTGCAAGGGCTTGCTCGGCGCTTTCGACGCCTTGAAGATACTCACCCAGATTGTCGCCAAGGGCCGTGTGCAGCAGCCCCATGTAGGGCGTCATCGGATAGGGCTTTGCCCCACCCTGGACGGTTGCAAACACACCTTTTGCCGCGGCGGTGGGCTCGTATCCGTCGATCAGCCAGGCCGCCGCCGTGGCGTTGTCCTGCGCCAGTTCCGGCGCAATACCGTGCATCATTGCCTGGAAGGAGACAGCCGCATCCGCATCGCTGATGTTCGATGCAATGGCAAAACCGTCCCACCACAGGGTCGAGGCCGGCGTGTCGCCACCCCCGACCTTCAGCGCGCCCGCCAGCGCGGTGTTGGCCGAGACTTCAGGCGCTTCGCTTTCGGGGTCGATCATGGCCCCCATCGCGCTGCCCCAGCGGGTCATCAAGACGCCCTCGCCCCCCAGCCACGCCGGGCCGGTCACATTGGTATCGTAGGTCGAGAAGTCGGGATTGTGGATCTCTGACAATGCCTTCAGCATCTCCAGCGTCGCGATGCCCTTTTCGCCTTCGATCGAGACGATTGCGGTGCCCGGCTCAAAGAACTGGCCACCCATGCCGAAATACATGTTCACGAACTCTTCGCCCACATGCCAACCGGACTTGAAGTTGGCCAGGAACGGGTTGGGATACCCGGCCTCTTTGAGCTTGTCCGAGGCCGCCAGAAGATCCTCGTAGGTGGTCGGCACCTCGATTCCGTTTTCTTCCAGCACGTCCGAGCGATAGACGAAATGCTGTGCGTTCGCCATGAACGCGATGGCCATGATCTTGCCGTCGATCTTGATCAGCTGGCGCGGCAAAAGCTGCTGGCCGTATTTTTCCACCAGATCGTCCAGCGGACGCACCAGCCCCTCGCCCAGCAGCGGCACAAGCGAGCTGTTGGCAATGACGGCAACCGTGTAGGTCGCAGGGTCCGTGGTCAGCGAGGCGACCTGGATGTTGCGGTGTTCGGTCGTCTGGTTCTTGGTCACCTCGACCTTGTCCGACGCACAACTCTCGGCGCGCTCGGCGATCAGGTGCAGCGCGGTAAAGTCATTCGAAAGGATGCGGACAGAGCCCTCGCCTTCGATGCTGCACTCCTGAGAAAAGGCCGCACCTGCCGCGAGGGTGAGCGCGACCGTTGCCGCGGATAGACGGAGTTTCGCTGTCATTCGTTTCTCTCCTGTTGGATCACTTTGCGATCGCTTGATGGCTGCGGGGTTGCCGCTGTGCATTTCGGGCTCCGGCGCGGGGCGATGAGCCATGTTCCAGTGCTATTCTGCATTCGATTGCAATTCAACCCTTTTGGTGTGGCACGCTTGGGATCTCGGTCAGATTCAATCGTCGTGATGGATTAATCCGCAGGGCAAGCGACGACGCCTCTGAAGGCGAACCTCGAGGTATCTCCTCTAACTTTCTATTTTTGTTACTTAAAAACACAGAATCGATCTGCCCGGCATAGCGTTTCGTGGCTCTGTTCAAAATTATGCACCAAGATCTGGCCCGGATAGCCAACCAGAAGCCCATCCGCCGTCCGTTCAGAAACAAATGGCATTCGTTTGCAAAATATGATTCGTTCTGCATGGAGCGAGTCGCGCCCTCGACCTGAGGGCTGCGGTCGCGAACGCAGAATTGCATGCATGACAACCGGAGGGACTGCTTGGGGTCCCGCGTCGTCATGCTGAATGTCGGGGACAAGAAACAGATGGACTACCAGAACGAGAAACAGGTTGTGCGCAATTATCATGACGCGCTGGCCCAGGCCTCTGCCGATGACTGTGCCGAGGTTCTGAGTGAGTATACCGCGCCGGACTGGCACTGGCGCGGTATGCACCCTTTCAACGAACAATACGGCGCACAGGCTGTTGCGGAGGTCTTCTGGACACCGCTGAAACGCTCGATGACCAGCTTGCAGCGCCGCCCCGACATCTTTGCCGCCGGTCTGAACGAGATCGACGGTTTCAAATCGGTCTGGGTGGTCTCGATGGGGCACCTGATGGGGCTGTTCGATCGTCCCTGGCTGGGCATTCGGCCGACGCGGCGCATCACGATGCTGCGCTACGTCGAGTTCAACAAGGTCGAGAACGGCAAGATCACCGAAACCGCCATGTTCTGCGACATCCCCGCCGTCATGATCCAGGCGGGCCAGAACCCCTTCCCGCCGCAAACCGGGGCACATCTGGTGCAGCCCGGGCCGATGACGCATCAGGGCGTCATGTATGGTGCGCAAGACCCTGAGCAGGGCAAGGCGACACTGGCCGCGATCAACTTCATGGTCAACCAGCTCAGCACCCGGACCCGAATGCAGACCGAAGAAGGACGGCGCGCCGATCTGCAGGAATCCTGGCACGACGACATGATCTGGTGGGGGCCCGCCGGGATTGGCGCGACCTATACAATCGAGCGATACATGAAGCAGCACGCCGAGCCCTTCGTCGAGGCTTTCGCCCGGACGCGCGTGTTCAATGGCCACCTATGCAAGCTGGCCGAGGGCAATTTCGGCGGCTTCTTCGGATGGGCGAACCTGACGCTTCAGAACGACGGTGGCTTCATGGGCATGCACGCTGGGGGCGCTTCGGCGGATATGCGCGTGGTCGATATGTATCGCGCGCAGGATGGCAAGCTCGCCGAGAACTGGATCTTCATCGACATGCTGCACTACCTCAACATGCAAGGTCTGGACGTGCTGGCGAGGATGGAGCGCCTGAACGCCAGCTAAAGCGTTGTCCGAAAACGAAATTGCATAACGCGGACTGAAATCATGGATTCGAAGGCGTTACGTAACACGCGATGCATCATGCATGTCTCGAAACACTATAGTTTGGGCAATCGCGGCAGGGCAGGCAGGCCAGACGCTTACCAGACACCTGCGCCTATTCGGCGGTGTAGACTCCGGTCAAGGCCGTTTGGCAGGCGCTGTCCGAGATTGCTGCCCACAGCAAGGGAGACACAATCTGGCCGTCGAGGTCGTCCAATATCTCACGCAGGTCCTGTGGCGGGGTCGGGCACAGGAGCGCGATCAGGGTATCCGTACCAACCGGCCGGACAACGTCGAATTCGATCCTGAACACGTCCCCGGGCATTTTCCCGTCGCCGGTTGCAGGATGCAGGAATTGCACCTCGCCAGTCGAAGCGATGTTGAAGAACGTCAGATAAGGACGCTGCGACGCGATACTCTCGAAGCTCACATTTATCCTGTCCCCCAGATGCATCAGCGACCCGCCACTGGCCAAACGGACACGGGGCGCATCCGGGCCGGTGGCGGACAGCTCGGTCAGCGCCAGAACCGCTTCGGTCCGGGCCACAAGGGGCGCGGCACTCTGCGGCAACCCGTAAAGGATGGCTTTCGGATTGCCGGTCACGTCGATCTCGGTGATCCTGTCCCCGGTCCCGTTCCGCACGTCCCAGCGTCCGGGCGCCATTTCCTCGAAAACAAGCGGCGCTCCCAGATCGACAAGCCTGACACGCTCGGGTTCAAGACCCGGCGGCGGCGTGCCGATCACAGTGACGGGCAGCCGGTCATCGGGTTTGGGCGGGTCGACAGGCTTTGGCCGGGACGGCAGGTCGGCCTTGTTCGCGGCCCCCAGAAAGGCGCGCGCGTCGCCTCGTGGCAGGATCCGCGGCTGCTGGGTCTGGTTCATCCGCGTAAAGACCCGCACGTCCAGAAAAGCCGACAGTTCCGCCCGGGTGGTCACGCCGTCGCCATCGTCATCCGCCGCGCCCGCCAGCGCTTTGGCGAAATACCAAGACAGAGCGCCATGCATCTCGCCATCTATCTGGACTTCCTCGACAAGGAAACTCTCGCTTGCCGTGGCGAGTATCTGCGTCACATGCGCCAGCGCGGTGTCGGCGCCGTCGCGCTTGCTCTCGTCGCCCTCGCCAAGAGGCGCGGCGGCAAGAGCCGGGTCAGGCAGCCCGTCAAATAGGCCGCCAAAGCGCGACAGGGTGCGCCCGGCCGAGCGTTCCAGCCCGCCTGAATGGCAGCTGTCGGCAACCCAGACAATCTCGTACCCCTCCGCGGCGCGAAACAGCGCATTGAGTTCGTCGTCGTTGAGACGGCCGATGCCCGGCACGTCGGGATCGAAATCGTGAAACATCACCATCTCGTCGCGCCGGTCCGCTTCATCCAATGGCTCGGCGGCTTCGCGCTCCTGCCCGCCGTGACCGGCGAATGTCACGACCAGAGTGTCGCCCTTCTGTGCCGCCTCCAGCATGGCGCTCCAGGCCGCGAGGAATCCCGCTTTCGTTGCGGCGCCGTCGATCAACAAACGCGTGTCAGGCAGCAGGATGCCGTTGTCGCGCATGGCCTGAGCGATCAGTCTGGCATCATTGGCAGCGCCCAAAAGGTCGTAGGAGGTGCCAAGCGCGGCATCCTCGGAATAAGGCGGATAGGCGGCATAGTCGCTGACCCCCACGACCAGCCCATGTGTCGCGGCCTCGGTGACGGCCGGCACGATCAACAAGGCCAGACAAAAGGCCCTTGGAGCATCAATAATCGGCAAACGAGACCTCCACCCGGCGCGCGATGGCGCGGCGCTCGTCCTCCGAATAGGCGGCAGGGTTTGTCAGTTCGGGCGGCTCAAACTCTCCGAGCCCCTGGACCCGGATGTCTGTCGTGACGCCCTGATCGCGCAGGTAATTGCGCACGGATTCGGCCCTTTGCCGGGACAGGTGAAGGTTGTACTCTTCGCCGCCTATCTCATCTGTATGGCCGATCAGGGTCACCCCTTTCAGCCCTTCCTGTTTGCGCAGAAAAGCGGCCAGCGCCTGGGCTTCCCGCTTGCCGGGTTCGCTGAGCGCCGCAGAGCCGAAATCGAACCTGACCGGCAGATACACGCGATCGATCTTGGCCGCCGCGGAGGCGACGATGTTATAGGTCAGGGTCTCATTCTCGATAACTCGGGTTTCTTCGGTTCCGGCGCTCACCGACGCCTGGGTCCGCTCTGAAAGCGCGGCGCTGATGGCGCGCATGACCCCGGCGCTGGACCCGTCCGAGCGCAGGGCCGAACTGGCGCTGTCGGCCAGCATCATGCTTTCCTGCGCCAGCGCCATCAGACGCGGCACAACCGGTTCCAAAGCCGGATCCTGTGGCGTGATCTCGGGCGCGCCCAGCGTGTCGAGCGCCTGGTTGTAGAACCGGGCCGCCGAGGCATGATCGCCGCGCGCCGTGCCAAGGGCGCCGCGCATCGCCAGCACCTCCCAATGCAGAACCGGAGCTTGATCAAGCATCGCGTCGGCGGCGTCTGGATCTCCGCCGCCCAACAGGGCGTCGGCTCGTCTTGCGGCCAAGGACGACAACTGTCGGAGCGCACCGTCTGTTGCGACCTCGTCGCAACCGGCAGTTCCAAGTTGCCGTGCGGCCTCGGCCAGTTCGGCGATGGGAGTGGTGTTGAAACGACCCGAAAGCTCCGCGCGCGCGGTGTCGCAGTCGGCGGCGGCAAGGCCCGGAAAAGCGGCAATGATCAGGAAGGTCCAGCGGGGAGATGTGGCAAAGTTAATCATGGAAAAAAGTCCTGCTAATCTGTTCGATTGCGAAGCGCGCAGGCCGAGACGGACCTCGGGCGCAAGCGGCTCCAATCGTGGCACACGACTGACAGCAAGTGTGTGCCCAAGACAAATCTGCTGCAAGGACGGAATTCCAGACCCGGCAATCTATGGCTTGCGGCTGGCGATCGGCACCGGAGGGGGCGGATCAGAAACGGTAACCGAACAGCTCCCAGACCTTCAGGTTCGGCGCGAAATAGATCTCTTCCGGCCAGTCCCGCAGGTAATCGGCGGTGCTCTCCCGGATCTCGGCCGACGCCTCCGGCATCACGCCCGGCGCGGCGCGGGGTGTCAGTCCGCAGAATGCTGCGATCCGCTGCAACTCCGTTTCCGGGTCGGCGCAAAAGTCCTCGTAGCGCACCACGTGGCAATCCCCGGCCATCTGCGAAAGCGCCGCCAGGTGGGCGGCTTGCCAATGGGCGAGCAAGAGTTCAAGGGGCGCTGCGCGCCACTTTTGTGTTGCCAGCGCAACGGCCCGCGGATCCCGCACCAGAACCACAAAGCGAGCGTCGGGAAAGACGCTGCGCAGCCAGGCGATCCGCGTCAGGTTGGTCGGCGATTTTTCAAGTAGGTGCGCATGGTCCGGCCTGTCCGCATGCGCCGCCCAACTGCCGCACATCTGATCGAACCACTTTGCCGCAAGCCGCCGGTCGCGCACCGGCGACGGAACCATCTGCGGCGCAAAGGCAAAGTGGCCCGGCCCGCCAAACGGTTCCTCCTGTGGCAGAACGTCCTGCAGAAATTGCCCTTCGCTGCGCGGGACACTGTCGTGGCGGAGCGTCGCGATGTCGTGGCGCGCAGCAATCCAGTCATGCAAAAGCGTCGTGCCCGACCGGTGCAAACCGCAAATAAAGGTGAAGCGTTCAAAATGGTTCTCGGCACGCGAAAGATCGCGGGGACGGAACAGGCCGGGCGCGACATCGCGTCCGATCCGGCCCATCGCGGCGTGAAGCGTCCCAAAGTCGCCCTCGCGGATCAGTTCTGCGCCTGCCAGAGGGTCAGCGATCAGGTCGGGGACCTTGTCCTGCCGTGCCGGCTCGGCGTCCAGATCCGGCGCGGTCAGCGCCTTTTCCAGATAGTCGAACCGGGCAAGGTCCCGGCGCAGATCCGCGCCGTTGCAGATCTTGTCGAAGGGATCGTCCGCCGTGTCTTGCCGCGTGAACCACGAGGCTTCGGACAGGTCGTCCGGTGTCACTGCGAGCCGCAACATCGCCAACCGGGCGCAGAGCCGCTCGGCGATGTCTGACGGCCTGCTGCTCTTCAGATCTCGTTCGTAGTTGAGATGAGCCCGAACGATCCCCGTCTCCCCGCAAAGCGCCGTCATGTCCCGTTGCCAGTCTTCGAGGACGGTCGTCCAAGACAGAAAGGCGTCCAGATGTGCGACCGGTCTCAGCTCTGTTGTATTTTCCCGGAACCATGCGCCACCCTCGTTGGCCTTTCGCAGCGACACATATTGGTCCAACCGGTTGCGGGTCAAAAAGATCGCGCCCGCGGCATGGTCCTGCAAGATCCGTCGAAGCGCCCGTTTCGGTGCCTGGTTCGGCAGGACCTTCACGAAGACCGTCGAATCCGCAGGCACCGCGGCCAGTAGTCTGGACAGCGATTTGTCCGGCGCCATGCGCAGTGCCCGCCAAAGCTCGTCTTCCGATCCGAAGTCCGCCAGCACCTGCGCCTCGATTTCCGGGTAGAGGTTCAGCCCGAAAACCGCGCGCGGGTTGAAGATCTCGGACAGGGCAATTGCTCCGGGAACCTTGCTGAGTATGTCGACAAGGTAGTTCGATCCCGAACGCGGCCCGGCGAAGATCAGGATCAGGCGTTTGCGGGGGGCGGCGCGGTCGGTCATCGGCGATAGCTGTGACTGGGGGCGATGTCGGTGCGGACCATGGCGCTGTGGTCCGAGACGATCTCGGCCAGTTGCCGCGCGCCCCGGGCGGGCTTCAGCTTTGCCATGGCCGCGCGCAACCGTGCCCGTTCGCCATCGTCCAGAATCCGCCGAACCGTCTCCTGCAAGTCGCCAATGCCATGTCGGGCACGCAGGCACAGGCCAAGCCCCATGACCTCGGCCCATTGTGCGCGGGTCAGCTGGCTGTCCATCTCTGGCGCCTCGTTCGGGACAAAGACGGTCGGGATACCGCCCAGCAGCTGTTCATGGAACGAATTGTAGCCCGCCACCCCGATAGCTGCATCCAGCGCGCGGCTGTTGCGATAGCTGGGGAATTCGCGCACCTGGATCAGCCGGTCGCCTGCCCCCACCGGACGCGGCGGCATTGCCGCCAGCGGTGAAACGATTTCAAGCACGCGGACGCGGGCATCGCGCAACAGAAGATCAATCACCGCCTCGCGCAGGTCGCGGATGTCGAAATTCGCGCCCGATCCCAACTGAAGCGCCACGGCAAGATCGCCCTCGTTCAATCCATAGGCCGCCCGCGCGGTCGCGCGGTCAGCCCGGTCTTCGGGATCTATGTGCAGGACGGGGTCGACCATATGCACGTTGTCCCGCATCTCTCGTGTCGGGCCGTGATCCAGATCACCGGCCAGTTCCCCCGGCTCCAGAACCCCGGTGAAAAGGTCCGAATGCTCCAGGAACCCGCGATGGCATTCCCGCCACATGGCGCGCCTCACCCAAAGCGAGATCAGGTCCGGAAACTCGCGCAGCACATTCGCAAGCCCGCCAAAGACTGCGGTGCCGTCATAAGCCAGCAGGACCGGCCGAAGATGCCGGATCAGGTCAAACACCTCTTCGGCAAAGATCCTGTTCCAGGGGTCTGGCCCGGCTTCGAGATGCCGGTGATGAGGCAGGTAGAAGACCGGATAGCCCGCGTCCCGGGCCACCTGGAGCGAAAAGCTCATCGAGGCGAAGACCGGCTGAACCTCGTCCTTCGGCAGGCGGTCGGCGATGGCGAGTTGCTGTGTCAGGTGTCCGACGCCGATCCCGTTGGTCGAGAGGAACAGGATCGGGGCCTTTTTGCGGCACATGACCGGCGGCGTTTCCGGTGCTTCGATGTCACGCAGCCCGTAGAGCTTCAACCGATCCTCGACCCGGTGCATCACATTGTGATTCTGCAATACCCATCGCCGCGCCCTGATCCGCTGGGCCTGCCAGGCGTCCGGGTCTTCGAGAAACCCGTCGATGACCGCGGCGACCTCCCGAGGGGTGGCATAGACCGCGGCCTCGCCGAACATCTCTTCAAAATGCGGCGGCAGGATCGTGACCAGCCCGCAGGCCAGCGCCTCGAGGACCGTGCGCCCAAAGGCTTCGAGCCAGGCGCTGGAATGGTAATAGACATAGAAGTCGAGACCGGAGAGAAACTCCGGGACGCCCTCGTCCGAAAAGGGCAGTTCGACCCATGTCGGCGGCATGGCCCTGCCGTAATGCTCGGTCAGAAAATCTCCGGCGCCGAGAATTCGCAACTCGACCTCCGGCCGGTCGGCAAGATGCGCTGCGGCGGCCTCTTCCCAGGTGTCCGGCCATTTCTGCGGATGAGGGCGGGCATGGCGGCCCAAGACGATGTGCGCGGGATCGGGCGGCGGCCGGTCCAGGTCAAATGGCCACTCCGCCGGGTAGATCAGGTTGATCCAGTCCTCGTCCACCACCGGGCCATGTTCGGAGCGGTGGCCGGAAAGGGCCCGGCGGACCACCGGGCTCACCGGGGCGATCAGGACCTCTGGCGCCAGTGTCGCTGCGATATTGGCCTGCACTTCGGCGACGTCGTATTGCCGCGCGCCGGTATTGTCGAACATCGGATGATGCAGGATCAGGATGGCGCGATCTGCCGTCACCGGCAGCGGCGTGCGCGGGAGATGGCGAAAGACAACCGGGTGATGAACCAGAGCAACCTGGGCGTGCCACCGCTCGCCCGGGCGCAGCAACTGCAAACGCCCCGCCGTGACATGGGCGCGAATACCGACGTGGACCGGCCACGGCAGATGCAGCAGGTGCGCCCGGACGAGCAACAGACCCACCCGAATCCTTTCGTTGTCGCGAAAGATCTCATCCAGCTCGCTGGCCACGGCGGTTGACACGCCGCCTTCGAACCGGCCGTCGATCACATAGACGACATCCAGTTCATTCATGGCCATCATGGATCCGCTGCGCATCGGCCAGGTAGTTTGCAAAATCCAGTCCGTAGGAAATAGCGCGGCGCGGCGCCCACTTGGCGATCAGGAGCGCGCGCCGTTCCTGCAGGTAGCGCGGCCAGTCCGTCAACCGGGGAAAGGCCGCAATCTGCTCCAGCGAGGGCAGATGTTCGAACGCGGCCTTGGCGTCCATGAAGGGTCGAAAATCAAGCGATGTGTGCAGGAATACCAGCTTGTGGCGAAAGAAGCGCCTCTGAAGCGGCGCAATAACCGGCGCAAGCGCCGTGGGTTCCCGATCCAGAGCGTAGATCATGATGACACGGCGCCCCTCAGGATAGAGCGCAAGCCCGGCCTCTGGCGCGGCCTCCTGCGTCTTGCCTGCCGTCACCGAACCAATCCGGAACGAAGATCAGTACGCGCGGCCCGGACCCGTCGGGACCACGACAGTCGTCGTGCCGTACTTGCCCGAGGTCGGAACGTCGTAAGTGTTCACATAGGGGCAGCGTTCCGAAGATCCCGGCTCGCATGGTTTCGGTTTCTGGCCTTCAACCTGGGTGCAGCCCACCAGCGAAACCATCGCTAGGGCGGAAGAGGCGATGCTAAAAATGGTCTTTTTCATGAGATGTCCCGCTTCCCGGCAGCGGCTTTCTGTATAGCCGCTTGCTGTTCAGCAGCATAGGCCAGGCCGACGCCCCGAACAAGCTGCCATTGCGTCTGCCCCCGTTGTGATTTGCCGACCTTGCCAAATTGCTGCACAATGGCAATGCTGCGGCGTTGTCGCAAGTTGCCCGCGCGCGAAGTTGTTTATCTTTTTTGAGCAAGTCTGGATGGTCCATCATGACCGCAAGAGCTGCCGTCCGAATACTCCTGATCCTGTTCGGTGTCGCCCTTGCGTCGGCAACGGCGGCGCAGGACCCGACCGCTGCTGGCAAGCGCGTGGCGCTTGTCATTGGCAACGGTTCGTATGACGGCATCCCCTACCTCGACAACCCGCCCGCCGACGCGCAATTGATCCGCGATAAGATGGAGGAATTGGGGTTCGAGGTGATCCTGCGCACGGACCTCGACCGTCGCGGCTTTATCCGCACGCTCAGCGAATTCCGCGCCGCGCTGGAGGGCAGCGAAACCGGTGCTTTCTTCTACGCCGGGCACGGGGTGCAGGTCGACGGCAAGAATTATCTCCTGCCGATCGACTCGACGCTTGAATCGGCGGAATTTCTCAGCCTCGAGGCCATTGACCTCGCCCTTGTGACCGAGGTCCTCAACACCGCCAGTCGCACCTCGCTGGTTTTCCTCGACGCCTGCCGCAACAATCCCTTCGACGCGACCCGCGGCAGCGACGCCTCGACCCGCGGCCTCGCCCGGGTGACGGCCGAGCGCAATACCATCATCTCCTTCGCCGCCGCGCCGGGTAACGTGGCGCTGGACCGGGTGCCCGGCGTCACCAACGATCACAGCCCCTTCGCAGTGGCGCTGGCGCGGCACCTCGGCACGCCGGGAGATTCGATCAACCGCACCATGATCAAGGTGCGCCGCGACGTGCTCGACGTGACCAACAACCGCCAGGTGCCCTGGGAAAATTCCTCTCTGATCGACGAGGTTGTGCTGGCCGCCGCGCCGCCGCCCGAACAGGACACTTCGACACTCAGCGACGATGAGATGTGGGAGTGGATCAAGAGCACAGACGACCCGCTGGTACTCGAACGCTTTGTCGAAAAATTCCCGGACAGCCGACATGTGCCGAACGCCCAAAGCCGCGTCGCCGCCCTGCGCCAGGCCGAAGAAGACGCCCGCCGCGAAGCCGAGCGGCTCGCGCAGGAGGCGGAACAAAAGGCCCTCGCGGCGGAGCGCGAAGCGCGTGAAGCCGCAGAGCGCGAGAAGTTGCAAAAGGCCTTTTTCGCCGAACCGGAGCCGCCGGAAGTCTACGGCTCCCTCCGCGATTGCCCCGACTGCCCCGAAATGGTCGAGTTGCGCGGAACCGAATTGCTTTTCGGCACCCCCGATACCATCCAACGCGCGCAGGCCGACGAGCGCCCAGCCAGAAGGCTGGGACTGCGGGCGCCGATTGCCGTGGCGCTGACCGAAACCTCGCAGGGCGAGTTTTCGCGTTTCGTGCGCGAAACCGGTTACCAGTGGCCTGACACCTGCCAGATCACGCCGCAGGCGGATACATTGCCGGTCATGGGCTCGCGGAGCCGGGACACGCGGTCGGACCCTGACCTGCCCGCGGTCTGCGTCAGCTGGAGCGACGCCAAGGCCTATACCCGCTGGCTGAGCGACAAGACCGGCCACCGCTACCGCCTGATGACCGAGATCGAGTTCGAGTACCTGGCCGAAGCCTTCCATTTCAACATGGACATGGAACAGATTCTGGCAGGCCGGAACGTCTGCGAAATGGTGAATATCGCCGATCTCGGCGCGCCCTTCAGTTGGCGAAATTTCGAATGCACCGATGCCCTTGGCCGCGGCGCCTTTCCGGTTCGGGCGCTTCAGCCGGATGAATTCGGCCTCTATCACCTGCTCGGTAATGTCTGGGAATGGATGGAGAACTGTTACGAACCAACGCCCGAGGCGGCGGCGGAACGGGCCCTGACCCCCGACGCGTCGAATTGCGAACGCCGCGCCGTCCGTGGTGGCGGCTGGAGCGATCCGCTGACCTCGCTGAGCACTTCGAACCGCAACTGGGAACATCCGGACTTCCGCTCTGACTCCATCGGCTTCCGGGTCGTGCGCCTTCCCTGAGGCGCCCCCACCTAATCGGGAGAGACTGTTTTGTCCTTTCTGCGCCTCATAATCCTTGTCCTGACGGCAAGCCTCGCCGCGCCTGCGTCTGCCGTCGAGATCACCCTGTCCTGCGGCACAATCGGCTCGCAGTACAACATCTGCCAGCAAAGTATCGAGCGCTGGATGAAGCAGACCGGTCATACCGTCCGGCTGGTCCAGGTTCCGCAAAAGACCAATGACCAGCTTGAGTTCTTCCGGCTCAAGCTGGCGCAACCCGACCCCTCCGATCCACTTGATGTGGTCAAGATCGACTCGATCTGGATCAACTTCGTCGAACAGTACCTCGTCGACCTGACGCCCCATACCCAAGGCGCCGAAACCGAGCATTTCTCGCGCCTGATCACCAACGCCACCTTCCACGGCCAGTTGAAAGCAATGCCGCTCTGGAGCGGGGTCGGGCTCTTTTACTACCGCAAGGATCTGCTTGAGGCCTACGGCGAAGAGGTGCCCCGCACCTATGCCGAGATGGAGGAGATTGCCGCCCGCATTCAGGCTGCCGAGCGCCGCCGCAATCCCGGTTTCTGGGGCTACGTCTTCGAGGCCACACCCGGCGAGGGGCTGACCTGCAACGCGCTGGAATGGCTGGAGGCCATGGGGGGCGCGCCGATCCTCGACTCCGAGGGCCGGGTCAGGGTGGACGACCCGGCGGCGCTCGCCAGCTTGACAAGGGTGAAGGGCTGGATCGGCACAATCGCCCCGCCCGAAGTGCTCGACCTGAACAACGAGAGCGCCCGGATCTTCTTTCAGAACGGCAACGCGCTCTTCATGCGCAACTGGCCCTATGCCTGGGCCATTTCGCAAGAATCCGGCAGCCCGCTGGCCGGCAAGGTGGGCGTGTCCTCGCTGCTGGCAGGATCGGCCGGATCGGGCGGCACACATGGCGGATGGTATCTTGGGGTGTCGCGGAATTCAGCACATCCGGAAATCGCGGCAGATCTGGTGAAGTTCATGACGAACAAGGACGAGCAACTACAGCGCGCTCTGTTCCAAAGCCAGAACCCGACCCGCCCGGCGCTGTATTCGGACCCGGACATCCGCAATGTATCGGATTTCTTCCAGGTGGTTTTTGGCGGGCTTCAAATGGCCCTGAACCGGCCGAACGCGAACCTTCGTGGCAGTTATGTCTACGTCTCGAATGCGTGGTCCCAGTCTGTGCATGACTACCTCGCCAGCCCCGGATCGGATCCCGCAGCAATTTTCGATCAGCTTCAGGAGCAACTTGAACGACTGGAACGGCGCGGCTGGTAGGCTTTGACTTTGCGACTGCAAACGGAGTCGACCGGTCGTCGCAACGCCTTCGATAGCATCGTGTTTGAGTGGCCGGTCGAGCGCTTCCCCCGGCGTTTGCCGACCGAGCGTTTTGCGTGGCCTCGTATTCAGAGTGCGCGCGATGGCGCTCAACGCGTCGGCACTGTGCTGGTTGCGCCAACGCGATCCTGCGGAAAGAGATGCTCTTCGGCTTGGACTGACCTGCGAAAACATCGGACCGGTAGCTGTCGGATTTCGAGGACATCGGCATCAAGGATGAGGTCAAGCCGCTGATCCTGAAGGAAAACGCAAAACCCCTGCTAAACCTGTAACAGGGGCCCGCGCCTCGGCGCGGGCCTGCCACCACGGCTGTCAGCTCTTGGAGCCTTTCCGGTTGGCCACCTTGCGGCCCCGGTAATGCACCGTCAGTTCAAGCGGCACGTCGTTTTCGTCATAGATCCCGATCAGAACGCCGCGCCGCCCAGACTGTCCACGCATCGCCAGCAATTGCGCCTCGCTCCGGGTCGTTCGCTGCGAGGCTCGGCGGGTCCATTTGAACAGCTTGTCATACATGCGCCCGATGACCTCGGCGTGCTCTTCGCTGTCGCCGAGGTCGTGCAGCTCTTGCGGATCCTTGCGCAGGTCGAACAGGATCGGGCGATAGCCACCCTCGAAGTGGATCAGCTTCCAGTCCTTGTCGGCGATCATGAAGATCACCGCCTCGCGAACCGAAAGGCCCAGCTTGTCTGCGGTGGGAGTGCCCGAATAATCGTATTCGCAGATCACGTAGTCGCGCCCGGTCGATGTGGCCGCGCCGCGCAGGATCGGCAACAGGCTTTCGCCTTCCAGAATATGCATCGGAGGTTCGCCGCCGGAAAAATCCACGAAGGTCGGTGCGAGGTCGATGGACTCGACCAGCGCCTCGCAGGCAGTGCCCCGGGTGCTGTCGGCCTCGGGCGAGGGATCGTAGATGATCAGCGGCACGCGGGTCGATCCGTCGTGAAAGAACATCTTCTCGCCCATCCAGTGATCGCCAAGAAAGTCGCCGTGATCCGAGGTCAGCACGATCATCGTGTCCTTGATCTTGCCGGTTTCCTCGAGCCAGTCGAGCAACACGCCAAGCTGATCGTCACATTGCTTGATCAGCCCCATGTAGGCCGGGATCACGGTGTCGCGCGTTTTGTCCGAGGCGAAGGCCTTGCTGAAGGGGCTTTCCATGAAGGCCTTCAGCACCTGGTGCGCGCGGTCATATTCCTCTTGCGTCCGCACCGGTGGCAGGACGTGTTCGGGACCGTACATGTCGTGATAGGGCTCGGGCACGATGTAGGGCCAATGCGGCTTGATAAAGGACAGGTGGCAGCACCAGGGCGTCTGGGCCGTTTCCATGAAATCGAGGCAACGGCGGGTCAGATAGGGCGTCTCGCTGTCCTCTTCCGCGATGTTGGCGGCTTCGGCGCTGTGTTTGAGGAACCATCCGGACAGCACGTTGCCGTCCGCGTCGATCCCCGAGTTGGCAAAATCGTGCCACGGATTTTCACTCTCGTACCCCTTGGCGCGCAGGTATTCGTTGTAGTGTTTCGCGCCTCCGGCATCATAGAGCCCGTCCGGGCCTTCGGGGCGCATGCCGTCGTCGCGTTCGAAGATGTCGAAACCGCATTCCGCAACGCGTGCGCCGATCACGCTGTCCGGCGCGAGGCCGAGACGCGCCATGCCCTCGGTATCGGCCCGCATGTGGGTCTTGCCGATCAGATGGCACGCCATGCCCTGATCGCGCAGGTGATCGCCCATCGTCAATTCCCCCACCTTCAGCGGGATGGCGTTCCAGCTGGCGCCGTGGGAATGCACGTAGCGGCCGGTATAGGTCGACATGCGCGACGAACCGCAGATCGGCGACTGAATGTAACAGCGATCAAAGCGCACGCCCATTGCCGCCAGCCGGTCCATGTTCGGAGTGTGCAGATGCGGGTGACCGTAGCAGCTGAGGTAATCCCAGCGCAGCTGATCGTACATGATGAACAGGATGTTTTTCGGACTGGACATAAAGGCTCCTAGGCGGCCGGAAAAGGGCGGTAAGAAACGCCCCGGGCAGAAAATACCCGGGGCGTGAATTGTCAGTTGGAGGGGCGCAGTTCCTCGGGGATTTCCTTGCCGATCTCCTCGTAGTAGCGCAGGGCACCGGGGTGCAGCGGCAGGTTCAGATCCTGAAAGGCGTTGTCGATCTGGATGTTACGCAGCCATGCCGCGTTTTGCTGCTTCGCCGGAATGGCGTCCCAGAACGCCTTGGTGATGCGGTAGACGACCTCTTCGTCGACATGCTGACCGACACCGATACCGACCGTAGACCCAAGCGTGCGCACGGCCGCCTCGTTGACCTGGTTGTCGCCATAGAGACCGGCCGGAATTTCGCCAAGCGTGCCGCCCGGACGGTTCAGGATGGCCTGCAGCGGCGCTTTCTGCATCTGCTCATCGGTCAGGCCGAGAAACCGGACTTCGCGGCTCAGGGTCAGCTGCTGGATCACCGGTGAGGGCGCGTTGGTCGAATTGATGTAAACGTCGATCCGGCCGTCCTGGAATGCCTGGGTGGCCGCGTCCCAGCCGAGATTGACCTGTTCGAAATCTTCGCCGGCCTTCAGTCCGGTGGCGCCTTCGACCACCCGCTGCATGATCGCCGTCGCACCGCCGCCCGGTGGTCCGAGGAAGACGCGTTTTCCAGCCAGATCCTCAAGTTCCATGATACCGGAATCGGCATAGGTGACGATGTGGTAAAGCCCCAACGGGAAGGCGAAGATGGCGCGCAGGTTCTTGGACAAGTCAGGCGCCTGCGGCACCCGTGCCCACATGGCATCGCCCTTGATCATCGCGTCATGCACGCTGGCCGACCACATGAACAGATCGAGCTGTCCGGCAGCCGACTGCATGGCGTGCTGGGTCGCCGCACCGGTCGCGTTGACCTGAATGCTGACATCGTCGAGTTCTTCATCGACCATCTGGGCGAAGGTGGACATCACCAGATAGGGCGAGGAACCCGGCCCCAGCGTGGCCAATGTCAGGAAATCGTCGGCGGCGGCGGGCAGGCTGGCCGTGGCCAGCCCTGCTGCCATGGCCAGACGCATTGCGAAATGTTTCATTGTCTTTCTCCTCCTCTGCGGTGTCGGGCCGGTGTTCGGCCCTGTTGTGCGGAAAGCCGGAAGCCCGGCCTGCCTACAGTACTTCGAAAACGCCGATACGAACGGAACTGGCAAGCCGTTCGCCCGTCCCGACAAAAACGGTCCGGTTGACCCAGTCATAGCGCGCATCGCCGGTCTTCATTCGCGGCAAGGTACGCATGTAATAGTCCTCCGCCGGCACCTCATCGCCAGCGGCGATCCGGGCCAGAACCTCGGGCGGACCGTGCCGGAACCCGAAGTTGCGGATGTCGATCACGGCCCCGTCGTGGGTCTCGATCATGTAGCGGGTATCCAGTTCGGCATGGCTGTCCCAGACGGTCTGCCAGTCGGCCCCGAAATTGCGCACAGTGCCGCGCAACCGCGGCCCTTCGACGGTCCCGCCCACGATCGGAATGATCCGCCACTGCCCGCCGGGCGCGGCCCCCACCTCGATCGGGGGGGACAGCTCGGCTGTGATCTCGCAAACGAATTGCAGCGCCGGAGGCTGCAGTGTCATCTCCGAGGCGCTCATTCGGCGCTCCGCACATCCTCGGGGATGTCGAGGCCGATTTCCTCGTAATAGCGCTGGGCACCGGGGTGAAGTGGCATGTTGAGGTCCTTGAACACTGTTTCCAGCGTGACATTGCGCAGCCAGGGTGCGCCAGCGCGGATCTCTTCGATACCATCCCAGAAAACCTTGGTCATCTGGTAGATGACCTCATCGGGAAGATCCTTGTTGGTGCCGATGCCGCCGTAAGAGGCCACGGCCCGAACCGGTGCATCGTTGGCCTGCCGTTTGCCGTAGACATCGGCGCCGATCATCTGGATCGCGCCGCCCGGCCGGTTGACCAACCCCGCCACGCCGGGGCGTTCCAGTTGTGCGTCGGTCAAACCGATCAGGCGAATGTCGCGCGACAGGGCCAACTGTTCAACCATCGGCGAGGGGGGCAGAGTGATGTTGGAGAAGACGTCGAGGCGTCCGTCCTGAAAGGCCTGGAGCGCGGCGTCCGTGCTCATGATCACCGCCGTGTAATCCTCGTCCGCCTTGAGGCCAGCGGCGCCTTCGATCATCGCTTTCATGGTTGCCGTGGCGCTGCCGCCCGGAGGGCCGAGGTAGACCTTCTTGCCGCGGAAATCCTCGAAGCTCTCGATCCCGGAATCGGCCCAGGTCACGACATGGTAGTAACCGATCGGAAAGATCAGGACGCCGCGCAGCGACTTGGACAATTCGGGGGCCTGGGGCACCGACGCGTACATCGCCGTGCCCTCGGTCATGAACTTGTGCACGATGGGCGCCATCATGAAGAAATCCAGATCGCCCTGCGCCGCCTGCATGGCGTGCGCGGTGGCCGCTCCGGTGGCGTTGACCTGGATCTGCACGCCGTCCATCTCGTCTCCGACCATCTTGGCGAAGGTCGACATGATGAGATAGGCGGAAGATCCCGGCGCGAGAGTCGCCATTTTGTAGAAATCGTCGGCGCGGGCGGCGGGCGCGCTCAGCGCCACGAGCGCCGAAGCGGCCAGGCTCAGCAGGAAAGTACGTCTCTTGGTCATGGCTCAGTTTTCCTTGTTGAGAGTATTTATCAGGTGAGAGGGACAGCCGGCGGCCTATTCTTGAGGGACTTCGGCGACAGGTTCATCGGGCAGATTGCTGCCGCGCCAGTCCATGAACACCAGCCCGAGCGCTGCCAGCGTCGCCAGCGCCTCGACCCAGAGCACCGGGAAGAGCAGCGCGAAACCCAGCACGAAGCGTATCAGTCGCATCGGCACCGAGAGACGCTTGGCCGCAAATCCCGAGAACCCGGTCGAAAACAGCCAGATTGCCAGAGACAGCCGCAGGCAGATCCAGACAAACCCTTCAATCGTGAAGCCGGTCACCAGCGAAAGTGACGGGTTGTAGACCAGAACGAAGGGGATGATGAAACCGATCAGCGCGATGCGGCAGGCGTCTATGCCGATATGGATCGGGTTGGCCCGTGCGATCGGCGCCGCTGCAAAGGCGGCGATGGCCACCGGTGGTGTGATAGAACTCAGGACACCGAAATAGACGACGAAAAGATGCGCGATCACCGTCGGCACGCCCATCATCTCGATTGCCGGCCCCATCACCAGGATGACGATCAGGTAGGCCGGCACGGTGGGCATGCCCATCCCGAGAACCAGCGACCCCAACATCATCATCACAAGCGACAGGAACAGCGACTCGCCCGCGATGCTCTGCATCGTGCCGGCAAAGCGCAGGCCCAGCCCGGTCATGTTCATCACGCCGATGACGATCCCGATAGAGGCCACCGCGATGATGATCTGTGCCGAGGCCTTGCCGCCGTCGACCAGACCCTCGATCAGGCGCTGCGGTTTGCGGCGCAACTCGGGGTTCAGCGCAAAGCCCAGCACGACGGCGGCAATCACCGCCCAGAAACCGGCCATCGCCGGGGAGCGGCCCGACAGCAGGATGAACATCATCAGCGCCAGCGGAAGGACGAAACACAGCGACATGATCCAGTCCTGACGACCGATCTCCGGACGGTCCTTGCGCGGGATCGGCCGGATGTCGCGGCGTACCGCCTCGACATGAACCGACACGAACAGCGATGCATAATAGAACAGGGCAGGCAGCAATGCGGCGGCGCAGATCGTCAGGTAGGGGATGCCGGTGACGTCCGACATGATGAAGGCGACAGCGCCCATGATCGGCGGCATGAACTGCCCGCCGGACGAGGCGGCGGCCTCGACCCCGCCGGCATAACGGGGCGGAAACCCGCGTTTGACGATCATCGGAATGGTCATCACGCCGGTGCCCACCACGTTGCCGGACACCGATCCCGACATGGTGCCGAACACGCCGCTGGCCGCGATTGCGGCATGCGCGGGACCGCCGCGAAACCGCCCGGTCACCGCAAAGGCGAACTTGAGCAGGACCGGACCCGCGCCGATCGCCTCAAGCAGGCTGCCGAACACGATGAAGACAAGGATCAGCGTGACCACGACCGAAAGCGGCCCGCCGAACACCCCGTCGAAGGAATACCAAACAACCTGCATGATCTGGTCAAGCGAATAGCCTCCGTGCTCGAAAATCCAAGGCAGATACTGGCCGAGCAGCGCATAGAGCAGCGTCAGCACGCAGACGATCACCAGTGGCAGGCCAAAGGCGCGCCGTGTCATTTCCAGCAGCACCGCGATTGCAAGGACGCCGATCCAGACGTCGGTCGGCGTGAAGAAGTAAAGGCCGGTTTCCAGCATTGCGCCGATCGAGAAATACCGCTCTGCCGAGACCAGAAGTGCCACCAACAGCAGCACGTCGAGACCGGCTTTCCATCGGTTGTCCAAATTTTTGGAGAGCCCGAGCACCAGAACGATGACGCCCGCGAAGGTGTAGGTTCCGACCCGCAGCATGGTCTCGTTCAAGCTGCCGAAACCGGCAATGTAGATACCGAGAAGCGCCAGGATTGCGGCCCCCCCAGCAGCGATCAGATGGGCGCCGCGACGGGCCAGACCCAAAGACTGTGTTGGTTTCATTTTTCTCCCTACCCGCTGTGCGGGCTCCCTTCTGCAACCGTTTCGATCAAGCCAATTGAGCCGGCTCTTGTTCGTTTTCCCGATCGGCCCGGTGGCGTTTTCAGCAGTCTCCCGCTGCCGTTGACTTCGCCGGGCTCCGACCCATTCCAGCTTTTCACGCAGGGCTACGTCCGTATTGCGATCCTGTCGGCCCGGAACCCTTCGGGCAAGAGCGCGATGTCGATTTCGCAGATTTTGCCAGCGGCGCAGAAGGGGTCGCCTTCGGCAAAACGTCGGGCATCGCCGAGCGATTCGGCCTCAGGCAGGTCAGAATGGCCGATCGGCACCCCGGCATCATCGCACAAGGCACTGCCAACCAGAACCGAGGCCAGCCCGATGCAGCCGGACTGCACCCATTTGCAATGCTCGGGGTGCGTCTTGTCGCGGCGGGCGTCCATCCACAGGTGGTGCAGACACCGCGTCAGAAGATAGGCCATCACAGGCTCTCCTGCACGACGGGATCCGCTCCGGACATGCTCAGAACTGCTCTTCAGGCATGTGGACGATCAGGCCGTCGAGCGACGGGTCCAGCTTGATCTGGCAGGACAGGCGCGAGGTGGGTTTCACCTCGCTGGCGGCGCCTTCGAGCATGTCATCCTCGTCTTCGCTGCGTTCGCCGGTCTTGCCGGTCCACGCGTCGTCGACGTAGCAGTGGCAGGTGGCGCACATCATTGAACCGCCGCACTCGCCGACGATGCCGTCGACATCCTCGGCCACGGCGGTGTGCATGACGCTGGCGCCATCTTCTCCCTCGACAGTTGTCTCAGAGCCGTCAGCGGCCACGAACTTGACCTTGACCATCAGTTGTTCCTCCTTGAAATGGTTCACTTTGCCAAACCGCCGGTCAGCCTATCAGCACCGGCATGTTGATCGGCCCGCGAAAGCCGAAGCCACGCCATTGCACCGCCGAAGGGTCGGGCAGGCGCATGTTCGGGAAGCGTTCGAACAGCATCGGGGCCATGATCTTGCCCAGGGTGCGGCGCGCAGTATGCGATCCGGCGCAGTGATGCGGGCCGTTGCCGAACGCCTGATGCGGGTTCTTGTTGCGATAGACAAAGAACGCTTCGGCATTGTCGCCGAACACCTCTTCGTCGCGGTTGGCCGAGGCCTGGATGGTCATGACCGTGTCGCCCTTGGGGATGTCAAAGCCACGGATCTGGGTGTCGCGGGTCACGAGGCGGGAACTGGCCTGGATCGGGGCGACCCAGCGGACGGCCTCTTCAAAGGCTTTGCCCCAGTCGCCTTTGGCCTGCACCTCTTCCAACTGGTCAGGATTGGTGAGCAACCCGTAGATCAGCGTCGCCAGAGCATCCCGCGGCTCGTTGATGCCGCCGCCGATGGCGATCTTGATATTTGCGTAGATCTGGCTCATCGGGATCGGATCGTCGGCGTTGACCATGACCGAAAAAGCCGAGGCATCGGGTTCGGCGCGCACCCGCTCGACCACCGTGTCGAACAGGGCGTTCATCTCGTCATTGGCCTTGTCGCTCACCTTGAACGGCTCCGGCCGCCAGGCGAAGTTCCCCGCGCCGTCGATCAGGTTCTGCGACCAGCGCATCATCTGTTCGTCGGTGGCTTCGGGAATGCCGAGGATATGCGCCAGAATGCGCGCGGCGACCGGACCGCAGAGATCGGTAAACAGGTCCACCGGCCCCTCTTTGGGCAGACGGTCGAGGTATTCGGCGGCAAGATCCTGGTAGAGCCCGGCCCAGTTGCACTGGATCGCCTTGGGCGTCAGCGCGGGCATCATCGCCTTGCGCTCGCGCAGATGCTCGGCGCCGTCCTTGCGCATCAGGGTATGGGCGCGGAAGGCAGGCTGCATCGGTGTGCGCGGGTCGTTCGAGCTGAAGAGTTCGGGATCGTCCTTGACCATCTTGGTGTCGGAGGCTTTGACCAGAAAGGTGCGCTGCACAGCGGGCACCCGGATGACCGGTGTTTCGGCGCGCATCTGGCGGTAGACGGGATAAGGATCCAGAACCAACTGGTCGAAAGTTATCTCATCTGTCGTCGGAGCTAGCGCCATGGTGTCCCCCCCTCGCGTTGCCTGCCGGGATTTATCAATGAGTACGAAATGCATCAATGCGATGGCATTAATGTTGTCCATCGAAACCACTGATGGCTGAAAAATGGCGACCCTGTCTCGAACGTTTGGGTCCTCTAAGTGAGCGCAGGTCCAGGCCGTCGTTGAGGGGTATGGCGACGGCGCTCATTCTTTCAGCCTCGACGAGGCGTCTCGCTCGGATTGGCCGAGCGGGAATTCCAGCAGCCGCGCGCGGTGACGAGGGGCAGCGCGGCAAGCTCCTTCCGGGTCCATATTGAAGATTCCAGCGTTCAAAATAGTGTCAGGTTGACCATCGCTCAATGCGATGACAATAAAGCAGGCTATCAATCAGACTGATGAACAGGAAGGCCGTCGGAACAGAAATGTCAGTCTCACCCGATCCCATGCGACTGGAATTCGCCACGCTCAGAACCTTGTGCATCGTCAACGATGCCGGGTCCTTCACCGCCGCGGCCGAAGCGATCGGCGTCAATCAGTCCGCGGTCAGTTATTCCATCGAACGACTGCGCTCGGTATTCCACGATCCGCTGTTCGTGCGCGAAAAGGGCCAACAGGTTGCCACCCAGAGGTGCCAACAGATCATTGAGCAGATCCGGCCGATGCTGGCCGCGCTGGAACAGATGGCCCGCCCGGACGCCTTCGACCCGGCCCATGCGCGCGGACGGCTGGTGCTGGCCTGCAATTATTATGAAAGAGTTCTGGTTATCCCGCGTCTGGTACGCGAAATGCGTCTAAGGGCGCCCGGCATAGAAATAGCGGTGATCAATTCGCGCGGCGCCGGTCCCGAGCTCCTCCTGCGCGGCGAGGCCGACATGCTGATCGGACCGCGCCCCAATGTCCAGTCGGGGATATATCTCAGCAAGTTGTACCGCGAGGACTACGTCTGCCTCATGGACCATGCGCATCCAATGGCTGGCCGCGATCTGACGATTGAAGATTATCTGGCCCTCGATCTCATAGACATCACTTACGAGGGCAACTGGACCTCGACCTACGTCACACAAATCCTGGCGCAGGGATATCGCATGACCCCGACTCTCCGGGTTCCGAGCCCGGCAGGCGTGGCGCGACTCGTTTCCGGATCCACGCTGGTGGCCACGGTGCCGCGGCGGCTGGCACAGACCTTCGGTGGCCGGGTCAAGATCGTCGAATGCCCGTTCCGGGGCGATTTCGATCTGACCATGGTCTGGCCGCTGCGCTTCCATGCAGATGCCATGCACCAATGGATACGCGGCCTGATCATGGAGCTCCGGGGCGAATTCGGCCCGTCAACGCATGGAACCGCAGAGATCCTGTCAGACTGACAGGTTTGAGGATCGGCATGCGACATGGTTTCGGGTGCTGCAAACAAGTCACGGCGCGATGTCGTCTTGCAACCTGCGCTCCGGCACTGTCAAAGGAACTTGGATTGAGGTTGAGCAGTGGACTGGGTAGCGGCGCTCAATGAATAGACGCATCCCAAAATGGGGGGGGCGTCAAAAGTCCAGGCGGCTATCGAGCGGAAACCGGCTGTTGCACCACGCACAGATTTTTTTCTGTGATCGCGGAATTCAAAGCCGGGGATCAAAGGCCGAGCGCTCCAGGCCCGCGGAACGCTTGCTGCAGGGCACTTGGGAACTTGCTGTCAAAATCTTGGAAATACATCACATGATGTGCTGCGCGTCTGCTCCAGCCGCTTGTGTGCCGCAGAAGCCCCAACGATCAATCTCGAGTGACGTCATGCGTTCGCCAGCTTCGTACCGCGAAAAGCTTGCATGCCGAAACCTGCGCAACTACGAACGGCTCGTAACCTTCTTCGCTGCGCAACTAAAGACTGGATGCAGCCCTTTCATATCTTTCCGAACGACCATTTGGTGACCGATAGTTTGGCCTCGAAGGACCAAGAGCGGCTACCCGCTTGCTCGGCACGCATGCCTGAATTTCGCAAGAGGTCATGCAGCCAAATCCGACAAGGCCAAGCCTTGAGAGCAAAGCCGCCGCGACCAAGGCCATACGCGCAGGCAACTTTTTCGGGCCTGGGCCATCCGATGCAGGAAATCTAACCAATTGATTCCTTCACAAGTCGAAGTCGCCCGCTGTCAATCCGGTCACGCCGCCCACTCGGATCTCACCATCAACCGTCCCGTTCCCGTCGACATCCAGCTGAATAATCGTCGATCCGCTGGGAGTTTCGAAGAGGCGCACTTCGGCATTCCCAAAGAACGTGAAGGCCGCGGTGCCTTGGAAATTGAAGTCACCGGGAACCATTGCGCTCAAATCGATCAGATCCTCACCCTTTTCGAAGTCCAGGATTTGGTCACGTTGCGCCCCGTTCCCTACCTCACTCACGGCACTGAAGACAAAGCGATCGGCGCCCTGCCCACCGGTGTAGACATCAAAGCCATCACCGCCAACCAGACTGTCCGCGCCGTCCCCGCCGCGCAGAACGTCATTGCCTTGATCACCTTCTATGGTGTCCGCGCCCGCGCCGCCTGTGAGGGTATCGTTGCCGCTGAGTCCCTTGACCAGATCGTCCCCATCGTCGCCATCCAGCCGATTGTCCTGCCCGAAGTTCCCCACAAGCGTGTCGTTATGTGCGGATCCGATCAGCCCTTCGATCCCGCTCAGAACATCCCCGGCAGCGTCTCCGCCAAGACCGGTGCCTGTCCAGATCCGCACGCCAACGCCCGCCGCCGATCCGGAGTAGTCTGCGAGGTCAAACCCCTGATCGCCCTGAATGTCATCCGCGCCCGCGCCGCCGATGAGCGTGTCGTTGCCGCTGAGACCCTTGACCAGATCGTCCCCATCGCCGCCATCCAGCCGGTTGTCCTGCCCGAAGTTCCCCACGAGCGTGTCGTT